>NZ_JBEFOD010000008.1:1283405-2424380 GCF_045063665.1 Nonlabens sp. Asnod3-H03
TTAGCCATTAGCCATTAGCCATTAGCCATTAGCCATTAGCCATTAGCCATTAGCCATTAGCCATTAGCCATTAGCCATTAGCCATTAGCCATTAGCCATTAGCCATTAGCCATTAGCCATTAGCCATTCAAATTTTTAGAGAGTTATTTATTAATAAGAATAAGGTAAGCTTATCGGTTTTATGTTTTAGAGCTTCACTATAGTTAGGATATTATGTTGAGTATCGTAGAGTGTATAAGTAGATTAAATGGAGTCTAAGTTTAGAATGATCAATTTTATTATTTAAAATCGTTAAGGAACGATTAGGTTCTCTTTTCAGTATTGAGATCTACTGATGATTATAATTTTAACGCATAAAAATTTAAGCATAAAAAAAGGGTCGCAAATTGCGACCCTTTTCAATATGTAGAAAGATAGTAATTAGTTTACTCTGAAAGTAACTCTTCTTACTAGTTGTCTTGCTTCAGAAGAATTCTTGTCAACAGAAGCATCTTCACCATTACCATTGTGAGATAATCTAGAAGCATCAACGCCAGAAGCTACAAGTACATCGTGTACCATCTTAGCACGACGCTCAGATAAGTTTTTATTGTAAGCAGGGCTTCCTAATTCATCAGCATAACCTGTTAAAGTTGCAGTAGCACTTGGGTTATCCTTCATATAAGTTACTAGAGTATTGATAGCACCTAAAGAATAAAGAGCAGGCTTAGTACTATTGAACTGGAAGTATACGTTAACATACCCTTCGTTAATCAATTTCTTGATGATACCTTTGTCAGACATTCCGTTAGCACCATTAGCACCAGGCTTCATGTTAGCTAAGTCAGCTTTAGAAGCATAACGACCATCAAGAGCACTTTCCATGTCATCCGGAATACTATTGTTGTTTAAGTCAATAGCTCTACCTTTATTATCTACACGTACACCACTTTCAGTTGTGTTGTCTCTGTCTATATAATTTGGCACACCATCTTTGTCATCATCAGCATAATCTGTTGCCATTTTTTCAACATCAGCAGTAAGATTGTCAATTTTCTCTTCAACATCGTAAGTATACCAGTCAGAGTGAACATCTCCGTTACCTAAATAGATATTCAAACCAACAGAAGCATTTACTAACATACCGTCAAATCCTCTGGTACTTGCTCTACTTAATCCATCAAAAGTGATATCTTGTCTTACGTGTCCTAAAACAGACAAATCACCAAATAAAGCTACACTATTGCTTAATCTTATTTGTGGCGTAATACCAGCTTGAAAATTTAACATCCAGTCATTACCAGTTTCAACTGGATCAGTTCCTTTTAAATTAGAAACACCCATACCACCATGTAAAAGAAGACCTAGTCTGTCATGCAATTTATGTAAACCAACTATGTGACCTGCATTTACAACACCTTCCAGTGTTACTCTATAATA
Organism: Nonlabens sp. Asnod3-H03; assembly: GCF_045063665.1. Classification (NCBI taxonomy): domain Bacteria; kingdom Pseudomonadati; phylum Bacteroidota; class Flavobacteriia; order Flavobacteriales; family Flavobacteriaceae; genus Nonlabens; species Nonlabens sp. Asnod3-H03. The sequence goes on from NZ_JBEFOD010000008.1 coordinate 1,284,825, forward strand.
TCTAGAGTCAAAATCACGGCTATTCTCATCGCTAGAAAAATTGTTGTAACCAAAATCTGCATTAAAACCAAATTTGTCGTTGACCATATATCTAACGCCAAGATCTGCTTGAAATAGTGATGGTGTGTTGGTAAATGCTCCAGAACTTACAGGGCGTACCGGTTTAGTTACACCAGCGCCCACATCGATAGACCATTTGTTGTAATCAGATTTTACTTCTTCCGTATCAGTTTGTGCAAAACCTATTAGGCCACACAAAGCAAATGATAATGTAATAATTTTTTTCATAAGATTTATTCTTGCTTTCAACCTGCAAATATATAATTATTACACTAAACCTAACCTTTTTATGAAAAGTTTTACTTTAAATTTATATTAACATTTAAATATTTTAATTCATTGTGTGGACTTATTCTTATTACATTTGTTCCTTTCGACTACACTTTAGGTTTCTCTATGTCTTTAAAAATTTTAATTACGGGAGCTGCTGGTTTTATCGGTAGTAATCTTTGCGAACATTTTGTGAGTAAGGGACATGACGTTTTAGGTCTTGACAATTTATCAACAGGTTCTCTTAGTAATATCGAAGGTCTTCGATTGAAAGATAATTTCAATTTTTTAAAGGGTGATATTCGCGATATTGAGACATGTCGTAAAGCAGTTTTAAATAGAGATTATGTTTTGCATCAAGCCGCTTTAGGTAGTGTACCTAGGTCCATCAATGATCCTATCACTTCAAATGACGTGAATGTAGGAGGTTTTTTAAACATGCTAGTTTCATGTAAAGATGCAGGTGTGAAGAAGATGGTCTATGCTGCAAGTTCTTCTACCTATGGTGATTCTAAAACTATGCCTAAAGTAGAGGAATTAATAGGTAAGCCATTGTCACCTTATGCGATAACCAAGTATGTTAATGAACTTTATGCCGACGTTTTTTATAAGACTTATGGATTGGATACCATAGGGTTAAGATATTTTAATGTTTTTGGACGTAGGCAAGATCCTAATGGTGCATATGCCGCTGTGATACCTTTGTTCATTAAGCAGTTAAAGAATAAACAATCTCCTATGATTAATGGAGATGGGTCCTACTCTAGGGACTTTACTTTTATTGATAATATTATTCAAGCAAATGAAAAGGCTATGCTTACAGTGCATCCTGAAGCTGTAAACTCTATTTTCAATATTGCATACGGAGAACGTACAGATCTAAAAATGTTAGTCGATTTACTCAAGACGTCTTTATCTAAATACGATAAATCTATTTTAAATATTGAAGTGATTTACGGTCCAGTGCGTGAAGGTGATGTGCCTCATTCTCTGGCTTCCATTGATAAAGCAAAGAGAATATTAAATTACCAACCTCAATTCAATCTAAGAGATGGGTTAGATGAGGCTGTAGATTGGTACTGGTCTCATTTATAATTATTAATTTCGCTTTCGCGAAAGCGTGATAAATCAGTATCATCAGTCGAATGAAAAAAAAAATAACTATAATAGGTCTAGGTTATGTTGGTTTACCCTTAGCTAGATTGTTTGCTACAAAATATAGTGTTGTAGGTTTTGATATCAAAACTCCACGAGTTAATGAAATTAACAATGGTATCGATAGTACCTTAGAGTTAACAAATGATGAGTTATCAAAGGTTCTTAAAGATTCTAATAATAATTATAAAGGGCTTTACTGTACCTCTTCAGAGCGTGATTTATTAGATTCTAATGTATATATTGTTACAGTTCCTACTCCGATAGATGAACATAATAAACCTTTGCTTGATCCTTTATTGATGGCTAGTAAAACCATTGGAAAATATCTAAAAAAAGGAGATTTTGTAATTTATGAATCCACTGTATATCCTGGCGTCACTGAGGAAGAATGTGCGCCATTATTAGAAGAAGTAAGTGGTTTAGTTTTTAATCAAGATTTTTATTTAGGTTATTCCCCAGAGCGTATCAATCCAGGAGATAAATTACATACCATTGAGAAAATACTTAAGGTCACCTCAGGTAGTACTCCTGATGCAGCATTGCAAATAGATGATTTATATAAAAGTGTTATTACTGCAGGAACACATATGGCACCTACAATAAGGGTGGCTGAAGCAGCTAAGGTTATAGAAAATTCACAAAGAGACATTAATATTGCTTTTGTAAATGAATTAGCTAAAATATTTAATAAACTCAATATAAACACTAATGATGTGTTAGCTGCGGCAAGAACTAAATGGAATTTTTTGCCATTCACCCCTGGTTTAGTCGGTGGGCATTGCATAGGAGTTGATCCATATTATTTAGCTCAAAAAGCGCAATCAGTTGGGTATCATCCTGAAATTATACTTGCGGGAAGGCGTGTCAATGATAGCATGGGAAGTTATGTGGCTTCAGAAGTTATCAAATTAATGATTTCTAAAGATATCATTTTAAAAGATGCTAAAGTCTTAATTTTGGGGTTCACTTTTAAAGAAAATTGTCCTGATGTTCGCAATACCAAAGTTATTGATATTTACAATAATCTAACTGAGTACAGTATAAATGCTTCTGTTTATGATCCATTAGCTGATTCTATTCAAGTAAAACAGGAATATGGGATTAGTAATTTAACTAATTTATCTGGAGAAAAATATGATGCTATAGTTTTGGCAGTGGCTCATAATGAGTTTTTAAAGATGGATTTACGGTTGATATCTAATGAAAATACAGTGGTTTATGATGTGAAAGGTGTTTTAAAAGCTGGAGCAGATCAAACTCTATAAAGAATTTAAAAAAAATAATGTTGAAAGAAATAAAGAATATCTGTTGTATTGGTGCAGGATATGTTGGTGGACCTACTATGACGATGATTGCGGCAAAATGTCCTCACATTAATGTGCACGTCGTAGATATTAATGTGGACCGTATTAATGCTTGGAACGATCCTAATACAGATCATATTCCTATATATGAACCTGGATTAGCATCTTTGGTAAATGAAGCTAGAGGAAAAAACTTGTTTTTTTCTACAGATGTAGATCAAGCGATTCAAGATGCTGACATGATTTTTATCTCTGTGAACACACCCACAAAAACTTACGGTGTAGGAAAAGGCATGGCAGCAGATTTAAAATATATTGAGTTATGTGCTAGACAAATAGCTGCTGTAGCTACATCAGATAAAATCATTGTTGAAAAATCGACTTTGCCGGTACGTACAGCTGAGGCATTAAAACGTATCTTAGATAATACAGGTAATGGAGTGAATTTTGATATTTTATCTAATCCTGAATTTCTTGCTGAAGGTACAGCAGTAAATGATTTATTGAATCCTGACCGTGTTTTAATAGGAGGAGAAGAGACAGATCGAGGTAAATTAGCACAGCAAGCATTGGTAAATGTATATTCAAACTGGGTTTCGAAGGATCGTATTTTGACTACCAATGTTTGGTCTTCTGAATTATCTAAGCTTACCGCAAATGCTTTTTTAGCACAACGAGTGAGTAGTATTAATTCTTTGTCAGAATTATGTGAGGTTACTGAGGCAGATGTAGATGAGGTAGCTAGAGCAATCGGTTCTGACAGTCGAATAGGTTCTAAATTCTTAAAAGCTTCGGTTGGCTTTGGTGGTTCTTGTTTTCAGAAAGATATTTTAAACTTAGTATACATATCTAAATCTTATGGCTTAAATGAAGTTGCAGATTATTGGGAGCAAGTCATTATCATGAATGATTATCAAAAAAGACGTTTTGCTAAAAAAATCGTAGAAACTTTATTTAATACTGTTTCTGGTAAGCGTATTGCAATATTGGGATGGGCATTTAAGAAAGACACTAATGATACTAGAGAATCTGCTGCAATTTATGTGGCCGATTACTTATTAAGTGAACAGGCAGAGCTAGTCATATATGATCCTAAAGTGACAAAAGATCAAATTTTTTCTGATTTAGAGTATTTAGGTTCAAGAAGTACAGAAGAAAATAGAGATTTGGTTGAAGTTTCAAATTCACCTTACGATGCTGTAGAAAATGCACATGCCGTTGCTATATTAACAGAATGGGATGAGTTTGTGACTTATGACTGGAGTAAAATTTATAATTCAATGTTAAAGCCAGCTTTCTTGTTTGATGGGAGACGATTATTGAGTGATGAATTAATGAGAGAAATTGGCTTTGAGTTTTATAAAATAGGAAAAGGGTAATATATCCATATTTAGAACTTTTAATTAGGTGACTATTTGGTGATTATAAATGAGAATGCAGTTATAAAAATGATTTAATCTATTTATCTTTGCAGCTTTTGTTAAAAAAATAAAGTTTTAGAAATGGCAATACTAAAAAAAGTTTTAATTGTATTCGGAACAAGACCAGAGGCCATAAAAATGGCTCCTCTTGTTAAAGAGTTTTTGAAATATAAAGAATCTTTTGAAACAAAAGTTTGTGTTACGGCACAACATAGGGAAATGTTGGATCAGGTATTGCAGTTTTTTGAGATTACTCCTGATTTTGATTTGGATTTAATGAAGCCAGGCCAAAACCTTTATTCATTGACAGCAGATATAGTAACAGGTATGAAGCCTGTTTTAGAAGATTTTAATCCAGATTACGTATTTGTACATGGAGATACTTCTACAACAATGGCAACAAGTATAGCGGCATTTTATAATCAATCCAAAGTATGCCATGTAGAAGCTGGATTGCGAACAGATAATAAATGGTCTCCTTTTCCTGAAGAAATTAATCGACAGGTTACCGGTAGAATCGCTGATTTTCATTTTGCTCCTACGGTAACATCTGAAAGTAATTTACTTAAAGAAAATGTACCTTCTCATCAAATTGTAATTACAGGAAACACGGTAATTGATGCATTGCTTGAGAGTGTAAATAAAGTGAATGATGACCCTAGTGATCTCATTAAAAAACTGAATCACGATATAGGTGATCAGGAAGTACTTCTCGTTACCGGTCATCGTAGAGAGAATCATGGTGATGGCTTTATTCGTATTTGCGAAGCTTTAAAAGAAATCGCATTAGAAAAGCCTGAGCATTTAATTATTTATCCAGTTCATTTAAATCCTAAAGTACAAGAACCAGTGAAACGGATTTTAGCAGGTATTAGTAACATTATGCTTATCGATCCACTTGCTTATGAAGATTTTATTTGGCTTATGAATCGATCTAAACTAATTATTACAGATAGTGGAGGAGTGCAAGAAGAGGCTCCTAGTTTAGGAAAGCCAGTTTTAGTGATGAGGGATACGACTGAGCGCCCTGAAGCTGTTGAAGCGGGAACAGTTATTCTTGTGGGTACCGACAAAGATTTAATTGTTTCTGAAACACTAAATTTGCTTAATAATTCAGATCGATTTACTGAAATGAGTAAATTACACAATCCATATGGTGATGGTAAAGCTTGTCATCGTATTGTAGAATTTATCAAAAATCAAAAGTAACAACATGCAACCAGAAGTAGTAATGATAGGGCTAGGCTATATAGGCCTGCCTACCGCAGCACTAATAGCGTCAAATGAAGTAAATGTTCATGGTGTTGATATTAATCAACATGTAGTGGACACCATAAATAGAGGTGAAATTCATATAGTTGAACCTTCCTTAGATGAAGCTGTTGCTAAGGCAGTGGATAAAGGATATCTTCAAGCGGCAACGACGCCAGTTGAGGCTAATAATTATTTAATCGTTGTTCCCACTCCTTTTAAGGATAAAAATGAACCTGATATTTCATTTGTTGAAGCTGCAACTAGAGCAGTGCTTCCTTTGTTAAAAGAAGGTGATTTGTATATCATTGAATCTACTTCTCCAGTAGGGACTACTGAAAAAATGATGGATTTAATTTATGAAAACCGTCCTGAACTTAAAGATAAACTTTTTATAGCCTACTGTCCAGAAAGAGTCTTACCAGGTAACGTTATGCATGAACTAGTGCATAATGATAGAGTAATAGGTGGTGTCAATGCTGCAAGTACTGAAAAAGCAATTTCTTTTTATTCCAATTATGTAAAAGGCTCTTTACATCCTACAAACGCTAGAACGGCAGAGATGTGTAAGCTAGTGGAGAACTCTTCCAGAGATGTACAAATTGCATTTGCAAATGAGTTGTCTCTCATTTGTGATAAAGCGGGAATAAATGTTTGGGAACTGATTGAGCTGGCTAATAAGCATCCACGAGTTACTATTTTACAACCAGGTTGTGGTGTAGGAGGACATTGTATAGCGGTAGATCCTTATTTTATCACAGCAGATTTCCCTATGGAATCACAAATAATAGGGAAGGCCCGTGAGATTAACAATTATAAATCATTCTGGTGTGCAGAAAAGGTGAAAACCGCAAAGTTACAATTTCAACTCAAGCACGGTCGTAAGCCTAGTATTGCCATCATGGGACTGGCTTTTAAACCTAATATTGATGATTTACGAGAGTCACCAGCGAAGTATATTGCGCAAAAAGTACTTCAAGATGCAAATGATGAGGAATACTATATTGTAGAACCTAACATTAATGATCATAAGGTATTCAAAATAACCGATTATAAAACCGCTTTCGCGAAAGCCGATATAGTAGTTTATTTAGTTGCTCATGATGAGTTTAAACAATTGCCGAAAGATTCTGATAAATTGATTTTGGATTTTTGTGGAGTCAATAAATAACTTTAATGGAACGTGCAAATTCATTACTCAATAATACATTCATATATGCAATAGGTAACTTTGGGTCAAAAGTATTGAGTTATGCAATGGTTCCATTGTTTTCTTTTTTTGTCAATAAAGAAGATTTAGGTTTATATGATCTATTTTTGACATCCATCAGTTTGTTATTTCCTGTGGTAACATTACAGTTATCAGAAGCAATGTATCGATGGTTATTAACTTCTGAAAATCTAAGGGATAAGAGAAAAGTAATATCGACAGGCATATTCTCAAGTCTTATATTGTTAACAATCTTTGGTTTATGTTATCTGATTAGTACTTATTTTTATAGTTTTAGGTATCAAGAGTATTTTTATCTACTATTAATTGGTGCTAGTCTGTTTCCTATTGCTCAACAAATCATTAGAGGATTAGGGAAAAATAAATTGTATTCATTCATTGGTTTACTAAACTCAGTGTTGCTTGTGTTTTTCAATTTACTTTTTCTTTATTTTTTAAATTATGGCTTATTAGGTATTTTGTTGGCGTCTATTTTGTCTTATTCTTTAAGTGTTATTGCTTGTGTGTTTCTAGGTGAAATTTATACATATATAGAATTTAGGAGTTACACTTTAAAGCATTTATTTGAATTGCTTAAGTATTCGACACCCTTAATTCCAAATGCGATTAGCTGGTGGTTAATTAATGCAGCAAATCGTTTTTTAATATTACATCTTATGGGGATTGAGGCAAATGGTGACTTCGCAATTAGCTCAAGATTTCCTGCAATTCTTGCCATAATTAATTCTATTTTTATGCTTGCCTGGCAGGATATTGCAATTTCAAAAATTAATGATAATGAAGATGTATCATTTGTTTCTAAATTATTTAATCAATTTTTAATTTTAGAAATTTGTTTAACTATTTTATTAATACCTATATCTAAATTTCTAGTTAGTTATGTCGTCGAATCTAGTTATCAAGATACTTGGAAATATATGCCACTATTGTTTTTAGGAACTGCTTTCTCGTCCTTTTCAGCCTTCTATGGTTCTATTTATTTAAAAGAAAAACGTACGATAAATTTATTTACCACAACAATTATTGGTGGAATAGTGAACCTAGGCATAACATATTTATTAATTCCTTTGATAGGCTTATTTGCTCCAGGTGTAGGTACACTACTTGGGTTTGCAACTGTTTTCATTTTAAGAGTGGTAGATTTAAAAAGCTATCTTTTCTTAGATATTAAGTGGTTTAAATTAATTTCTCTAACTGTTATTTCTATATTATTGTTTTTACTTGCATTAAAAGACCTGTTTTCAATACATATTCTTATTTTTGCCATTGGTTTAGTATTGTTTGTTTCTCTTAATAATAAGTTGTTCAAATATTTTAAATCCTTTTTAATATCAAAATTTAAATTTCTAAATTAAATGAAATACGCTCTTTTAAAACATAGTCATGGTGATGCTGGAATTGTTAATTATGGTGATCATATACAGAGTCTAGCTGCTAAACAATATTTGCCTCATGTTGATTATTATATTGAGCGAGATGAGCTAAATGCTCCAATTCCTGAAAAGGTCAAACTAATACTTAATGGTTGGTTTACATATAAACCAGAAAATTGGCCTCCACATGAGAATATAGATCCTTTGTTTGTATCATTTCATCTGAATCCAAGATTTGCTGATGTCATCTTTAATAATCCAGAGGCTGTTGCTTATTTAAAAAAGCATAGTCCGATAGGATGTAGAGATTTCAGTACCTTAAACTTAATGCAAAAACACGGAATCGATAGTTATTTTAGTTTTTGTCTTACATCAACTCTTGATATTGATTATAAGACAGATGAAAAAACTGAAAACATTTATTTTGTAGATGTTCTTTATGATTATGATCAAAGGTATGTTTACAAGGCTGACCCTAAAAGAATACTTTATCATACTGCTACAGGTAGGATTTTTAAAACCATGAATCTTCCTAAGAAAAACAAAATTTTAAAAGAACATATCCCTCAGGATATTATAGATAGAGGTATTGTAATTAATCAATTTTGTTCTAATAAAATTTCTAATGAAGAAAAATACGAAATAGCTGATGAAACTTTAAAGAAATACTCCAAAGCAAAGGTAGTGGTTACTTCTAGAATCCATTGTGCGTTACCTTGTCTAGCAATGGGAACACCAGTATTATTTTTATTTAATGGACTGGAAGATGAATCTGGTCATTTATCTCGTTTTAAAGGGACGGTTAATCATCTCAACATATTAACAACTAAACCGAAAGCTGAAGTAGATGCTCTTTTTGAGGCAGATATGAATGTATTTGCACCAGAGGATATCGATTGGGAGAATCCTCCTTTAAATCCAGTTTCAAACGTAGAATTGTCAAATAATCTAAAGAAAATAGTTCAAGATTTTATAAAAAAATAGCCGTTAAACAGAACATATTTACTTATTAAATAATTCTGATAAATGGATGATTTTTATTTTTTTACAATTTTTATTGCATTACTTTCTTTCGGTTCAAGGAAATTAAGTTTTGTATTTTCAATTGTAGGTGTTTTTATTTTTTTAAGCATACTGCCTGATACTGGGTTTGACTACTCGAGATATGAAGCCACCTTTGAAGGTGGCTATTTGATAGATAGTTTTCCTTTTTTTAAGACACATTCTACAATTGATGCAGAGCCACTTTATCTTTGGTATAATGCATTTATGAGTTTTGTTTTAAATAAAAATTTTCAACTCTTTTTATCATTCAATTTTTTAGTTTGTGTTTTTATATCAAAAATTGCGTTTAAAGAGGTTTCAATTACTAATTTTTATTTATTCTGGATATTTCTATTGCCCGTAATCATTCCAACCATTTTTTATTATTCGCCTAGATCTTCTATCTCCTTTTTTCTGATTTTGTTTGCATTTATGAAATTTATTAGAGGTAACTATGTTCTAGCCATTTTGGCGATACTTGCAGGTATTTCTATACATAGTCAATTTTTATTAATATCTGCATTATTAATATTTACATATTTCTTTCTGAATTTCAAATCTAAATTTCAGCTTGATTCTAGTAAGAGATATATTATTATAATTGCTGCTAGCTTAACTGTTTTGTTAATATTTATCAATTACTTTTCTTCCGTACTAGTATCGTTACTTTCATTTTTACCTTCTGCTGATTTAGCTACAGCTAAGCTTCATTACTTCGAGACAGCTAGAGAAGGTTTTAGAGTTACTTCAATATTGTCTATTATTGTATATCCTTTGCTAGCTTATAAGTTGGTATTAAATATTAAAGAACAAAAACTTTTAATGTTTAAAACTGAATATTTGGATCGAGTTTTTATTATAATGCTATTTGCTGTGATCTGTTATGGAGCATCTATTAATATTGCTTATTTTAACAATCCACATTTAGCCGGAAGGTTATCCAGATTTTCAGATTATATAGGAATGGGAATTTTACTGCCCTTATCCTTAATAAGGATATATAATAAAAAGTTACTTAATCCGGTTTTAGTTTTATTAGTTATTTTAAGTCCAATTATTTTTGGTACATTATATCATAACGTTGATTGGGGGCTTTAATGAAAAATAAAATATTAATTTTAGGTAAAATACCTCCACCAATTGGTGGTGTGACAATTCATGTGCAGCGATTATTAAGTCGTTTAGAAAGCGATGCGTTAAGTTTTAAGTTTCTCGGTAGCACAAAGAATATAATCTTACTCATAAAAGAACTCAGAAATTTTAAAATTTTACATTTACATAGTAGTAGTCCATATTATCGTTTGCTTATTGTATTAATTAGTAAATTTTGTAATACAAAAACAATCGTTACAATTCATGGTGATTTAGGTAGGTTTAATTCTGCTTTTAAAAACACAGTCGATAGTATGGCGGTTCGGTTTTGCACCTTACCTATTGTCTTGAATAAGGGAAGCTATGATAAAGCTATAAAATTAAATTCTAAGGTAAAATTAATAACAGCTTTTATTCCACCATTAAATAGACTGGAGTTATCGACTGTAATAGAGGATAAACTATCAAGTTTTTCAGAAAATTATCAACTCACTTTTTCAACTAATGCCTTTAATAGAACAATAGATAAAAACGGAGATGAAATCTATGGAATTGAAATGCTCATCCCTTTATTCACGAAGCATTCTGATTATGCTTTGATAATATCTGATCCATCGGGTGCCTATAGCGAGTATTTTAAAGATCAAAAGATTACAGTTCCCATTAATATTCATATTATTAATTATCCACATTCGTATTTTGAAATTCTGGATCGAGTTGATGTTAGTATCAGAAATACGAGTACAGATGGTGATCCATTGTCTATCAAAGAGTCTCTATTTTTAGGTACGCCAGTCATTGCATCAAATGTTGTCAGTAGGCATTCTGATTGTATCTTGTATTCAAGGGATTCTTTAAGCAATGATTTTGAGACTATTATTGAACTGCTTAAATCACATACAATAAATAGTCCAATCAAAGATGGGTCGATTGAAATTTTTAAATTGTATCAACAATTTTTTGGTAATATCTAATTATGATAAAAATTAATCGTAATAATAATTTTGATTTAGTTCGTTTAATAGCGTCTTTACAGGTAGTTTTATTTCATTCTTTTGAGCACTTAAAGGTTGAGAACGATATAATAGAATTGTTATTCACAAATTTCTTTAACTTCTTTCCTGGTGTGCCAATATTTTTTTTTATTAGTGGATTTCTGATAACTGCTTCTTATGAAAGAAATAGAAATGAAATATTTAAGTATTTTAAAAATCGATTTCTTAGAATTTTTCCCGGATTGTGGGCTTGTGTTCTTGTTTCTCTTTTCATTTTGCTTATAGAATTTAATGACTCCTTTACAGTATTGTTCACTGATTTTAATTTGTGGATATGGTTTGTTACACAGATTTCTTTTTTCCAGTTTTATACACCAGATGTATTAAGATTTTGGGGTGTAGGTACTCCAAATGGTAGTTTATGGACTATTACTGTTGAGCTTCAATTTTATCTCATATTACCGCTTATTTTTTCTTTGTTTTATAAACTTAAAATGAATAAATTTTTATGGACCTTCTTTTTCCTTACTTTTCTTATTCTTAATTATTTTATCACTAATATAACTTCCGAAAATAGCTTTGTTAAGCTAATCAATGTAAGTGTTATACCCTATTTGTATTATTTTATTATTGGTATTATCATATACAAATACTGGAATTTCTTTTTTCAATTTGTAAAAAATAGAGGTGTTCTGTTTTTGACTATCTATCTATGTTTCATGTGGATTGTTCATAGCTATTTTAATATTAATGCGACATCGTATAATGTCACAAATCCTCTAAAAGTAATAGCTGATTTTTTACTTGCTATGGTTGTTTTTTCATTTGCATTTACTAGGCCTACTTGGAGTAAAACTGTCTTAAATGGAAATGATATTTCTTATGGCGTTTATATATATCATATGTTAATTATTAATTTATTTGTTCATCATAAGTACACTAATAATATATTAGTTTTTCTGATGGTGCCTTTTATTGTTGCTCTTATTGCATTTTTATCCTGGAAATTCATAGAGCGCCCAGCTTTAAAACTGAAATAACTTTAGCCTCTCATATTTATTATAATTTAACACTTTATTCATGAGCCATGTTTTTAAGTTTCTTTTCATACTTTGCCTCATTTACTCATGCTCTAATAAAGGAAATTTTAACTTTAAAGTTAAAACTACTCAACCTTTAAATAAAACGACAACCATTGTAACCACTAGTTCAAATAGAAGTGATCTTTATAAATCGTACAACAATGGCGAGTTTCATCCTATCATACAAACTTCAGAAATCAATAGTTATTTGCCTAAGGTAATATTGATAGGGGAAAAAATTTATTATTCTGTATTATTAGAAGCAGCAAGTAACTCAAATGAGCGATTAACTGTTAGCTTAGAAAATACATCGTTCTCAAATTTTAAATGTTATCGTATTATACCAATTAGTGATTGGTATTCAGAAGCAAATAAACATAAGGTCTCTCTAGAGTTTATACCCGATGCTTTATTTGCTTTAAAAAGACTAACAGATAATCGATTTAGTTTTGATATTGAACAAGGGGAAAAAGTTCAATTGTTTATGGAAATGGAAGGGATATCGGCAGGTAAACATAATGTCGATATTAAACTTTCGTCTTTGAAAAATAATGGGGTTTACAATCTCTCTTTTCCTGTTGAAGTTGTAAAAGATAATAGTTCAGATTTTAAAACCAACAGTATTATCTTTAATAATATTAATCTTCAAAGCGGTAAATATGTTGTAGACACTTGGAAAGAAGTAGGTTTTACTCATTTACAAGTTAATTATATACCTACTGTTTATTTTAATTCAAATGGAGATCCGCAAAGTTCAATCATCTCTAATTCTTCAAACTCAACAGGTTTTAGAAACACAGCTTATCCTTGGTTAAAAGACGGTGGTTCTATTCTACTTTTTTGGGAAAGTAATTATGATAAAGTAGCACTTTTAAAAGATGGAGGATATTTAAAACCTTTTACGGCACCTTGGTATAAAGCCTATAAATTTATATTAGAAGAGCAATTTAGATTACTCAAAGAATTGTATCCTCACGTATCTAAAGATAATATCATAGTTTATGTTGCAGATGAGCTGAAAAGTGTAGATATAGAAAATAAAAAATTTACCGTGAACCAGCTTAGAGACTTTTCTGTTTTTCTAGAGGACGAATTATCTGAATTTAAAACATTAGTTACTTATGGTTATCAATCAGATGTAGCATCCGTTGATTTATTAACAGGTATAGATATCAAAGTTCCTCATGTTAATTTACCAGTTTCTAATATCTTGTTGAATAAAACAATAAAGCCTACTGATATCTATAAAGAACTGAACATTGAAAACAAATGGATGTATAGTGTTGAAAGAGGTAGATTTTCATCACTAGAAAGTTTTAGATTTAATCCAATGATAGCTGTTGCTCATGGTTATAAAGGTTATAGTTGGTATGCATTTACTGATCATGCAGGATCTACATGGTATGCTACTGACCTTAATAGACTTGATTATTCTATGTATTATCATTCAGAACCAAATAATCCAATTTATTCTTATTGGAGCTCTAGAATGGGAACAAATGAGTATCTTACTTCATCCCTTAGATTAAAGTCTATAGAAAAAGGGTTGTTAAATGCTTCAATTTTAGAAAATATTTTAAGTAAGAAGGACTCTTTATCAAAAAATCAACGTTATAGACTAGATGAAATATTACAAATTCTATTAGAGTATAATGTAACATATACTGAAAAACCTTCTTTTTCTGAAGCTTATCATAATAAATGTAAGGAAATAGAAATAAGTTTAAGACTTTTGCAATCAGAATTAAATTAGAGTGCACAAACTATGAAACAAATCATACAATCCTTTAAAACAGGAGAAACTATATTAGAAGAATTGCCTGCACCACAAGTAAAACGTGGTCATGTACTTATACAAACTACTAAATCTCTAGTTTCTCTTGGAACTGAGCGCATGTTGGTAGAATTTGGGAAATCTAATTTGATTTCCAAAGCACGTCAACAACCGGATAAAGTTAAAATGGTACTTGATAAAATCAAAACTGAAGGTTTGATGCCTACATTAGAAGCCGTTTTTAATAAATTGGGAGAGCCACTTCCGTTAGGTTATTGTAATGTAGGTAAGGTTATAGAAGTAGGTGAAGGCGTTTCAGAATTTAAAGTAGGTGATCGCGTTGCTTCAAATGGTGGACATGCGGAATTTGTCAGTATTCCAAAAAACCTGGTAGCCTCTATTCCAGATAATGTAACAGATGAGCAAGCTGCTTTTACTGTTATAGGTAGTATAGGTCTTCAAGGAATCAGATTGTGTGAGCCTACGCTAGGCGAAACTATTGTAGTTACCGGATTAGGTCTTATAGGTTTAATGACAGCACAACTTTTAAAAGCAAATGGATGTAATGTTATAGGAATAGATTTTGATCAAACGAAACTTAATCTTGCTAAAAAATGGGGCATTACTACAATCAATCCAGCACAAGGAGAAGATCCTGTTAAAACCGTAATGCAACTTACAGATGGTGTTGGAGCTGATGGAGTTATTATCACCGCATCAACTAAATCTAATGATGTTATTTCGCAAGCTGCACAAATGTCTCGTAAGAGAGGTCGAATCATTTTAGTTGGTGTGATAGGTTTGGAGTTAAGTAGAGCAGAATTCTATGAAAAAGAATTATCATTTCAAGTTTCCTGTTCTTATGGACCAGGACGTTATGATGAAGATTATGAGACTAAAGGAAACGATTATCCTCTTCCTTTTGTAAGATGGACAGAAAAACGCAATTTTGAAACTATACTGAGTTCGATTTCTAAAAAGTATATAGAGGTGGATCCTTTAATAACTGAAGTTGTTGAATTAAAGGATTACCTTAAGATCTATGGAGAAATTGGAAGTTCTAAATCAATAGCCTCACTGCTTAATTACAGTGATATCACCTATTCTAATACCATAACTGTTTCTCAAAATAGGGGTAATTCTAGTAATAAATCAAATAAAGGAGTTGCTATTGTTGGAGCTGGAAATTTCACAAAAATGACTATGTTACCAGCCATGAAGAATCTTGGTATGGATTTACAATATATAGTAAGTTCAGGTGGTTTATCTGGAACTACTCTTGCAAAAAAGTTTCAGATCATTCAAAGTACGACGGATTATGACCAAGTTCTTAAAGACGCTAATATTAATACGGTAATGATTACCACTAGACATCACTTACATGCTCCGATGGTAAAAGCTGCTCTAATGGCTGGTAAGAATGTCTTTGTAGAGAAACCTCTCGCGCTTAATAATGAAGAACTTAAAGATATTATTAATGCTTATAATACGAGTGGGGCTACGCTAACTGTCGGATTTAATCGTAGATTTTCTCCACATGCTTTAAAAATGAAAAAAGCAATCGGTTATGGAGATACACCAATTAATGTAATTGCCACGATGAATGCGGGAGCGATACCACCAGATGTATGGGTGCATGATCTTAAAGTTGGTGGTGGGCGTATTATAGGAGAGGCATGTCATTTCATAGATTTAATTTCTTACTTTACAGGAAGTAAAGTAGTCTCTGTTTGTATGAATGCAATGGGTATAAATCCTGAAGAAAATACCGATAATGCAAGTATATTATTAAAGTATGAAAACGGATCGAATGGGGTAATAAATTACTTTGCAAATGGAAGTAAAGCTTACTCTAAAGAGCGTGTTGAAATCTATAGTCAGGAGCGCACTCTCGTTTTAGACAATTGGAGAAAACTTAAAGCTTATGGCTTTAAAGGGTTTAAAGGGATGAAGTCAAAGTTGGATAAAGGTCATAAGAGTCAGTTTACTTTACTTGCTCAACAGATTAATTCAGGAGGTGATTCGTTAATAGAATTTGAGTCATTGGTCAATACTACTCAAGCATCATTTGCTGCCATCGAGAGCTTAAAATCTCAATCTTGGGTAGACGTAATGAATTAGCTTCTTATTATCTCTTTTGCGAAAGTAGAATAAGATTAGCTAAATTCTAGTAAATATAGCTCCATGAACTTGAAAAATGCACTTCGAATTTATCATACTATTAAATACTTAAAGTGGAAACAAATAAAGTTTCAATTATTATACAGGTTTAAGGCGCTTTATTATAAAGTACCAAATCCTGTTGATGTAAAATTGGAGAAGCTTCCTATTTGGAAACCTGTATTATTTAATAGTAAATCCTATGAAAACGGTACTTTCTGTTTTTTAAATGTTGAACAAACTTTTGAAAACACAATTGATTGGAATTTTTCCGACTATGGAAAGTTATGGACATATAACTTAAACTACTTTGAATTTTTAAATTCTAAAGAGTGTCGCTCAAAGGACGGTTATGAATTAATTAAAGATTATTGTCTACAACGAAATAAGCTTATAGACGGCCTAGAACCTTACCCAGTTTCATTACGCATTATGAATTGGGTTAAGTTTTTAACATTTCATCAAATTAATGATTCTTATATTAATGGCGTTATTGCAAATGATGCAAAAATTTTAAGAGAACATCTGGAATTTCATATTCTTGCAAACCATCTTCTTGAAAATATTTTTGCTTTGTATATGGCTAGTATCTTTTTAGATGATAAAGTTTTGTACACAAAAAGTTTAAAGCTTTTAAAAGACGAATTAAATGAACAGATTTTGAAGGATGGTGGTCATTTTGAACAATCACCTATGTATCATCAAATAATTCTTTATCGTTTGTTAGATGTTATTAATTTTAATATTTGTAATAAGATTGATATTGATATATTGTTGATCTCAAAAGTTAAGAAAATGCTCTCTTGGTTAGAAAAAATTTCTTTTTCTAATGGTGACATTCCCTACATAAATGATGCCGCACCAGACATTGCTCCTACAACTGTAGAGCTTTTAAATTACGCTAAATATTTAGATATTAATTATCTGCAATTACCTTTATCAGATTCTGGCTACCGCAAAGTGAATACTTCAAATTATGAAGTCGTTGTGGATGTTGCAAATATTGCTTCTAATTATCAACCGGGACATTTACATTCTGATTCCTTGCAATTTATTATGTATTCTAAAGGTAGACCACTTTTTGTTGAAACGGGAACTTCTACATACGAAAAAAACAAGTTGCGTAATTATCAAAGATCTTCTGCTGCTCATAACACAGTAGCGGTTGGTGGAAGAAATTCTTATGATGTCTGGGGTGGATTTAGAGTAGGTAAGAGGTCTGAGTTAAAACTTCTTGAAGATACGGATTACAAGATTAAAGCTGAATTAAATTTGTTTTTTGGAGGAACACACCATCGTTCTTTCGAATTTCTAAAAAAAACTTTGGTTATTAAAGATCGAATCACATTTAAGTATAATGTGCCTCATGAAGCTCATTTCCATATTGATTATAATAAAAATGTAGACAAAGGAACTCAAGAGAATACCTTTATTGTAGATAATAACATTCTTATAAGTTTTAAACACTTCACATCTATACAGCTTCAAAAATATAATCAATCGATAGGCTTTAATAAAACAAAAGAGGCTTCGAAAATAGTTGTTACTTTTGCAAATCAATTGAAGACTACTGTTGAATTATGAGAATACTTTTTTTAACTTACTATTTTGAACCAGATTTGTGTGCAGGATCTTTTCGTAACACTTCATTATTCAATGCTCTTATCGAGAGTAAGTCAGTAGATACTACGATTGATGTGATTACTACTTTTCCTAATAGATATGATTCTTTTGATGCAAATGCAAAAGCTAGAGAGATATACGAAGAAGGTATAGTTGTGCATAGAGTTCAATTACCTAAACATGGTAGTGGTCTTAAAGGTCAAATTGTTGCCTTTAAACATTTTTATAATCATGCACATCAATTAGTTAGTGATAAGGAATATGATTTAGTTTATGCATCTTCTTCGAGATTGTTTACAGCTTTTTTAGGCTCTAAATTTGCTCGTAAAAATAAAGCAACTTTATACCTAGATATTAGAGATATTTTTAGAGAAAGTGTTGTTGAAATATTTAATTCCAAAGCAATAAAGTTTGGTTTAAATTTGTTTTTAAGACCTATTGAAAAATATACATTTAGTCGAGCAAATCACATCAACTTAGTTTCTAAAGGATTTCAAACATATTTTGAAAAATACAATCAAGCCTCATTCACTTATTATACTAACGGTATAGATCAGATTTTCATAGATCAGTTTGAATCAACAGTACCTGTTGCTAATAATGTTCATAAGAAAACCTTAATCTATGCTGGAAATATGGGAGAAGGGCAGGGATTAGATAAAATAATACCGCAAGCAGCTGATAAACTTCCTGAATATACCTTTATTTTAATTGGTGATGGTGGTACAAAAGTAAAATTAAAGGAAGAAATTCAAAAATTGGGACTTACTAATGTTGAACTGCGTGATCCTGTTACAAGAAAAGAACTGATCGAATTGTATCAAGAAGCCGGCTTTCTTTTCTTACATCTCAATGATTACAGGGCTTTTGAAAGGGTTCTACCTTCTAAGCTTTTTGAATATGCAACTTTCAATAAACCGATAGTGGCAGGAGTTGGTGGTTATGCAGCTGAATTTATTAAAGAAGAATTACCGGACACTTTACTTTTTAAACCTACAGATTCAGTTGAATTGGTAAATTTATTAAAAAACTTTAATGGATTGATTACTGATAAATCAAATTTCATTAGTAAATTCAATCGTGCCAGTATAAATAAATCAATGTCTATGTCTATCATCAAGGCTCATGAATCATAACATCATTATATCCGGCGTAACAGGTTTCGTAGGTAAAAATTTAGTTCCCTCTTTAGAGAATAAAAACTGGTTTGTTACTCCGCTTTCGCGAAAGCGAGAACAGAATAATACATCATTGAACTATGAGAATTTAACTATAGACGATTTTAATGCTGCTTATGCATTCATTCACCTTGCGGGAAAAGCACATGATTTAAAGAAAACTTCTCTAGATGATGAATATTACGAAGTAAATACAGAGCTTACTAAGAGCTTATTTGACTTATTTTTGCAGTCCGACTCTAAAGTGTTTATATATTTTAGCTCAGTAAAAGCAGTTGCAGATGAAGTAAAAGGAATCTTAAAAGAGGATCATCCTTATGAGCCAGGAACTGTTTACGGTAAATCAAAAGCACTCGCTGAACAGTATTTATTGAGTAAGACCATACCGTCAGATAAAAAATTATACATCCTTAGACCTTGTATGATTCATGGTCCAGGTAATAAAGGAAATTTAAATTTATTGTATAAAGTAGTTTCTAAGGGAATTCCATATCCACTAGCATCTTTTGATAATAAGAGATCTTTTGTTTCTATTACCACTATTACTGAGGTAATAGAGAATTTGTTAACTAGACTACCTAATTCTGACGTATTTAATATGGCAGACGATTATTCAATTTCTACCAATGAATTGATAAAAGTAATGGCTCTTGCAATTGATAAAAAACCTAAATTGATTTCTATAAATTCTACCTTCATAAAATGGATGGCTAGTGTAGGTACTTTATTGCGATTACCTTTTAATAAAGAACGATTACAAAAGCTGACAGAATCATATGAAGTAAGTAATAAAAAGATGAAGACTGTTTTAAAAATTGATACACCTTTTGATACTAAATATGGTTTAACAACTACTATACAATCTTTTAAAACTATATAATGATCTATATTCTCGTTTTTATAGTGTTAGCTATACTATCTTTTATTTATTATAAGCTAGCAGATAGATTCAATATCATAGATAAGCCTAATCACAGAAGTTCACATACTCAGATTACTATAAGAGGTGGTGGTATCATATTCTACATTGCATTGCTTATTTTTTTCATTACCAGTGGTTTTGAATACCCATATTTATTTATAGGCACAACCATTATAGCATTGGTAAGTTTCATAGACGATTTAAGGCCACAACCACCAGCATTACGTTTGCCAGTTCAATTTATTGCTATTGCTTTGGCTATTTATCAGGTAAGTTTAGACTTCCCTTTAATATCATTAATTCTATTGTTGATAGTTGGTGTAGGGTTTGTAAATGCATTCAATTTTATGGATGGTATCAATGGGATAACCGGAATGTATTCTATAGTGATTGTAGGTTTTTTACTTTTTTTTAATATTTATGAAGCTACTTTTGTAAATGTAGACTTACTGTATTATTTACTTTTTTCTCTAATTGTTTTTGGTTTTTATAATTTCAGAAAAAAGGCGCTGTTTTTTTCTGGAGATGTAGGAAGTATTTCTATAGCGGTGGTTTTGTTTTTTCTGGTTTATCAATTTTATCTTACATTAAAAGCTCCAGTAGCTATTTTGTTAGTCGCAGTTTATGGAGTAGATACTGTACTAACAATCATACGCAGAATTAAGATGAAAGAAAAAATTTCAGAAGCACATAGACATCATCTTTATCAATTATTTGTTGATTCAAAACGGTTTTCTCATATCACTACTTCATTAATGTATAGTGTAATTCAGTTATTATGCTGCATCATTGTTTATTACAGCTTTCAGTTGGGATTATGGGAGCAACTATTAATTGTTACACTAGTTTTACTTTCGATTACCTTTTGTTATGTTTTCTTTGTTCGTTACTTTCTTAAAATGCGTCTGAAAGCATCATAAAATATGAAAAAACGTATTTATTTATCACCGCCAATTTATGGTGATCAGACTGTTTTATCTATACCATCAAGTATAAATGTTTATGATGACATCTATAAAGATATTGATGGTTTTGAGAAAATAGTCAAAGATTATTTAAATACGGATAAGCAGGTTGTTGCTCTCAATTCTGGTACATCAGCAATTCATATGGCTTTAATTCTTGCAGGTGTTGAAGAAGATGATATTGTACTGTGTCAATCTATGACTTTTGTTGCCTGTGCAAACCCTATTTTATATCAAAAAGCAAAACCAGTGTTTGTTGGTAGTGAGGAAAGTACTTGGAATATGTGTCCAGAGGCTTTAGAACTTGCGTATCTAGAATGTGTTAAAAAAGGAAAAACCCCTAAAGCTATAATTGCAACCAGCCTTTATGGTATGTCCAGTGATATGGATGCTATTGGAAGCTTTGCTAGAAAAAACAGTATAAAGTTAATTGAGGACAGTGCTGAAGCTTTAGGTGGAGCGTATAGAAATGAAAAACTGTCCACCATAGGAGATTACGGAATTTTGTCTTTTAATTTAAATAAAATAATCACAACAGCTGGTGGAGGAATTTTAGTTGTGAATTCAATAGAAGAGAAGCAAAAAGCACTTCATCTAGCAACTCAAGCCAAAACAAATTTACCATACTATCATCATGACACCCTAGGATATAACTATAGGTTAGGTCATATAAATGCAGCCCTAGGAGTAATACAGTTTAAAGAATTAGAAAATAACCTTCAGAAAAGAAAGGCCAACCATAATTTCTATGAAGAACTATTTAAACATATGAGTGGAATATATGTTCATAAAGAACCCGATAGTCATTTTATTTCCAACCACTGGCTCAGCGCTATTCTAGTGGATCCTTCAAAAACAGGTGGAATTACTCCAGAAGATATCAGACTTTCCTTAGAAAAAGACAATATAGAGTCCAGACCATTATGGAAGCCTATGCACATGCAACCACTTTATAAGGACTATCCTTATTACGGTAATAAAGTTTGTGAAACTTTATTTGAAAATGGATTGTGCTTACCTTCTGGTTCTAATCTGACAGATGAAGATAGACAACGCATTACAAGCTCTATTCATACTATTTTTGATAAGTAGTTGTGGTTCGCTTTCGCGAAAGCGTATTAATAACAATTTATAGATTTAGAAAGTCGGTAACACTCAACTAGTGCTATCGACTTTTTTATTGGTATCCATAACTATAGCATTTAACGAGACTTATTCATTTCACGAAGGGATTTATGAGCATGCAAGTCTTTCATATTCAGTCTAAGGAACTATTCAGTTATCAAATAAAACTTAATAACTTAACCTACGCTTAATGTAAATCCACTACGAATTTGTAGCAATAACAATATTTTTGTAATTCTATAAAATCGTACAAATGAAAAAAATATTACTATTAGTGGCTTTTTGTGCTGCATTTGTTTCCTATGGACAAACAACTGTATCTTATGATTTTTCTAGTTCTGGGGCACAGTCAGGACTCAATGTTAGCTCACCTGGAGTGGCATTAGATGCGAATATCGGTTTTGGTAGTTTTAAAAACTCGGGTTCTTCAAATCCTGGAATTTTTAGTAGTCAATTGAGATTGTATCAAAATGCGACCAAAGGAGGCTCTATTGTAATTTATCCTAGTAATGGTGTTATTATAACTGATATTACTATAAACGCTTCTGGAAGAACTGGTAATGCGGGCTATAGCGTAGATGGCGGAGCAGTTGTTAATCTTTCTTCTAGCACATCATATGTGATAAGCGGTATTTCGGCTACCTCTCAAGTTGAATTTTTTCAACGAGATAGTTCTAGTTCAAATAGAATTTATGTTGACACTTTCGATGTGACATACATGTCTGCTGGTCCAGTAACTACAACTCTTCAATTTGATCCCAATGCGTTAACCGTAAATGAAGATGCTGGTACGGTTGATCTTACGGTTTCTATTTTTAATGAATCAGCTACAACAGCTACTACTGCAGATGTCGTACTAACCTCTGGTACGGCAAGTAATATCGGGAACTATATGACTCAGGCTCTTACTTTTCCAGCTGGTTCTTCAACCAGTCAGACGGTAACCGTTACTGTGACTGATGATATGCTTGCAGAAATGGATGAGAATTTTGTATTTGAATTACAAAACATACAAGGTGGCGATATGGCTGCTGCTGGATTAAATAATGAGTTTACCTTAACCGTTTTAGAAGATGATGTAGCACCTATATCACTGCCTTATACAGAGTCATTTGATGATTGTGCAAATAATGCATGGGTATCTTTTGATGAGGCTGGCGATGATGAATGGCTTTGTGGTTCAGGTTCATATACTATGAATGGTTTTGGAGGTACTGATGATATCGATTGGTTAATTACTGAAGCGCCTGTTTCATTTCCTGCGATGGCAAGTATTAATCAAATTGAAGTGACTACATCAGAACGTTATGGAAATGCTATAAATGAAAGTGGAGAGTTTTTATTAAGGTATTCTACAGATTATGATGGTTCAGGAGATCCTACTACAGCGACATGGACAGATTTGACTTTTGATCCTAATAATACTTCTTCTAGTAATACTTATTCGGCTTCTTCTACTACTGTGGTTGACGCTTCTGCTATTCAAGGTCAGGCTTATATCGCATTTTTATATGATAACACAGGATTAGATGCTGAAGAATGGGGACTAGAAGAAATTGAAATTACTACATTACCTGCTAATACAAACCTAGCTCCATCAGTAACTAATATTTCAAACAGTCCATTAGTACCAGCTTCTACTGAAACAGTAACTATCAATGCAGATGTTACAGATGCAGATGGTCTTGCTAGTGTGGTATTAGAATATGGGTTTGCAACAGGTGCTTATGATCAGCCTTCAGTAACGATGACTTTAAGCAATGGTGACACTTATACAGCTAATATACCAGCGTTAGCTGATGGTACTACAGTGTATTATCAAATAGTTGCTACAGATGCTAACGCGGCACCAGAAACTACAACGACTACCGAACAATCTTATACGGTAACAGATCCGCAACCACAAGGATTGCAAGTGGATATGGTAGATACCAACTATCTTATTGATTTTGATAATACGGTAGCTAATGTTAATAATGGAGCATTTAATGGTTCTGGTTTTGCAATGGTACCTACTGCGGGACAATTAGATGCTGATGCTTTTGCTATAACAGGTTTAGAAGACGGAACCACCTCTTTTGGAGATGAACAATCTGGTAATGATTTCGGTAAAGGGACCTCTGATGGTGGAGTAGGTTCAGGTGGTATCTATGCCTTTGAAGTTGCGCCTGGTGATTTTGCACTAGGTGTGCAGCCTACCCAAAGTGATTTTACTCCAGGAACTATCCATTTTCAATTTACAAATAATACCGGAGTAACGATAACAGATTTATCTGTAGCTTATGATTTTTATATATTGGATAACGAAAATAGAGCAAATGATTTCAGATTCTCCCATGGATCAGATATCAACTCACTTACTGAAATAACTGATGTTGCTCTTACATCTATGTTAGGTCAAGATGTGATTGAAGAATGGAAACGTAATTTGATAGCTCTGGATTTGACAGGTTTAAATATAGCTAGCGGTGCGACTTATGTTTTAGCATGGTCCTCTGCAGATAGTGGAAGTAGTTCTTCTGATGAAATCGCTTTAGATAATATACAGATTTTGGCTAATCCTAGCTCAGAAACTATTGTAGCCGAAGGTATTTATGAATCGATGACTTTGTTGAGTTCAGTATCTTTAATAGATGAAACTGAATTGAATAGTCATTTAAAGTTAGTTTCAGGAAATCTAATCACTAATGATCAGCTGACTTTTAATTCCATAGATGGTAAAAGTGCGGTTATAGAAGAGGTGATTTCTGGTTCTATAACAGGTGATGTTACGGTAGAACAGTTTTACCCAGCACAACGTGCCTTCAGGTTTGTAAGTTCACCGGTAGATATGACGGGAACTATTTTTGATAATTGGCAGCAAGGTGGATTAAATCCTGGCGATGCAGGATATCAAGCAGGAATAGGAACACAAATTACGGGTGGAACATCTGGTGGATTTGATATTTCGGGTTCTAATAATCCATCTGCTTTTACTTTTAGTAATGATGGAACACAAGCCTGGCAAACTCCAACTGCTACTGATGATATGAATGCTTCTTTAAGCGCAGGAACACCTTACCGATTATTCATCAGAGGAGATCGTTCCATAGATTTAACGATTAGTGATACGCCTAATGATACCAAGTTAATCACTACAGGTGAACTAAAACTAAACGATGCCATTCAAACTTTTGATGCTAGTTTATCTACAGGTGATTTTGTATTTGCTGGTAATCCTTATCAGGCCAAAGTAGATGTAGGAGCGATGATATTTGACATGGCAACTAGAACTCAAGAAGACATGAATCCTAACTTTATGTACGTATGGAATCCACAAGCTGGTACAAGAGGTGCTTATAGAGCTTATGATTTTCGAGATTCCACTAGTACTCCGACAGATGGAGAAGTAGCTGGCGAATTACAACCTGGTCAATCTATGTTTTTACAAATATTAAATGATGCAGATACAGATGTGCCAAGTGTAACTTTTAAAGAAAGCTATAAAGTATCTGGTTCTAACTTAACATCTACGTTTAGTGTACCACAAGGATTTTTAACTTTAGATGTTTACAATTCAAACGCTACAGCATTGGATGGTCTTAAAATCAATTTTGATTTGAATGGGCTAGACATAGTAGATTCGTTTGATCTATTGAAGATTGAAAATTTAGATGAAAATATTTCGATTATCAACAATTCTAATAGACTTGCCATAGAGAGTCGTTCTAATCCTACTGACGGAACCATAATTCCTTTAGAAATCAAGCGATTTAACGATGGGAACTATGATTTCAAAACTAGATTATCTGGTGTAAATAATTTGAACACCTATTTATATGATGCTCATACTAATCAGTATCATCTCATAGCTGCAGACGTAATAACCACTATATCATTAAATTTTGATATCACAGTTCCTTCCACAGTGACATTAGATAGATTTTCTATATACTTCTCAAATGTTACTTTAAGTGAGTTAGATGTCGTTAGAACTGATTCTATTACAATGTATCCGAATCCGGTAATAGATGGATCATTACAAATTAATGGTTTGAGTAACGATACTGAATCATTGGTTCAGATTCACAATTTATCGGGACAATTGTTAATTCGTCGAGATTTTGAAGCGCACAATGATCAAGTCATCCTGACTAATTTGGATAATTTAAATATGGGTGTATATTTGTTAACTATACAGCAGGGCAATAATCGCTTTGTTGAAAGGATTGTTATCAAATAAAGCGAAACTTAATAATCAGGTATCTATATGATAGATTAGATTGTAGTTTTATATTCATATAGAAGAATTTAAAAGGGTAATGGTTACATTACCCTTTTTTAAACCAATTAATATTAATACAATGACTTGGGATTATTTTAAAAAAAGATTGTCGCATGTTCTACTCAACGGAGATAACGATTTAAAGTTTAGAAATATATCGTATCTGCCACGCTGGGCTGTGGTAGCAATAGATTCATTCATTGTCATTCTATCATTTTTAATAAGCTATTTATTAGTTGAAAATTTATCGGTTTCATTTTATCCATCTTTGACCATCTTACAGCAAGGCTTTGTAGTTTGTTTGGTTCAGTTTTCATTCTTTTTCGTTTTTAGCACTTATGCAGGCTTAATAAGGCATAGTACGACTATAGATATTTTAAAAATAGCTTTAGCTGCTATTTCAGCAGCGGTAGCTTTGATGATGATTAGTTATGGTTATCATTTACTTTTTGAAAAAAAACTTTTCTTAGTTCCTTTTCTAGCGATATTTGCCACGGTAACTTTTGGTTTAATGTTATTGTTCAGAATGGTGGTAAAATCTGTGTATCAGCTTTTTACTAATCTTAATACTTTAGAGAAAAAAAGGGTACTACTATTAGGAGTTAATGATGACACTATTTCAGTAGGAGAAGCTATGACAATATCTAGAAATCAAGATTTTGATTTAGCGGGCTTTGTATCTTTTACTAAATCTCATTCAAAGATTAAGATCTTAGGAAAGCCTATTTTTAAGTATAGCAGTGATTTATATGAAAATTTACAACCTTATGATATTGACGGTATTGTTATCGTAGGAAATACAATTTCTAATAAACAAAAAAACAATATTGTTGATGAATGTCTTAATTATGGTATACAAATTTATAATGCTCCAGTTATTAAAGAATGGAATGATTCTGAGAGTGTTCAAGGTAATATAAAAGAAATCCAAATTGAGGATTTATTAGAACGTAATCCAATTGTACTAGATGATTCGTTAATTAATGAATATCTTAATAACAGAATTATATTAGTCACTGGTGGTGCAGGTTCTATAGGTAGTGAAATTGTGAGACAAGTATCTCAGTTCAATCCTAAAAAGCTTATTGTTCTGGACCAGGCCGAATCTCCTTTACATGAGCTTGAACTAGAATTGAGGTCAATGTTTACGAACGTTGCTTTCGAATTTGTATTAGCAGATGTAGGTAATTTAAAGAGATTGACTAATCTATTTAACAAAGAGGACATCTCGGTTGTCTTTCATGCTGCTGCATATAAACATGTGCCTCTTATTGAAAACAATCCTTCAGAAGCTGTATTTGTCAATATTATTGGAACAATGCATCTTGCCAACCTTAGTTCTCAATTTGGTGTGGACCGATTTGTAATGGTTTCAACAGATAAAGCAGTAAACCCTACTAATGTCATGGGTGCTTCAAAGCGTGCTGCAGAAATCTACGTCCAGGCATTACAAGCTAAAGAATCAAAAACATGTTTTATTACAACTCGATTTGGAAACGTTCTAGGTTCTAATGGTTCTGTAATACCTCACTTTAAGAAGCAGATTGCAGCTGGTGGTCCGGTAACTGTCACCCATCAGGATATAATAAGATATTTTATGACGATACCTGAGGCATGTCAGCTAGTGTTGCAGGCTGGAACTATGGGGCAAGGTGGAGAAGTTTTTGTTTTTGATATGGGGAAGCCTGTTCGAATCATGGATCTTGCTGAGAAAATGATTAAACTCTCTGGATTTGTACCTTATGAACAAATTGATATTAAAGTCATAGGTTTAAGACCTGGTGAAAAGTTGTTTGAAGAATTATTAAATGATAAAGCAAAAACGCTACAGACGCATCATAAGAAAATTATGAGGGCAAAAGATCAAGTTCTTTGTATGGAAGAGGTTAATGATTTTGTTATTGATATAGCTGCTGCTGCAGAACAACAGAATAACACTTTAGTTGTAAAAAAATTAAAGGAATTAATACCAGAGTTTCTAAGTCAGAATAGTATTTATGAAGAGCTCGATAAAGATGTCAAAATAAGAACCTAAAATCTTATATTTGCAAAATGGGAAAAATCACACTTTTAAAATTCAGTTTTATTGTTTTAGCGACAGTAATATTTACATCTTCTTGTGTTTCTAAAAAAGACATTATATATGTTCAAGATATTGATACGGCATTATCTGAATCCCAATCTTCAAAATATGATGCTGTTATTACAAATGACGATATTTTAAAAATAATTGTCACGAGCGAAAATATGGAAAGTGTTCAACCATTTAATAAAGTGGTAAGTCCTGTTGTAAACCAAGAACTTTCTATTAGATCACAAGAAACGTTGCAAAGTTATTTGGTGGATGATGAAGGGTTTATTAACTATCCGTTATTAGGAAAAGTTAAAGCAAGTGGATATACTCGAGTAGAACTTCAAGATCATTTAAAAAATGAAATGCTTAAATATGTTAAGGATGCGGTTGTTGATGTACGTATAATTAATTATAAGATTACTCTTCTAGGAGAAGTGAATAGACCAGGTACTTATAGCGTTGATGATAATAGAATAACATTATTACAAGCCATCGGTCTTGCAGGTGATTTGACCGTTTATGGAAGAAGAGATAACATTTTGGTAATTAGAGATATGAATGGAATTCAAACTTCTACTAGAGTAAATTTAACGAGTGCTGATTTTATTTACTCACCATTTTATTATCTAAATCAGAATGATACCATAATTGTTGAGCCAAATGGAGCTCAGATTCAGGCCTCTGGTTTTAACAGAAATATTTCCGTTTATGTATCAATAGCCTCATTATTATTGACAACAGTGGTGGTATTTTCAAATTTGAATAAATAATTAATGAATAATCAAGATAATAAGACAAGCGAACAATCTTTAAGGGATCAGCTGAAGCCGTTTATAAAAGCTTGGCCATGGATTATACTATCCGTTTTGTTTTGTATTGTGGCCTCTCAATTATATTTGAGATATGCCACCAAAAAGTATCAAGCGACAGCATCGATAATTATTAAAGACACTCAAATGGGTGGTGGTTTGTCTGAAACAGGCGTGCTTGGTGATATGGGATTATTTGGCAGTAATTTCAACAGTATTGAAAATGAGATTGAGATTCTTAAATCTAAGAGATTATTATCAAATGTTATTGATCATTATAACTTAACTACAACGTACTCTAGAAAAGGTAATGTTAAAGAAAGTGATGTATATACGAATCGTTTTTTAAATGTGAATGTATTAAAGAATGATTCCATTGCTGAATTTAATAATTCAATCACTTTTTACGTAAAAGAAGTTAGTGACTCTTTATTTGGATTAAGATTACAAACTGATTCAAAGTGGTTGACCAAGGAATATGGAGAGATCATTAAGATAGAAGATCAATCTTTGATATTTTCACCATTACCTTATAATACTGCTGATAGTAATAATGGAGATGATCAAGAATTATCTGATTTAAAAATATCAATCAGGCCTAATGAATTGGTAGTACAAGACTATCACTCAAGATTAAATGTAAACACTTCGGGTAAAAGAGGTAGTGTCGTCAATTTATCTATTACAGATGTTGTAGGTGAACGTGCTGAAGATGTATTGAATCAGCTCATTGAAGAATATAACAAGGATGCTATAAATGATAAGAATATCGTAGCACTTAATACTGCCGAGTTTATAGAGGAGCGTCTTAATGATATCACTAAGGATTTAGATAGTGTAGAGACTGGAATTGAATCTTTCAAGACCAATAAAGGACTTACTGATATTGGCGTAGAAACTTCACTGGATTTACAAAAAGTGAATGAAATTGAATCTGAATTATTAAAAGTTGAGACACAATTATCCATAGGGAGATCATTAAAAGAATTTATGATAACGGATATTGAGAAGAGCGTTACGACTTCTGGTTTAGGATTAAATGAGCCTCAATTAATTGCGCTTATTAATAATTACAACGAAGTGTTGACCACTTATCAAAGAATTGGACAAACATCTACTCAGGAGAGTCCAGTGATGGTAAGATTATCAAACGAGTTAAGTTCTTTAAAACGAGGTATTTTTAGTTCTTTAGATAGCTATATCAATGGTTTGAAAGTGGAACAAAATAACCTACTAAGAAAGTCTAATCAAATCAATGCTAACATATCTCAAGTTCCTAATAATGAGAAAACGAGTCGTAGTGTAGAACGAAATCGTGAAGTGGTTGAGGCTATTTATTTACTACTTAGAGAAAAACAAGAAACTACGGCTATATCGCTGGCGGTTACTGCCCCTAAAGCAAAAATTGTCGATTCGGGTTATGCACCAGATATACCTGTTTCTCCTAAGCCAAAGATTATTTTACTCGCTGCTTTAGTTCTAGGTGTTTTAATTCCGTTAGGACTGGTTTATTTAAAACAAATTTTTTACAACAAGATTGAATCTAGAAAAGATTTAGAAAGAAACTTACCTCAGGTATCTATTCTAGGTGAGGTACCAAAGTTAGAAAGTGATGCAAAGGATCGTATTATTCCTAATGATCGTAGTGTTCTCGCTGAATCGTTTAGAATCATTAGAACAAACCTACAATATAAATTAGGAGCCTTAAATCACGATGATACCAAAGTTGTTTTGGTAACCTCTACGGTAAAAGGTGAAGGTAAAACCACAACAGCATTTAATTTAGCCAGTACTTTTGCTTATAGTGGAAAGAAAGTACTACTCATTGGTGGTGATATCCGTAATCCACAACTTCACAGATTTTTTGACGCTAGTTTAAAGCGTAAAAAAGGAGTTACAGAGTACTTGGTAAATTCAGATTTAAAGTTAGAAGATCTTGTGGTTCCTGTAGATGATAATAGTAATCTACATATGCTATTATCTGGTTCTATTCCTCCTAATCCTGCAGAGTTGTGGATGCAGAGTAGGACTAAAGATATGATCGAGGAAGCAAAAGGAATGTATGATTTAGTAATTATTGATTCTGCACCAACCATCGTTGTTACAGATACGTTCTTAATCAATAAATTTGCTGATGTAACCGTGTATGTTACTAGAGCAAATCATACAGATCGTGGTCTTTTAGAATTTATCTCAGATACCATAAAAGATGGTAAATTAACTAATGTAGCGGCAGTCATCAATAGTGTTAAGTTGACTAACTTTGGATACGGTAATAAATATGGGTATTCTTACTCGGCAGATAAGAAAACTTTTATAGAGAAATTAAAGGCTAAGCTAAACTTTTAAGTATTAAAAGTTTAGCTTACTATTTTCTATAACAGGTTGAATACTCTTAATTATATTAGACTTAATTTGTATTTCCTTTATTTTGCTTAAATGTTCTGGTTTATGGGCATCTGTTCCCACTAGATCGTATAAGTTATGTTCTAATAACAACATTGCCTTTTTCTGAGCGTCTTTACCATAATGCCCTTGTATAGAAAGTAGATTTAGTTGAAATAGAAAACCTCTATTTTTTAAATCCTTAAACTCTTCAATTCCCTTTATATATCGATATCTTTCTGGGTGGGCTAGGATAGGAGTGATGTCCTTTTGTAGCATATCAAAAACGACCTCATTTACATACTCTGGTTTTTGAAAATAAGAAAACTCAGTAAGTAAAATTCGATCTCTAAGAAAAAGTATCTTCTCTGATTCTATTAACTCTTCAAATCCACTATCCATCATATACTCTGATGATGCCTTTACAATAAATGAATGATTCTCGGACGCATGAAGTTGGTCAATGGTATCCTTATAGTTTAAAGTGATCGTTTCAGTATCATTACCATAATAATCTTCCATCGTATGAGGCGTTGCTATACAACCTTTATATCCGATTTCTTTAAACAAACGAATCATCTCGATAGTTGTACTCAAATCTGGTGAACCATCATCAATTCCTGGTAATATATGATTGTGTATATCTACTAGTCCTTCCAGATGATCTACAAGGAAACTTTTCTTTGAGAAAAACAGCATGATTTTAGTTTATGTGATGATAAGTTTAACTTCATCCATTCCTACAATTTCTGGATATAGTTCTTCAATAATAATAAAGAACTCTGGATCGTTTTTAAAGGCGTTTTGCAAATGAAATCTCCCTTTTGTAATGTCTTGTAGCTTAAAGTAAGCACCAGCGAGTCTATATTCAAGCTCAGCATCATCTGGGTAAAACTCTAGACCATGTTCTAGATTAGAAATAAGTCCATCTAATTCTCCTAGTTGTAAAAGAATATCAGAACGTTGTAACCAAGTTTCTAATTCATAATTACCTAAATCAACCGCTTTACGATAGCCGTATTCTGCTTCTTCAAAAAAGTTTAATTTCTTATTTAATTTTGCATATCTAATCCAGTAAAGAGCATTTTCACTGTCTATTTCTGTAGCTTTTTCAATATAGCTCAATGCTTTTTGATAATTCAATTGCTTAGAATAGAAATCTACTAGGGCAATCCATCCTTTATCTAACAAAGGATCTTCCTTTACTGTCTTTTTATAAAACTTAACGGCTAGATCATAGGCTCCTAATTTTTGATAGCATTTTCCTAATCTTAAATAGGCAAATGAGGTAGGATCGTCTAACTCAAGCGTAATTTGATAATTTTCTATCGCTTGATTATATTTTCCTAGCTTCTCAAGAACTTTACCTTTTTCTAAATAAGCACCAACAAATAATTCATCTGAAATAATTGCAAAATCAAAAGCGGCTAATGCTTTCTCATACATTTTAAGATCAAAATACTGTTTACCTACTTGATGCCAGGCTACCTCGCTATATGGATTGCTATTTAAAAAATTATTTAAAAATTCAATAGCCTCTGTATTTTCTTTTAAGAAATCAAAACAATAGATGATATTATATAATGCAGAATAATCTGTCTCATCCAATTCAAGACATTTGATAAAATTTACTTTGGCAAGTTTATAATCTTCTATAAAAAGATTTTCCATGCCTATCAGATTATAAACATCTGCTTGATCTTCTGTTAGCTCCAGAGCTTGTTGCAGCAGGTCAATTGCCTTTTCGTGATCATCAGTTTTTGAAAAAATATTTGCTTTTTGAATATAAATCTCTGAATTATGAGGCTGAATTTCATACAAATTATTCAATAGGTCATGTGCTCGTTCAAATTCATTGTCAAACACAAGAATTTCTGCTTGTAACAATTTAATTTCAACAGAACTGGGATGTTGTGATAGACCTAGTTGAACGGCTTTACGGGCCATTATCATTTTACCAGCTTCTAGATAATGTTCTACAATCTGTTGAAATTCTTCACTATCAAAAAACCCAACCTCGTTGGATTTAAGCATTAATTCAAACTTTTTAACGCTCATGAAGCCATCACTATTAAGTTCAAAATGCATATTTGGTTTTTAAGAATTGTACTCTCACTAAGTTCAAAATATTTGCCATTCTTTCCATTAGAGTTCAAAATCTGTTATAAACATTTTATAAACAGCCTTTACTAGAGGTTTTAATCATAAAATTCGTTGATGACTTCATTTAATATAGCACATGATTTTGTTATCTCATCTTGAGTTATGGTAAGTGGTGGCGTGATTCTTATAGCTTTTTTTTCAAATAGAAGTAGAAAGAAAATTACACCACGATTACGGCACTCATCTACAATAGCGGCTGTATATTGATCGTCTGACAGTATGGCTGCTAGCATTAATCCTGTACCTCTTATTTCTTTAATGTTTTTGTTTTTTAAGCTTTCGCGAAAGCGTAATTCTTTAATCCTTATATCCTTAATGAGATCTCCTTTTTCAAGTTCAGTCATAGTGGCAAGTGCGGCAGAAGCTATAACTGGGTTACCGCCAAATGTGGTAATATGTCCCAGCATAGGAGCTTCTTTGAACATATTAAGGTGTTCTACACTAGCAGTTAATGCTCCTATGGGCAGTCCACCGGCCAGGCCTTTACCTGTAATCACCATGTCAGGTATGATGTCATGTTGTGTAAAATAGAACATGGATCCTGTACGGCCCATTCCTGGTTGTATTTCATCTATAATCAGTAATGCGCCAGTCTGTTCACATTTTGTCTTTAGCGCCTTTAACCATGATGCATGTGGGATGATAAAACCTGCGCCACCTTGAATCGATTCTATGATTACTGCGGCAGTTAAGGAAGTAATTAAGTTTAATTGAGACATACAATTAAACTTGATATGTTTTACTTGTGGTAATAAAGGTCTGAAAGGTGCTTTACGTTCTTCATAGTCCATTAAACTTAAGGACCCCATAGTATTGCCGTGATAAGCTTTTTGCATAGAAATCAATTCACTTCTACCGGTTACTCTACGTGCCAGTTTTATAGCAGCTTCCATAGCTTCTGTACCACTGTTGACTAGATAGGTCATTTGAAGAGGTTCAGGCATGTGTTGTGCTATTTTTTTACATAGCTCGACTGCTGGTTCTTGAGCATATTCTCCATAGACCATCACGTGCATGTATAAGTCTACTTGTTTTTTAATAGCGGTAGTGACTGCTGGATGACAATGTCCTAGTGGTAGTGCACTGACTCCTGCCACACAATCTAAGTATTCATTGCCGTGGACATCATAAATGTAATTTCCACGCGCATGTGATACCTCAAGAGCTGGAGCAAATGGGGTAGTAGGAGCTTGATATTGAAAAAAGTCTTGCTTCAAGGCTATTTCTTTTTACCTATTAATTGTTGATCTTCTTTTTTATCAATTAATTTCTTATCCTTTAAACGTGAGTTTTCGTTAATTTGAGAAGAGTTGTTCTCATCAAAGAAATCTTCTTCTTGTAAAGGCAGTGGTAGCCCTTGGATTTTAGTAAGTACCGGTTTAGGTTTCCCCATAAATAGATCATCTACAGAGTTGAGCTGTTCTTCACCTCGCCAGTTAAAGCCTCTTAGTCTTCTTGCATTCTCAGGTAATTCATCTGGCGGAATGGTTTCATCCTTAGGATTACCAATAGGTTTAATAATGGCAATATCACCATTATTAAAGGTGATTTCTAACTTACTACTGGTTCCCTTGTTGATCCCAACTAGCTCATCAGATTCATTAGAAACATAAAGTAAGTTTTCAACGTTTTTATCAATTTTAACTTTATTTAGCTCATTATCTTTAAATAGCCCTATGAGCTCTTTTCCTTTTATCTGATTATAACCATCATGAATGGTATCCTTATCTACTATAAAGGCATTGTAAAACACTCTTAAAGAATCTAGTTTTTCTGTTTCTACATTGCTTTGTAGATGAATAGAATCTCCTGTTATTTGACTTTTACCACTCCATAGCACAGGTTTCTTAATCATTTTAGTAAGTCCAGTTGATTGCCTAGTGTGAATAGAATCACATCGACCGCTTAAATCACTTTTAAAAAGTCTTACATCTCTAAAACCTCGTACAATACGATTATCTTCTGGACCTGTTACCATTAGAGTATCTGCATGTATGTATACAGAATCTGCCTCTTGCAACGATATAGCTACCGCTCTTTTAGTTATAAAAACAGAATCTTTGTCTCTAAAGACTTCGGCATAATGACCTTTAATAATAGAATTATTTATGGTGTCTGTTACGACTATATTATTTGTCGCGCTAGCAAAATTAGTAACACGATTAAAGTAGAGACTATCACCGGTAACGGTTCTATTATTATAATCAATGCGAGATTTTTTCACAAAATGTCCGTAGTCATTACGTGTATCATAAAAACCACGTTCACAATAGACTGTACTCGCTTTACCTTTTATGGTCGATGGACCATATAAATAAGCATGTCCCGTTTCAGTATAAAAATTAACTTGACTAGAGTTAATGGTATAGTCAGGATTAACTATAACCACATCATCAATGAATTGATATTTTTTTTCTTGCATAAAAAATCTGCCCACACGACTAGTAAGTGTACTAGCTGTATCCTTAACTGTTCCACCACTTCTATAATAAGCTTGTTGTTTATTACGATCAAAGTATAAGGTGTCTGTAGATAAAGTAGTCTCTGGACTGCGCATATTCACTTTACCAGCAGCAAATGCTAATTGAGTATTTCCATTATATTCTGCATATTTTGAATTCATGAGAACGCTGTCACCTTGATTCATACGTACAGAGCCTAGTGCTCTTAAGAAATTGTCTTTTTTATAAAAAACAGCTTGGTCACACCACATTTTAATGCCTTGATGAACTACATATACTTGTTGAGCATCAGATTTTGCATAAATAATAGCATCTGGATAATTTTCTTCATCAATGAATTGATATTCAGAAATTACATTAATGATGGAATCATTCTCTGTAGACGTGCTGTCATTATTTTCAATTTGTTGCACCTGACCATAGCAAAGGAAGGTTATGAAAAATAGTATAGTACTAATTGTGATTTTCAATAGAATTGATTTTAACATACAAAGTTACTAAAACGATGCCATGATTGTTTAAGTAACGTACAATCTTGTTTTTTTATTTTTAAAATTAGGGCAAAAAAAAAGCGCTCCATAAGGAGCGCCTTTATATAAAAGATATGTTCTAATTATCTTGAACTTCTCCACATTCGTCTTGACAGAAAGTGTTAGATTTTGCAGTATCACTTAAGCCTAATTGCTCACCATCAACCCATACACCTACACATTGATCAACACAACCGTTATCCTTTAAGGTATACATTACTACATAAGCAGCAAGACAAGTACAGTCAGGTAAACAGTTATCTCTAAATCTATAAGTAACACCTGTACGTCTTCCAGAAAAACAGTTTCTTACATTGAAAGCACATACATCTGGAATACCATTAACTAATGGAGTAAGGTTACAGTCACCTACTATATTCATAGATACAGAAGAGATGTACCATCCTGGTGCAGCAGTATATTTAAAGTCAAATTTAGTATTACCGTTACCGTTACCATCGTTATCGTTGAATTTTGTAACCTTAAGGTTACCTACAGCACCAGTACCTGGTAAATTGATATCTTGAACTAAACAAGCACCAAAATCTGGATCTTCAATAAGAAATTTCTCTTCACCAGTAGTGGTGATAGATTCGATAGGTAATGGGTAAACAGACTCCTCTGGATTTAACTCACGAGGTAAAACGTCACGACTGATTGCGATTGTCTGCATAAAATCAACAAAATCAGCTTCAGTCATCTTATCGATGTTTTGAGCTTCATATTGATCTACGTTTGCTTCTTCTGAGGAACAAGCTGCAGCAATAATTCCTAAAACAAAAATTGTAAATATTTTTTTCATGGTCCTATTAAATTGGGTAGACAAAACTACTTCTATTTAACACGACTTTGTAAAATTCTGTTAAGTTTTCGCTATCTAGGCTTTAATAATCGTTAACAAACACTTCTAAGATTATAGGTTTGTAAATCAGTCCTTTAATAAATCTATTCAACTGATTAAATAACCACTCGTCGAGTAGAATCTTTGTTATAAAGGGAAATAATACCAATCTATTTCTTTTTCATAATTTCCTTCGGTATTAAACGCTGATTTCATGACTTGTAAATCGCCTTCAGAATCTGTTCCTAGTTCCATAACCGCGTATCTAACAACATTCCAACCTTTAGATAGGGTAACATCATAATTTCTAATCGATTTTTTAATGACATTTCCCGATTCATCTACTTCTGTAGGTGAACCATTAGAACCCTTAATACTCGTATCGCTGTCACTATATAGCCACATATAAAAATGACCTTCAATAGGTTCGTGTTTCTCTGGATTTATATTATATGTTATAAATTCTCTTGAAGATCCAGGGAATATTCGTCCTGTTCTAATGCCGTCTTGATAGGTTTCAAATCCGTAATATTTACCAGCCAGTGCAATCTGGGCATTCGGATTTGATATCGTAAGGTTTTCTAGTGGACTAAAAACATCTTCTATACCTATCGCGCTCAATTCATATGCCGCATCGCCTAAGGAATTGTAATCATCAAATGCTTTTTGAGAGGTTTCATTGAACTCATTTGGTAATTCAATTTCCAATGTTCCATTTTCATCCACACTTCCTTTAAATAATGGATCTACAAAAAATCCCATGATGTTCACTTGTGCAACATCTCCATCATAATCAATAACATCGCCTGTTACTATATAATTAGATTCCTTTAAATTTTCTACTTTTTCTTTACAGGAATTAAATACGAGTAGTACGGTAATTAATAGGGCTGTGTAACAATATTTAATCATAGAACTTTAGTTTTTACGCTTTCGCGAAAGCGTGATTCAAAATATTTCTATTTAACGTAGAATAGAAGGTTTATATTACCTTTTTTTATCTGATTTAAACATGGAATCCAATATAGTATTGATTCCTTGAAAAATAAATACAACCGCAAGTATGCAGAAAGCAATACCTGGCATTAAGAATATGATGGGATGATCACTTCCAGCGCCCAAATAAATTAAGATAGGTCCAGCAATTAAAAATGGAATGGCAGTCATAAGTCTTGTGATGCCTTTTCCTAATACTTCTTTATCTGTTGATGGTTGTTGCTGTTCCATTAACAGTTGTCTATATGGTTGATAGCAGATCGTACACTACCGTATTCTTTTAATGCGTTTTGAGCGTTTTCATAATTAATACCCGTCTGTTCCATAATCATTCTAGTACCACGGTCTACTAATTTATCATTACTCAATTGCATGTCAACCATTTTATTACCTTTTATATGTCCTAATTTAATCATCACTGTAGTACTGATCATATTGAGAACCATTTTCTGAGCAGTACCAGCTTTCATGCGACTACTGCCAGTCACAAATTCTGGACCTACAATAGGAGTGATAGGGTAGTTTGATTCTAACGCAATGGGACTATTAGCATTACAAGTAATAGAGCCTGTAGAGATATTTAAACGATTGCAACTTTTTAAACCTCCTAAAACATATGGAGTGGTTCCACTGGCTGCAATACCTATCACGGAATCATTTTCATTAATAGAATAGGCTTGTAAATCTTTAATTGCTTGTTTGGTATCATCTTCGGCATTTTCTACAGCATGTCTTATAGCTGTGTCACCACCAGCGATAAGGCCTATGATTTTATCTGGAGATACACCAAAAGTTGGTGGACATTCACTAGCGTCTAAAATTCCTAATCGACCACTAGTTCCTGCTCCTATATAAAAAAGGCGACCACCAGTTTTCATCTTTTGAACGATACTATTTACAAGAGATTCAATTTGTGGAATGACCTGTTGTACAGCAATAGCTACTTTCTGATCTTCGCGATTGATGTTATTAAGAAGTTCTATGGTGGACATATTTTCTAGTCCATCATATAAAGAGTCTTGCTCTGTGGT
The DNA here is from genome assembly GCF_045063665.1 of Nonlabens sp. Asnod3-H03. Lineage (NCBI taxonomy): Bacteria > Pseudomonadati > Bacteroidota > Flavobacteriia > Flavobacteriales > Flavobacteriaceae > Nonlabens > Nonlabens sp. Asnod3-H03. The sequence goes on from NZ_JBEFOD010000008.1 coordinate 1,324,408, forward strand.
TTTAGTAAACATGAATTAATAAGTTATGGTTTCTGTGATCTCTAGACCATAACCTATCATACCTATACGCTTACTTTGCTCACTGTTAGTTAACAGCTTTAATTTTGAGATTTTTAAATCGTGCAGTATTTGAGCACCTATACCGTAATCTCTATTATCTAGGTTTTTGCGTGGCGCTTTTACCTCGCCATTTTGTTGTAATTCTTTTAATTGTTCTAATCTACTCAACATATTTTCTGGTTGAAACTGCTGATTTATGAAAACAATTGCTCCTTTTCCTTCCTTATTAAGACGTTCAAACATAGCGTCTATTTTTCTGTCAGCCTCAGATGTAAGCGTACTGAAAAGGTCATTATTAACCTGAGTAGAGTTCATACGTGTTAGTACTTCCTCATCTTCATTCCAATCACCTAAGGTTAATGCTAGGTGTATTTGTTGATTTGTGGTTTGTTGATAAGCTCTTAATCTATATTCACCAAAACGAGTGCGTAAATTAAAGTCTTCTTTTTTCTCGATGAGGCTATCGTTTTTCATACGATAAGCCACTAAATCTTCTATAGAAACTAATTTTACATCAAACTTTTTTGCAACTTCAATCAATTGAGGTAAGCGAGCCATCGTTCCATCTTCATTCATGATTTCTACAATCACACCTGCAGGTTCATGTCCGGCTAATCTTGCAAAATCAATAGCAGCTTCAGTATGCCCAGTTCTTCTTAAAACGCCACCATCTCGTGCTCTTAAAGGGAAAATGTGACCTGGTTTACTTAAATCATGACCTCTAGTATCTTCATGAATCATCGCTTGGATCGTCTTTGATCTATCGCTGGCACTAATACCAGTGGTTACTCCATGACCTCTTAGATCTACAGAAACCGTAAAAGCAGTTTCCATAGGGTCAGAATTATTAGTAACCATCATATCCAGTTCTAATTCTTTACAGCGCGACTCTGTAATAGGCATGCATATCAATCCACGACCATGAGTGGCCATAAAGTTGATCATTTCTGGTGTTACAGATTGTGCGGAAGCCAGAAAGTCACCTTCGTTTTCCCTATTTTCATCATCTACAACAATGATAACCTTACCTTTTTTGATGTCCTCTATAGCATCTTCAATAGAGTCTAGTTTAAAGGAAGTATTTTTTTGAATTGCAGTACTAGCGGTCATAGGGCTTCATCTTTTGCACAAAGATAAGAATTAGACGGCTCTAGTAGGATTCTTTGGCTTTTTTTTAAACTTAGAAAATAAGGATTCAACAGCACCTCCTAAATCAAAAAATCCTTGATCTGTAGTAGCTCGATAGGTAAGTAATATGCCTAATGGAAAAATGATTAATGTTCCCATCCAGGCACCTATCCAAGTAGGGAATGCACCTTCAACGGCAGCTTTCTCTGCAAAAATATTGATGAAGTGATAGGTTAAGAAAAATAAGGTAGCAATTACTAATGGTAATCCCATTCCACCTTTTCTAATAATAGCTCCTAGTGGTGCTCCAATAAAAAATAGTATAATACATGCAGCTCCTAGGACAAATTTCTTCTGTATTTCAATCTCGTGCTTTGCGATACGTTTAGATTCTTCACTAAGTTGAAATAACCTGTTTTTTAAAGATGATCGTTGTTGCTTTAATTTATTGATGGTATTCTCAATAGTACGTCGCTGATCATATATTTTTAATTCACTAATAAAATTATCTGTGATTTCACCAGCCTTAATGGTATCAGTAATTCTTGACTTCATCAGTTCTGGTGCCCATTTTCTGTGCTGTGCTTCATGATAGAAGGATAAATTATCATTAAACTTTGTAGTAAATGAATCTATACTGGTTTGTAGCTCATGAATTTTAAGCATGCGATGATTATCGGTAACATCTGCTTTATTAAGGTCCACATTATTTAATCCTGACACGTCAACATTAAGCGTATAAGTATCAAAGTAACTGCGTACAAAAGGAGAACTTCTTCTTTTTTGTGCATTTTCAGGAAAAAGGTCGTCATAGTAATTACCATCCGTCAGAACTAGCTGAATGATATTAGACTTTAAGGAGCTTTTTAATTCACCTTTTCTACTTTTTATGACCGTATAATTCCCATTGCGCTTCGGGTTTTTTTTATGGATGAGAACGTTGTCTAAAAATTGACCACGATCACCTGTTTTTTGATCTACTTTAATATTGATGTCACCTAATTGGTTGAAATTACCAACTCCTATGGCCATTGCAGGTTTACTATTTACAATATTTCGCCTTAGGTTACCTTGCTTGAAATGTCCCCAAGGAATCACCGTATTTGCAAAGAAAAATGAAGTGACACCTAATGTTCCGACAACAATGATTAACGATCGCATGGCACGTTGTAAGGATATACCATTAGATTTCATGGCTGCAAATTCATAATTTTCGGCCATATTACCGAAAACCATTATAGATGCTAGAATGATACTTAAAGGTAGCGCTAGAGGTACAATTACAGGAATAGTATACATCATAAATTTAGCTATGGTAATCATATCTAAATCCTTTCCTGCAAGATCCTTAATGTAAAGCCATATGGCCTGTAGGATAAGAATAAACATAATGACAATAAAGACGCTTAAAAACGTCTTTATAAATGAAGTCAATATGTATCTATCCAGTATTTTCAACTTAGTCTAGATTCTCAATATCCCAACCATCATAATCTTTAGGATCAAAGTAGAAACATTTCTTTGATAAAGGCTGATTAGTCTTAAGTGATAATAGGGTAAAAGTAGCTTTTGTACCGCTTACTTCTGTTACAATGGCGTTATAAATATGTTTTGTATTGATATCTATTCCTAGCAATACTTGTTTGTACTCAGAGTCTGATTTAATAGGTGTTAACTTAATGTATTGAATCTTACGACCTCTAACATTTTGTTCTATATCCCATTCTGCACGATATCCTTTTTCATAGAACGTTAATATGTTAGTAGGTGAGATCAGTCCGTCCTCATTATCTGTTTGAGTAGAGATGGTTACCTGTTCATCTTCACGATTAATGACATAAAGTTTATCACCGTTAAAAACATAGGTGCTTCCTAAGAACTCCACATTATAGTTGTCACCACTTAAAGTGGCTTCACCTTGAACATCCATATTCAATTGTGACCTTGAATTTTGAAGATTACCTTTATAAGTAAATACTACATTTTCATAGCTCTTAAACTTAGTCGCTACTTCTTTAAGCAGTTGTTCTGCTTTTGATGATTGTGCGTTACTTATAAAAGCAACAGATAATAGTAATAAAATGAAAATCTTTTTCATGGTCTTAACCTTTGTTTTTTTCTTCGTTTAAAAATACTTCTAGAGATGCAAGGTCCGGTATTAAGACCTGTCTCGCCTTGCTACCTTCAAAACCACCTACTATTCCGGCTGCTTCTAGTTGATCAATAATACGACCAGCTCTATTGTAACCTAATTTTAATTTACGTTGCAATAGTGAGGCACTACCTTGTTGTGCAATAACGAGCACTTCTGCAGCTTCTCTGAATTTACTATCTCTTTCGTCTATGCTTATATCAAGACTTGTGCCACCTTCTTCACCTACATATTCTGGTAGTAGATAGGCATCTGGATAAGCTTTTTGAGAACCTATAAAGTCGGTGATTTTTTCAACTTCTGGAGTATCGACAAAGGCACATTGTATTCTTATAATTTCATTACCAGAAGTATAAAGCATATCTCCACGACCTATTAATTGATCTGCACCACCGCTATCCAAGATCGTTCTAGAATCCACTTTTTGTTGTACTCTAAAAGATACACGAGCAGGGAAATTTGCTTTAATCATACCTGTAATTACATTTACAGATGGTCGTTGTGTCGCGATAATTAAATGAATTCCAATTGCACGTGCCAGCTGTGCTAGTCTGGCTATAGGAGTTTCTACTTCTTTACCAGCAGTCATTATAAGATCTGCAAACTCGTCAACTACCAATACGATATATGGAAGAAATTTATGACCGTTTGCTGGATTCAATTTCCTCGCTTTAAATTTAGCATTGTACTCTTTAATATTACGACACATCGCTTCTTTAAGGATGTCATAACGTTGATCCATCTCAATACACAAACTATTAAGTGTATTAATTACTAATGAATTATCGGTAATAATTGCCTCGCCGCTATCTGGTAACTTTGCGAGATAATGACGTTCAATTTTATTGAATAAAGTTAATTCTACTTTTTTAGGATCTACTAATACAAATTTCACCTCTGCAGGATGCTTTGAGTAGAGTAGGGAAGTCAATACGGCATTAAGACCTACAGATTTACCTTGACCAGTCGCACCAGCCATAAGTAAGTGAGGCATCTTTGCAAGATCCACCACAAACGTTTCATTACTAATAGTTTTTCCAAAAGCGATAGGTAACTCCATTTCGGCTTTTTGGAACTTAGGTGATGCAATCACAGATCGCATGGATACGATAGAAGGGTTTTGGTTAGGTACTTCAATACCTATGGTTCCTTTCCCAGGTATAGGTGCAATGATACGTATACCTAATGCTGCTAGAGATAAGGCAATATCATCTTCTAGGTTTTTAATTTTTGAGATACGTACTCCAGCTTCAGGGACGATTTCATATAAAGTTACCGTTGGACCTATGGTCGCAGTAATTTTAGCAATACCTATTTTATAATTGTTTAGGGTTTCAACAATTTTTAATTTGTTTGCTTGTAATTCCTCTTCATTAATAGTAATGGTTTTACCTTGAGAATAATCTTTAAGTAACTCTAGTGGAGGAAATTTAAAATTGCTCAACTCAAGAGTTGGGTCGAACTCGCCAAAGTCTTCTACAATCTTTTCTGCCTTACTATTAATATCCTCATCTTCGTCGATTACGGCGTTGATTTCTACATCAACATCACCATCGTCTTGTTTAGGAATTGTTTTAAGAACAGGCTCTGGAATTACTTCTGGTTCTGGAATAATCTCAGGTTCTGAAATGGTAACTTCCATTTTATCAGATTCTGGTGGAGTAGGAGTAGTAACCTCTTCAACGACTGTCTGTCCTTCAATAGTTGATTTTTCCCAGTCTTGCTCTTCATCAGACGGAATTAAATCTGGCTCAAAACTGTCTTTAACCTCAGTAGCTTTTTTAGCAAAATAAGCACTTACTTTTTCAGGTGTGATATTTAATCGCAACACCATGTAAATAATAGCTAGTATGATCATTACCACTATAGTACCTAGCAGTCCAATATAATCTTGTAAAAAGTCATTTAATTCCATTCCTACCTTACCACCTAGTAATGGATTAGAGGCATGAAAAAAGCCCATAGTCATGGACAGCCATAACATTAATAATAATCCCCAAAACCATAGATTGAGGATACGCTTTCGCGAAAGCGTAAACACATCTTTCTTTGCAGCAAATAGAAATATACCAGTAATGATGATCAATACCGGAATCGATAGCGCAGCGATTCCAAAACCATCATAAATAAAAAAGTCACTTAATCCAGCTCCTATTTTACTAAGCCAGTTTTGTGCTACAATCTCGCGGTCAGATATATTGCCTAATATACTTTGATCTTCACGCCATGTAAAGAAGAAAGAGATAAATGAAAATAGAAGGATGACACCAAGACCCATCAACAACAAACCTATTATGACCTCTTGTACTCTGCTTAATGTAAAGCTAGGTATCAGTGGTTTTTTAGATGATTTTGGTTTGGTGGTTTTCTTTTTGGCCATATAATAAGGTGAACGTACAAAAATAACAATATTGTACTCTTATCAATAGATAGTTATCAGTTAATAATCAACGAAGATATTAATAGATTGAAAAACAGTAATAAAAATAATTTATACCACTAGTTTTCATTTAGTTAATAAAATAAAACTGCTTTGATGTACGGTACATAAATGATCAGCCCTATGATTACTGCTGTTATAGCAGTTATAAAAACGGCACCAGCTGCAATATCTTTTATATGTCCTATTTTAATATGAAAATCTGGATGAATAAAATCTGCAATAGCTTCTGCTGCAGTGTTCATGCCTTCTAGACTCATAATGAGACCTATTGATATAATTTGAATCATCCACTCTGTATTAGTGATATCAAAATAGAACCCAGCAATGGTCATCACTACTGCAATAAAAGCTTGTACTTGTATACTAGCTTCTGTTTTTAATAAGGTTACGGCGCCTTTAAAAGCATAGCCGCAACCTTTTAATCTTTTATATAAAAATGTACCTAGTGCCAATTATAATAATGTCTTTAGGGCTGCAAGATAGTTAGGTTCATCTGCAATTTCAGGAACTTGCTCGTTATAAATAACTTTTCCTTCTTCATTAAGAACTACCACAGCTCTAGAATGGAAACCTGCTAGCGGTCCAGACGTCATAGTTAGTCCATAATCTTTACCAAAAGATCCATCGATGACATCGCTTAGATTCACAACATTTTCTAATCCTTCATCACTTGCAAATCGTTTTTGAGCAAATGGTGTATCTCTAGAAATACATAGTACAGCGGTATTATCCAGCTCAGTAGCTCTTTTATTAAAGTTCTTTACAGATGTTGCACATACATCAGTATCAACACTAGGGAAGATGTTAAGAATGACTCTTTTGCCCTTATAATCGTTAAGAGAAGCTTCAGATAAATCTGCTTTTTTTAATTTGAAGTCTGGTGCCTGACTTCCTACCTCTGGTAGTGTGCCACTGGTAGAGATTTCATTGCCTCCTATAGTTATCGTTGCCATAATATTAAAATTTAAGTTGTGATTTTATGTTTTCTATTTTATCGAATAGTATCGATTTTAATTCTGGATCTGTTATACCATCCTTATCATTAAAATTTGATGAGAAATTAGGGAGACTGTAGGTGTCTATAACTTCACCATCATTAAAAGGTAATCTCGCTTTTGCAATTTCTAAAACACTTGCACCACCACGACCACCAGGTGAACTAGCCATTAAAAATATAGGTTTGTTATGAAAACCTTTAGTACCATCTACACGAGATAACCAGTCGAATAGGTTTTTAAAAACAGTTGCATAAGCACCGTTATGTTCGGCTAGAGAGATGATTAATAAATCAGATTCTTTAAGAATAGTTGAGATTTTGAAAATATCATTGGGAATCCCATTCTCTAATTCTAGATCCATACCATATAAAGGCATATCATAATCATTAAGATCTAGAACTGTGGTGTCTGGTTGATTAAATAATGATGCGGTATAGGTAACTAATCTCTTGTTGATTGATGTTTTACTGTTACTACCGGCAAATGCTGTGATCTTCATATAAATGTAATGATTGTATAAAAGTAGATGTACCTACAGCAATAATGAGTTGACAAAATGTTAATTTATCTATTTGTGTAAGTAACTAATTATAGCCTGTTATTAACTTAATGGTGGCCAGATATTATTCTCGGTCGGATTTTTAGGGTTAAAGACAATCCATAGGTGTTCTCCCGGTGGTCTGCGTAAGTTGGTTTCATCCCATACGTTTACAAAATCGGTATGTTTACCATCTGGAGTGTCAAATTCATAATCGATGCGCACAGGATTTCTGTTATTGATATGTTGATTCATATCGATAAAAACATCTAAGATGATACCACGTGTAGGCACACCAGATTTGAGAGCATTTAATTTATGATTGGAATTTTTTAAACTCCATCGCAAGATAAAAAAGCCTATTAAAGGAATAATCAACATGGGCCAAAAACACAATCCTGGAAAAAGAAAAATACAAAAAATAGCACCGACTAAAAAAGATGGGTTTTTCCAATATTTGATTTTTTTCTCATAGCCTGGTGCAAGATATCGAGGTGCCACTGGTGGTTCTGGTAATCTAGGTGTGCCAGGTATGTGAGGTAACTCACCACCACAACTATTACAATTTGTAGTTAAATCTCGTCGGTTAGAAGAGCTGCACCAGCCACACTGTAAAACCCAAGGTTCTAAAACTGCAATAGGTCCACCACATTTCTTACATTGTAAATGGTCGTTATCACACTCAGTAAGGCACCATTCACAGGCTGTTATTCCATGTTTCATTATAGATAGTAATCTGCATATGCAAGTATAGCATCTATTTCATCATGAGACAATTGCGGAAAAGCATTCATATTAGTTTGGTTATACTCATTATAGATTTTAATCGCGTCTGCGTCACCACTAGCTATTTTTGCCTGCGGATCTTCTATCCAAGAATAAATCCAGTCTCGGTCGTATTTACTGGATACGCCAGCTAGTGCAGGTCCTACCGCACGTTTGTTAGGCTTGTGACATGAAGCACAATTTGCTTTAAATAAATTTTGACCTAGTAGTTGTTGCTCATTGAACTGAGGTTTAAGTGGTAAATCAGGACCAGTTTGTATCGCCAGTTTGCTGTGATTGGATGTCGCATTATGATCTATATAAAGTACAACTCCTGCACATATTCCTACAGCAAGGATCATAAAAGTAAAAGTGTAAGCGATAATTTTAGTTAAAGGTTCCAGCATTTTTTTATTTTTATAATCGATAATGTTTCTGCGATTTATCAGCTTTAAATCTCTTAATATGTGAGGTTTATCACGCTTTCGCAAAAGCGAAATTAAAAAGCTTATTAAAAATACGTCCCAAACGTTAAATAGACCAGAAAAAAGGAAGTTTTTACAATAGATAAATCACATACTATCATCTATTTTTGTTTAAAATATCTATAATGACTATCACCCAACTGAAGTACGTTCTTGCTGTAGCACAATATCAAAATTTTACTAAGGCAGCAGAGAAGGTTTTTGTAACGCAACCTACCTTAAGTATGCAAATTCAAAAACTGGAAGACGAGCTAGATATCCAGATATTTGACCGTTCTAAAAAGCCTATTGAACTTACTGAAACAGGAAAGAAAATCGTGAATCAGGCGCGTAATATCGTCAATGAAAGTGACCGTATACAAGATATAGTAGATCAAGAGAAAGGTTACATAGGAGGAGAGTTTAAAATAGGAGTGATACCGACGGTAATGCCTACATTGTTACCTATGTTTTTACGCAATTTTGTCAATAAATATCCTAAGGTTAAACTGCGTATTGAAGAGCTGACTACAGATAGTATTATTGATGCTTTACAAGATGGTAGTATCGATGCTGCTATCGCAGCAACACCTCTTAATAATGAAATGATTAAAGAGCGCATCCTGTACTATGAGCCTTTTGTAGTATATGATCCTAGATATGCAGGTCAACAGAAATCTAAAATTAAGGTAGAGGACCTAAACGCAGACGAGCTACTATTATTAGAAGATGGACATTGTTTTAAGGACAGTGTATTGAACCTATGTCGTAACACCAGAGATACTGAGGATGAACATTTTATGCTAGAAAGTGGAAGTTTTGAAACGCTTATTAAACTAGCAGATGAAGGTCTAGGTATGACTTTATTACCTTATTTAAACACGATGGATTTAAGTGATCGTAAAAAGGAAAATTTACGATTTTTTGAAGATCCATCACCAGCACGTGAGGTAAGTTTAATTTACCATCAAAGTGAATTAAAATTACAGATTATAGATGCGTTGCAAAATGTTATTGCAGGTGTTATTAATGGCGCCATCGCTTTTTCTAACGTGCAGATTGTAAGTCCTATTTCAAAAAAATAGATCAATCATACATTTTCATAATGACTTTTATAGGATTACTAGTTTTATAATCTAGACAATAATATGGACAGCTATTTAGGCAATTGTAGAAGTTAGATCTCAGTATATCTTATGTAGACTGATGTTGTTAATTGATCTCGTTTATTAAATATTTCTAGCGAAATCAACTTATCATCTTCATCCTTTTCTTCTATGGTGTAATATCCTTTTTTCTTTTCTAGGGTAATGCCGTAGTTGATTCCTTTTGAATCGGCATAATGATCGATTCGATGTGTTCTCAATGCTATTTCAACCGTTTTTCTGTTTAATTTCAGGATACCTTTTCTATTGGTTTTGAAATATTTTATTTCTTTCCCATCTTTTGAATATTCATACTTTTCTATTCTTGTCAATTGGTTTGAAGGATTATACCACTGTCTAGAAATGATTTGATCAGCGTCATTATACTTTGCTTTAAAACTCAAATAATATGTTCCATTTTTCTTATTATGTAAGGCTGTATTATTACCTCGATCATCATAGGTTCTTTTCTGACTGGTAATGGTGTCTCCTTTTCTAATTTGATAATTATGCGTTCTATTACCTTGATCATCATACAGATATACAATATAGTCTAAGGTGTCTTTCTCTGAAGTTAAGATAGCTTGAACAAACTTTTTTTCTGTGTCTAGTATAGTTACCGTTTTAGATCCTTTATCTAGTACAGAAGAAAGTGTGTTGGTGTTAGATAATAAATTCCAATCCTCATCATAATAAGTAACTGATGTTCTATGATCAACGGTGTCTTTCTTTTCATAGACTACAGACTCTATAGTTTTAATATGTTTAGTCTGTGCAGGATATTCTTGAGCATAGTCTTTAAGACCAATCATGCATATAAAAATGATTAGGTAAACTTTCATAATAACTTCAATTTAAAAGCAGTGAATTTACATAAAAGGTATTTCTTATCAGTCTCGTTTTAGGCTTTTCAAAAGGTTGATAATACTTCAATAGCTCCAATGATCTATTTACAGATGCATGGAGCTATTTCTATTTGATAAGCAGTAGACTTACTTATTCTTCATCCTCATCTTGATTATGAGTTTTAAGCCATTCTTCACCTTTTTTATCTCTGAAAAAATCCATCCATACATAATACATCAATTCATCTTGTTCTACAGATACAGAATGACTAGAACCTAACGGAATGTGTAGTACAGAATACTCAGGGAAATCCACCTGGGCATCATCTGCATAAACGGTACAGTTGTTATCTGATAGGCCTAAAAATAGCTGTTCTAACATAGGATGTTCGTGCGCACCTACACGATCTGGTCCAGTCGTTTGTACGGTACCCATTGCAATTCTAGGAATATATTGATTAGGCAATATAGTACGACTTACCGTGTTAGGACTCTTGATAGGCTCGGTATAGGATTTACAATCGGTAAATTTTGCATAGTATACCTGCTGCGTGTTTTCTACAGGAAACTCTTTTAGATCCATAAGGTCTTGATCTGTTAGCTTACTAGATATTTTAAGATAATGTAATGTGTCACTTACAGTCGTATTTACAGTAATAGATGACACCGCATTAGGCAGTAAAATGGTTTCTGGTACGATGTCATAATCCTTATTTGCAGCATTTACAGTTCCGTTTCCTTTTACAAATAAATAGATGTATTTAAATCCATCCTGTGATTGATCTTCTAGATGGTGTTCTCCTGTAAGAGCAATGTGCTTTACATGAATACCTTTTATTTCATTCTCTAAAATGGTTTCTGTGTACGTGTTTTGATCTGGACTGACGTCTAAATATTCTATCGGAATCTCTGAGCCACAAGAGGTGAATATTAAAGATCCTAGTAATAAAAGTGAGAATAAATTTCTTTTCATCGTACAACCATTTTTAAATTTTAAAAAAGGTACAACTTATCACAGTTCCTAAAGTATTAGAAAAGAGTTATATAGTTCAATTAGTTGTATGACAGTTGGTTATCGCTTTCGCGAAAGCGTAATAAAAACAACTTTACCTATTCACAAAGTATGGCGGATTACATAAAATAAAACCCTACCAGTGATAGCCAGTAGGGTTTTATATAGGTATTGATATGGTAGAGGTAGCTTTATTTCTTATCTACCAGCGCTACTTTTTCATCAGAAATAGTAATCAGTTTCTGCTTGTAGAGATGACCTAGGGCTTTTTTATAAGCCTTTTTACTCATGTTAAGGTGATAGCGTATATGATCTGGCGGACTTTTATCTGTTAATAGTAAGTAACCATAAGGACTTTCATTGAGCAAGGACATCACTTTGTCTACATCACTATCGATCACGTTAAGGAAGCCTTGCGGTCTTAGGGAGACATCTATTTTGCCATCTTCTCTTATATTTTTGATATAGCCTGTGTGCTTAGAATTATCTTCTAACTCTACATAAACCTCGTTTCTATATAGTAATCCTTCATGGACACCATTAATCATTACCGTGTAACCTAGAGGCGTTTCATTCACTATGATGAGGTCTACTTGATCTCCTACATTAAAATCCATTGCTATGCGTTTTTGAAGATGTGAAATTATCTAAAATTGATGACTTTTCGGTCGTTTTAAGTAATTGTTATAAAGGATAGGGAAGTGGCAGTATAGAGCAATTCTCATTAAGAAGTGAATCTATGATTCTAGAATGGTGCTTCTTTGTGTCTTTTTCTTGTATTGAAACTTTGGAGCGATTTCTCTACTTGCTGTTTTTGCATAGTTCTTACTATCTGGATTCAACATATAATCCAGTTGATATTCGATCATTTTTTCAAATGGAACGAGAAACTTAACTGTATCGCAATTTTCTAGTCCGCCAGTTTTAAGTAAGTTCAATACGGTACAAACAGATTCTATGGTACTTAAACATAGAGATTCTGGTTGTTGCTTGATGATAAACTTTGATTTAATAGTATTGTCAAAGCTTACTCTTTTAAGCTGTTGCAAGTTTGTACTTAGTTTAAGCATTTTACGAGCACATGGCCAGGTACCATCTAGTATAAATAGATAGGGACACTGTCCCATAAAATCATTCATTTCTTTATCATTACTGGTAGATAAGTTGAAACTTTTTTTACCAGGATAGAGTAGGAAAGAAGCGTTATTTTGATCTGCTAGAATTTCATTAACGCGTTGATGCTTATTAAAATCTACACCTACGATAATTTCTGCATTCTCTAGTTGTAGGTTGGTCATGTGACCAGTACCATTTTTTTGTTTCTTATACTCTTTGGGATGCATTAAAATAACAAACCTGGTATTAGTTTGCAACGGTTTGATATGTTTACAAACGCAAGTGCTTACAGGTCTCATGCAAGTGTAACACTGATTTCTATGCTGTTTTAATTCTTTTTGCAAGGTGTTTTTATCGTTTGCTATCTGGCTGCAAATTTAGAATAGTGATTTCAATTGATAATCTTTTTATCTCACTATTAAAAAAGAAATACCACCTATTGAAAATAGAATCTGATTTATAATGATTTGATTGATGGGATTAATTTTTAATCCAACCTACCTTTTTTTTCCACGCTCTTATTTCTTTCTTTCGTTTTTCAAAATCAGTTGGTGTCGATTGTTTTTCCTCTTTAGCGCGTTGTCTTATCATTTGTGTTTGCTCTTCTAAAGTAGGAAGATCTAATGCTTTTCTTCTTTCATTTACTTTGATGAGGTCGTCATATGCCTGTGGTGATAATTCTCCGTTTGCATCCCAATCAAATTGAGTTCCATACAACTGCTGTCTTTCTTCAAATACAGCAATGCGATCTGTCAAGTAAGCTAAGTTTAATTTTACGGTATCGTTATGATCTGTATGTTGTAATAGCTGTACACACTTTTTCATAATGTCTGGTTTGCTAATCGCATGTTGTATGATAAGCCAAGCCGCATCACTAGCTTCGTGACCTACTTTTTCAATAGTAGGATAACCAATGAGGTTGATGATTTCATCTAATTGTTCAGCATTTTTGATATGTAACTGCTCCATATCTGTATTATAACCGTTACCGAGTTGGCCTTTTTGAATAAGCTCATCACGCAAGGCTAGATCTGCGTCTTTAAGTTGAATAATTTTATGAGCTATTTCTGGATAGTTCATTTTTAAGCTTTGCTTTTGTGAGTTGTTTAGTTCTCTTTAAAATCTATTTGGTTACAGTATTTCATCAACTTTTCTCGGTATTTCCATGGTTTTGTTTTGGCTGGTAAACGACTTAACCAGTGACTATTGGGTCCTTTACTTCCTGGTCTTTTACTGGAAAGCTCCATAGTCGTAGGAAGTAGTTTTCTAGCCATTATCGTTTTAAATTCTTCAAATTGAGCTTCACTAGTAAACGAAAATCTAAATCCATCTAATTCAATAGTCAAGTAAGGATAGCCTAAACTGCCGTGACGAACTGGTGCTGGAGGATCAAATTTTTCAGATATATACCAAGGCTTATCATCTGCCTCAATATGAACCCAATATGCCATGTGACTCGTTTTCCAATCTTCTGTATATCCAAAAGTTTTATTTTTCATTTTTTAAAATAATAGACTAAGTTATGTAGCCGATAAGTAAGGTGTATCCATCAATAATGTGCTGCCTAACTTATGAAGATAAGAAAAGAGTTTCTTTCATCTCATTAGATTTTATGCTCTAAAACCTTTACTCGTTAATTTTTGTTTTGCTTGGTTTTTCACCTTTTTGGTGAGTCCATTTTCTGCAAACTTTAATAGTATTTCTCGTGTGAGATCTTTATGATTTAAGATGTAAACTTGGAGTTGAACGCTTCCGTTTTCTAGTATATCATTGATGTAATCGGTAGATATACCGTTTTCTACTATTCTCAAACGGTATGATTCTGAAAGTTCATCGATCACACCTCTTCTTTCTATTATTCTTGGATCCTCAAAAACGGGTAGTGTTCGCAATAAGTCTTCTAGTTTTTCAACAAGTACTAACCTAGATTTTGTAGCAAAATTTAAAACAGGATGTTCCCAATTAGGTTCAGCGTCAAATTCGTTAGTGATTGGATTAAAATTTTCTACAAAATTTAAAACTTGTAATTGATATTCACCATTCAGATCTAGTTCTGGTCGCCATTGTAGGTCTATTAATTTTAATCGCCCATTATTACGCAACATTAATAAACTTGAACCTTCAAAATACGATTCATGACCTGGTATGGGATCCACTTCATAAAATTGGTTGTAAGTCACTTGCCAACCAGCTTCAATTCTTAAGGGTTGCAAATTCATATTTAAATTCTAGATTTTAAGTGCATCTTATGATTGAAAATGGTTATGTGTTTGAAATGTTTCGTAAAATAAACATTAACCTACTGAATTTTACCTTTTTTCTATAATTGTATTGCTAATGAAATGGAAAAAAGCTCTAGAATCAATCAGTAATATCAAAATAGGAGAGAAGAAGCCACTTGTAATCGCAGTATATCACATTCTAAAACTGAAACATCTCTAATGCATCAAAGTCTTTGATCTGTGACAACTGGATGAGGTGATCGATTTCAATATCACTCCAGGTTTCTTCAAAGCTTTCATCGCCGCCTTCAGAATCTTCATTGATATTTACTTTGACGAGCTTCTTTTTAGTTAAGAAGTTGATACTGGTTTCTCTTAAAGTCACCGGTCCACGATTACTGCTAGAGTCATAACCTATTAACTCAAAGTTGGAATTTTGAAAACGGAAGGTATAATCCCAATAACCATAACGACCATGACCGTAATGTACATGCAATTTGTTGTCTTTAATATAGATCCATAAATCTGGCGGAAAGTAAACGCCACCATCTTCATTTTCTGAAGAGAAGCAATCCAGGTTTTGATCTGCGAGCTGATAACCGTTCTCGTTTTTAAAAAGCACGATGATACCACGTCTATTACGATTTACTTTTTTATCGTATTGATTGACCACAATTTGAGTAGTATCTACCTTTTTAATAATCAATACACAATCCTCTAGACCATCTTTATTGAGGTCTCCATAAATGGTTTCAAATTCCTTATAGTTTTCTGGGATAAAATCAGAAGGCACACGATGTTGCGCCTGACCAACCAACACCATCAACAAACAAAAAACCGATAGTTTAAAAAAGATGTTCATGGGATGTTGGTTTTTGTGATTATGGGTTTGAATGGAGTGCTGTTTTTTAACTTATTTCTTTGTCGTGGCTAGCTGTTTTACAATTCTATTTTTATATCAGTATTGCGTAATACTTTATTTCGATGTTTGAGTTCATTTGGCTCAAAGTAATCACCACCTCTAACTTTCCTCCAGTTAGTCTCTTTCATTATCGAAATTACTTCATTATTGACTAAATCTCTGTGCTTTTCCTTGTCATATTTTGATATGTTTTTTACGGAAATTAATTCAATCGGCTCATACATTTCACACCATTTATGTCCTTTTTTATTGTATTCCTTAATGATTCCAAGTTTGATATTTCTGGCTATTCCCACAAAGAATTTATCCATTTTGAGTTTAAGTACAAAAACAAATACTCCGTGATAGTTTAGATTAAATCTTTTTGGGTTAGTTATCGGTAATAGCTCATTTCCAAGATCGGAATTATTACAAAGTAAGAATCTTAATTTTTCGATGTCAAGTGTACAAAAATCTCCGCCTCTTACATTTTTCCAACCATATTTTTTCATAAATTCAATCGTTATTGAATTTTCTAAGAACATAGCTTCGGAAACTTCTGTAAATCTCGTTTCGATTACATCTATTACATCAATTGGATTATTTAATTTAGTCCAATCTGAGCTTAATTTTCCTTTTTTATGACTTTTAAATCTCTCTTCGACGTTTGTCGTTTGTCCGACATAATATTTTTCATTTTCTAATCGTAAAACGTATATTTTAATCATTCAAATTTTCTTAATGATGCTTTAGTTTAATTAACTATAATGGTCTTGGCTAGGAGTAGTTGCGCGTTTAGCACTTAACTTCGTAAATAGACTATTACTATCAAAGAATTATTCATGATGTTACCTACCGTTTATTTTCTTTTTCAATTCATCAACACTTAAAGTGTCAATTGCTTTATGCAACATTCTATGACAATTCGGACACACAAGAGCTAAGTCTTTTAAATTCGTTGTTGTTTCTCCATCTATCTCAGATAAAGGTATTCTATGATGCGCCTCAATAAATCCTTTTCCTAAATCTCCATAAGTTTCAAAAAAGTCAAATCCGCAGACTTCACAATCTAGTTTACCATACTTTTTAAAGTATAGGTCTTTCTTTTTCTGATTTAATTTATTATCTCGTTCTCTTAGTTTATGAAGTTTATAAATTACTTTTCCTTCTTTGGCAGAATGGGTTTCGTCATTTTCATCATCTGGTATTTGATAAAGTTTTGATTTTACTTTTTGATTAGAGACAGTGTTTTTTATTTGATTCGCTATAGATTTAAGTTTGCTATTTTCACCTTTAAACTCAAAGAATATTTCTTTATCTCTTTTACTATAACTCGACATTCCTTTTCCATCAAAATCTGGGTCTATTGCTCTAAAATTGCTGAGTTTTAAACCAATACCATTAGGGTTTCTAAATTTGATATTTTCTTCTCTTTCTTTATGAATAGGTAGCTTATTTAAAATCTCAGATAACTCAATCACTTTAGGATTCTTATTATCCATTTCCCTTGGCTCTATGCTATGGTACAAGTCAAGTGCAAGTATAATTTCGTCTCTTTGCCATCTTGGTGGTCTCATAGTTTATTCTATTGGTAAGTAACGATCTTGTTTATAGATCGATGCGTGTAAATTAGCGATTATGTTTCGGTTGAACACAAGCCGAATTTCTAAATTTTGTTAATTATCTTTTCTCTTTTTAATTATACCAAATTTTTGTGTTAGCTAATATGTGTGCTATTTTTTATATACACTTTTGTAAAACGTATTTATACCAGTTTTGTATTAACTATACATCCTAAATCAAACCAGCTTTTTCCTTCTTTTAGTGGAAAAACTATTACTCCATTAATCCCACTTCCTTTTATACCAATTTGAAGATTTTCCGGAACTTCTTCACCGAACTCCTTTTCAGCAATCTCCTCATATTCAACACCAAATCCATTTTTTACATGGTAAATAGCCGATAATACTAAGCCTCTTGGGTCATTATTAGGTTCTAAATATTTTAACAACGCGTGCTCCTCAAATACTGACCTTGGGTTTTCAACATCATTATTTTCATAATATTCCTCATAACGTTCTAAATCATTCGGCATTTTTGGAAGGTCATATAATTCACAAAGTTTATTAAAAGCGATTTCCGCTTGTTCAATTTCAGTTTTATTCATTGATTGAATTTCGACCACTAAATTGTAAAGATCTTTATCTTCATTAATCCACTTTTCAATTGGGTTTTCCATATGTTTTACAACGGTCTTGTATATGGCTCGTAGCGTGCAAATTAGAAAATTATTTTCGGTTGAGCACAAGCTAGATTTTTAAATTTTACTATTTATTTTTTCTTGAAAATCGTCAAATTTAAAAATTTGGCGACCTTCCAAATATGCCTTAATCTCGATTAAGTAACTAACTAGCTATGAGCTATATACGTTGTTATGCCATGTCAAATTTGCAAACTTACTTATTTTTTCTATTAAAAATAGAGCGTTTAGTTTAAGATATTAAACCAAGCGCTCTATCTGATATTTATAAATTCTTTCTATCTCAATTGTTAGTAAAAAATTGTAATAAATAATACCAACTGTATATGATACCAACAATTAAAATACCCCAAAAAATGTTTTGAGGGGTATTATTCACTGTTTTAGTTTTATTTACTTGGAATGAATTTTCAAGTTTGAGATATAATTTATTACTTAATGATAAAGTGTAATTATCACCGTTATTTTCAAAGAAAACTAAATAATAATTCCTTGTAAACCATGATTTTTTTTCAACCGATTTTATATCACTAGGAATAATTTTCTTTTCTCCCAAAAATAAATAACCATCATTAAAAGCAACCTTTACTCTCGTAGCGAGTAACCAAGAGGCTCTATTTAATGGCTTGTTTTTAAAATACTTGATATACATAAGTTTAATCTTTATTGCAATCATCCTTACATGTTTCATAGCTAGCAGCATTTGCTAAAGAAAATGAAAGAAAGGCAGTTGTTGCTAAAGCATCAGCAAAAGGTAAAGGTCCATCAACAGCGCATGCCGCTAGAAAACCAGCTGTTATACCAACTTGGTTAGCCACAAAAATAAGAGTACAACCATTATGGCAGTCTCCTTCAGTAACATTGCCAGGTTCAGGATTAGGGAATGTTATTCTATTATAACCCAAATCATTATCAAACTGATAGTCTACAATATGATTTATCCCATTGTTTAAATCAATTATTTCCATTTTGTCATCAATTATTTCTAAAAATATTTGTTGCTTATTTGTGTAAATAACATAAGCTTCTTCATTATCTCCATTTAGCAATTTACTTACTGATTGAATTTCCTCATCTAGAGGTTGATAAGGGTATTCTATGGCTTCCCATTCAGCGGTCTGATATCTTAAAGGTATATAATTTACTTCACTTTTTAGATAAAAGTTTTCAGTTATACTTTCTTGTCGGTTTTCTTCCTCTATTACTTGGTCGCTACTGCATGAATTGAATCCAATAGCTAAAAGCAATATAAAAAAAGGCAAGTACTTATAAAATTTATTTTTCATGTTGTTGTTGTTGTTCTAGTCAATCAGATTTTGTTTTAAGATTGATTGACTGGTTAAACTTGATTTTAAAATTATATAACAGTTTCCATATTTATTAAATAATATTTGATGTTGCGCGTTTTTTATTTGAAAAAAGACGAAATTTAATACAGCAACCTTAACGTCTTTTAGGACTGGTTAATCCTTAATTCATTGATTTTTAAACCGTAATGTTTTTTATGATATGGCATAACAATAGTATATCCAAACCTAAGCAAAATCCTACTCACCCATCATGTCCCAAAAGAATTAAAATGAATACTTTATCAACATTAACTAAGGATAATTCCTTCAAAAAAATGGGTAACAAAAAAATCCCATTAAAGATCTACTTCAATGGGATTTCTTTCTTAAAATGTCAAATTTCTATTTGGGTAGTAACGGTACGCAGGTTGCAAGCTCTGGATGCTGCAACAACATAGGTTTCATCCATATCATCAATTCTTCGATTTCAAATGGTAATAAACGTTCTACAGCCTTCTGTAATTCTTTGCAAAAGAGTGTAGGATTAAAACTAACCTTTTCTAGTACCGTTTTAGTGTACTCAAACATAGCTCTAGCCATAACAATTCAGGATTTAGTTAAAGTAAAGTATATTCAAATGTTCTGCGTTTTAAATTCAGCTCTAATTTAAAACATAATCGCAAATCCATGCTTAACATTTGTTAAAACAAACTGTTAAGCAAAAGTTATTATTTGTCTTTTTTTCATTAAACAACTGGAAAACAAAACGTTAATCTGTTGATAAGATGATCAACTAACGATCCATACCGATAGCACAGATAATAACGCAAAGGCAAAAGTCGACAGCGCGACCTTTTTTAATTCTGGATCGAGTAGGGCTGGTACTTTGTTTAATTCTACCACTTTTAAATGTAAGAATAGCGGTAGAAAAGCGAGTAGTGGTAAGAACATGAATAACGATGGTTGTGTCATGTTTTCATCCATGACTTCTTTATAATATAAGTTGATAAAGAATAGTGATGCGGTCACTAGTGCGATAGTGATTAAGGTATAATGAAACAGCTTGGCTTTCATGGAACCCATTTTTACCACGATGGTGTTTTTACCAGCTTTTTTATCGCTCTCAATATCGCGCATGTTATTGAGATTCAATACAGCAACACTTAGCAATCCTATGGTGATGGATGGCAAGATCATATTCCAGTCCACAGCTTTGGTAATCAAGTAAAAAATACCCATCACACTTACAGGACCAAAGAAGATAAAAACAAACACATCGCCCAGACCGCGATAGCCATAAGCATTATCACCTACGGTATATTTGATCGCTGCCCAAATAGCAGCAATTCCCAATACCAAAAAGAAAAGCGAAATCAATAATTGTTCTATACCTAGACTCACATAAATCAATGCTATCGCACTTATTAAGGTCAACACAGCAGTGATGATCATCGCACGTTTCATCTCGTGTGCGAGAATGATACCGCTTTGCAACGCTCGCATAGGTCCTACACGATCTTCATTATCAGTTCCTTTAACGCCATCGCCATAATCGTTTGCAAAATTAGACAGCACTTGAAACCCGAGAGTTGTGATGAGTGCTAGAACAGGAATGAGGTAGTCAAAATAACGGTCAAAACAGAAACAACAAAATAAATTGTTATTTCTAATTTCCATCATTTCTTTGTTTTGAAAGGATATTTGTAAATACGCATAAGCACTTCCCACAAGAATTCCGCTTATACTCAACGGCAGCGTGCGCAATCGTGCAGCACTGATCCAGGCTTTTAGTTTGGTACTCATTATGGATGCATGATGTTAACGGTGAGTTCTTGTAAAAGATCTTTTTGTTGTGCTTTATTGGTGCCTACACCTTTGGACTTCATATCTATATCGCGTATGATCTTAATCGCGTGGCTGCAGTGTTTCATAGGATAATGCTTTGCCGCTGTAAAATATTCTTGTACAAAAAACGGACTCACACCTATCTGTCTTGCGACCGTTTGTGGATTGCGGTCGGTCATCGCGTGCAGTTTTAATAACTGTACAAAGAAACTGTGCAGTTGTCCTATGGTCACGACCAGTGGATTATCCTTAGGATTCTCGGCAAAATAGTTGATAATGCGATTCACCTTTACCGTATCTCGAGATCCCAGCGCCTTGCGCAGTTCAAAGTTGTTATAATCTTTTGAGATTCCTATATTTTCTTCAATCAGCTGTGGTGTGATCATCGTTCCTGCAGGGACGATAATCATTAATTTATCCAGTTCGTTTTTGATTTTGGCAATCTCAGTTCCCAGAAACTCAATCAGCATCTGTCCAGCTTTGGGCTCAATGTTATAGCCATTACTCTTTAAATGGCTGTTGATCCATGGCAGGACTTTATTCTCATACAGCGGTTTGCTTTCAAAGAAGACCGCATTTTTTGCCATTTCTTTAAATACCTTTTTGCGCTTGTCTGGCGTTTTGTATTTATAATTAAAGACTAGAATCGTGGTAGGTTGCGGCTGTTTTGCATAAGATTCAAACTTATCCCAGTGACGTGCCAGATCTTGCGCCTCTTTAACGATGATCACCTGATAGTCTGCCATCATCGGGAAACGCTTGGCATTTTCAACCAGTTCGCCCATGTCTATATCACGACCATACAGCACCATCTGGTTAAAGCCTTTCTCGCCTTCGTCCAGTACATTTGCAGCAATGTAATCACTTATCTCATCAATAAAATAAGGTTCATTACCATATAAAAAGTAAATAGGCGCAAGTTTCCTATTCTTTATATCTTCTATAATTTTTTTGGTATCACTCATAAAGAGCCGTGGTGGTTTTTGTAATATTGCGGTATGACGCCATTACGACTACCGGCAGGAAATTTCAGGGTTAAAAGTACTGAAAAAGGTCGGTTGATTTTTGACCAGATACGTAAAAAATTTGTCCATCTCACACCAGAGGAATGGGTGAGGCAGCATGTGGTGTTTTGGCTGCTTTCGCGAAAGCGTATACCACACAGTCTTATTAACGTAGAAAAACAGCTCAATGTCGCAGGAACAAAGAAGCGATATGACATCCTCGTTTTTAATAAAGATGGTTCTATATATGCGGTGATTGAGTGTAAAGCGCCGCAAATAAAAATAGATCAATCCGTGTTTGACCAGATCGCGCGATACAATCTCGCACTAGAATCTGAGTATTTAATGGTCACTAATGGAATGGAACATTACTTTTGCACTATGGATTATGAGGCGCAACGTTATCAATTTATCCCAGATTTACCAGATTATACATGAAAATAGGAATCGTTATCTTAAACTGGAATGGTCTAGCGCTATTGCAACGCTATTTACCCAGCGTCGTCTTATATAGTAAAGAGCATACCGTTTATGTGGCAGATAATGCCTCAACAGACGCATCGCTATCATGGGTAAAAGAGCAGTATCCGTCTGTAAAGATCATAGCGATGGATGAAAATCGCGGTTATGCCGGTGGCTATAATGTCGCCCTACGATCTGTCGATGAAGAAATCATATGTTTATTAAATAATGATATAGAGGTTACTGAGAACTGGCTAGCACCTATCACCACACTTTTTAAGTCTGATGTTACTATAGCAGCAGCACAACCATTGCTGCTGGATGATAAACGACGCACCCATTTTGAATATGCAGGTGCGGCAGGTGGCTATCTGGATAGACTCGCATATCCTTATTGTAGAGGTCGCATTTTTGACCAGGTAGAAGAGAACCATCAACAGTATAACGATAGTATAAATCTGGATTGGGCTAGTGGTGCCGCATTATTTGTCAAGAAGAAAGCTTTTCTAGAAGTAGGCGCACTGGATGAGGCTTATTTTGCCCATCAAGAAGAAATCGATCTGTGCTGGCGATTGCGTCATGCCGGTTATAAAATAGCGATCGCCACAGATGCTACCGTATACCATCTAGGTGGTGGAACGCTTGCGGCACTCAATCCACGTAAGACTTTTTACAATTTTAGAAACAGTCTTTATAATATCGTAAAGAACGATCATAGTGCTAACTGGTTAGGAATCTTATTCTTGCGCATGGTACTGGATGGGCTTGCTGGTTTGCAATTTCTCTTTAAGGCAAAACCAGCGCACTTTATGGCAATATTAAAAGCGCACGCATCGTTTTATGGTGGACTAAGAACCATGCTTCAAAAAAGACAAGAAGTAAAACGATATGCTAAGAAAACATCAACTAAGCCTGAGGTATTCTCTATAGTTTATCAGTTTTTTGTTAAAAACCGTTCAAATTATCAATCTGTAAAATAATAATTGATAAATGTCTGTTAAGTATTAACACAAGAATTGTCATTTTCTTATTTTTGAATTCAAATTAAACAATAACAATGAAAAAAATAATCATAGCGATTTTGTGTGCAGGAACACTATTTTCTTGTGCATCAAAAAAAGACCTGGAAGCAGCACTTGCTAAACAGCAATCTACTCAAGAACTTTTAGATACCGCAACCGTTAAACTTAACGCCTGTTTGTCTGATGAGAAAGCTGCACAAGCAAGACTAAGTGCTTTACAGAGCGAAATCCAAAACCTGAGAGAAAGTAATGCGTCTTTATTAAATAATGTAGGTGATCTAGCGACTCTTTCTAAAAAAGATGCAGAGATTTTAGAAACTTCGTTAGAACGTATCAAAGAGAAAGATTTACAAATCCGTTCTTTAAATGATGCACTTACTAAAAAGGATAGTGTAACGATTGCTTTAGTAACAAGTATTAAGAGCTCACTAGGTAACGTTAATGATGAAGATATCAACGTAAACGTAGAAAAAGGTGTGGTATTTATCTCTATTAGTGATAAACTATTATTCTCGAGCGGTAGTGATCAGATTAACAGTAACGCTTATAATGTGTTAGGTAAAGTAGGTACGATACTTAAAGATAAGTCCAACATGGAAGTAATGATTGAAGGTCACACAGACAGTCAACCTATTGCATCAGGAAAGTTTAAGGATAACTGGGATTTAAGTACTGCACGTGCGGCATCGATTACCCGTTATTTACAAGAGAAAGAACAAATCGATCCTGCTAGAATGACGGCAGCTGGACGTTCTTACTATGTGCCTATTGCGAGTAACGACACTGCAGAAGGTAGAGCAAAGAACCGTAGAACTAGAATTATCATCCTTCCTAAACTAGATCAATTCTTTGATATGATCGAGTCTGGAATGGAACAAGCAAAAATAGATGCTAAAAAGCAGTAAGTATTTTTAAATACTTAGAATTAGAAAAAACGCTTCAAGAAATTGAAGCGTTTTTTTTATGTTCTATTTAAAACCTGTCATGCTGAATTTATTTCAGCATTTGCAAATGATGGAAAAGTAGGTGTGTAACACCTGAATCGTCTAACTACTAAATATCAAAAATTACACTACTTGAAAAATAGCGGCACCATAAATAGCAAAGCGTACAAAACGCAATAGACCGATGATAAGCCACCATTTAAAATCATACTTCAACATACCTGCCACAAGACTAGAAATAGAAAAAGGCAGTGGAAGTAAGGCGCCTACAGCGATAAGAATACCACCCCATTTTCTGGCCATTACTAATTGTTTTGCCATTCTTACCTCAAGGTAATAATGTATACTAGGAATTTTAAGAGCACGACGTCCTAAGAAATAAGCGGTCATTCCGCCTAGATAAGAGAACAGTGCAATTAAAGATAAGTTTAAAATAGGTGTAGCGGTTTTTCCTGCCCAGGCAATAAATAACTCTGGCGGAATCAATCCAAGAATCGTTTCTGATAGATAGAAAAAAGCTAAAACCCCATAATCTGGTAATTTCTCTACCGCTAGTTCTAGCATAGAAGGAATATCCATTACCCAGAAGTGAATGGCAGCAAGAATACCTACCACAACAAGTACTGGCGGCATTGATTTTTTAATGCTCTCTACTACAAAAGAATAGAACCCAGTAAGCTTATAATAGCGGTGCGCTCTATTGAATTTAAATTTGCTTTTATGTCTTTTAGCTGTATCTGACACTGTGAATTGAATAAGTCTACAAAAATAATGATTTTAGGCGGTGTTCATTGTTAATATAATGGGAAGAAAAAATTATTAGTTAAACCTAGAAAAATGGGCTGTATAAAGTATTTAAAAGCGCTATTTTTGCAAATCTCAAAATCTAAAGAAAGCCATTGATGACCACTAATCCTGATACTAAAGTAAAGTCGTTGTATGATTACCAGAAACGTGATCTTGCAGAGATTTTTGACCGTATCGATAATAAATCAGACGATTATAACCTTCTATATCAACTACCTACAGGTGGTGGTAAAACGGTTATTTTCTCAGAAATTGTAAGAAAGTATCTTAAAGAGAAGCAGAAAAAAGTAGTTATTCTCACGCACCGTATCGAGTTATGTAAGCAAACCTCTAAAATGCTGAATGGCTTTAATGTGAAGAATAAAGTGATCAACTCTAAGGTAAAAGAGCTCGATGATCAAAATGAGTATGAATGTTTTGTGGCGATGGTGGAGACATTGAACAATAGATTACAAGATGATAAACTTGAGTTAGAGGATATCGGTCTTGTGATTATTGATGAAGCTCACTACAATAGTTTCAGAAAATTATTCAAGTACTTTGAGCACTGTTTTATTTTAGGAGTTACAGCAACACCTTTAAGTTCTAACTTTAAGTTACCTATGAAGGATAACTATAGAGAACTTATCGTAGGAGATAGTATATCATCTCTTGTAAATCAAGGATTCTTAGCACAAGCTGTTACACATACTTATGATGTAGGACTTAGTGGACTTACCATAGGTATGAACGGTGATTATACTGTTAAGTCTAGTGAGAAGCTTTACATCGACTCATCAATGCAAGATAAGCTGCTGCAATCCTATAACGATGTGTGTAAAGGGAAGAAAACCCTAATCTTTAACAATGGTATTCGTACTTCAATAGAGGTAGAAGAGACTTTTAAAAGAGCAGGAATAGAAGTAAGACACTTAGATAATACCAATACTAAAGAAGAGCGTAAAGAGATTCTTAAGTGGTTTAAAAATAAACCAGATGCTGTTCTTACGTCGGTAAGTATCTTAACAACTGGTTTTGATGAACCTAGTGTAGAGTGTATTATACTTAACAGAGCGACAAAATCATTGACGTTGTATTATCAAATGATCGGTCGTGGTTCTCGTATCCTTAAAGATAAAAAAGAGTTCCATATTGTCGATCTAGGAAATAATGTGGCTCGATTTGGTTTATGGAATGAGCCTGTGGACTGGCAACAAGTATTCAGATCTCCAGATTTCTATGTAGAGAACATCGTATCTGATGAAGAGATTGAACGTAATTTTGTTTACAGAATGCCTGTCGATGTAAAAGCAGAGTTTCCTAACACCACTGATTTTACTTTTGATGTAAAAGGTGCTTATAAACGCATTACTAAAGAAAATCGTAAGTCCAAAGAAGTCTTAGATGAATCTATCGCACAACACGTACAATGGTGTGTGGAGAATAGTGAAGACGTTTTTGATGCACGTATTCTTGCAAAACTACTTAAGGAAGATATTAAAGATAGAATCCGTCGTTACTCTTATTGCATCATCAATAATACAAACAACTATAAGGATTGGTTAGAAGAGGACTACTACCGTAGATTACGCCTTGCAATTCAACAAGAGTTTGCTGGTGTAGATGCTTAATTAGTTCGCTTTCGCGAAAGCGAGATATCAAAAATAACTGCATAAAAAAAGCAGCTTTCTAATTTAGAAAGCTGCTTTTTTTATTAAGGTAAGAACTCTATTTTAAAGTAGGTCTGCTTTGGCTGTTTGCAAGTTCCCAAGCAGTTACAAACACGAGTTGAGCTCTTTTTTGATAAAGCTCATACTCAATTTTATCAGGTGTATCGCCTGCACGGTGATAATCCTCATGGGTACCATTGAAATAGAAAATCACTGGCACATCATTCTTTGCAAAATTATAGTGGTCAGAGCGATAGTAAAAACGGTTAGGATCATCTTTACCATTATAAGTGTAATCTAGATCCAACTTCATGTATTTTTCATTGGCCATTTCAGAAAGATCATGTAAGTCCTGACTTAACATATCACTACCTATTAAGTAGATGTAGTCTGTTTTTGCTTCTCTTTTAGGGTCGATACGACCGATCATGTCTATGTTAAGATTTGCAATCGTGTTTTCCATAGCATATACAGGATTCTCAGAATAGTACTTACTACCATAAAGTCCGATCTCCTCACCAGTAACGTGTAAGAATAGGATAGAGCGTTTAGGTCCGTATCCATCTTCTGCTGCTTTCTTAAAAGCTTCGGCAATCTCGATAAGTGCAATCGTACCACTACCATCATCATCTGCACCATTAAATACGACACCGTTTTTAGTACCGATATGGTCTAGGTGAGCAGATATTACCAGTACTTCTTCAGGCTTTTCAGTTCCTTTAATGAATCCTAGAACATTTTCTGAGGTAAGGTCTGGTTTGTTGAAGTAACTACCAGGAACCGTTTGAAAATAGCTTCCGTCCAGATTTCCACCAGCGACGCCCATTTTTTCATAAAGTGATTGCAAGTACTCTGCAGCTTTTTTCTGTCCTGGAGATCCAGTATAGCGACCTTCCATTTCATCACTAGCATAGTAATATAGTTGGTCTCTAAGTTCGTCTAAAGTAATTGTATTAGCATACTTCATAGCGTCTACATCTGCATATGCGTTTGTAGATACCATTTCTTTTTTATCCTTTTCTTCGTTGGATTTTTTCTTGCTAGAGCAAGAAGCGATAAGGGCAACAGCGCTTACGGCTAGTATGGTGTGTTTAAAATTCAAGATAATATAGTTTAGTGTTGGTTTAATTTAATTGCGTTTAAGGACCTTGTATTCTTCATAACACTCGCTTATAGCGTCTAGTATTTGAAGATCATTTGCGGTATCAATAAAGGATTTAGAGTACTGGCAATTGCGTAAGATAGCATCAATACTTACTTTATCCATTTGAAGTAAGTTCATTAAGGTCTCTCGATCATACTTACTTTGTAGCAAGTTACGAATCTCATCTTGTTCTTTAATCTGCCTTAATTTGCGCATGGAAGTACCTTTCTTACCAAATACATTATAGAGGAAATCTGCTGGATTAAATATAGAGCCTAATACCTTAGTTACAGCGCCTGGTTCATCATTACCAGCTTCATAAGCTTTAGGTAAACCGCTAATGCTGTAGCGTCTATTATTATAGATAGGAGCTTTGCGAGCATCGATCTCTAAAAATCCTGTAAGCGCCACGACTTTAATATCGATTTCTTCTAATGCGATTCCTTTTTCGGTCATAGAAATAGTGACGTCTCCAAATTTGAGCCAGTCTTCTGTTACTTTAACTGTGATGGTCTCAAAGCCTATATATGAGAAGAATAGCGTATCGTTAACACGAGCTGGAATTTTAAAAGCTCCAGATTCTGTAGAGATCGTACCTTTTACTTGATTAAGGTTAACGATATTCACATTGCTGATGATGCTATCATTTTTGGCATTGAGTATTTTACCAAAAACAGACGTGCTTTTAGATGTTTCAGTGCTAGTCGTATTCTCCTGAGCAAGACCTATGCTTGTAATCAAGAGAATTAATAGTAGGGTAAGTTGTTGTAATGCTTTCATTCTGCGAGCTAAAATAATGTAACGAGTTGGGTTTTAATGAGGTTTATTAATTAATTAACTACCTTAAGTTAAATAAGCAATTAGCTTTTTCAACGCAATACCACGATGACTTATTTCACCTTTCTCTACTAAACTCATTTGAGCAAAGGTTTTTTCATAACCATTAGGCATAAAAATAGGGTCGTACCCAAAACCTTTATCGCCTTGATAGGACTTAGTTATTACACCATCACAAACACCTTCAAAAAGCGTCTGACATCGATCCATATCTAGTGCAAATACAGTTACAAATCGGGCGCTACGATCTCGTTTGTCTTCTAGGTTCTTGAGTAAAAGTTTCATGTTGTCTTCACTGCTTTTATGCTCACCAGCATATCTGGCACTATAAACACCAGGTTCATTATTAAGAGCAAAGACTTCTAATCCTGTATCATCAGCAAAAACAGGTAGGTCATAACGCTGTCTGATAAATTGAACTTTTTGTGCTGCGTTACCAGAGATAGTTGTTGAGGTCTCGGGAATATCTTCATGCATTCCTATATCATCAAGACTTAATAGTTTGATGTTTTCTGGCATCATGATTTGAACTTCTTTGAGTTTATTCTTATTATGAGTAGCAAATATGATTTCCATTTTTAAAATGTGTTTGAGATGTCGACTAGTAATTGAGTGTCAACTTCATGTTTTATATCTGGTCTGTGTAATTCACATTCCGTGCCGAAAAGCATCTGGATTTTTTTATTTTCTCGTTGTATTAAATCAGCAGTGACATATTCATCTTTGGTTCCAGATATATGAATGTTTCTAGTGGATAACGATTTGAATTTTACACCATCTAATTCATTGAATTCGTTAGGTATAGAGCCGCTGTGCATTACTAAAGCTTTAACTGGTGAATTGTAGTGTAATAAGAACCTTGTGGCAATTGAAACACCTTGTGAGTAACCCATGATTACCATTCTTTTATCGCGGTGTAAGCCTTCTTCTTTTAAAACAGCATCTACATAATTAAGGTTGTTTTGCATTTCTTGATCTGTGTCAACTCTAGTAAGCCAGCTAGCACCTACGTGCTTAAAGTTTTTACCTAGATAGTATTTTGAAGGCGCTTGTAAAACAATCACTGCATTTTTTAACGGGTCTAAATCAGTAAAATATCTTTTAAAAAACCTAGCGAGGTATCCCAAGCCGTGAAAACAAATCCATATATTCTCTGTAGTTTCAGTTACAGGATTTAATACCTCGTATGAATTAGTATGTTGATAAGAGATTGTTTTTACCATAGTTTGATGACTGTTCCTTATTTTTGGTAAAGATATGGACAAAGAACAGATACTTGCTAGTTGCAATCAGATATGTAAAAATACACTTATGGAAACTCTAGAGATTGAGTTTGTTGATGTAGGTGAGGATTTTCTAACAGCTCGCATGCCAGTGACATCGAGAGTTCATCAACCAGATGGAGTGTTACACGGTGGTGCTAGCGTCGCTTTAGCAGAGTCTGTAGGTAGTGCGGCGAGTTATGTTTTTTTGAATACAAAAGAGTTTGCAATACGAGGATTAGAGATAAGTGCAAATCACACCAAATCAAAAAAGGATGGTGATGTATTTGCGACAGCTCGATTCTTGCATAAAGGTCGAACGACACAGCTTTGGGAAATCAGAATAGTGGATGAAGAAGATAGATTGATATCAATCTGTAAGCTCACCACAATCGCTCTAAAAAAAGACTCTTAAACCTTTTAAAATATACCGCTTGCGCGAAAAGTTATTCCAATATTTAAACTTCCTTCTTGAGCAAGACCTTCCGTTTTTGGCACTTAAAATGGCAGGTTCAACTGAGGTAAAAGTAGTTGCTCAAAATGATCAAACCTGGCATAAAACAACACCTGACAAAGTGGCTTATGCTGTTTTTTCAAAATTCCAAAGTAATGAAAATCAGGTTTATATTCATGCTGATAAGGTCTTAAACTTTAGGTATGATGTTTCTGCATCACCACCAGAAATTAAACAGTCGATAATTCCAGAAGATGGTAGAAAAGCTTACTTAGAGCTTTTTGAAAAGGCCATGACGCGATTAGAAAAAAAGCAATTAAGTAAGGTTGTGCTTTCTAGAAAACAAGAGTTTGCTATTGAGGATTCTGATCTTACTATTTTTGAGAGATTGTTAGATACCTATACAACCGCAAATGGATATTTTTTCTATCATCCACAGGTAGGTAAATGGATGGGTGCAACTCCAGAATTATTGATGAATGCTCAGAGTGACGGTTTGTATTCAGCACAATCGAGAACTGATGCCATACCACTTCAGGTTTCTACCATGTCACTTGCAGGTACAGCAGTTGATGATGGTAGTTTAAATCATGTATGGGGCGATAAGGAAAAAGAAGAACAACAATTAGTAACAGACTTTATCATCTCTCAATTTAAGGAGTCTGGTGCAATAGATATTAAACAATCACCAGTAGAAACGGTTCAAGCTGGACATCTAATACATTTACGAACTTTTATACAAGCTCGATCTAGTACAAATCAGATAGAGCATCTGTTAGGTGCTTTGCATCCTACACCAGCAGTTTGCGGATTACCTAGAGATGAATCTATGGAGTTTATTGTTAATAACGAAAACTATGATAGAAGTTATTATACAGGCTATTTAGGGATTGTAAACGGTGCTTCACACCATTACTTTGTTAATTTAAGATGTATGCAACTGGTGGATAAAAAGGCTATTATTTATGTAGGTGGTGGCGTTACAGCAAAAAGTGATGCTTTGCTAGAATACCAAGAGACTAGGGCAAAGTTGCAAACAATGCATCGATTATTATAAAATACTTCTAAATGCTGTTTTAAGTAAAGCACCACGCATTCTTTGTGGGGCAGTAGTTCTAGATGTTTGTGTTTTAGATTGAGAAATTGTTCTTGTAAATGAGTTCTTAACCTTTGAAGCTGTTGAGCTTACAAATAGTACCGATTCATATATTCCTATAAAGGTGTAGAAGATTACAAATTTGAATATTCTCATAGGTTGGTCAGTTTAAGAGAACTAAAGATGATGATTTTATTTTGAATAGCAAAGCGCAATTTTTTGAAAATGACATTTCTATTGTCAAAAGGTCTGTATAAACAGTTGAAGTGACTCATAATATTTGAAATAATTGTAATTCATTTAGCACTTCATATTTGAAGATTGTTGAAGCCTGCTTTACCTTTGCTAGAATGCTATCAGACATACTTCACGCGCAACAGGTACTACTTCTTTTTAAAAAAAGAGGAGTGCAACATATTGTTATTTCTCCAGGATCTAGAAATGCACCTCTTACCATAAGTTTTACAAACGATTCTTATTTTAAGTGTTATAGTATCGTTGATGAACGGTGTGCATCACACTTTGCAATGGGTATCGCACAACAATTAAAGCAACCTGTAGCAGTAATTTGTACTAGTGGTAGTGCTTTGTTAAATTACTATCCTGCTGTTACTGAGGCTTTTTATAGTGAGATTCCATTAATAGTCCTTAGTGCAGATCGTCCACCACATAAAATAGATATAGGTGATGGACAAACGATCAGACAGCAACATGTTTATGCTAACCATATTCTTTATGATACACATCTAGAGATGATTAATAGTCTAGATGATCAAGAAGCGATGGCGACTAATGAAAGGCTAATCAATAAAGCAATTAATGTCGCCATAACAAATCATGGACCTGTACATATCAATGTACCATTTGAAGAACCGCTCTACAATACGGTAAATGTTCCTCAAGTCGATCCTAAGGTGGTTGATCCTATTATTGAAACTAATGCAAGCATACCATCCTTATTTATAGATAGATGGGAGAAAGCTAATCGTAAGTTGGTCATTTTATCTACTTTAAATCCTGATGTGTTTACTCAAGATCAGTTGAACCTATTAACCAGTGATCCAACAGTGTTGGTAATGAGTGAGGTGAGTTCTAACATCAGTCATGAGAAAATTATATGGGGAATAGATACCCTAATCGCGCCTATTGAAAATGATGAAGATGCTATTGCGCATTTACAACCTGATATGGTCGTTACCATAGGTGGAATGATCGTTTCTAAAAAAATCAAACAATACCTGCGCAGGTTTGAGACACAATATCATTACCACATCGGTAATGGTCGTGCATATGATACTTTTTTCAAGTTAGCTGGACACATTAAAACAGCTCCATCACATTGGGTCGATCAATTATCTATAAATGAAACTTCAGATAGTTATAGAGATTACTGGCTGCAGTTTTTTAATAATTATCTAATCAAAAGAATGGATTACCTAGCTGCAATACCATGGAGCGATTTTAGAGCCTTCAATTTGATATTTGATAGTTTGCCTGATGATATCGTTTTGCAGTTGGGAAACAGCAGTACAATCAGATATGCGCAGCTTTTCCCTATGAACCCGACGCACACCGTATTTTCTAATCGAGGAACTAGCGGTATCGATGGTTCTACGAGTACAGCCATAGGAGCTGCTGTTGCTCAAGATAAACCTATTGTATGTATCACAGGTGATTTAAGCTTTTTGTATGATAGCAATGCTTTGTGGAATAATTACATTCCAGCAAATTTTAAAATAATTGTTATCAATAATAGTGGTGGCGGAATTTTCCGTATTCTACCTGGTGAAAAAGATAATCACACCTTTGATACTTATTTTGAAACGACTCACCAGTTAGACGCTAGTCATTTATGTAAAATGTATGATATTAATTATCATAGGGTTGATGGAGAAGACGCTTTCGCAAAAGCGTATGAAAAATTCCTGAATGATGATTCAAAACCTCAATTACTAGAAATATTTACACCTAGACTTGAAAATGATACCGTTCTTCTAGACTACTTTAAATTTCTCAAATAGAATTTCATCATATCTTATTAATTCTTACATTTAAAGTCTTAACTAATAAACGTAAAATACAATGAGTAAATTTGATGAAAGAGTAGAGAAGTATACCAAAGCTTACAAAGAAAAAGTAGGTGGTAAACTAGATGAAGAGTTATTGAGAAAAGTAACTAAAGGATTAGGGCCATCAATCTATAACAAAGATGCTGAAACTGTAAGTGCTGAAAAAAGCGAGATGGAACGTGTGGTAACTAACTACTTGAAGAAAAAATTAGGTCTTTCTGGTGATAATTTAATGGAGTCTGTAGAGGCTGTTATTGAAAAGTACGGCAAGAGTGAGCGTGCAAAGTATCGCGCTTGTATCTATTACATGCTTTGTGTACACCACGGAAAAGAATCTGTATACAACTAGAAATGAACTAATAAACATATAAAATCCCAATGCGTGAGCATTGGGATTTTTTATTTTGACTACTGTTGATAGTACTCGATTTTATGAACAAACTTTGAAAATACTTTTCCAGTTAAATACTCAAGTCTTTCAACAACATTACCATGATTGTCATATTTCATGACAGATTTGTTTTGAATAGTATCCCGTGATGGTTGCCATTTGGTGTTTTTTTCGATCATTAATAGGTCGTTTCTATAATGAAATTCCTCTATTTCAAACTGATTACTTTCTTTATTTCTATATTCTTTATAAATCAATCTGTTTTTCTCATCATATCTATAAGTTGTTGATGCAATAATTGCTGTACTATCTTTATTATAATAATTAAAATCTGTTGGTTGATTATAAGAATTTATATGAATGAAGCTATAATTACTTGATGACTCTATAGAATCATAAATTGCATTATACGTAGTGGTAGCAACTGCATTATTGTTTTCATCATAATGCATTTTAATAGATTCAGCTAATCTTAACGGATGACCCCAATATTGTTCCCATCCTAGATACTTACCTTTATCATTAAAATTAAAATTAACATATGAAGTCAAGCTATCATTTCCACTAAATCGGGATTCTTTAATACGAAAAGAGCTGTTTTTGAAATACTCATACTTGACTGAAGAATTAGTGCTTATCTCTCCATTAGAAATATTTTGATATTCAATTTTTTTAATCCGATTTTGCTCGTCCCAAGTAATATATTTTTGATTTGAATCTGTTTGAATAATATACAATAAATCACTTTTACTATCCTCATGGTAATGGTAATTAATTGTAACGGATGATGTATCCTTGTCATAGGTTGAATTCCAATCGTATCCTTTTCTATAAGTTAGATAACCTTTCTTATTAAAATTTAAGACTTGAAACAATTCTGGTGTTGTATCTAATATTGTGTATTTATCTGTATAAAAATCAATATGAAAAGATTCTCGACTTTTGACATCGCCTTTCAAATCATAGGATTCTAAATCTGACCAATGTTTATCTTCATAATAACCGTAAGGGAGAATATCGGTCTCCACTTTCTCCTCACAAGAAGCCAGCCCAATTAAAATGATATATAAAACCCAATATCTCATTTACTTCTCTACCGCTTCAACTTCTTCTAGTGTCACCATATCACCGCTGTTCCAAGTTTGAATAGTATAATTCATCACGTCAACGACTTCATCATTTTCTAGACCTAGTGGTAGCATAATATTATCATAGGATTGTCCATTTACTTCAATAGGTCCTTTAAGACCGTATTTTACAGCATGGATACTTTCCGTTCGTTTATCAGTAAGCCAGTTTGATGGATTAAGAGGAGGAAAAGCACCTGGAACACCTTTACCACTGGTCATATGACAACTAACACAATTTTCTCTATAAATTTCTCTACCTCTTGCAACACTTGCTTCTAGAGGTGTTTTTTTAATTTCCTTTTTTTCTACAGGAGCGGCAGTAGTAGTTTCTTTTTTAGAATCGCCACAACTGGATAACACCATAAGAGCAACTAGAGTAATTAAATATTTCATATTATTTTTTTTCGATTTTAAATATTCCTTTTCCTTCTACAGCAATATAAATCAGTCCATCAGGACCTATTTTTACATTGCGCAAACGACCTATTTTATCGGCAACTTTTTCTCTTTTGGTCACTCGATTACCGTCCATATAAAGCATTTCAAGATATTGAAATTTTAATGATCCCACTAAGAAGTTACCATTCCATTCTTTATAAGCTGGATTATTAATAATAGCAAAACCACTAGGTGCAATGCTAGGTACCCAATAGTAAATAGGTTGTTCCATGCCTTCTTTTTCTGTAATGTCAGTAAATGTCGTGCCGCTATAATTAATACCATAGCTTATGACTGGCCAGCCATAGTTCTTTCCAGATTCTATAATGTTAATCTCATCGCCACCTTGTGGTCCATGCTCATGTGCTATAATCTTCCCAGTTACCGGATGAGTCGTCATTCCCTGTGGATTTCTATTTCCATAGCTGTAGATTGCGGTTTTTGCACCAGCGGCATCTACAAATGGATTATCGTCAGGAATACTGCCATCATCATTAATACGGTAAATTTTACCACAGTCTCTATAAATATCTTGCGGATTCACATCACGGTTACCTCGATCACCTATGGTGAAATATAAATGTCCTTCGTCATCCCATGTAAATCTACTACCGAAGTGTTGCCCTTTATTAGAATTGGGCATCGCTTTATAAAGGACTTCTAGGTTTTCTAACTTATTGTTTTTAAGTACAGCTCTTGCGATAGTGGTATTTCCTCCATCACCACCACCCATTTTTGAAGCATAAGAGATGTAAATGAAGTTGTTTTTTTCAAATTGTGGATGAGAAGTCACATCTAGTAATCCACCTTGACCACGCAAGTAAATCTCTGGCACACCTTTAATTTCTATGCTTTTTGAGCCATTGAACTTGTAAAGTCGTCCTTCTTTCTCTGTATAGAGCAAGTTATCATTAGGTAACCAGGTCATTCCCCAGGGATTATCAAGATCTTCAACAATAGGTGTAATGCTATAGTTTTTTTGATCGTCAATTAAGGGAATATTATCTACTTGAGGAGCATTACTAGCAGCTGGCATTTCAGTATTGATTGTCGTGGAAACAATTTCATGGTCTTTTGAAGATTCTTTACAAGAACTCAAAATCAATAAAAAAAGAATGAGAGAAGGATAGAATTTCATGACCTAGAATGTTTCTTTAAAAATACTACAGCTCGTTCTTAATAAAGTTAAAAGCATAAAAAAATCTCTTTTCAATTTGAAAAGAGATTTTACAGTTTATGGTTAGTTATAATTTATGTGATAGGCGAGTGAAGGCTAATTCAAACTAAATCCTAAATGATAAATTAATATAGAGTACTATGCTTGATAAGGTGAAATTCCCCAATCGTCAGTAGCATTTCCTGTTCTAGGTGTTATTCTGTTACGTGATAACATCGGAAAATCAGAATCAGAGTCGATAAATCTATTAGTAATACGCATGATAGTAAGTTTATGTGGTTATAATATTAGAGTAGTTAATAGCATGTATTATGCTAATCTGTAACGTCTTTTTGCATTCCAGTTATCGCTGTAAGTTCTGTCTGGACGGAATCTTTTATTCGTTAATTCAGTGATGGTTTTAAAGGTGTCGCTCGCTTTCATAATAATTGTTTTTTGTTGTTATGCTTATATGACGACACTTTTTTTTAAATGTTACACTACTTTGTAAAACATAGTAGTTAAAAATTTATAAAACGCTGTACTTTAAGCGATTGTGTTGCTAATTTTTTTAGCATTATTTAAGAAAGGAGAAGTTTATAATCGTCTAATTCACTTTTAAGAGGTGAATTTTACATTTGTTATAATACTTTTAGAGCATGATATTGATAATACTTTTATTCTGGATGAGTTGTATTTGGTTTTATCGTAAGACAAAACCATATAGGAGAAGAAAAGAATTGATTGCTTTTTGGGTAATGGTCTTTATCCCTGGAATAGGGACTATGTATCACTGGAGAAGTCGATCCTCGTTTAAGGAACGTATAAATTTGCGAAAAACAAAGAGTTAGATTTGCTCCCAAAGCTTTTCACTCGATAAGCGATAGGTACCTACAAAATCCCAATTACATTCTTGTGGTGCAATGACAGATAGGAAATGCCTGCCGTCTTTACCTAAATATAGGTGGTAGATTTCACCTACAATAGGTTCAAAAGAGAATTTTGCTCCATATACCAATTGGTTATCCTCAAATTTTTTAACCATGGCATCATACTCTGCTTTGAGTTGTTCAAATTTGGATTTGATTTCATGGTTGACCTTATTAATATTGGTTTGCTTCCATGATGTGATATCAGGTGTTGTTATTTTAGGAGCTGCAACGCCACTAGAATAGGGAAGAAGTGCGGCATTATAAGTGCCAGTTTCTTCATCATACACAACATAATCTGGTTTTTTTTCCTCGCTCATGTTACAAATTTACGATACGTCCACTTGTTTTGTATAAGATTAACATGAATTTCTTAAACAAGAAATCGAGACAGATGCGCCTATCCCGATTTTAATAACTCATCAATCCCCTACAATTGCTGAATCATTTTACTAAAGTATTGATTATTAGGTGTAAAATACGTGGTAAAATCATATTATGTCATTCTCATTCTATGAAACCTTAGTTTGACTTGATGAAATACGCTTTCGCGAAAGCGTAATACATTAACTTACTTTTTCACAAATTTTAATGATTGCCATACATAGTTATTCTTAATGGCTACAAAGTAAATTCCCGTTTCAAAATTACTGCTATCAATTCCATCATTAGTATTATAATTACCTTCCATTATTATTCTACCGTTGATGTCGTAAATAATAAATTGATTATCATCTAGAGTCTCACCTTGAATATAAAATTGACTAACCATAGGGTTAGGATATAGTTTTAAGGTTTCTTTTTGTGAGATAAATGAATCATTAGATAGTAATGCGCAACCACAATCATCTTGAGAATAGTAAAAGAATTTTCGTTGACATGGATTATAGCTTATTGCTATAGGACAACCATTAGAAAAATAGTCCACGATTCTAGTAACTACCCAATCACATCTTAAGTCATTTATGCCTGATGAGGTATCATTGAGCCCGAATTGATTACCAATTCCGGTTGTGTTGACATTTGGGAAAGTGCCGGTTGTAAATGCACCATTATTTTCGTGGTAATACATTCTTCCTCCAGAACTATTAGGTAATAGCGGATCACTTAGTAATAAATCTATATCGCCATCACAATCTACGTCGAAGAGTTCTGGAGTAGGATAGCTGCCACTGTTTTCAGGAATGAATGGGTTAGTTATTCCATTCCCAAATGAGGTATAGTTTTGTGGACTAACTAAATTAAAAAACGGATAAGAAGTTGAACCATTATTCTCAAAGTAAACAGTTCCAGGGAAATTCACACTCTGCGAGGATAGCAAAATATCTGGCAATCCATCATTATTAATATCTCCTACGGCAAGTAATGCTGGACCATATCGATAATCTATATTATCAAATAATAATTGTACCCCAAAACTAAAATTACCAGAACAGTCATTATAGTATACTACAGTAGATGTATTAACACCATATACTACGATGTCTAAACATCCATTATTATTCCAGTCGTATAATCTGTAGGAAAGAGCATTTTGAATATTCATATTCACTGGCGGCATATTAAAAACAGGAGTGGTATTTGTACCAGCTGTATTTTCTAACCAGTGTAATACTGGGAAGCCAGTAGAACTATCTATTTTAGAATATAGAATATCTGTGTCACCATCATTGTCTATATCACCATATTCCTTATCGAGAGTGCTAAAGCGATCAGTATCTAATTCTTGTTCAATCGCTAATGGAAATAAATTACCAGCTGCGGTTTGATATGGCAAGAAATCAAGAGGTTCACATTGATCAAGAGGCGAGTCTATGGAAAGTTCAACAAGATTACTTGGAATTATAATACCTGTTCCTGCATCACAATTAACGAGGTAAGCACTGTTTAATACAATAGAATTTGTTCCTGCATTAATCGAAGGAAAACTAGCGTTTAAATCGATCGTGAAACTATTCCCAGGATTAAGAATCGTATTATTTTCATATAAAACTGTCTGAGTAGTACTGGAAGAATTACTACTACCTGTGGATACTGTATTACAATTAAAATTATTTGAAGGCGTAGTATTTGATGGAGTGGTATTGAGGTAAGACACATTAAAATCAGGAGCAATAGATGAAATATTTACCATGGAGAAACTACTATTCCGTGGTAAAACTGTTGGGAAATAGACATCACCTGCAGCAGGTAGCTCATCAATAATTTGGAATTGATTTAACACTTTGTTCCCAAAGTTTTCAACCGTCATTCTATAGTACACATCAATATTACATGTAGGGTCATAAATCAATGGACCATCTTGAAAAGTAATATTATCGTCAGATATTTGTTTTTTTAATGATATGACTACAGATTCTATGACATTAACTTTTGCAAAATCAGTGGTTACAGATAAGTTATTTGAGCTATCTGTTATTGTCGCGACATTATCTATATTCCCTGGTACTGTAAATGGTTTTACTCTTACTTTAACTACAGCACAAAAGAATTGATTTGCAGTATTTATACAGGTATTTGCAGCAAAGAAGCTGGAGCAATTTTCAACTAAATCTAAAGAGTTCCAAGTCAGGTTTTGACCACTTTGAGTAAAAGTAGTTCCAGCAGGCATATTAGAATTATCTACAGAAATAAATTCATACTTAGAATCTAAAACATCAGTAAGAACACCATTGAAGTCCAGACTACCGTTGTTCTGAACACATATTTCAAACTCCAATTCATCAGTAGGAACTATGTTTGTGATACTGGTTTGATAGGGATCACTGGTATTAGCTTTGCGTACTTTTTTAACAGCACATAGTTTTACTTCTTCGGCAGCTACAGTAAATGACGCACAACTATTATTAGCAAAAGCGACATTTGTCGCAGGAGCTTCAAGTAATATTTCACCTTGAAAATCTGAGCAATTTGTAACTACGGTACCGATGGTTAAAGCTGGGTCAATTGTAAATATTATGGTAATGTTTAATTGATCACCAGGAAAAAGAAGTGTATTATTCTGTGCGCTCAACTGTAAACTATTACCTGTTGTTACAGGAGTAAAAACACCATTATAGCCAGTATTTAGGTCCACAGGAATAGCAGGATTTCCATTCAGGATGAGATCAAAGTTTGTATTTTGAGAAGCACTATTTATAAGACCACTTATTTGCACAGTTTGAGGTATGATATCAAAAGGTAAATTATCTATGATATCGACCATTAAAACAGGTCTATTATCAGTATTTGAATACAAAATATCATATACACCTTGACAACCTGCCACTGGATTAGTTATAAAAACATTCTTAACCATTGAACTACCTAAAGTAGGCGGTGGTAAATTATCAACAGCCGTTACAGTTGCCGTATCACTTGCTATAGCTGTTACAGGAGTACCACCTATCGGTGTACCATTTAATTCAACAGTATTTGAAATAATCTGTCCATTTGTGAATGCTGGACAATTGCTGTAATCTACTTCCACAATAAACTGAACGTTCTCAAAAGGATTAGAACCTATTAGGTTATTATTAAG
Organism: Nonlabens sp. Asnod3-H03; assembly: GCF_045063665.1. Taxonomy (NCBI): domain Bacteria; kingdom Pseudomonadati; phylum Bacteroidota; class Flavobacteriia; order Flavobacteriales; family Flavobacteriaceae; genus Nonlabens; species Nonlabens sp. Asnod3-H03. The sequence continues at coordinate 1,365,905 of NZ_JBEFOD010000008.1, forward strand.
AGTAATAATGTTCGTTACCGGATCAAGTGTTCCAGGACCACTTATTAACGTCGCAGTAGCACATGGTGGTGATACTATTTCTGAAATAGTGGGATTTTGAAGATTAAGCATACCAAATGAAATTCCTTGATAGCTAGGATCCTTTTCTACGATAATATTAAATTGAGCTTTTCCTCCAGTAGTAGGAACAAAGAAATCTCCATTTTGATTAGTTACAGCTGGGAATAAAGGCGTTTTGGAAATTTTTCCCCAAGGATTGATGGCGCTTGCGGTACTTGTTATACCAGTCGTAGGTCCAAAATTTTCTGTTCCTGTCGTTGTCGTATAATCTGCAGTTATATTATTAGTTGCGGTAAACCCGTCAGGAGTATCACCGGCGCAGAAAGTTACATTAATGGTAAAAGAACCACGTTGTATATTATTAGGAATACTGAATACTACGGCAGGTAAAGAACTTGTGTCTATCAATCCAGTAATTGAACTTGATACTGGATTACCATTAAAATCTACAAAAGTATTATCTGCTGTTATATCGCTAGCTGTATAGCATAATCCAGCTGGTAATATATCAGTAATAGTTAATGTGTTTGCTGGATTTAAATTTTGAAAATCTATTTTATAAGCAAATGGCTCACCTGTTGCGATGCTGGCAACTTGAGGAGTCGATTTTTGGATGGTCGCTTCACCCGTTTGACTACTGGCACTAATTGTTTGCGCCTGCAACTGAATTGACAATATTAAAAACGTAAATAAAGGGATGAATTTTTTCATAAATTTAATTTTCATTCGAGTGCATTTACTCATAAAACTTATGGTTAATAACTTTAAACTTGCTTGTGCACAAATCCAAAAATGAAACCATTAAACGATTGTGTTACAAATGATGGACTTGCGTCTAGATTAAATTCTATGATTTCACTAATATCCTGCCCACCAGATGAAGGACTACCTGGGAAATTAGTAACTATGTGCAATCTCTTTCCGCAATCTTTCCACTCTATACTTACAGAATCCATATTGATATTTAGATTATCTTCTAACACGGTTACTGAATAGTTATTAGCGCCATTGATTTTAATTTCTAATAAATCGATGCTTCCTTGATTATCCGTCACTGCATAGAATACATCTTTATCGGCGTTGTATTCTAATCCTGTGGTAAAGCCTCCAATTCCATTAATACTTCTATAATCTGTTATTATCCCACTTATAGGGTTGAAATAGATAATATCATTTCCTACTCTAAAGTAAATGGTGTCTACATCATTAGTTGTACTAGTGGCAAACGTAAAAGAGCCATCGGTTACTAAAGTTCCCGGATTAAATAACACTTGTCCTAAAGATGGACCTATGCTACCATTAGAAGGATTCATTATATGAATATCAAATCGAGGTGCGGCTGGGTTAGCATCAAAATCTAGAACGTATAAAACGCCTTGAAAAAATACCGGTGCTGTAAATCTACCTAGATTAGTCTGTGCAGTTACTGGTAAACTAAAGTTGTTCAGGGTATTAGATGTCTCATCATAAACAAACCCATCTACTCCTTCTTCTTGATCAAGCCATACAAACCTTTTATTTATTTTATCCCATGCGCTAGGATGGTTGCGTAAAGAGTTACTTATTCCTATTCCACCGTTTACAGTAAACGAACTAGTGGTAATATTTGAAGTTGTGTTTTGAATTACATCTATTACACCATTCGGATTTCCCATATTACTACTTCTTAAAGCATAGTAGGTATTATCTGTACAAGTTATAGTTGTAGCGGTCCCGTCATCTTCTGTACAAGAAAATGAAATAACGATCAGGATTAAGAGTGAAATTTTGATTTTCATGATTGTAGTATTTGAAGTAAAACTGATAAGAAAAACAGGTGGATACTAGAGTAAATTCAGGAACGGTTATTTTGAGTTGAGGAACGGTAATGCTTTAATATAAAATGTTGATGAAGTGATCTCGCTTTCGCGAAAGCGTAACAATTATGCCTTATCTGCTACTAATGAAATATGACAAACGAAATACACTTTAAAGATTTTGAACCACAAGTAATTAAAAAAAGCTTTTGGTCGGGAAATGACTATGAATCAACAGAAGTGGTTCTAGAGCACGTTAATGAATGGATCCGTAAGAATTACAATTTCAAAATCATTAATGTAGAAACCTTATTAGTTCCCACAATGAGCTACACAAAAAAGAAAACAAACACCAAAAAATTGAATATGGGCGGCGGCTATGTTTATATGATTGAGGTGGTGAGAGTATGGTATCAATAGGATAGGACTTATATTTGTAATCTAAAATTATATATATGTCCATTAACTGGAAGACTGCCATAGACTTTGAAGATATCACCTATAAAAAAAGTAACGGTATTGCCCGTATAGCTTTTAATAGACCAGAGGTACGTAACGCCTTTAGACCTAAAACGGTTGCCGAATTGATTAAAGCATTTTATGATGCACAAGAAGATCTATCTATAGGTGTGATTATTTTAACAGGTGAAGGACCGTCTAAAAAAGATGGTGGATGGGCTTTTTGTAGTGGTGGCGATCAAAATGCTCGTGGTCATGATGGTTATAAGGATGATTCTGGTACTGGTAGATTAAATATTCTAGAAGTACAACGCATGATCCGTTTTATGCCTAAGGTGGTAATATGTGCCGTACCTGGATGGGCTGTAGGTGGTGGACACAGTCTACATGTAGTTTGTGATATGACCATCGCTAGTAAAGAGCATGGTGTTTTTAAACAAACAGATACCGACGTGGCTAGTGTAGATGCTGGTTATGGTAGTGCATATCTAGCAAAGATGGTAGGACAGAAAAAAGCACGTGAGATTTTCTTTTTAGGAAGAACCTATAGCGCTCAAGAGGCTATGGATATGGGAATGGTTAATGCTGTAGTACCGCATGAAGAGCTGGATCAAACAGCTTATGATTGGGGACAAGAAATACTTAAAAAATCTCCTATAGCAATTAAAATGGCAAAATTTGCTATGAATGCAACAGATGATGGTATGGTAGGGCAGCAGGTATTTGCAGGTGAAATGACACGTCTTATTTACATGACTGATGAAGCTCGAGAAGGTCGTGAGGCTTTCCTAGAAAAACGTGAACCTAATTGGGGAACAGATCGATACATTCCATAATGATCGGAATATGATGTAAATCTGTTTTAATCGTAATATTTTAAAAATAATAGGTCATCTTTATTATACAAGCTGACCTATTTTTATTTGATATATGAGTGTATGATTTTTTAAACAATAGAGTATTTAGTCATTTATTGATTTAAGATTATCAAACCACGTATTGTGTAAGCATAAACTAACACTCTGTTTTTAATTAAATTAGCAGTTGATATCTAGCAATATATCTCCTACAAGAATTCCGTTATGACAAATCATCAAGAGACAATCAAGCAATTGATTGAACAAATAGGAATACTCTCTAGAAAGCAAGAGGCTTTTAAGTATGAGATATTTGAGTTAAAAAATAAACTAGATCAATTACAATCTACTATTGATGCATCTGATAATGTTGAAAAAGCAACATTAGATCAAACCGATTATGTGGTTAAAAGTGAACCTATTGCGAGTGGACATAGGGAATGGATAGATTCCAAAGTCCATGATGAAGCGACAATAAAACAACCAAGTTTTCAACATCAGAAAAATCAAAATAGTAAAGTAACTCATAATACTCCTCAACAGTCTAAGAAGCTTTCACCATTTAGAAAATCTAATCTAGAAAAGTTTATAGGTGAAAACTTATTAAACAAAATAGGAATTCTAATATTAGTGATAGGGATAGGAATAGGAGCAAAATATTCAATTGAGAATGAATTAATAAGTCCTTTAACGCGTATTGTATTAGGTTATTTATCTGCTATCGGCTTATTAGGATTTGGGATTAAGTTAAAGAAGAAATACGAGTCTTACAGCGCAGTATTGGTAAGTGGCGCGATAGTTATTCTTTACTTTATTACCTTTTTTGCTTATAGTTTTTATGAATTAGTACCGCAGACGGTAGCATTTGCGATGATGGTTTTATTTACGGTATTTACTATAGTGGCATCTTTAAATTATAACCGCCAGATTATAGCACATCTAGGTTTAGTAGGTGCCTATGCAGTTCCATTTTTATTAAGTAATGATTCTGGTAGAGTACAAGTCTTGTTCAGCTATATCGCTATTATTAATATTGGGATTTTAATAATTGCCTTTAAAAAGTATTGGAAACCATTGTATTATTCGGCTTTTGGATTGACTTGGTTAATTTATCTATCATGGTTTGTGATGGACTATAGCAATGATTCTCACTTTATGCTTGCTTTAAGTTTCTTACTACTTTTTTATCTCACTTTTTATTTGACTTTCTTAGCTTATAAATTGGTCAAGAAAGAAGGATTTGCAGCTACTGATATCGTAATGCTTTTAATGAATTCGTTCATGTTTTATGGATTAGGTTATGCAATTCTTAATGATAACGCAATTGGCGAGGACTATCTAGGACTATTTACCTTAGGAAATGCTGTGATCCATTTTATAGTAGCTACTATCATTTATAAAAAGCAATTGAGTGATAGGAAGTTATTCTATCTAGCAACAGCACTAGTACTAGCATTTATATCGATTGCTATACCAGTACAACTAGATGGTAATTGGGTTACCTTATTATGGACAGCTCAAGCTGCATTATTGTTTTGGCTGGGTACATCAAAAAAGATTTCTATTTATGAAAAGCTATCTTACCCATTGATAGCACTTGCTTTCATAAGTTTGATACATGACTGGTCATATAATTATGATAGCTATTACCATCTAGAGGATAACTTAATAACACCATTGTTAAATACTAGTTTTCTAACTTCTATACTATTTACAACTGCAATCGGTTTTATAGTATTCTTACAACGTAAGGGTGATTTCATATCGTCATTAAAAGAAGGTAGCACTTGGTTAAAGATAGTGTCATATGCTGTTCCTATATTGTTTGTATTCAGTTTGTACTATTCTTTTAGGTTGGAGATAGAAGCTTATTGGAATCAGTTGTTTTCATTGTCAGAACTAGAGAATAAATCTATCAGTGATTATGTAGTTACCGTTAATGATTATAGTTTAAGGGATTTTAAAATAGTTTGGGTTATTAACTATACGCTACTATTTTTAGGTTTCATTGGGTATTTAAACTATAAAAAGATTAAAAACATAGTCCTAGAAAATTCAATCTTGGTACTGACAATTATAAGTGTTGTTGTATTTCTAACACAAGGATTATATGCATTAAGTGAACTAAGAGATGCTTATATAGAACCGTCCATCTACTATAATAGAGGTTCGTTTTATCTAATAATACGCTATATATCTTTTGCGTTTCTAGGTTTTTCAATGCTATCCTTATATCGTTACATTAAAAAAGATGATATTCATAAAGGCTTCAAGATTGCTTATGATGTTATTTTACACATAACAATAGTTTGGGTGGTGAGTAGTGAGTTGATTCATTGGTTAGACCTGGCAGGTGCACGAGATTCTTATAAATTAGGATTAAGTATTCTATGGGGTGTTTATTCTTTCCTTTTAATAGGTTTCGGTATTTTAAAGAATAAACCATATTTGAGAATAGGAGGAATGGCACTATTTGCAATTACCTTAATTAAGTTATTCTTTTATGATATAGCGCATTTAAATACTATATCAAAAACGATTGTTTTCGTTTCTCTAGGGATACTATTGCTAATTATCTCGTTCTTATACAATAAGAATAAGAATAAAATTAACTATACCAGCGATACAAAATCCGAGAAATCTATTGAAGAAACAAAGGAATTCATTGATGAATTTGACAACCAAAACGATATTTAAAATGTTTCATATAAAAATTAAATTGTGCGTTAGCTTTATACTATTGATAAGTTGGTGTGCTACTGCTCAAATACCAAATTATAATTATGAACGCTCTCTTAAAGGTATAAGTGATGATTGGCATAGCGTTACCATACCAGATAATGTTTTTGGTAAATTACAACCATCATTTCAAGATATACGCATTTATGGTATTAATGAAAAGATGGATACAATTGAGGTTCCTTATTATTTAAAGGTTAATAAAGATCATCTAGTTATAAAAGAACATAGTTGTCAGATCATCAACTCTTCTAAAACAGATGACGGGTATTTTTACACTATTAAGTTAAATCAACAATCAGATATAAGTGACATTAAACTTCTATTTGCAGACGCAAACTTTGACTGGAAAGTAAATTTAGAAGGTAGTCACGACCAGAAGCAATGGTTTAATATTCTAGAAAACTATAGAATTTTAGATATAGATAATACATCTACAGATTACAGTTATACCAACTTAAAGTTTCCAACCGCTAACTACCTGTACTATCGTATCGCAGTTAAGAGTGATAAGCAACCTACCTTAACGTCTGTCCATATATTTATGCAAAAACTGACAGATGGTATTTTAATAGATTATAAAGTAAAAGAAATAAAGACTTCACAAGACAAAAAAATGAAGTCCAGCGAGGTCGAATTTGAATTAGTAAATCCGGTACCGGTAAGTTCTATGAAGATAAATGTAAATGGTAGCAATGATTATTTTAGACCTATCAGTATGCGATATTTATTAGATAGTGTAAAAACGGAGAAAGGATATCTCTATAATTATACAACATTTAAAAGAGGAACATTAACATCTTTAGAAGATAATGAATTTGAATTTAATAGCACGATGGCTAAGAAATTTAAAATTGTGATTTCTAACGGTGATAATCAACCATTGGATATCAAATCTGTTGAGGTAAAAGGATTTAAATATGAATTGATTGCGAGATTTACAGAGTCTGCAGACTATAAACTTGTTTATGGAAATAAATCAGTTCATAAACCACAATATGATATTATTAATTTTAAAAACAATGTGCCAGTAAATATTAAAGCACTCACCGTAGGTAATGAGAATCAGATATCAAAGAAGAATGTTCAAAGCAAGACTTCATTATTTGATAATGAAATATGGCTTTGGTCCATCATGGGAATCGTTATTTTAATATTAGGCGGTTTTACTTATAAAATGTTGGGAAACACTGTTAAGGATTAATTCTTTTAGGAACCGCTTTCGCGAAAGCAAACCTTAAAGAACAGCACAGCTTTCAATAACTTCTTCAATAGTTAATTGTAGATGCTTAGGCAGCATATTATCCTTAGGAAGTACAGATAATTGACGGTCCTCATTACTATTAAATACCTGTTTTAATAATGGATGTGGATAGCCTAATGCCTGACATATCTCGCGTATCAAATCAATATGATGTATTAAATCCATACTGCCTAAATGAAAAACACCACGACGGCGCTTATTAATCAAATAGTGAATTTGCTGTGTTAATTTATTAATATGAGTAGCGTTAATAACTACATTTGGAAACACTTCAATAGCTTCCTTTTGTTCTAACTGTTGTTTCAAATCATCTACTCGTGGTGTGTTATTACCAAAAATCATAGGGATTCTACAAATCACATATTTAGATGGATGTAACCTCAATAAGGCGTTCTCTATTTTTATTTTAAATCTACCATAAACACTCTCAGAGAATGTTTTATCATACTCATAACTAGGGAAATTTGTAAAACGATCAAATACATTTGCGCTAGACATAAATATAATTCTAGAATCGTTTTTAAGAACCCAATCTATAAGTCTCATGTGCAAATGTACTTGCGAGTTAACATTACCACGCACTGCACTAACTATAAATTTAGGCTTTAGAGAATCTAAAAGACCATGAATATCTTCTAGTTCCATATCCAGCTGGTGGAAATGTTGATTCTTATCAAAGTCTTTGTGATCTGTTTTATATGTAGCATGGACATCATAATAGGGTGCAAGCTCTTTGTAGAGTGCATTACCTATAAAGCCACTACCTCCTAAAATAAGAATACGATTCAATTAATTACTTTTTATAAAATGGTAATTTAATAACGGTAGCAGGTACTAATTTCTTGCGTATTTGGATGTGAATTTTGCTTCCAGGTGTCGCAAATATCGGTGGTACATATCCCATACCTATACCTATTCCCATTGATGGAGACATGGTACCACTGGTTACAATCCCTAGGTCTTGTTGGTTACTATCTTTAATTTCATAACCTCCACGAGGTATAGCACGCTCATCCATTTCAAAAGCGATTAACTTCCTGTCAACTCCTTTCTCTTTGTGCTCTAGTAATTGTTCGTGATTCACAAACTCTTTTGTGAACTTAGTTACCCAACCTAGACCAGCCTCATATGGTGATGTTGTATCATCGATATCATTACCATATAAACAATAACCCATTTCTAGTCGCAGTGTATCACGAGCAGCAAGACCTATAGGTTTAATTCCAAAGTCTGCACCTGCTTCAAATGCCTTATTCCAGATTTGTTCTACTTCACTGTTCTTACAATAAATTTCAAAACCACCAGAACCAGTATAGCCAGTAGCACTAATAATGACATTCTCTATACCAGCAAATTCTGCCACTTCAAAATGATAAAATTTTATAGCGCTTAAGTCTACAGGTGTTAAGGACTGCATGGCCTCAACTGCTTTAGGACCTTGTATAGCAAGTAAAGAGTAATCGTCAGATAGATTTCTCATATCAGCTTCCATGGTATTATGATTTGTGATATGAGCCCAATCTTTATCTATGTTAGACGCATTAACAACTAGTAAATATTGATCTTCTTTGATTTTATATACAATCATGTCGTCAACGATACCACCAGTCTCGTTAGGTAAATATGCATATTGTGCTCTACCTACAGTAAGTTTGGACGCGTCATTTGAAGATACTTTCTGAACTAAATTAAAAGCTTCAGGACCAGATATCAAAAATTCGCCCATGTGAGAAACATCAAATACACCTACATTATCACGTACGGTCTGGTGTTCAATATTAACTCCTTCATATTGTACAGGCATATTAAAACCTGCAAAAGGAACCATTTTTGCGCCTAGCGCTTCGTGTACTCCTGTAAGTGCTGTATTTTTCATGAGGTGTTTTTTTCAGTGCAGCAAATGTATGGATTAAACCTTTTAATTTTAAAAAACATAGTCATAGAAAAATGTGAAATACTACCATAAGCATTAAAAGAATAGACACTCATTTGTTAAATTGCAAGCTGTTAAAACAAATACATTGAAAATACTAAGCGCACAACAGCTAGCAGAAGCTGATCAGTCTACCATAGATAAGAACCAGATCTCGAGCAATGATTTAATGGGGCATATCGCAAAACTTATATTTGATAAGATTCACCAGCGATTGCAGGGATCACCTGTGCCTATTAAAATATTTTGTGGTATAGGAAAAAATGGTGGTGATGGACTAGCTCTTGCGAGACAAATGATTCAACATGGTTATCATGTTACGACTTATGTGACCAATTGCAGTAAAAAGCGTGCGCCAGAATTTTTATATCATTATGATAAAATAAAAGAGGTTACTAAAGACTGGCCTATTTTACTTTCTTGTAAGGAAGATTTTCCTGATTTGCATCCACAGGATATAATAATAGATGCCATATTTGGAACTGGAATTAATAGACCTATCGATGGCTGGATGGCAGATCTAGTACATTATCTTAATAAAACGCCTGCCTTTAAACTTGCGATAGATATGCCTAGTGGCTTGTATGCAAACACACCACAAGATATAGCCACACCTATAATACAGGCACAGCACACATTCTCATTTGAGACACCTAAACTTAGTTTTTTCTTATCACAGACAGGTAAATTTACAGGTACTTTTGAGGTTGTTCAAATAGGACTTGATCCAGAGTACATGATGAAAGCAGCACCGCTGGCACAAATCATTACACCAGATGCTGCAAAAAGCATGTATAAGCCACGCGATAAATTTAGTCATAAGGGCGATTATGGGCATGTGCTCACAATGGCTGGTAGTAAAGGAAAAGTAGGCGCTGCAGTGCTTTCCAATAGTGCAGCATTGAACATGGGAGCTGGAAAAGTGACTGCATATATTCCTGCACATGCAAATGTCATTTTACAAAGTAGCTTACCAGAAATCATGACCATATCTAGTTTAGGTGAAGATTTCATTACTGATTTTGAGCATGATATAAAAGACATCACTTTATGTGTAGGTCCTGGATTAGGTACTGGTGATGATGTGAGTTCCGCTTTCGCGAAAGCGTTATCACAACAGTCTCTACCAGTAGTAATCGATGCAGACGGGTTAAACATTCTATCTGATAACTCTGATTATTGGAAATTAATTCCTAAAAACTCCATTTTAACACCACATGATGGTGAGTTAGAAAAACTGATAGGGCAGTGGAAGGATGACTATGATCGTTTAGAGAAAGCTAAAAAGCTATCAATAGATAAAGACGTTATTATAGTTCTTAAAGGAGCACACACTATAGTCGTATCTGGTAAGAATCTTTATATTAATGATACAGGTAATCCTGGAATGGCAACAGCAGGTAGTGGAGATGTTCTATCTGGTATAATAGTTGGCTTACTGGCTCAAAAATACGATGCACTTACGGCAGCTGTATTTGGGGTGTTTTTGCATGGTAGAGCTGGAGATATAGCTAGTCAAACCTATGCCCATGAAGGGTTAAAGGCAAGTATTATATCAAATTTTGTAGGTGCTGCAATACTAGATTTATTTAGACCAGAACCTCAACAACCGCAGCAACAATAAGAATTCTGTCTCGTTTAACTTTACTTTACTTATAATTGCATATCCATAAACAGCCCTATTAAATGGAACATCTTATATCGTCTAAGTTATTAACTCTAGAACAGTTATATAATATAGTAGAACAGCCAGTAAAATTAACCTTATCGATTGATGCTAAGGAACGTATTGATAAGTGCAGAAGTTATTTAGACGATCGTTTCAGTGGTGAAGATGCTGCTGCTACTTATGGTATTAATACAGGTTTTGGATCTTTATGTAATACGCACATAGGTCCTGGTGAACTGCAGCAATTACAGCATAATCTTTTGATGTCACACGCTTGTGGAACCGGTGATGAGGTTGCACAAGAAATCGTGCGAATGATGCTGTTTCTAAAAATTCAAAGTTTAAGTTATGGACATAGTGGAATTAGTAGAGCTGTAGTAGAACGTTTAATTGCATTTTTTAATAATGAGATTTATCCTGTGATATACGAGCAAGGATCGCTAGGTGCAAGTGGTGATCTTGCGCCTCTAGCACATCTTGCATTACCTTTAATAGGCAAAGGAGAAGTTTACTTTAAAGGAGAAAAAATTAATGCGGCGGTATTGAATGAAAAAATGGGATGGGAACCATTAAAGCTTCAATCTAAAGAAGGACTTGCACTGATTAACGGTACACAATTTATGTTAGCTTTTGCAGTGCATACTTTAATCCAATCTCATAAATTATGGTATTGGGCTCATGTCACAGGTGCTATGTCTGTTGATGCTTTTGATTGTAACCTATCTCCTTTTGATAAACGCATTCATCTTATAAGACCACATGCAGGACAATTGCGCAGTTCAGATTTGATACTTTCTTTATTAGAAGATAGTCAAATTGCGGTAGGCGAGAAGGTTAATGTTCAAGATCCATATAGCTTTAGATGTATACCGCAGGCGCATGGAGCAACATGGGATACCTTACAATTTGTAAAACGAACTGTATTAACTGAGGTGAATTCTGTGACGGATAATCCTAATATTTTTCCAGAATCAGAAGCGATTATTTCTGGCGGAAATTTTCATGGACAACCGTTAGCACTAGCTTTAGATTATCTGGGTATCGCCATGGCCGAAATTGCTAGCATTAGTGAGCGCAGAACCTTTCAGTTAATGAGTGGTACTAGAGGCTTACCTGCATTTTTAGTAAATAATCCTGGATTAAATAGTGGTATGATGATTTTACAATATACTGCTGCAAGTATCGTAAGCCAGAATAAACAATATGCTACACCAGCAAGTGTTGATAGTATAGTATCTTCAAACGGGCAAGAAGATCATGTAAGTATGGGAGCTAATGCCGCAACTAAAACAAACCGCATTATTAAAAATGTTCAATCTGTGCTTGCAATAGAACTATTAGCCGCTGCACAAGGTATTGAGGAACGTCACCCTAAAAAAACGTCTACCTTTTTAGAACATCTTAAATCTAGTTTAAGAGTGAGTGTTTCAACTTTGGATACTGATCGCGTCTTGCATGATGATATAGTAAAAGCTAAACAGATGATGGAGCATACTAAAATTGATGCTGATGTTATTTTTAATTAAGGGATAATCCAGTATTGATATCAATTACTCTCTGAGAAACTTCTTTGTTAGACCACACTATTGCTTCTTCAACATCTTGAAAAGCTAATAATTTACCAGGTTTAAAAAATTTACTTTCTAAACTAGCGGTACTACTACCTTGAAGTCTTTTTTCTACGATAGCAATACCGCACAAATTTTTAAATTTTGAATTATTAGTGTGAACTAATGGGTCAATGCTATAATCATTTTCCCTTAAACTGATATAAGAAAGTGGAAAGTCTAGACCGTAGTGTTCTATAGCTACTTGCACGAGTTCTTGATTTTTAGACATGTCAAAGTGAATCCCTTCTTTAATTTTACCTATAATAACTTCAGGATAAAATTGAAATTCACCAAACTGTAAATCAACTGTTTTCATAATTCTACTTTTAAAAAGCGTGCAAAACTACGTGTTTTTTATTATGCGCGCATAATAAAAATGTAATAAATTGATTAATTAATCCTTAATAGAAACAAAAATTTATGACTCAAACGTTGTAGTTCTATATCAATATTATACCATTTGTCTTTATTCGATTAAAAGCAATAACAGCTATCATGTAGAAATATCAAAATATGAATCTAGACGTTTCTATCTGTTGATGATAAGTTTGTTTTAGTTAAGTAAGTTTATTTTTTCGGTTTCAAGTCTTTTTAAAGCGATCTGATGATTAGCCCATAAAATGGCTTCTGTGACACTTAAGAATTTACAGAATTTACCAGGCTTAAAAAATATACTTTCTAGTTGTACCGTGCTTTTATTCATTAGATTTCTTTCTACAACCGCGATACTACAGAAATTTTCATATTTTGAATTATATCTATGGATCATTGGATCTAGACTGTAGTTTTTATCTCTTATACAGATAAAAGAGAAAGGTTTTAAAGTACCGTAAAACGTATCGATTAGATTATTAAATACTTTGTTTTTATAAACATCATAGTGAATCCCTTCATTCATTTTACCTATGATTATTTGAGAATGAAGTTCAAATACCCCAAAATTTAAATCAACTCTTTTCATATTGTGATTTTTATTAATCTAAAGATATGTAGGTAGAAGAATTTCTATAAAAGCGTTGTATCACATATTTAGTAATTCGATGAAATGACTTTATTAACTGATTAATAGTAGTTTACTGATAATTGATAGTTTTAATCCTCTAAAAGCCTCCATTATTTAAAGCCAAAAAAAACGTCTTAGTGATGACTAAGACGTTTTTTACATTGAAATTTAATAATTATTCAGATTCTATAGAATTATCTGTTGTAGATTCAGAAGTGGTTTCTGGTTTATCTGACTTTTTAGGTTTTTCTATTTTAATTTTGAGCTCATTAGACTTTTTATCTAAGTCCATAAATATAGAATCACCTTCTTGCAATTCACTATTTACAATAGCCTCTGCAAGGGCATCTTCAATATATTTTTGAATTGCTCGGTTAAGAGGTCTTGCTCCATATTGTTTATCAAAACCTTTATCTGCGATATAATCTTTTGCAGACTCACTCAAGGTTAAGTTATAGCCTAAACCTTTAATACGATCGAATAGCTTTACTAATTCGATATCAATTATCTTGTGTATATCGTCTCTCTCTAATGCATTGAATACAATTACATCATCAATCCTATTTAAGAACTCAGGTGCAAATGTCTTTTTCAAAGCACTTTCAATAACGCCACGTGCGTTATCGTCCTCAGCACTTTTGCGAGCAGCGGTACCAAATCCAACACCAGATCCAAAATCCTTTAATTTACGCGCACCTACATTAGAAGTCATGATGATAATCGTGTTTCTAAAGTCAATCTTGCGTCCTAAACTGTCTGTAAGATATCCGTCATCTAACACTTGAAGTAGCATGTTGAATACATCTGGATGTGCTTTTTCAATCTCATCTAGAAGTATAACCGCATAAGGTTTACGCCTTACTTTCTCTGTAAGTTGTCCACCTTCTTCATATCCAACGTATCCAGGAGGAGCACCTATAAGTCTAGATATCGCAAATTTCTCCATGTATTCACTCATGTCAATACGTATCAATGAGTTTGAAGAATCAAATAATTCACTTGCAATCACTTTTGCAAGTTGTGTTTTACCTACACCAGTCTGTCCTAAAAATATAAAAGAACCGATTGGTTTATTAGGATCCTTTAATCCAGCACGGTTACGCTGTATCGCTTTAACAACCTGTTTTACCGCTTTATCCTGTCCAATTACTCTATTTTTAATAGAATCTCCTAGATTAAACAGTTTTTTCATCTCCTTAGTAGCAATACGATTCACTGGTATACCGGTCATCATACTTACTACTTCAGCCACATTTTCTTCGGTAACAGTATCTTTATGAAGTTTTGATGTTTCTTCCCAAGTTTCTTGAGCTTCAGTAAGAGCTTTTTCTAATTTTTTCTCATCATCACGCAGCTTTGCAGCTTGTTCATATTTCTGTTTTTTAACTACTGCAGTCTTCTCTTCTTTTACTTCCTCTAGTTGTTTTTCAAGATCTAGAATTTGTTGTGGTACTTCTATATTTGTAATATGGATACGAGAACCAGCTTCATCAAGTGCGTCGATAGCCTTGTCTGGAAGAAAACGATCGGTCATATATCTATTTGTAAGCTTTACACAAGCTTCAATAGCACCATCGGTATACGACACATTATGGTGTTCTTCATATTTCTCTTTTATATTATTAAGTATAGTAATCGTTTCCTCTACACTTGTAGGTTCTACCATCACTTTTTGAAAACGTCTTTCTAAAGCGCCATCTTTTTCAATACTATTACGATATTCGTCTAGAGTAGTTGCTCCTATACATTGAATTTCGCCTCGAGCTAGTGCAGGCTTAAACATATTACTAGCATCTAGTGATCCGGCAGCACCACCAGCACCTACGATTGTATGAATTTCATCTATGAAAAGAATGATATCCTTATTCTTTTCTAATTCATTCATTACAGCTTTCATGCGCTCTTCAAACTGACCTCTGTATTTAGTTCCGGCAACCAGACTAGCTAGATCTAATGTTATTACCCTTTTATCATAAAGTATACGAGATACCTTACGCTCTACAATACGTAATGCTAGACCTTCTGCAATAGCACTTTTACCTACACCTGCTTCTCCTATTAGAAGTGGATTATTCTTTTTGCGACGACTTAAGATTTGAGAAACACGTTGTATTTCTTCCACACGTCCAACAACAGGATCTAGTTTACCGTCCTCGGCAGCTTTGGTTAAATCGCGTCCAAAATTGTCTAAAACAGGCGTTTTACTTTTCTTACCGCCTTTAGTGGAGCCGCTTTGAGAGAATAAGTTTTCTTTTTCTTCTCCCGGATTATCATCATTAGAATCATTGTCATCACTAAATGCTCCTTCTATAGGTTCTTCAGTATATCCGTCTTCTTGTGATAATAGTGTTTTAAACTCTTCTTTAACACTGTCATAATCAACTTTAAGCTTATTAAGTAATTTAGTTGTCGGATCATTCTCATTGCGCAAGATGCACAATAATAAATGAGCCGTGTTAATTGATGAGCTTTGAAATAATTTAGCTTCCAGAAACGTCGTTTTGAGAGCGCGTTCTGCTTGCCTTGTTAAATGTAAATTCTTTTTTTCATTTGCTGCTATGTGGGTATTAGGATTTGCTGGGCTCAGTATCTCAACCTTACGACGCAAATGATCTAAATCTACTGTTAAGTTATTCAATATATCGATGGCTTTGCCATCTCCATCTCTTAATAGACCTAGCATTAAATGTTCTGTTCCTATAAAATCGTGTCCTAACCTAAGCGCTTCTTCTTTGCTGTAGGCAATCACGTCCTTGACTCTTGGTGAAAAATTATCGTCCATATTGCTACTTTGAGTTAAATGTAATGAATTCTCTTAGTTCAATATGTATACCATTTTGTTAAATGATGATTTTAAAGAACACGCTTTCGCGAAAGCGTAGGACAAAACCCTTTAAAACACCGCAATAACCCAATTGTTAAACTTATCCACATTTAAGTTATTAGTATGTTAATAAAAAGAGTGGTTATGATGGTGTAAAGCCTGATTAAGACTAGGTTTTTCATTAAATTGCTTGCTTATTAAAAAAGTATTAATTAAACGTTTTTTAAATGGCAGATGGAGAAAAGTTAATCCCGATTAACATCGAGGATGAGATGAAATCAGCATACATCGATTACTCGATGTCAGTCATAGTGTCACGAGCACTGCCAGATGTGCGAGATGGATTAAAACCAGTACACAGGCGTGTTCTTTACGGTATGTATGAGCTAGGTGTATTGTCTAATAGAGGATATAAAAAGAGTGCGAGAATAGTAGGTGAAGTATTAGGTAAGTACCACCCACATGGTGATACGTCTGTTTACGACACTATGGTGCGTATGGCGCAAGATTGGTCACTACGATATATGCTTGTTGATGGTCAAGGTAACTTTGGTAGTGTTGATGGTGATCCACCAGCAGCTATGCGTTATACTGAGGCTAGAATGAGAAAAATATCTGAAGAAATTCTTGCAGATATAGATAAAGAAACTGTAGATACACAGCTCAATTTTGATGATACATTAAATGAGCCTACTGTAATGCCTACTAGAATCCCTAACTTATTAGTTAATGGAGCTTCTGGTATCGCTGTAGGTATGGCTACTAACATGCCGCCACACAACCTTACAGAAGTTATTGATGGAACTATTGCTTACATAGATAATAATGACATTGAGATCGATGAATTAATGACGCATGTAAAAGCTCCAGATTTTCCTACTGGTGGTATTATATATGGTTATGATGGTGTTAAGGATGCTATGCATACAGGAAGAGGACGTATTAAAATACGTGGTCGTGTGAGACTAGAAGAAGTAAAAGGTCGAGAATGTATCATCGTTGATGAATTACCATATCAGGTGAATAAAGCTGATATGATTAAGAAAACGGCAGATCTAATTAACGAGAAGAAATTAGAAGGTATCTCTATGATTAGAGATGAGTCTGACCGTAATGGAATGCGTATCGTTTATATTTTAAAACGTGATGCAATTCCTAATATTGTCATCAATAAATTATATAAGCATACGGCTTTACAATCTTCTTTTAGTGTTAATAATATTGCCCTTGTAAAAGGACGTCCACAACTTCTTAATGTAAAAGAGATGATTCACTATTTTGTGGAACATAGACACGAAGTAGTTGTAAGACGTACACAATTTGAATTGCGTAAAGCAGAAGAAAGAGCACACATTCTTGAAGGATTAATTATTGCTTCTGATAATATAGATGAAGTTATTGCTTTAATAAGAAGTAGTAAGAATGGAGAAGAGGCTCGCGAAAAACTAATTGAGCGCTTTGAGCTATCAGAAATTCAAGCTCGAGCAATTGTAGAAATGCGTTTAAGACAACTTACCGGTCTTGAACAGGATAAGTTACGTAATGAATACGAAGACTTAATGGCTACAATCACTGACTTAAAAGATATTCTTGCAAATAGAGATCGTCGTATGACGATTATTAAAGAAGAATTAATTGAAGTACAGGAAAAGTATGGAGATGAACGTCGTTCTCAAATAGAATATGCAGGTGGTGATTTATCCATAGAAGATATGATTGCTGATGAACAGGTTGTTATAACTATTTCTCATGCAGGATATATTAAAAGAACTCCTATTACTGAGTATAAAACTCAAAATAGAGGTGGAGTTGGGCAAAAAGCAAGTACAACACGTGATGAGGACTTCCTAGAGGATATTTTTGTAGGGACCAATCATCAATATATGTTGTTCTTCACAGAGAAAGGAAAGTGTTTCTGGATGAGAGTTTATGAAATTCCTGAAGGTAGTCGTACTTCTAAGGGTAGAGCGATTCAAAATTTAATAAATATTGAACAAGACGATAATGTAAAAGCTGTCATCTGTACTCAAGATATTAAAGATGAAGACTATATTAATAGTCATTATGTGATCATGTGTACTAAAAAAGGTGTGGTGAAGAAAACATCTTTAGAACAGTATTCCAGACCACGTACTAACGGTATTAATGCAATAACTATTCGTGAAGGAGATACTTTATTGGAGGCTAAGCTTACAACTGGTGATAGTCACGTGATGTTAGGTCTTAAAAGTGGTAAGGCTATCAGATTTGACGAAGCAAAAACACGTGCTATGGGTAGAAATGCTAGCGGTGTTAGAGGAATAAGACTTGCAGATGATAGTGATGAGGTAATCGGTATGGTTGCTGTAAATGATATGGATTCTAATATTTTAGTAGTATCCGAAAAAGGATATGGTAAAAGGTCTAGTCTAGATGATTATAGAGAAACCAATCGTGGAGGAAAAGGTGTGAAAACAATTTCTGTTACTGAAAAAACTGGAGGATTAGTAGCTCTTAAGAATGTAACGGACGATGATGGACTTATGATCATCAATAAGTCAGGAGTTGCTATACGTATTGATGTTAAAAACCTGAGAGTTATGGGACGTGCAACCCAAGGAGTGCGTTTAATTAATTTAAAAGGAAACGATTCAATTGCCGCTGTCGCGAAAGTTGCTCAGGAAGAAGACTCTGAAATCAATGAAGACGGTAGTGACGCTGATTTGAATAGTGATGGCACGACTGTTGTAAATGATGATAGCGAAGAATAAATTAAAAACATTTCAAGATGAAAATTAGATTAACGATATTGGTTTTGGCCTTTGCGACTATAGGTTTTGCGCAAAAGAAAGAGTTGAAAAACATTAAAAAAGCAATTCTTTCACAAGACTATGACAAAGCAGCTGAAATTTTTAATACGATAGATCCTGCTTCAGTTGAGCAGAAATATAAAGCAGATTACGAATTAGCTTCAGGAGTCATTACTCTTGAAGATCCCTTTGATATTAAGGTGAGTGAGGATGAAACTTTTAAAGCAATTGAATCTTTTAGAACAGCTAAGAAATTAAATTATGATGGGGATGTTCCTTTAGATAATTTGATTTTAAATGCTAAGCAAAGGTTAGTAGATATCGCAAACAAAAGTGTGAAGGAGGAGAATTTTAACCAAGGTTATGATATTATGACATCATTATATGATAAGTTTCCACAAGATACAATTTGGTTATATCAAGCGGCTTCACTAGCACAAGCATCTGGAGATCTGGATGGTTCACTAGCACATTTAGAAGAATTGATCAATATGGGCTATACGGGTCAAAATGTCCAATACTTTGCCTATTCTATAGAGACCGGAGATCGAGTAAATTGGACTCAATCAGCGATTCAAGCAGGAGTTAAAAGTGGTGTTTTAAAAAATCCTGGAATTGAAGTAAGCGAATCTAAAGTTTCTGATATTACTAAATCTATTGCCATGATTTATGCTCAGAAAGGTGATAGAGAAAAGGCTCTTAATGCTATACAGCAAGCGAAGGAATCTAATCCTAATGATAAATCTCTTATGATAAATGAGGCTTCCATTTATCTTGATTTAGGGATGATGGATAAGTATCGTACATCTTTCGATAATTTATTGAATTCTAATATAGATGAAGTTGGTGTTTTTGTTAATTTAGGTATAAAGGCATCTGAATCTAAGAAATATGATGATGCTGTTAAAGCATTTTCTAAAGCTCTGGCATTAGATCCTGACAATTATAGCTATGCTACAGCAGCTACACAGACTCTTATGGATGCCGATGATCAACTAACCGAAGATGTTAATAAGCTTATTAAATCTGGAGGATCTAACGAGGAAATAATGGAATTGAAAGAAATGCGTATTAACAATATTAAATCAGTTGTTTCTTATGCTGAAAAAGCACATCAAATAGATCCATCTAAAAAAGATATTATTAATGTCTTAGTTTATTATTATGAGGTATTGAAGGATAAAGAAAAGGTAGCCGAATTTAAAGCAAAAATGTAATTTACATTTTTCGTTAATTCGTTTTATAAAAAAAAGCCTGCTAAAAGCAGGCTTTTTTTATTACATAATTTTTTTAATAACTCTTAATTTGTGAGTATGTAAATGTCTTTCCACATTAAATATTCCGCTTTGATCTAACCGGTCTATTCGGACCTTACCGTGTGCGTGAATAATGTAATTATCTCTCATTATTAAACCTACATGTGTTATGTGACCTTCATTATTATCAAAAAAAGCTAAATCTCCTTCTTCTGCTTCTTCTATAAAACTAAGTACTTCTCCTTGCTTAGCTTGTTGACTGGCATCTCGATTTAATTTAAATCCACATAATCTATAAACCAATTGGGTAAAGCCGCTGCAATCTATTCCTAGCGGAGTTCTTCCACCCCATAAGTATGGAGAGTTAAGTAATAATAAGGCGTTATTAATTAAATCTGATTTATTACTTCCTGAAGTACTTTCAAGCTGATAAGAATCTGCTAGGTATTTTGAAGTTGAAACCTGAGCGCCGATTGTGATTGTACTCAAAGATTCATTATGATGAGTTATATGACTAATTAAATCTTTAGCATATTCATGCTTAGAACGATCAATTTCATGATACGTTTCAGCTTCTATTTCAATAATTTGTTTAATATCGATCCACCCTTCATAAGAATCATGAGCTAATCTAATTTTGACCCATTTCTTTCGTTCTTCAATTATTTTGAAATATTCTCCATAGATTACTTGAGATACCATTTCACTAGTATCCTTTGCTTCAAGACGCATTGGCGCAACCGAAATAGGGCAAATCCCGTACTTCATAAAAAAATTAACCTTTTTTAATTACCATTGCACTTGCGCCACCGCCACCATTACAGATTGCTGCAGCTCCTATAGAACCATTTTCTTGGTTTAATATACTTAATAAGGTTGTGATAATTCGTGCACCGCTGCATCCTAATGGATGACCTAATGAAACTGCACCACCATATACATTAACATTTTTATCTGTTAATCCTAGAATTTTCATGTTAGCTAATCCAACAACGGCAAAAGCTTCATTAAACTCGAAAAAATCCACATCATTTTGAGTGAGACCTGCTTTTGCTAATGCAATAGGTAAAGCTTTTGCAGGAGCAGTTGTAAACCATTTTGGTTCTTGTGCTGCGTCTGCATAGCTTAACACAGTAGCAATTGGAGTTAAGCCTAGAGATAAAGCTTTTGATTCACTCATTAAAATCAAAGCAGCAGCACCATCATTGATAGTCGAAGCATTTGCTGCGGTTACGGTACCATCTTTGCTAAATGCAGCTCTTAAAGCTGGAATTTTCTCTATTTTAACGTTAGTATATTCTTCATCATGATCTACAATAATATCTTCACCACGACGCTGAGGAACAGCAACTGGAACGACTTCATTATCAAATTTCCCGCTTTTCCAAGCAAGTGCTGACCTTTGGTAAGACTGTACGGCATAATCATCTTGATCAGCTCTTGAGAAATCATGTTCTTGCGCACATAAATCAGCGCAAACACCCATCGCATTCTGATCATATGCATCAACGAGTCCATCTTTTTGCATTCCGTCTATTAAAGTAGCTGGGCCAAATTTCTGTCCTGTTCTCATATGTACGTAATGCGGAATCATACTCATATTTTCCATACCACCAGCGACTACAATATCTTTATCACCACAGGCGATAGCTTGAGCAGCCATCATTACTGTTTTCATTCCACTTGCGCATACCTTATTAACGGTGGTACACGGAACATCCATAGATAATCCTGCTCCTAATGCAGCTTGTCTTGCCGGCGCCTGACCAGTGCCTGCTTGAACTACATTTCCCATTATAACTTCTCCTACTAAATTTGAATCTAAATTTATTTTATCAAGAGCACCTTTTATAGCGATACTACCCAATTTAGTAGCAGGGATAGTAGATAATTTCCCCATAAAACTACCTATGGGTGTTCTAGCATATGATACAATAACAACTTTCTTCATTACAATCTCTTTTAGCGCGAAAATAAACAATATTCATATGATAAAAAGTGAAGTTTATACTTAATTAGAGCTGTAATTAATAGAGTAACATATTTTATGTAGCTTTTAAACAGATCTCCAAACTAAATTGTTAATTTGTAAATGATGAAAAAGAATAATTCTAGTTTCTATAAGTATCAGGATATTTTAATCCGAATTGCCATAATAATTGCGTCCACGATTATAACAATCTACTTTTTCCCTAAAAGTGATCGATTCAAATACGATTACAAAAAAGGTGAGCCATGGCAATATGAGACATTATATGCTCCGTTTTCTTTTCCTATAAAGAAAAGTCCAGATGCTATTAAACAAGAAATTGATTTTATTAAGCAGAATACGCCTAAGTATTTTGATATCGAACCTAATATATCCTATGTGGTCAAGGAAATCGTTCAAAATGAGTATCGAATTATCATTCCTGATACTATCCTTACATCAAATTTAGATAGAGAATTTAATGAAGTAGACTTTGTTTTAGATCAATTTTACACAAATTATTATCTAGAAAAACCACTTGAAATAGATGAAAATCAACCCGTTATAATTCAAACAAAGGAAGGTTTTGAAGAGGTTGCTTATCATAAAATATTGAAGCCTAAGGACCTTAAAAACAAAATAACTTCTTTAGTTAAAGAAACAGAATTTAAGGATAAAAAGTGGCTTGCTGAGGTTTTATTAAAAAACATTAAATCCAATGTAAATCTAAATCTGAATCTTACTAATCAAATTATAGAAGATGAAGTGAGTAAAGTATTACCTACGAGAGGTGTAGTGCCTCTAAATTCTCGTATAATAGCTCAAGGCGAAATTGTTGAAGGAGAAAAATATCAAATACTAAATACTTTGAATGAAACTTATCAAGCGCAAACTTGGTCGGAATCTCAATATGTTTGGAGATTAATAGGTTATATAATTTTAGTTGCCCTAACCTTTACGATTTTACTATTATTCTTATTTAATTATCGACCTGATATTTATAATAACTCTCGGAAATTACTTTTTATATTTTTCAACTTACTGACAATTATCCTACTTACAACTTTAGTTGTAAACATAAATTCTCATTATGTATATGTTGTTCCTGTCTGTATTTTACCATTGATTCTTAAATCTTTTTTTGATGCAAGAGTAGGTCTGTTTACTCATGTTTTGACAATCTTAATATTAAGCTTTATAGTACCTAATGGAGAGGAATTTCTATTTCTTCAAATAATTGCCGGAATTGTAACTATTTTATCTAGTTCAGAAATTTATAAAAGAGCTAATCTCTTTATTACTATAGGTCAAATTGTTTTGATATACGTAAGTTCTTATTTTGCATTTTACGCGATTAATCAAGGCGGTGTAATAGGTTGGGAGTGGAATAAAGTAAGTTATTTCATTTTATGTGGATTAGCGATGTTGTTTGTTTGGCCGCTTATTTATATTTATGAAAAGCTTTTTGGTTTAGTTAGTGATGTTTCCTTATTAGAATTGTCAGATACAAATTCCAAGTTATTAAAAGAGCTTTCTAATAAAGCGCCAGGTACTTTTCATCATTCTTTAAATGTTGCTAATATTGCAGAGTCAGCGGCAGACGCTATAAATGCTAATGCAATGTTAGCTAGAGTGGGAGCTCTATATCATGACATTGGTAAAATGGGGAATCCAACATATTTTTCTGAAAACCAAGGTAGTGGTATTAATCCCCATGACGACTTAGATCCCGAAGAGAGTGCTTCCATTATTATTAATCATACGATTACGGGAATTGAGATAGCAAAGAAATACAAAATGCCCGACCGAATTATTGATTTTATAAGAACTCATCATGGTGATTCTACCGTTTATTACTTTTACAAAAAAGCATTAGCAAGTAATCCTAATTTAGATATTAAGGATTATCAATATCCGGGACCGAAACCTTTTAGTCCAGAAACAGCAATTTTAATGATTGCAGATAGTGTTGAAGCAGCCTCTAAGAGTTTGAAAAATCCTACTTCCACAAGTATTAATATGCTAGTAGAAAATATCATTAACAAACAAGTAGAAGAAAAACAATTTATAAATGCTGACATAACGTTTAAACAAATTGAAATTATCAAGTCAGTGATTAAAAAGAAGTTAGCTAATATCTATCATTTGAGAATAGAATACCCAGAATAATTTTTACAAAAAAGTTTCAAAAATGCTTGCAGGAACTATAATATCAATTACCTTTGCAACCGCTTTTGGAAACAATCGCAAGTTCTTTTTATTTAGGAGAGGTGCCAGAGTGGTAATGGAGCAGATTGCTAATCTGTCGACGGGCAACCGTCGCCAGGGTTCGAGTCCCTGTCTCTCCGCAATTTTCTAAATAATAGATGATCTTTTCGGGGTGTAGCGTAGCCCGGTCATCGCGCCTCGTTTGGGACGAGGAGGTCGCAGGTTCGAATCCTGCCACCCCGACAAAAAGCCTTTCAATCTTATGATTTTAAGGCTTTTTTTATTTTTAAATTCCATTTTATGAAAGTAGGATTAGCCCTTTCTGGTGGTGGTGCAAAAGGGATTGCCCATGCTGGTGTTCTTAAGGCTTTAAAAGAGCATGATGTACTAGTTCATAAAATTTCAGGTACAAGTGCTGGAGCTTTAATAGGCGCCTTATATGCTGCTGACATAGATATTGAAGATATCTATAAATTTTTCAGAAGTTCTAATTTATTTCACCCTAGTAAGTTTGCGTTTGGGCAACCAGGTTTTATAAAATCTAATGTGTTCATTGATCATATTAGTTCCTATATTCCTGTTGATTCATTTGAGTCTTTAAAACTACCATTAATTGTTGCTGCAACAGACCTCAATAAGGCAACACTTAAACTTTTTGATTCTGGAGAGTTGTACATGGCTATTTTAGCGAGTGCAGCTTTTCCTGGAGTATTTACACCGGTAACTATCAATGATAATGTTTACATTGATGGAGGAGTAATTAATAACTTTCCTATTGATTTATTAGAAGATTGTGATATAAAATTAGGTAGTTATGTTAACAAGATAGAGCCATTAAATAAAAAAATGAAACATTCTTATGATGTTGCAGGACGTGCTTATTCAATTAGTCAATATCATCGAGATTCTTCTAAGTTTTATCAAGCTGATTTAATGTTTGAACCAGAAGAACTTTATCCATTTGGCTTATTTAGCTTTAGGTCTTTGCGTAAAATGTTTGATATTGGTTATGAAAATGCCTGTAGACAATTAGATAAATCATTACTTTTTGATTGATTCTGCTTTCAAAGTTTTAAGTAAATATTGTTTCAGTTTTAATGTACATATTTATTCTATAATACCTTTATTATGTAAATTGCGATAAAGCAATTTATATGCAAAGAGACCTTCAAAATCTTAGGAAAAACTATAGCAAAGGTTCCTTAATAGAAGATAGTATACCTGAAAATCCATATCAATTATTTGAAGAGTGGTTTAATGATGCTAAATCACATATGTCAATTGATGAAGTAAATGCAATGAGTTTAACCACACTAGGAGTCGATGGATATCCTAAATCTCGTATTGTTTTACTTAAAGAAATTGAAGAAGGTTGCTTTATTTTTTATTCAAACTATGGGTCTGAGAAAGGAAGGTCTATGGATTTACATCACAAGGTTTCAATAAATTTCTTTTGGCCTGCATTAGAAAGACAGATTATTATTAAGGGTGATGTTAGTAAGGTTTCAAGGCAAAAATCTTTATCATATTTTCATAGAAGACCTAGAGGTAGTCAATTAGGAGCTTGGGCAAGCAACCAAAGTTCAATAGTAAAAACTAGAGCAGAACTAGAGAAGCAACTAGAAGATTATAAGATTAAATTTGAAAATCAAGAAATTCCATTACCAGATAATTGGGGTGGCTACTCTATATCTCCTATATCGTTTGAATTCTGGCAAGGTCGCCCTAATAGGCTTCATGACCGATTCTTATATATGATGGAAGGAAAAGAATGGACTAGTAATCGTTTAGCTCCATAAAGACTTTACTATGAAAAGATTAATTTTAATCAGGCATGGTAAATCGAGTTGGGAATTAAACGTTCGTGATCACGATCGTGTTCTACTGGAACGAGGTATCAATGATGCTCATCTAATAGGAAAACATCTCAATTCGGCTTTCATAAGCTCTCAACAGATATGGAGTAGCACCGCTGCCAGAGCGCTTCAAACTGCCGTTATTGTAAGTGAATATATCGATTATAATTTACTATCATTTAAATTGAAAAGAGAGCTTTATACATTTGATAGTAGTGAATTAATTAGTCAAATTAAGTCTTGCACAAATGATATAGATACACTTATGGTTTTTTCACATAATCACGGCCTTACTGATACGGTGAATGCACTAGGTTCCAATTATTTTGATAATATACCTACTACCGGCGTGGTAATTATAGAGTTTAATACAACTCAATGGTCAGATATAAGTAACGGTCAAACAATTGCACACTTTTTCCCAAAAAATCTAAAATGAGTCCTAGATATTTCAATAGAGAATTAAGCTGGTTAAAATTTAATAATCGTGTTTTACAAGAAGCTGCAGACATAAATGTTCCTTTAATTGAAAGATTAAGATTTTTAGGAATCTTTTCTAACAACTTAGATGAGTTTTTTAGAGTTAGATATGCAACCATACAGCGTATATTAAGAGCTGGCAAGAATGCTACAAAATCATTAGGTGGAGTTACTGCGGCGGACTTATTAGAAAAAATAACTGCCGAGGTTATAAAAGATCAAGCCAAGAGTTTTGAAGTGCTAAACCAACTTGAAGAGGAACTAAGAAATGAAAATATCATTCTAGTAGATGAAACTGAAATTCTTCCCCAACATGAAAATTACATCAGATCTTATTTTAATAATTATGTGAGTCCTGCACTTGCAACTATAATGGTAAGTGATGAGTCTGAATTTCCAACCTTGCGAGACGGTTTAGGATATTTGGCTGTAAGAATGGTAATGAAAGATTCAAGTTTACCTGTAAGATATGCGCTCCTAGAAATTCCAAAATCACTAAATCGTTTTATAGAGTTACCTTCAATTGATGGTGATGATAAACAATATATTATCCTTTTAGATGATTTGATTAGAGATAGGATGCACTATATCTTCAATATTTTTGAATACAGCCATCTAGAAGCGCACATGATTAAAGTGACTCTTGATGCAGAGTTGGATATCGATATAGACCTTAAAAAAAGTCTCATTGAAAAAATAAGTCGTAGTGTTAAAGATCGCAAAGACGGTGATCCAGTAAGATTTGTCTATGATAAATCGATTCATCAAGAAACACTAGATTTTATTATGAGCAAGGTAGAAATAGATGATACAGATTCTATAATACCAGGTGGTCGTTATCACAATAGACGTGATTATTTAAAGTTTCCTTCACTAGGTAGGACAGATTTATTGTATGAGAAAAAAACTCCATTACCTATAAAAGGAGTATCTATGAGAGGTAGTCTATTAGAGAAAATTTCTCAAAGAGATATTTTACAATATGCACCATATCATACCTTTTCTAATACGGTTAAATTTTTAAGAGAAGCTGCTTTAGACCCTAAAGTGCTTAACATTAAAATTACAATTTACAGACTTGCAGAAGTTTCCCAAATCGCAGCATCATTAATAAATGCTGCAAAAAATGGTAAAGAAGTTACAGTTTCAATAGAGCTTCAAGCAAGATTTGATGAACAGGCAAATATTAATTATGCAGAACTAATGCAGGAAGAAGGAGTTAAGCTCATCTTTGGAGTTCCTGGTCTTAAAGTGCATTGTAAAGCTTGTGTTATAAATAGAGAAGAGGATGGTAAAATAGTAAGATATGGATTCATATCTACTGGTAATTTTAATGAAGCTACAGCAGGTATTTATACAGATTACACCTTGTTTACTGCAAATAAAAAAATACTTAAAGAAGTAGATAAAGTATTTGACTTTTTTGAAGTCAATTATAAGTTATATAGATACAAACATCTTCTAGTATCTCCTCACTCACTTAGAAATAATATAGAGAAAAAGGTTCGTCGAGAAATCGCTTTCGCGAAAGCGGGAAAAAAAGCACATTTAAGAATGAAATTGAATAGTTTCTCTGATTTTAAGATGATAGAACTATTCTATGAAGCGTCTAATGCAGGTGTTCAAATAGATCTTATCATTAGAGGTATATGTTGTTTAATTCCAGGAGTGATAGGTATGAGTGAAAATATTAAGGTTATTAGTATCGTAGATAAGTACCTTGAGCACCCAAGAGTCTATCAGTTCTATAATGATGGAGATGTCGAAGTATATATATCGAGTGCAGATATGATGGGGCGCAATCTCGATAACCGTGTTGAAATTGCTTGTCCTATATATGATGAATCTGTTAAGAAAGAAATTTTAGATACCTTAGATATCTGCTGGAATGATAATGTAAAAGCCAGAGAGATATGTTCAGAACAACTTAATTTATATGTAAAACAGGATGATAGCCCTATACGATCCCAATTTGTAACATATGATTATTACAAAAATCAACTTTAATACATGAGTTTTAGAATTCGTAAATATGCAGCCATAGACATAGGATCTAATGCTATTAGATTATTAATCGCATCGGTTACCTTATTTGATGATGAGCCTCCAGTATTTAAAAAAATTAGCCTAGTTAGGGTACCTATACGTTTAGGACAAGATGTTTTTACAACTAAAGAGATAGGATCAGTGAATATGAACAGGATGGTAAAAAGTATGGAATCGTATGCTTTACTAATGGATGTTCATAAAGTAGAAAATTATAAGGCTTATGCAACGAGCGCAATGCGTGAAGCGCAAAATGGAGAAGAGGTAGCAAGAGTGATAAAGAAAAAAACCGGAATCAATATTGAAATTATAGATGGATCTCATGAAGCAGCTATTATTGCGATGACAGATTTACACTCTATGATACATGACAACAAAGTATATCTATATGTTGATGTAGGTGGTGGTAGTACCGAGTTTACTCTTTTTGCAGATGGTGAAGCAAAGGCTTCGAGGTCATTCAAAATAGGCACAGTACGACTGCTTAATGATATGGTTACTAAGAAACTATGGTCTGAAGCAGAACAATGGATTAAGGAAATATGCCAGCCTTATGCTAAAGTTGAACTATTAGGATCTGGTGGTAACATCAATAATATTTATAAATCTAGTCAAAAATCTACGGGTAAACCATTGTCTTATTTGTACTTGTCTAGCTATTATGAAAAGCTTCAATCTTATACTTATGAAGAGCGAGTTTACTATTTAAATCTTAATCAAGATAGGGCAGATGTTATCATCCCAGCTTGTCGTATATATTTAAGTGCCATGAAATGGAGCCGTGCAAAAAATATATATGTGCCTAAAATTGGTCTTGCTGATGGTATCATTAAATCTATTTTTAATGCAGATGAACGATAGAAGGTAAGTTTTAAATTATATTTACTACAAAATCAATGTTTCTGTTAACTTTGTCCCCATAATTATTTAAAAATGAAAAAATTATTACTTTTAATTGCTTTAATATCTATCCCTGTAATAGGTGTTGCTCAAACAACAACTAGCTACGGATTTAGAACTGGATTGAATTACTCTTCTTTAGAAGGTGACGATATCGATTTAGACAGTCGCATCGGTTTTCACGCAAACTTTTTTGCTAATATACCAGTAAGCTCAAGTTTTTCTTTAGTGCCTGAGATAGGTCTGTCTGCACTAGGTGCAAAGGCTGACGAAATCAGGTTAGAATCTGGTGATAATGTAGAGCTTAAAACAAACTGGCTTCAAGTAGGTGTGCTTGCTAAGGTAAGTTTAGGGCAAAAATTATTTTTACAATTAGGTCCTCAAGTAGGTGTGAATGTAGGACAAAGAGATAACAATGATTATTATAACTACGATTTTGCCGCGGTAGGTGGTATTGGTTATAATTTCAGCAATAGTTTTGCTATTGATGTACGCTACGGTTATGGTTTATCTAATGTATTTGATAGAGAGTTTGGAGAACTTAACGAAGCAAATAATAGATACTTTCAATTAGGTCTAGCTTATAAGCTTTAGTACGTAGAAATGATAAATATTTAAAAAGTCCTCAATTGAGGACTTTTTTTGTTTTAAAACTCTAGATCAAAATTGCGACGCAATAAATCTATCGCAGGGTTTTTTTCTACCAGTTTTAGAAATTTTTCATGATCAGTATAGGCGTACTTCTTTTGAACGGCTTTGTCTACATGAATTTCTAATTCT
The DNA here is from genome assembly GCF_045063665.1 of Nonlabens sp. Asnod3-H03. Classification (NCBI taxonomy): domain Bacteria; kingdom Pseudomonadati; phylum Bacteroidota; class Flavobacteriia; order Flavobacteriales; family Flavobacteriaceae; genus Nonlabens; species Nonlabens sp. Asnod3-H03. Next base: position 1,396,403 of record NZ_JBEFOD010000008.1, read on the forward strand.
ATAGTATAATTTTTTAAAGCAGCTTTAATATGTTCTAGAACTTGGCCTTGTGCTTTCTCTAAATCTTCTTTCATGGAAAGGTTAGGATAGCGCAATACTAGTTTGTGATCTTTAAGTTTAGGTGTGTCAGCTTCCATAATAGAGGCTAGAATTAATTGACCACGTTCTCTTAAATGTGCAGCATAAGATGACCAGCACTGTTGAGCGTCCTGCTCTGTAAAACTTTCTTCAGGTAAAGCGTCTGTTTGAACCTGGTCTTGATTGTTTTTAACGACATGTGCTTTCTTTGCATTAATCGCTTTTAAAGATAAACCGCTAACATTATTTTTATTTCTATCTAATAAGGCTTTACGAGCTTCCTCAATAGATTTATTAGAATTTTGTTGGGCAGTCGTGGTATCTTGTCTAGATGTTTGATGAGAAACGGATGATGACTCAATAATAGGTTTAGTTAGCTCCTTTTTATCTGTAGAGATATCGACACTTTGATTACTACTAGTACGATTCAGTGCGTTAGACGCTTCAGTTGTTGAAGGTTGACTATCTTGCACCGCTGTAGCTTCCTTAACTTGTTTACTTACTGGTTCTTGAGGTATTTGATAAGAGCTAGTAGCCTCCGCAGCGACAGGTTGGTTTTTAAAATTGGAAGCTGGAATAATGTAGTTTACATCATTTTTTTTTTCTCCATCTGTTAAGATAGAGGCAAGCTGCATAAGGCACAATTCAATATGTAGTCTTGGGTTCCGACTGCTACGATATTTAAAATCTGCTTCATTACTTAAGTTAATGGCCTCTCTTAAAAATACTAAATCGACTTTTCTAGACTGTTCGGCATATTTTTCTTTCACTGTATCAGACACGTCTAATAAATGAAGAGTTCTCTCATCCTTACAAACCATTAAATCTCTAAAATGAGAAGCAAGGCCAGCGATAAAATGATGGCCGTCAAAACCTTTAGACATGATCACATCATAATCTACCAGTAATTGCGGTATGTTACCAGTTATGATAAGGTCACTGATGTTAAAATAAGTTTCTCTATCAAGTACGTTTAAATTTTCAGTTACCGCTTGTACAGTCAGATCTTTACCTGAGAAACTGACAACCCTATCAAATATAGAAAGTGAATCTCTCAAGGCACCATCAGCCTTTTGAGCTATGATATGTAATGCTTCATCGTCTGCGGCGATCCCTTCTATACCTGCGATACGTTTTAAGTGTCCACGCATGTCTGCCACTGTAATGCGCTTAAAATCAAAAATCTGGCAACGAGATAGAATGGTAGGTATAATTTTATGCTTCTCAGTAGTTGCTAGAATAAATATAGCATGTGCTGGCGGTTCTTCTAAGGTTTTAAGAAACGCATTAAAAGCTGCTGTTGAGAGCATATGTACCTCATCAATAATATAGACCTTAAAGTTACCTACTTGTGGAGGAATACGTACTTGCTCTGTAAGACTACGTATATCGTCTACAGAGTTGTTAGAAGCAGCATCTAGTTCAAAAATATTAAAGGCAAAATCCTCATCGGGATCAACCTCGGCATTTTGTTGATTGATTTTTTTTGCAAGAATACGGGCGCAGGTTGTCTTTCCTACACCACGAGGACCAGTAAATAGCAAAGCTTGTGCTAGATGATTACTAGCAATTGCATTTTCAAGCGTTTTAGTAATAGCGCTTTGTCCTACGACATCTTCAAAAGTCTCGGGTCTGTATTTTCTAGCAGATACTATAAATGGCTCCATCGATTCAAAGATAAACGCCTCGTTAAATTTGGCTATTATTTCTACTGTTTTATTTCATTAAATTATCAACATCGGTATCAATATTTAAAGTAATTTTGCGTCAGCAGGTCGCTCTATCGCTTCTTATGAAGAGGAAAGTCCGGGCACCATAGGATAGTATAACGGTTAATGGCCGTCATTACGCTTTCGCGAAAGCGTAATAGGACTAGTGCAACAGAAAGTATGTACAGGTAATGCTGTAGTGAAACCAGGTAAACTCTATACGGTGAAATGTTGCGTATATCAGAGCTTGAGCGCGATCCGCGCGATTCTGAAGGGTAAACAGATAGAGGTTGCAAGTAATTGTAATTCTAGATAAATGATAGAGTGCTTGAGAAATCAAGTAACAGAATCCGGCTTATAGACCTGCTTTTTTTACGTTTAGTAATTTTTACAAATTCCTTCTCTTTAATCATATTTAGATTTCTATATAAGTATAGAATAATCATACTTTTGCCGTTGCAAAAACTTCAACATGATTACAGTAGAAAATATAGCCGTAGAATTTAGTGGTACCACACTTTTCAGTGATGTTTCATTTGTCATTAATCCAACAGATAAAATAGCACTGATGGGTAAAAATGGAGCAGGAAAATCTACCATGATGAAGATCATCGCTGGTGAACAAAAAGCTACTCGTGGTCATGTGAGAACTCCAGGAGATACCGTTATTGCTTACTTACCACAACATTTGTTAACCTCAGATGATTGTACCGTTTTTGAAGAAACAGCCAAAGCCTTTAAACACGTCACATCTATGAAAAAGGAAATGGATGAACTTAATGAGGCTTTAACGACTCGTACAGATTATGAAAGTGCAGAGTATATGGCAATCATTGAACGTGTAACAGATTTAGGAGAAAAATTCTATGCTCTAGAAGAAGTAAATTATGATGCCGAAGTAGAAAAAGCTCTCAAAGGTCTAGGATTTAAACAAGAAGATTTTACAAGACCAACTAGTGAATTCAGTGGTGGATGGCGTATGCGTATTGAGCTTGCTAAAATTCTATTACAAAAACCAGATTTGATTTTACTCGATGAGCCTACCAATCATATTGATATAGAATCTGTAATTTGGTTAGAAGATTTTCTTGTTAATAAAGCAGACGCTGTAATGGTTATCTCACACGATAAAGCATTTATAGATAACATCACTAATCGCACTATTGAAGTTACCATGGGACAAATCCATGATTATAAAGCAACCTATTCCCATTACCTTGTGTTAAGAGCAGATCGTCGTTCACATCAAATTAAAGCATATCAAGAACAACAAAAGTTTATCGCCGATACGAAAGCTTTTATAGAACGATTTAAAGGAACTTATTCTAAAACTAATCAGGTTAATTCTAGAGAGAAGATGCTTGAAAAATTACAGCTTATTGAGATTGACGAGGTAGATACGTCTGCATTAAAACTCAGTTTCCCACCATCTCCACGATCTGGTGATTATCCTGTAACCGTTAAAGATGTATCAAAATCTTATGGAGATCACGTGGTTTTTAAAGATGCAAATATGTCTATAGCTCGAGGCGAAAAGGTATCCTTTGTAGGTCGTAATGGTGAAGGAAAGTCAACGATGATCAAAGCTATTCTTAACGAGATAGAAGTAGAAGGTAATTGTCAACTAGGTCACAATGTAAAAGTTGGATATTTTGCGCAAAATCAGGCAGCATTATTAGATAATAATTTAACGATATGGCAGACAGTTGATGAAGTGGCAGAAGGCGATGTGCGTACACAATTAAAGAATATTCTAGGGAGATTTATGTTTAGTGGTGATGACTTAGAAAAGAAGGTAAGTGTTTTGTCTGGTGGTGAAAAAACCAGGCTAGCTATGGTAAAGTTATTACTAGAACCTGTGAATTTGTTAATTCTCGATGAGCCTACAAACCATTTAGATATTAAATCAAAAGATGTTTTAAAGGAAGCTTTATCTACTTATGATGGTACTTTAATCTTGGTATCTCACGATAGAGATTTCTTGCAAGGCTTATCAGAAAAAGTATTTGAATTTAAAGATCAACGTGTGATAGAACACTTTGAAACCATTGATGCGTTCTTAGAAAGAAATAGAATTAAAAACATCGCTGATATTAATTTGATGGGATAGGCTAAACAGAATTACTATTCATAAAGACCTATCCGTTGTATGAAAGTTTCATCATGACTTAAGGAACATCCTCTACAACTAAATAATACTGATTTTCTATTTTTTAAATGTCTAATGATTTTATTACCATCGTTAGATTTCAATTGGGTTAAACCAATTGCGCCAAGAGTTTGTAATTCAGGAGAGAAAGATGTAAGAAGTTTTTTTAAGGATTTGATATCTTTTTGATCAATATATTCTTGAGTCTGATAACTCTCCTTTGATAAGTAATTTCCACTATATCCACAACCAAATGCTACTGCGTATTCGGTTATTATTTGATTTTTGAATTCATTATGAGATAAATTTGACCCATAGAAAGCATTGTGCTGGTTTAAATAATTTCGGAAATCAATCTGATTTTCTTTGAAATTTTCTGACTCACTCAGCTTTTCTTCACTACTATCATATTTTGATATCCATCCAAATTTGATTACGTCATCTTTACTAAAGAAGTTTAATTTAAATTCTGTGTAAAAATCTTTACCTACGCTAATTCTATGTTGCAAGTAACCAAAATCTATTTTTCTGCTGAATTCAGAATAACTAAAATCAAAACTGCCATTTTTAAATTTATGCCTGTTAAGTTTAATAAGTAAAGAGTCAGAGTTTTCAATTTTTGAAAGAAACTCTTTTACTTCAATGAATTCATTCTGAGCCACTACCAGTTGAGAACTGATGAATATTATAAGGATGATTAATCTTATCATATTAAAATATATGTAAATGATTAATTATTCTTCCTCATCAGGATTTTCAAAGAAACTAAATACGGTACCACCATATCTTCTAGAACTTTCTAACCACTGATGATTTGAAAGATCAGTATGTTTAGAATGCTCCATGATAAAAATACCACCAGGTACTAAGAGTTCGTTTTCCATGACTAAGGTTGCAATAGAGTGAAATTGCTCTTCTTCTAGTCCGTATGGTGGATCTGCAAAAATTAAATCATAACTACCTTTATGCTTTTCTAAAAAACTAAAAGCATCTGCTTTATTGGTATCAATAGGTAGATTTAAAGCGCTTGCTGTTTTTTTTATAAAATCTAGACACGGCTTATGTTGGTCTACTGCTAGAATACTAGATGCACCACGACTACCAAATTCATAACTCATATTACCACTTCCAGCAAATAGCTCTAATACTTTGATACCTGGAATATGCTTGCGATGCCTTAAAATGTTGAATAGGGCTTCTTTAGACATATCTGTAGTAGGTCTTACTGGTAAATTCTTTGGAGCCTGTATTCTTCTCCCTTTATGTATTCCTGAAATTATACGCATAAAATGTCTTCTATATAAGTGTTTGAGTCGATGACGTAATTAACCTCACGTACATAGGTATAAAGTAAATTGTAAACCGCATCGTTTTTTGCACTTGCTATAATCTTTAAAGCCATATTCTCAGGATCCAATTGGTTATGCTGTGCGGTAAATAATGTATAGTAGAGAATATCCTCTGCTGCTTGATGAGGATAACTATTATGTAATTTCAAATTTCCTTTTTCAAAAATAGTGATATAAAATTGTGACTCTTTTATATCAATGATAACTTCTGACTTGGACAGGTCATTTCTAGAATAGTGTTTTTGTAAAGCAAGAGTAGAGTAGTGGTAATAATTAAAATCACCATATTTATCAAAAAAGTAATTATTAATATTAGTATAAGCGATATAAACTGTTTTATAGTCTAATACTTCGATAGCGTCATCCGTACTTATCACATCTGTCTCTAATAGGCGTACATTATACTTTAAGTAATCAGACTGGTGTTGCTCATCATAAATGCTAGATGGGACACCTGTAAAAATCGGGTGATTATATATTAAAGTGACTTCTTCAAACTGTTGATTTAAATTTACCTCAGTTTCGTAAATATTTTCAATCTCTTGTAGTATTTCAATCGGATTAGACTCATGCTTAAAAGATTTAAGAATGCGATTTTCAATACCCTTTGATGAGTAGATAAAAAAAGAAAGTCCATCTTGATGAATCAAGACGGACATTTTTTTATGCATTGCAGACATATTACTTTGGGCTAGTGGCATATTGTCTAGGCCAGTTTCCACTTGTTGTTACTTCAGTTAAGCTTCCTACAACAATTTCTTCTCCAGTAACACCTTCTACAGCTTTAGTTCTTAATTCTTGTTCAAGTAACCTTTCTGGTTGATCAAATAGGATATCTGATTTCTTTGCTCTAGCTTCAAATACACTAATGGCATTATCATCATCAAAATAAGTACCTGTTTCCAAAGAAATTTTCCCAGGAGTTTCAATCTTCTTGCCTTCTGTCGTAAATGAATAGTCTAGTAAAGTAGCAATATCTACGTTTTGGAATAATGAATCTTTCACAGATTTATATCCTAGTGTATCTGTAACAACAATTTCTTTGTAGTAACCACCATTGTCTGCGTTAAGTCCAAAACGTTTGTTCTTATCGCGATCAGCTACAGAGCTATCTCTTCTTTGTACTAATGCAAATTTTGCAGTGTCTACAAACTTTGCAAGTTTATTAATGTCATCTGTATATTTTCCAGTAATTGTTTTATGAGCATTTTCTGCCTCACGTAATTTAATCAATTGGGCAATTACTTTCTTATATCTTTCTTCTTTTACTTTTTCAAACTTTACCGGAGCTGCTATTGAATCAAATAGTTCATATCCAAAGTAGCCAATCAATGCTAATAAGAACACTATAATAACAATATGTAATTTCTTAGGTAATTTATTAATTAGAAAAGCTAGTCCTACTAATGCTAAAATTCCTAATACTATTGATGTAATGAGAGCAGTCATATTTTTTAAAATAATTATCTTGGTTTCAAAGCTAACAAATCTACAATATTTTTTGACTCATCCTAGCGTCACATTTCAAATTTGAGTTAAGTTTATCATCAGGTTTTCACCAATAATTCATGACTGCAGCAGAATATTACAAAATAATACACACCGATTTTCCTTTTGTCCCTACTAATGAGCAAGATAGAGCACTAGAGGAGCTCTCTTCTTTTGTCATTGATAAAGATAAGGACAGACTATTTTTATTAAAAGGATATGCCGGAACAGGAAAAACGACTATAATTAGTGCCGTTGTTAAGAATATATGGAAAGCCAAAATGAGTTGTGTGCTGCTTGCACCTACAGGTCGAGCGGCAAAAGTAATTAGTAGTTATAGTAATAAAACGGCTAGTACGATACATCGTGAAATTTATTATCCCAAAGCACAAGGTAAAGGTGGAAATGTAGAGTTTACCTTAAAACAAAATAAGCATCGTAATTCCTTATTTATAGTAGATGAGTCTTCAATGATACCTGATGTTGCTAGTGAGAACAAAATGTTCGGTGGTAATGGTTCTTTACTAGATGACTTAATTGAGTATGTATATTCTGGTGTAGGTTGTATTCTTCTCTTAATAGGAGATACAGCTCAATTACCACCTGTAAAACTAGATGTTTCTCCTGCTTTAGAACCTACTCTATTAGAACAACGTTATTTAAAAGAGGTTACTTGTATTGAACTGGATGAGGTAAAGCGACAAGAAGAGGATTCTGGCATATTGCTAAATGCTACACGTATTAGAAATCATATAGAAGAACTAGATAACGACTTCAAATTTGATGTAGACCCATTTATTGATATTAATAGACTTATCGATGGTCACGAGATTATGGAGGCTATTCAAACAGCTTATGACACTCAAGGACATGAGGAAACTGCCATTATCGTTAGGTCTAATAAAAGAGCAAATTTATATAATCAACAAATTCGGTCTAGGATTCTTTTTCGCGAAAGCGAACTAGCATCTGGCGACTACCTTATGGTGGTAAAAAACAATTACCACTGGTTAAAGCCCAGTAGTGCTGCTGGTTTTATAGCAAATGGAGATATTATAGAAATTTTAGAAATTTATAATTTTAAAAATATTTATGGCTTCAGATTTGCAGAGGTAAAGGTGCGTATGGTAGATTATCCAGATGAAAAACCTTTTGAAACAGTACTATTGCTTGATACACTCGAGTCAGAATCTCCATCTTTAACTTATGATGATTCAAATAAACTATATCAAGAAGTGAGAATGGATTATCTTAAGTTACCAAAATGGAAACAATATAAAGAGATTAAAGAAAACCCGTTTTTTAATGCGCTACAAGTTAAATTCTCTTATGCAATAACTTGTCATAAGTCACAAGGTGGACAATGGGAAAATGTGATAGTAGAACAACCATATTTACCAGATGGTCCATCAAAGGATTATTTGCGCTGGTTGTATACCGCTGTGACGCGTGCCAAAACAAATTTGTATCTTATAGGCTTTAATAAAGATTATTTTATAGAATCATAACCATGGAATGGATTACATCAAATTTTGAAATTTTTGTCAGTATATGCCTGGGAATAGGACTTTCTGCTAGTGCTGGATTTAGAGTTTTTGTACCGCTTTTATTTTTAAGTATCGCGGCTTACATGGGTATGGTACCGCTTAATCCAGATTGGGCTTGGGCAGGTAGTTTAAGCGCCGTTCTCATACTAGGTGTTGCAGCGATTGTAGAGTTAATGGCTTATTATATACCCTATGTAGATAACTTATTAGACACTATCACCGTACCGCTAGCGGCCATTGCTGGCACTGCAGTTATGGTAAGTGTAGTAGGAGATTTAGATCCTGTATACACCTGGACACTAGCGATTATTGCAGGTGGTGGAACTGCAGCAAGTGTAGCTAGCACTGCTGGTGCTGCTCGTTTAACCAGTACAGCAACCACTGGTGGTATAGGTAATCCTGTAATAAGTACTGCCGAGGCAGGTTTTAGTGGTATTCTAAGCTTTCTTTCTTTAATAGCACCTATTTTTGCAGCAGTAATTGTTGTGTTGATTTTTATTGCAATTAGAAAACTGTACAAGAAGTTATTTAAGAAAAAACCGCTTCCGCGAAAGCCAATTTCATAAACCATTCAACATATAATGTCTGTAATAAAAGGTCGAAAGTCTTCGGTATTAAGATTTGATACTGAAAAACAAATATTAAGCATTGAAGACCACTTAAGGTCTTATCGAATGATGCAAATAGTATTATTGTGTTCATCAATTTTATGGTGTACAGTGATTATCATAAATGATATTTCTTCTTTCTGGTTAGGATTTTTAATAGGAGCTTATATAGCAGTAGCTCTATTTGCAATCTATTATTATCTCTTTAAGTCATCGGTTGTTAAATCAATTCCATTTAATGAAATTGAAGAATTGATTTCCATAACGCTATTCTCTAAAAATGATAGACGTTTAACTTTAAAACTGAAATCAGAACGATATAGAAACCTTATTATAATGAATCAATCTGATATCAATTTAATCATAGACTCTTTTAAAGAGATAGCTATTCCGGTAAGGGAACGTACCACTTTCAATTTATTACCACTTAATTTTTAATTCATGAGTTTAAAAGTTATTGCTGTAATACCAGCACGATATGAAGCAAGTAGATTTCCAGCAAAATTGATGCAAGATCTATGCGGTAAGTCTGTCATAGTAAGAACTTATGAGGCTGCGCTAGCTACAAATCTTTTTGATCAGGTAATTGTGGCTACAGATAGTTCAATTATATTTAAAGAGATTACAGATCATGGTGGTAAGGCTGTAATGAGCAAAAAGCAACATGATTGTGGTAGTGATCGTATTGCCGAGGCTGTTGAAAATATAGACGCAGATATTATCATCAATGTGCAAGGTGATGAGCCATTTACTAATCAGGCAGATTTAAAAAAATTGCTAGAAGTATTTGAAAATGATGATGATGAGACAATAGCTCTAGCTTCATTAATGCATGAGCTAAAAGAAGAGAAAGACATTCATAACTCTAATAACGTTAAGGTTATTACTGATTTATCAGGTAACGCTATCTATTTTTCTCGCAGTCCAATCCCATTTAATAGAGCAACTGACGTAGAGGTGCCAGTATATAAACATATAGGGATTTATGCATTTAGAAAAGCGGCATTGATTGATTTTTACAATTCAAGTGCAACACCATTAGAATTAAAAGAGAAGATAGAGTGCTTAAGGTATCTCGAGCATGGTAAAAAAATAAGCATGATCATTACTGACCATGCAAGTATAGGTATCGATACACCATCAGATTTAGATGCAGCTAGACAAATGTGGTTAAGTATTAATTAAGTTTAAATACTAATTCCCACAGGTAGCATTTCCTTAAATTCATGACGATTGCGTCGAACAAATCCAGCTATTTTAGGATGTGTAGGTACTACTTTAATTTTCTTTTCATCTCTAATGTTAAGAAATACAGCTCTTAAAAATTCATTTTTAAAATCAGCATCATCTTCTAAAGACTCTGGAATGATAAATTTAGTCAAGAAAATTTTTCGCTCTTGTTGAGAATATTCAATTTTTGCTAAATCTCCATTTTTGGTACATTCATACTGACGTAAAAAGGTGTTGTCAGTAATTTCAATCGTAGTTGATGTTTCCATTTTCATTCTTTTTAACTCCTAAATATGATTAGGTATATTCACTAAAGGATAAGTTTATTAAAACTTTGTGGTTGATTAGTGAAAGCATAAAAATTGCTCTTATTAACTTTGTAAAGATACTTTAAAATAACATTTTCTTAATCATAGCATCTGTTAAAACATTGATTATAAATCTATTCTTAAAATATGATTCCTGTTTACTTTATGCCTGGTATGGCTGCGTCTGATTTGATATTTGAGAATATTAAGCTTCCACCAGAACAATTTGAAATGTTTTTTATGCACTGGATCATTCCTGAAAAAAATGAGCCTTTAAAGAATTATGTTACACGTTTAATAAAACAAATCCATCATGAAAACCCTGTGGTTATAGGAGTCTCATTTGGTGGTATCATTGTTCAAGAGATTGCAAAACAAATTATAGTACGTAAAACCATTATCATTTCTAGTGCAAAAAGTAACAGCGAGTTCCCTAGACGTATGCATTTTAGCAAAGTCACTAAGCTTCATAAGATCGTGCCTACTCGTCTTTTTGAAAATATGGATTCTTTAGTTAAGTATACCTTTGGAATTGCACCTAAAAAGCTTGAGCTGTACAAGAAATATTTATCAGTTAATGATAGACATTATCTAGATTGGGCACTGGATACGATAATCAACTGGGATCAACAAGATATGCCTGAAGATGTAATACATATTCATGGAGATAAAGACCCGATTTTTCCCATCAAATACATAAAAAATGTGACTATAGTACCAGATGGAACTCATATAATGATTATTAATAGATTCCGCTGGTTTAATGATAACTTACCTCAAATCATTTCACAATAACAGTTTTAGACTCAATGGGATTCCCTTATCTTTAAACCAAAAATAGAACGCATGAAAAAGATATTATTAGGAGCAGGAATAGTAGTCGTTTTATTGCTAGCAGTAAGTGCTGTGCAACAAAACTCTAGTCTTCAAGAAATGGAGCCTATGAAGACTCCAGAGTTAAAAGATCCATCACGAGTGGGCGATTATGGAGTATATGCGTTAGAGCTTCCTAAAACATTAGATTTTGCAGGAGAATCTGTACCCTTACATCATCCTGATATTAAAGAGCGTGCAGACCGTGAATTTTTAGTGAATACCTACTGGCAATCTAACGGAATCATGCTAGTTAAAAAATCAAAAAAATATTTTCCTATTATAGAAGCTATACTGGCAGAAGAAGGAATCCCAGATGACTTTAAATATCTAGCGGTTATTGAGAGTGGTCTCGATAATGTAAAGTCACCTGCAGGAGCTAGTGGTTTCTGGCAAATAATGAGCGCAACTGGTAAAGAATTGGACTTAGAAGTAAATAGTAATGTAGATGAACGTTACCACCTAGAGAAAGCGACACGTGCTGCTTGTAAATACTTAAAGGATAGTAAAGAAAGAATGGGAACATGGACACTTGCTGCTGCTGCCTATAATGCGGGAAATGCTGGGATAAATCGCGAGTTAGAGCGACAACAAGTAACTTCTTATTATGATTTATTGCTAGGACAGGAGACAGGTAGATATGTGTTTAGGATTCTAGCGTTAAAAGAGATTCTTAAAAGTCCAGAAAGCTTTGGTTTTAATGTGGAGCCTGAGCAATACTATTATCAAGTACCTACTAAAAAAATCTTAGTGGATTATGAGATTGATGATTTAGCAGCTTTCGCGAAAGCGAACTCTATAAACTATAAAATTTTAAAAATCCATAATCCATGGTTGAGAGAAAATAAGTTGAATAACAAGTCTGGGAAATTATACGAAATTGAAATTCCAGAAAATGGTTACTACGACTAGTTATGTTAAACTGGGTTCTTAGTAATTGGTTTTTAAGTCTTCTTATTATCAATTATGTCGTTGCGTTAAGTGCAGCGTTTTTCTTGATACGTAGTAATCAGAACCCACGTAAAACAGTTTCTTCATTATTGTTTTTAGTAGCCTTACCTTTTTTAGGATTGGGTATCTATTACTTTTTTGGTCTTGAATACCGAAAATCTAAAATTTTTAAAAGAAAAGATCTTAATGCAAATGAACTTATTCAAGACTGGAATAAACGTTTGCATGTATCAAATGATGATCTTGATAAATATGAAGAGACTTTTTTAATAGATCGTCTTAAAATGGTGAAGCTGTTAAGACATAACCAGGCAGCACCCTTAACGTTACGCAATAATTTAGATGTTTTAATCAACGGTAGATCAAAATTTGATCGTGTTTTTGAGGATATTAAAAACGCTCAAAATCATATTCATCTTGAGTATTTTATTTTGAGTGACGATCATATCGGGACCGATGTGATCGATGCTTTAATAGAAGCTGCAAAACGTGGAATTAAAGTTAAAATTATTTATGATTCTGTAGGAAGTTCTATCTCTAGAGCTAATAAGAGCAGAATGAATGCTGTAGGTATCGAGTATGAGGCATTTATGCCTGTTCTTTTTTCAAAATTTACACGTAAGGCAAATTATCGCGATCATCGTAAAATTTTTATTATAGATGGTAGTATAGGTTATATAGGTGGCGTGAATATAAGTGATGATTATGTGAATGAGCCCGTAAATCACAATGGTCAGTTCTGGCGTGATACACACCTGCGAATAGAAGGTCATGCTGTTAAAAGCCTGCAAGCGCAATGGTTGTTGAACTGGTACTTTGTGAAACGACAAGATGAAAATTATGAAATTCCATCAAGCTACTTCCCAGAGATTGATTTTCCTGAAAATAAAGCCGTTCAAATAGCTGCTAGTGGTCCCGATACAGACTGGGCAAATATTATGGAAGCACTTTTTATTGCTATTAACACAGCAGAGAAAAGTATTTATATCACCACACCGTATTTTATACCCAATGAAGCGATTTTAACTAGCCTAAAAAGTGCTGCACGCAGTGGTGTAGAAATTCACATCATGGTGCCTAAAAAAGGAGATAGCTGGGCAGCAAGATATGCGTCTAGATCATATTTCCAGGATTTATTAGAAAGTGGTATATATGTTCACTGGTATCATAGGGGAATGCTACATGCAAAAACAATGGTAGTTGATGATATGTTTTGTACCATAGGGACTTCAAATATGGATTATCGCAGTTTTGATATTAATTTTGAGATTAACGCATTAATTTATGATGAAGAGGTTTCACAAGAATTAAATGTCCAATTTCAAAAGGATTTAGAATATTGCGAAGAAGTTTTATTAGAGCTGTGGATAAAAAGAGATAAAGCAAATAAGTTTAAAGAGTCTTTTTGTAGATTGTGGGCTCCTTTATTATAACTATGAAACCAAAAAAGAAAATGACATTAGAAATTATTTTACTCTTATTGCTATTAGGCTTATTAGCAGGATTTTTAAGTGGTAGTGTAGGAGTAGGTGGTGGCGTTATTATGGTGCCACTAGCAATATGGTTTTTAGGTTATAGTCAGCATCAAGCACAAGGATTAAGTCTTGCTGTATTAGCAGTTCCTGTCACATTTCTTGCTGCATATACGTATCATAAAAATGGTCATGAACTCGACTGGCGTTATGCATTAGTGATTGCTGTTGCTTTTGTTTTTGGTGGTTATTTTGGAACTAAATTAGCAATAAGTATAAATCAACAGTTATTAAAAAAGATTTTTGGAGTTATTTTAATTATTGTAGCCGTTAAAATGATTTTTTTCTCTAGCGCCAAAGCTTAATGTATTAAGAAAACCCTAACAATAGATAAACGATAAAAGCTGTTTATTTACATTTAAATTAATTCAATTTTTTTCAATTATGAAATATACATTACTTGCTTTTATGTCATTATTTGTAGCTACAACTCTTACAGCACAAATAGAAGCACCACAACCTAGTCCTAGTGCTATGGTAAAACAAACCGTTGGTCTTACGGAAGTTACACTGGAGTACTCTAGACCGGCTATGAGAGATAGAGATATCTTTGGCGATTTAGTACCTTTTGATAAAATGTGGAGAACCGGTGCAAATGCTAACTCTGAGGTTTCATTCTCTGATGATGTGATGGTGGCTGGGAAAGAATTAAAAGCTGGGACTTATGCAGTATTTACTAAGCCTGGTAAAAAAGAATGGGATGTTTATTTTTATACTGATCATTCTAATTGGGGAACACCTAGTGAGTGGGACGATTCTAAAGTAGCTGCAATGGTTACCGTGCCCGTAAGCAAACTAAAAAATACTCAAGAAAGTTTTACCATGGCAATTAATGAGATTAACATGGAAGGTGCTCATTTACAAATTATGTGGGCTAATACTACGGTAGCAGTTCCTTTCTCAGTGCCTACTAAAGCAAAAACTGAAGCTAGTATTGATAAAGTAATGGCAGGTCCTAGTGCAAACGATTACTATTCTGCAGCATCTTTTTATCTTGATGCAGATAAAGATTTAGAAAAAGCACACGAATGGATTACTAAGGCAACTGTATTGAGCCCTAAAGCGTTTTGGATGTTCCGTAAAAAATCACTTATAGAAGCTAAATTGGGCAATACGAATGCAGCCATTGCATCTGCAAAGCAGTCTCTAGAATTAGCTACTGCTGCAGGTAATGCTGACTATGTAAAGATGAATAAAGATAGCCTTAAAGAATGGGGCGTTAAGATGTAATAACCTGTAAATAATATCGCTTTTGCGAAAGCGTATTTAAAAAACCACTTAAGAAATTAAGTGGTTTTTTGTTTTAAAAAGAGAATGTCATTAATTGCACAGCACCAAAAATAAACCTAATCATCAAGATTACGGAGATAATAATCCCGATGACTTTAAGAGTTTTATCCTGTATACTTAAAGCTATCAATAATGGTAATGCAGCCGAAATTAAGTTAACTAATCCCAAAAAAATATATTGAGAATTTGAAGAGTAACTATAACTAAAAATGGCACTCACAATAGCATTTAACAACATTGTTGATAACCACAAAATAAGGGTTGCAATCAATAATTTATCGCTTGATGACTTCTGGGTAGCCGGTTGTAAATTAGTTTGCTTATGAAAGGTTACATTTTGAACAGCTGCAGTAGGCTTTTGAAATAAAACATCTAATTCAGCAATGCTAGAGGCAGTTGCTACAAAACTTTTATTTTCAGTTCTAATCTTAAAATCAGGACGTAATGCTTTTTCTTTTAACTCATTTAGATGAAACGGGCCGAACTCATTTATGCCGTCTGAGTAATAATAATGTATCATATGATTTTAAAATTTAAACGTCTTGAAAATGTGTAATTTCTTCAGTATCATTTTTAGAACCACTAGATTCTATCAACCATGCTAGTCCCACAGTAATCAATGCACCCAATGGATTCAACCATAAAAACGGTAATAATTTCACATCAGGAACAAACTCATCTACACAATAGAATGCTATCACAATAGCTTCTGAAATTAACGCGGCAATAAATATCGAACGACCACGTACTTTTTTTAAATAGAAAGCCACTAAGAAAATCCCAAGGATAGTTCCATAAAATAGCGAACCTATAATATTTACTAGCTGTATCAAATTATCAAATAACGATACAACACTAGCAAATATAATAGCTATTATTCCCCACATAAGTGTAAACCATTTACTCATGCGCACATAATGATCATCATCCTTAGTATCATTGTGATTAAAACGCTTATAAATATCTACGGCAGTCGTGGAGCTTAAGGCATTCAACTCTGACGCTGTTGAACTCATTGCAGCACTTAAAATTACGGCTAGTAAAAGACCTATCAAGCCTTTAGGTAAATGGTGTAGAATAAAATGAATGAAAACAAAGTCCTTATCATTAGTTTCAATACCATCGTCTGCTTTGGCTATTAATTGTCTTGCAGCTTCTCTGTTTTCTTCTTCTGCCTGACGGAAGTAATTCAGACGTGACTCTAATTTATCTTCAGGTGCTATGTATTGATTATTCAGCTTTTTGGCATAGTTCTTTTGCATGGTTTGCTTTTCATTCAGGATAGAGTAGTGGCGCTCTTGTAAGGCTTCATAATCTGCTGCATATTCACTTTCCATAACAGCTTTTTCGGCAGCAGGATTAAAGTTCAAAGGTGTATCATTAAATTGATAGAATACAAAAACCATGACACCTACCATAAGAATAAAGAATTGCATCGGTACTTTAAGTAATCCATTAAATAATAAGCCGATACGCATTTGCTTAATAGATTTACCAGACAGGTAACGTTGTACTTGCGATTGATCAGTTCCAAAATAGCTCAACATTAAAAAACTAGCACCAAAAATCGCGCTCCATACATTGTAGCGATCATTTAACGAAAAATCAAAATCTAAAATTTTCATCTTATCTGCGCTACCGGCCATGGTTAATGCATTGTCAAAGGTTACATTATCAGGTAACTGTGTAACAATAAGAACAAAGGCAGTAATCATACCGGCCATGATGATGATCATTTGCTGTTTTTGGGTAACGTTTACCGCTTTAGTTCCACCAGATACGGTATAAATTATAACTAGAATTCCTATAATTATATTTAGATATTTTAGTTCCCAATCCAGTACGGCACTCAGTATAATAGCTGGTGCATAAATGGTAATTCCTGCAGCTAGTCCACGTTGTATAAGAAATAGGATTGAGGCTAGTGATCTGGTTTGAACATCAAATCGCTTTTCTAAAAATTCATAAGCAGTGTATACTTTAAGCTTATGATAAATGGGAATGAATGTCACACAAATTATGATAATCGCAATAGGCAGACCAAAATAGAACTGGACAAATTCTAAACCATCTGTATAAGCCTGTCCTGGTGTACTTAAAAATGTTATAGCACTAGCCTGTGTTGCCATTACCGATAGTCCTACCGTCCACCATCTTGCATCACCACCTTTAATATACTCTTCGCTGGTTTGTTTTCCTCGAGTTTTATAAACTCCATACAACACTATAAAGGCTAGTGTTGATGTAAGAATCGTCCAATCAATTATTTCCATAAACGGCAGTAATTAAGTAAAATATAGCTGCAAAAATGATGTTTGCAACAATCACAAGAATGTAAATACAATTCCATTTCTTAGAACTTTTCATCACTATTCTTTTTAACAGGTTGATCATCTACACCTATACTTACCATATTAGCAAGTAATTTGTAAGCTCCAGAAACACCAGCAGGTAACTCTCTAAAAAGGCTGAGACCTGTATATATAATATGCCCATTGCCATATCTCGCAACAATTAAACTACCATTAGTCATCTCTTCACCGTTATCATTCATTCCTAGAATAGGAGTAAATGCTGGATCCCATTTTTCTGGAAAATACAATCCACGTTCTTGTACCCAATTTTCAAAATCAACACTTGTAATTTTATTAGGCTTGTTTAAAATCGCATGGTTAGGTTCTAATAAAGTTACAGCAGCATTTTCATCGGTTACACGCTTTCGCGAAAGCGTAATAGATAACGGCCCTAGTGCATCTGGATTTATACGTCTGCTTGTGTTGTACTGCATCATTAACGTCCCACCATTTTTTACATAGGTATCGATACGTTCTTGTAATGCTGCCATTTCAGTAGGTGCGACGTTAAACGCTCTAATTCCTACCACAACAGCATCATATTTTGATAAATCACTAGGAACCTCGCTAGGTTCAAAACGGAAAACTTTTGATCCTATCGCTTCTATCGCGGTGGCAACATCATCGCCGGCGCCATTAATATAAGCCACTGTGGTAGCTCTATTTTTAAGATTAGGTTTAACAACTTGAGCTTCATTGTTGCGCACTAACTGTTGATCTGGTATATGGTTATAATCTATAGAAATAACCTCTTTAGAAAATGATTGATCACCTATTTTTACCAGACCACTTACCACACCACGTGAGGCTCTTTTAGGAGGTACTATGTTAAAATTATAAGTACGCACGGTTCCAGAAGTCATGGCGTCAAATTCAATTTTAGAAGGTTTGATCATCCAGTCATTAGGAGCGCATAGCTCAATAGTTCCTGCTTTTAAATCTGTATTTGCGGTCATGCTTACCTGTATTATTTTAGATTCTTCATTAAAAATATAAACAGGATTTTGAACACTTACAGATACGGCAGGTACAACATTTAATGGCTCATGTATCTCACCTCGTACAGGATCAGTTGATTTAAATTGAATTTTTAAGTCTCTATAGATTTTTATATTCTGTATGGTTACTACTGCCTTTACTGCAAATGGTGATTCAAGTTCTGGCAAACCTCTTTCATTCATAGCCTTAACAGTATACATACCTAGGGATGCTGGTTCATTAAGGTAATAAGGTGACGTGGGCTGGAAGTACTGCGGTATCGTTAGGGTACCTTTTACAATTGTACTGGAATTAGATGTGGTGTTAATTTGAGATTGATCTAACGCTATCATATTATTAGCCGTTAAGGAAATATTTATCTCATCATTAGATCTATTTGTTACCTCAATATTAATAGGTGTGGTAGCACCATCAGTAATATATTGTTGATTTGAGCTCGCTTCTAAATAAACACCAGTGATTTGAAGAATAATATCTTCAAGTTCTCTTAATTTGATGGCTTTCCAGTGCTCATCTTTAAGTCTAGAAATGGCTTGATGCAACTCAGCTAGTGCTGGTAGACTAGCTTCAGGATTTTTAAAATCATAACTCGATAGAATTTTATTAAGTTGGGTTTGAATTTTAGATCCACCAGATACTCGTGTCCATGTAGTATTAATGCCCGAGAACAAATCTGATTTATCGGTTGGGAAAGAGCCTTCTAAATACTCGAGATATTCAGTTTGTGATCCTCTAGAACCACTACTACCAAAACCTTGTGATTTATGCTCACTGCGACTTAATGCGGCAATCTCACTGTTAGATAAACCATTCCATGGGTAATAAGTTCCGGCATCGATCTCTAGTAAGTTGGTTTTGTCCGCTTTTTCAAAAGCTTCTTGACTTCCGTAAAACCACCAACTAGTATTAAAAAATATACGTTGAGGTTGCCATGTGTCTAGGCGACTTAATTGACTCGCATATGCTGTTTTAAGTGCTGCACTTTTATATGCAGTCATGCTTAACATAGCACTGGTTGTATGATGACCATGAGTGGTACCAGGCGTGCGATGATTAAATCGGTTGATGATGACATCTGGTTTAAACGTTCTTATGATTTGCACCATGTCTTCAAGAACTTCTTGTTGATTCCATATTTCTAGGGTTTCATCTGGATGTTTAGAATAGCCAAAATCGTTTGCACGTGTAAAGAACTGCTCGCCGCCATCTCGATGTCTCGCTTCTAGCAATTCTTGTGTGCGTATCATACCTAACTGCTCACGCAATTCTGGACCTATAAGGTTTTGACCACCATCACCTCTGGTTAATGATAAGTAACCAGTACGTGCCATCTTATCATTAGAAAGCCATGAGATTAAACGTGTGTTTTCATCATCTGGATGAGCGGCTATGTATAGTGCAGTACCTAAAAAACCTAACTTCTCTAGATTGTGATATATCTCACTGGTATTGGGTTGTGTAGGGAATAATCGATTTTCTTGAGCTGTGGCGTGACCTAGGAATAAAAGGGACGCAATAAAAGTAAAAATTAGTTTCTTCATATTGCGTGTGAAGATAGAATTTTCAATTCTTAAAAATTTGTGAAGATTTGTAACTTCTTTATCACATCTAGACGTATTTGAGAATGTTCTGATTTATAATCTTTGAACCATCAATGTTTTAATAAATATTACCAGTTGATTACATACGCTTTCGCGAAAGCGTATTTTCCAGTTCTAATAGTGTTCTATTTGAGTGTTAGGTGAATAGTAGTTGATCATTTTCTCAAACGATTCAATATTGTAGTTGATAGAGTTCACCAAAAAGCTATAAGAATTTTTTGATCGGTCCTCATTTTGATAAGTGATCATATAATCGTGATAGGGAATGCCCATCAGTTTTACTTCGGGTTTAGAAAGTCTAACACTAATAATGTCTTGTAACTTTATTTTGATAGTCCCACTTTTATAGGTGAGATATAAAAATTCAGAATCATAAAAGGCATTAGCATGTTCATTATAAGATCGTCTTGCAATTAAATAACCTATAATCACACTAATTAGAATTACAGGTCCCAAGAAAAATAAATGGTTTTTAAGAGCAGCAATGAATATTAAGCAACCTATAAATGTAAAGATAATGGGTAGGAAGGTTTTATTGAGTCTATGGTTAGGAGCAAGATCTTTCATAACCTTATCTAATAGGTATATTTCTGTACTTAGAACTTAGAATTAAAAACAGACCATAGAAAAGTACACCGCTAGAGACTAGTCCCATAATTATAGCTCCATACTCGACATGCATAAACGCAAAGGCAGCGTCTGCGCCTTTAGGTAAGTTTTGCATATTGTAATATGCAGATCGCGCTAGTATATACGCAAAAACAGCAAATACAATTCCGCGACTGAACCTACCTATGCGACCTAAAAGCATGAGGTATTTGTATTGATGATCAGTAAGATTTTCTTTATGCGTCATTTTGTCCATCATGGTTGAAAAAGAGATCCACCATTCATTAATAGCACTTACAGCCAGTCCAGTAGCGATTATAAATACAATGATTTTTCCCCATACCGATTGTAGTATTTTGATTTTCCATCCAGGATTACCATCATCGTCTGGCATACCGAACAGTAATTTTAAACAAGTAAATAAGAGTAGACAGTATCCTATACCATTTATAAAATATGCTGCTCTACGGAAAGTTGGTTTTCCAGAATCACTGTCATAATCTTGCATATTAAAAGTTAGAAAGAATCTGGAGAAAATATAACCAGCTAGACCTATACTCATTAATAAAATTAAGAACCATCCAAAGCTTAAATGAGAGATCCATTTTAAAACGTCATCACCACTTTTAAGCGCATAGGTGAGCTGAAACGCTGTAATTAGTGCGGTTATTCCCATCAATAAAAAAACGGCACCTTTAGTAGCTATTCCTATTCTTGCAAATCTTCTGTAATTTTTCAATCGTTGTTTTTAATTCCTTCAAAAATAACATCCGATAGATAACGTCTTATTATAAGTAACAAAACTTTAGTTGTTTAATTTATCGTTTCTACGATCTTTTCCCACATTTCATCATGTAATATAACAGGAACTAAACTTCCAGAAGGCTCGTTGCCCATTCTTATGACTACCATATTTAAGCTAGGTACGACATCTATAAACTGTCCATTTTTACCTAAGGCGCTAATCATATCCACTGGTCCAGATGGCGTTAGGGATGACGGGATAGTTGCTGTAGATCCAGGAAATCTTAAGGTACTTTTACCATTTAACCACCATAGATAACCATATGCTTCATTAATATTTTGAGAAGTGTTTGTCATCGCATTAAAATAGGTACTATCGCCTAAAACAGTTGTTCCGTCCCAATTCCCTTCGGCAAGTGTTAATAAGCCAAATCTTGCGGTACTTCTTGCGTTACTAAAAAATACGTTGGTAAATAATGCTGTATTCGTCCATTGTCCTGTCATACCTGTTTTACTTAGTACAGTATTATTTGTGTACTGATTATTAGTGACACCAGTTGCTGCTTCGATGATATCATGGGTGATAAGGTAAGTACCATTATGGTAGTACCATTCATTCCCAGCGTCTACTAGATAATTTAAACATGTTGGATCATAACATTGTTCATCGGTTACATTGTAGTCGATACCAGTGGTAAACGATAAATGGTTTTTTATAGTAATTAAGTCTTCTTTATCTTGTGACATATTCGTCCATCCATTGCCTAGATAGTCAGATGTCTTATCATCTATATTTAAGTAACCTTCTTCTTGTGCGATACCTACCACAGTACTAGCTAGCGACTTGCCAGCACTTGCCCAATACCAGACGCTATTTCTATCAAATGGCTGACCTAGTAAGTCATTATTCCAGTATTCTTCAACGACGATTTTACCATCTACTAAAATGATAAATGCACGCGTTTCATTTTGCTCTAAAAAAGTGTTAAGTTCAGTAAGCTTTTGATCATCCCATTGTAAATCTGTTGGAGAAGTTGTCTCCCAAGTGTCACCAGTTAATGGTGGGAAATAATTTACTTCTATCGGGTCTATTATGATATCGTCATCATTATTATCATTTGAACTACAAGAGGTTACTATAAAAATGCTTAGTAAAAATATAGATAAAAATACTTTCATGATAATCGGTTGTTTTATAATGAATGAGTAACAAGAATAAGAATAAAATTAAGACTATAAATAAATGTAAAAGTTTAATTACAATATATCATACTACGCTATCGATTTCGTAATTTTGCTTTTATAAATTGAGAATATCATAATGCAAGATCAAACTCCATATATCCCAGTAAATAAAGTACGTATCGTTACTGCAGCTAGTCTTTTTGACGGTCATGATGCCGCAATTAATATTATGCGTCGTATCATTCAATCTACCGGTTGTGAAGTCATTCATTTAGGTCACGATAGAAGTGTAGAAGAAGTAGTAAATACTGCTATTCAAGAAGATGCAAATGGTATCGCCATGACCTCTTATCAAGGTGGTCATAACGAGTACTTTAAGTATATGCGTGATTTATTAGTAGAAAAAGGCGCAGGACACATCAAGATTTTTGGTGGTGGTGGTGGAGTGATTCTACCATCAGAGATTCAAGAATTGATGGATTATGGAATCACACGCATCTATTCACCAGACGATGGACGTGAGATGGGATTGCAAGGAATGATTAATGATTTAGTGAAGCAATGTGATGTTCCTGTACCTGCTTTCGCGAAAGCGCAATTAAACGGAGAGCTACTAGAAAATCACGTTCCTACCATTGCTAGATTAATCTCGCTAGCAGAAAACCGTCACGATGATTTTACCAAACATTTTGCAGAAGCCGATAAAACTGAAAAACAAGCACCAGTTCTAGGAATTACAGGAACCGGTGGTGCTGGTAAATCATCACTTGTAGATGAATTAATACGCAGGTTTTTAATCGATTTTCCAGAGAAAAATATAGGAATCATATCTGTAGATCCATCAAAACGTAAAACTGGTGGTGCATTACTAGGTGATAGAATACGCATGAATGCTATTAATAACGATCGTGTTTACATGAGGTCTCTGGCAACTCGACAATCAAATCTAGCACTTTCTAAACATGTGCAAGAAGCTGTTGACGTTTTAAAAGCTTCAGACTATGATTTAATCATTTTAGAAACTAGTGGAATAGGGCAGAGCGATACGGAGATACTAGAACACAGTGATGTGTCTTTATATGTTATGACTCCAGAATTTGGTGCGGCGACACAACTAGAGAAAATCGACATGCTTGATTTTGCAGACGTAGTGGCAATCAATAAATTTGATAAACGTGGTTCACTAGATGCATTACGCGATGTAAAAAAACAATACCAGCGCAATCATAACTTATGGGAAGCAGATCCTGCAACGCTACCAGTTTATGGAACCATAGCAAGCCAATTCAACGATCCAGGAATGAATGCGTTGTATGAAGCGCTAATGGCTGAGGTTACTGAGAAAACAGGTGTAGATTTAAGTTCGCAAAATGAACTTAATAAAGCGCAAAGCGAAAAAATATTTGTAATTCCTCCAGCAAGAACACGTTATTTAAGTGAGATTGCCGAAAGTAATAGAGCTTATGATAATACTGCCGCAGCTCAATCTAAAGTGGCACAGAAATTATATGGTGTTTTTCAAACGGTCAATACTTTATTAGATCAAAATGAAAATGCACCTGCGGTAGAAAACAGAGAGCGTTTAATTACTGATAAAGGATTAAATGAAGAGTACATTTTATCTCTAGTTTTGGCAGATGATGTAGATTTTATGAATCTTCTAATCGCACAATTCAACAAATCATTAAAAGACCTTGATCCATATAACTGGGAAGTAATTACCGGTTGGGATGAAAAAGTAAATAAATACAAACAACCTAATTATGAGTTTCAAGTACGTGACAAAGTCATTAAAATTGAAACACATACAGAGTCACTATCTCACAAAATGATTCCTAAAGTAGCGTTGCCTAAATACAGCGCTTGGGGCGATATTTTAAAATGGTGTTTGCAAGAAAACGTACCAGGTGAGTTTCCATATACCGCAGGATTATATCCGTTTAAACGTACTGGAGAAGATCCTACCAGAATGTTTGCTGGAGAAGGTGGGCCAGAACGTACAAACAAGCGTTTTCACTATGTGAGTTTAGGGATGCCAGCAAAGCGTTTATCAACGGCATTTGATAGTGTAACCTTATATGGTAACGATCCAGGATTACGTCCAGATATTTATGGTAAAATCGGTAATGCAGGAGTAAGTATTTGCTGTCTAGATGACGCAAAGAAATTGTATTCTGGTTTTGATTTATCACATGCCATGACTTCGGTTTCTATGACTATTAATGGTCCAGCACCTATGTTATTAGGGTTCTTTATGAATGCTGCGATAGACCAGAACTGTGAACGATTCATTACAGAAAACGGACTAGGCGATAAAGTAGAGGCAAAGCTTAAGGAAGTATATGACGATAACAATGTAGAACGTCCTTCTTATTTAAACGCTCAAGGCGAAAAAGTATATTCTAAAAACGGTGCGGTAGACACTAGTAAACTACCAGAAGGAAATGATGGTCTTGGTTTAATGCTTTTAGGTCTTACAGGAGATCAAATTCTGGATCCAGCAGACTATAATCGCATTAAGATAGAAACACTTGCACAAGTACGTGGAACCGTTCAAGCAGATATTTTAAAAGAAGATCAGGCACAAAACACTTGTATTTTCTCTACAGAATTTGCACTGCGTTTGATGGGAGATGTACAGCAGTATTTCATTGAAGAAAAAGTACGTAACTTTTATAGTGTATCGATTTCTGGTTATCACATTGCCGAGGCTGGAGCAAATCCTATCACACAATTGGCTTTCACACTAGCAAACGGATTCACTTATGTAGAATATTACTTGAGTCGTGGAATGGATATCAATAAATTTGGTCCTAACCTAAGTTTCTTCTTCTCAAACGGTATCGATCCTGAATACTCTGTAATCGGTCGTGTGGCTAGAAAGATTTGGTCCAAAGCAATGAAGAACAAATACGGAGCTAACTCTCGTGCACAAATGTTGAAATACCACATTCAGACTAGTGGTCGTTCTTTACATGCACAAGAGATAGATTTTAACGATATACGTACGACCTTACAAGCGCTGTATGCGATAAATGATAACTGTAACTCGTTACACACAAACGCTTATGACGAGGCGATCACAACACCGACAGAAGAATCTGTAAGACGTGCGATGGCCATTCAATTAATTATCAATAAGGAATTAGGGCTTGCTAAAAATGAGAACCCTATTCAAGGAGCGTTTATCATTGAAGAGTTGACTGATCTTGTAGAAGCTGCTGTATTAGAAGAATTTGATAGAATTACAGAACGTGGTGGCGTACTAGGAGCGATGGAAACCATGTACCAGCGCAGTAAGATTCAAGAAGAATCTATGCACTATGAGATGTTAAAGCACACTGGTGAATTCCCTATTATAGGAGTAAATACTTTCTTAAGTTCAAAAGGTAGCCCAACGGTTTTACCAGCTGAGGTAGTGCGTGCCACAGAAGAAGAGAAGCAAGCACAAATTGCTACTAAGGATAATCTACATACCGCTTTCGCGAAAGCGCAACAAGAACAATTATCTGCAATCCAAAAAGCCGCCGTAGCTCAAGAAAATATCTTTGAACACTTAATGGAAGCGACGAAGATCTGTACGCTAGGTCAGATAACGGATGCGTTGTTTGAAGTAGGTGGACAGTATAGAAGAAATATGTAAGCAGAATTCCACTTTTCAAAAGCGCAAGCGCATTGAAAAGTGTGAATCTCCTTTATCCCGAATTTGCTTCGGGATCTTTTGAACCTAAAATGATTTTCAGCTCTACAGTCTTGTTAATTCCGCTTATATCGAACTTTTTTTCGGCATCTGTTCTATTTAGATAAATCCATAAAAGTTATTGTCACACTGAGCTTGTCGAAGTGTGATAAACGAAAATCATAACAGGATACAATTCATCTTCGACAAGCTCAGATTGACATATTGTAATATGATTAACTATGGTCAATCTAATACATAATCGATTCGCTCAGTAATAACCTAAATATTAGTTCGAGCGAAAGTCGAGAATGAATCATAAATAATGGTTCAATGTAATATGCAATATGTCAATCCGGTGCAGAGCGAATTCGGTAATGACAACCGCAATGATTTATTAAAACTTTATGAATGTAGTTAGTTAGCGGGTTTTTTCTTTTATTTGTAGGAAATAATTGATTATGAGAAAACTAATATTTCTAATTGCCTTGTCTTGTTCATTTTATGTTGTTGGGCAGAATATCAATATTCCAGATGTAAGATTTAAAAATTATCTAATTTCCGCTGATAATCTCGTTGATTCAGATAACGATGGTTTAACGGATACTGATGCGGATTTAAATAACGATGGTGAAATAGATCAAAATGAGGCACAACAAGTGGTATATATAGATTTAGGTAATACCACATCTTCAAATGGAGCAGGAGCAACGCATACAGTATCAAATCTTGAAGGACTACAGTTCTTTTCTAATCTAGAAGTTTTATATTTAAAAGATGTTATTGCTACAGTTGTACCGATCTTAAATTCTACTTCATTAAGGACTTTACATATTAAAAATAATTCTATAACTACTATTGATTTGTCAAACCTTACAAGCCTAGCTTCATTAAATTTATATAATACAAATATTTCAAGTTTGGATTTATCAATGAATGTGAATCTAGAATATCTGTATATAGGTAACGTTCCGTTAACCAGTTTAACAGGGCTAAGCGGTCAGCCTCTGCATTCATTGTACATTGAAGAAACGGAATTAACCACACTACAATTAGACAACATTGATGACTCACTTTTTAATGATCAGTATTCTTATAATAGTCATAATATAAATGACAATCCATTTTTAACTAGTATTGTAATAACTAATAGTGTTTTAAGTCACGTCACTGTTTCATATAATGATGCTCTTAATTTAATAGACACAAGTAATAGTAATATTTACTATTTAAAATCTTTTTTTAACAATACTTTGAATACAATTAACATAACTAATTCCTCATTATATGGGTTCGCGGCAGGTAATAATCCGGTCTTAAGCACTATCAATCATTCAAATTCGGAATTTAGGCAAATTATTTTATCTTATAATAATATTTATTTTCTTGATTTTGAGAACGTAGTTAATCTTGAAGATGTAAGGATTTTTAGTAATACACTGAGAGAGCTGAACTTGAACAATAATTCATCTTTAAATGACATAGAAATTGTTGGTAATTTTCAGAGGTTGTTCTTGCAAAATACGGAATTTTCTCATTTCAATCTTTCTTTGAGTAACAATAATTTATCTAGATATATATGTGTTTCAAATGATATTTTTA
This sequence comes from Nonlabens sp. Asnod3-H03, assembly GCF_045063665.1. Taxonomy (NCBI): domain Bacteria; kingdom Pseudomonadati; phylum Bacteroidota; class Flavobacteriia; order Flavobacteriales; family Flavobacteriaceae; genus Nonlabens; species Nonlabens sp. Asnod3-H03. Next base: position 1,424,288 of record NZ_JBEFOD010000008.1, read on the forward strand.
ATTTATACTTAATAAATACAGAAATTACCCAGCAAGGAATTACAAATATCGTTGTTAATGACTATTGTTCTTTTGGAGCTGGTGGAGTTACAAGCGAAATTAATGGAACCTTAATTTTTGATGATAATAATGATGGATGCGATGTAATGGATCCGTCATTTACTAACTTGGTTTTAAATGCTACTGATGGAAATGTTTCAGGCTTTATTTCCACAAATTCAGATGGTGATTATATAATTCCTGTCACTGACGGGCAGCACACCATCACACCAAACCCAGAAAACCCATCCTACTGGAATTTCTCACCATCAAACGTAGTCGTAGATTTCCCAACCATAACCAGTCCATTCACTCAAGACTTTTGCGTCACTGCAAATGGAACAGTTGAAGACCTAGAAGTGATTGTTGTACCATTAGAACAAGCAAGACCAGGATTTGACACAGATTATAAAGTGATTGTAAAAAATAAAGGAAATCAAACAGCAAGCGGTTCTGTTACTCTAGACTTTGAAGAAGACTTTATGACTTTAGGTTCCACTAATCCTACGGCTAGTCAACCAGCAACTAATCAGTTGAGTTGGTCATTTAGTAATCTACAGCCATTTCAAATGGAAGAGTATGAGTTCACGATGACTATAAATACACCTACTCAAGCTACCAATCCGCTAAATGGTGGCGACATTCTAACTTTTACAGGAACGGTTACAGGAACTGGAACAGACATTATGCCAGCAGATAATGTGATGGTATTTGATCAAACCGTAGTTAATAGTTATGATCCAAATGATAAAACTTGTTTAGAAGGAGAAACCATCGATCCAGCATATGTTGGTGAGTATGTGCATTATATGATTCGTTTTGAGAATACAGGAACAGCAAGTGCTGTGAATATTGTAGTAAAAGATGAAATAGACTTAACCCAATTTGATATCTCGACGTTGATTCCCCTAGGTGGTAGTCATGATTATTACACGAGAATTAGAGAAGGAAATATAGTCGAGTTTATCCATGAGAATATCAATCTGGATTTTAATGATGCGACCAATGATGGGTATGTTTTGTTTAAAATCAAAACATTGAGCAGTTTAACGGCTGGAGATACTTTTGATAACACCGCAGAGATTTTCTTTGACTTCAATTTCCCGATCATCACCAATACTGAAACGGTAACGGTAATGAGCACGGCAAGCGTAGGAGAATCTACAGACAGTTCTATAAAAGTATATCCTAACCCTGCGAAAAGCTTCATCAATTTATCTGCTTCAAATAGCCTTGAAAGCGTGACGATTATGGATATAAACGGTAGAACTTTATCCCAAACCAATTTTACAGGAAATTCAACTGATCAACGTGTTTCTATAGAAAACTTAAGCTCTGGTATTTACTTTGTTACTATTCAAAGTGACCTAGGACAAAAGGTAGAGAAGTTGGTTGTGGAGTAAACCCAAATCATCTCATTATTTCTAAAAGCGCAAACCTATTGGTTTGCGCTTATTTATTTAAAAACTGTTCTATTGAACTTGTTTCGGTATTGTTATGTAGTCGGACTGTATTTGATCATTAAAATTTCAAATCTCTGCAGTATTGATAATTGTAGGAAAGGAAAGCTTGTTATTGTTTAATTTTTAAACTTAGACGCAACCTTTTGTAAGAATCCACATCTATTTCATAAACCAATGATATGAAAAATTTACTGCTACTCTCACTTATATTACTTATTAGTTTAACCGCTACAAGTCAAATCATCAATGTTCCAGATCCTGTTTTTAAAGCTCAACTATTGACTTATGGGAATGTTCACGATGGACCTGTCACTTTCCATTCTGCAAATGTGATTGATATAGATAGCAATGGTGATGGAGAAATTCAAGTTAGTGAAGCTCAAAATGTATATGGAATTACTATAAATGATGATGCAATTTTAGACATTACAGGAATTGAACTCTTTCCAAATTTAAATACTTTATCAATTGCATCTGCAGGTGTCACAAGTATTAGTTTAGATAATCTTTTAAATTTAAGAGAGGTATATTTAAACTGTCCTAATGCATCTGTTCTATCGATGAATAATGTAAATAATCTGCTTTCTCTCAAATCTTATTGCAATCTTAGCACATTTAATGTATCCCAATTTCCTTTATTAAATACTTTGATTTTAGCTGGTAATAATCTTACCAGTATTGATTTTTCATCTAATCCACTATTACGCTATGTTACTTTGTCCCACAGCCCTTTATCTAGTGTGATTTTTGATAATAATCCAGATCTAATAGAACTTCAAATTGGTAATACGTTATTAACAGAAATTGATTTGAGTAGGGCTAGCATGAATATGTATGCACACAGATATGATCTAAGGAATAATCCCAACCTGACTTATATTAATGCCAAAAACGGTCTGGCAGGAATGGTATTTTTTTCAGAAGTTCCTGGTGAAATAGTCAAAGTTTGTGTGGATGAAGGTGTTGATTATAACTTTACAGCTAATCTTTATAATGGTAATCCGAATGTTGTGGTTTCAACATATTGTAGTTTTTTTGGTGCTGGCCATATCAACGAAATACAGGGCAATATTTCTATGGATGTAGACAACAATGGTTGTGACCCAACAGATCCGTTAATTTCGAATTTTAACTTTGCAGTTACTGATGGAACTATAACCGAAACTATATCTTCAAATCAGTTAGGTCAGTATTCTGTTTACGTTCTAGATAGTCAGTATATTATGACCCCAAACCCAGAAAACCCAACATACTGGAATTTCTCACCACCCAACATAGTGGTAAATTTTCCAGCTCAAACCAGTCCATTTACTCAAGACTTCTGTGTTACTGCAAATGGGACAATTGAAGACTTAGAAATATTCGTTTTACCATTAGAACAAGCAAGACCAGGTCACGATACAGACTACAAAGTAGTAATTAAGAACAAAGGAAATGTAACATCAAGTGGCTCTGTTACTCTAGATTTTGAAGAAGATTTTATGACATTACTTTCCACTAATCCAAATGCTGGAAACACACCTAGTAATCAGTTGAGTTGGTCTTTTAGCAATTTGCAACCATTCCAAATGGAAGAGTATGAGTTCACAATGACATTGAATACGCCTACGGCAACTGTCAATCCTTTAAATGGTGGAGATATGCTCACTTTTACTGGAACAGTTACAGGAACTGGAACAGACGCCATGCCGGCAGATAATGTGATGGTATTTGATCAAACAGTTGTCAATTCTTATGATCCAAATGATAAAACCTGTCTAGAAGGAGAAACCATTGACCCAGCAGATGTTGGTCAGTACGTTCATTACATGATTCGTTTTGAGAATACAGGAACGGCAAGTGCTGTGAATATTGTAGTAAAAGATGAAATTGACTTAACCCAATTTGATATCTCGACGTTGATTCCCCTAGGTGGTAGTCATGATTATTATACGAGAATTAGGGAAGGAAATGTGGTAGAATTTATTCATGAAGACATCAATCTGGATTTTAATGATGCGACCAATGACGGGTATGTTTTGTTTAAAATCAAAACATTGAGCAGTTTAACGGCTGGAGATACTTTTGATAACACCGCAGAGATTTTCTTTGACTTCAATTTCCCGATCATCACCAATACTGAAACGGTAACGGTAATGAGCACGGCAAGCGTAAAAGAATCTACAGACAGTTCTATAAAAGTATATCCTAACCCTGCGAAAAGCTTCATCAATTTATCTACTTCAAATAGCCTTGAAAGCGTGACGATTATGGATATAAACGGTAGAACTTTATCACAAACCAATTTTACTGGAAATTCAACAGATCAACGTGTTTCTCTAGAAAACTTAAGCTCTGGAATTTACTTTGTTACTATTCAAAGTGACCTAGGACAAAAGGTAGAGAAGTTGATTGTGGAGTAAACCCAAATCATCTCATTATTTCTAAAAGCGCAAACCTATTGGTTTGCGCTTTTTTGATAATATTTTTCTAAATAAAATGCTGCATAAATAGACTTAAAAAACAACTCTTTTAAATTATAACGCAACCCATTGTAAGAAATTGCATCTTAATTAAAACCACTAACTATGAAAAATTTATTACTCTTACTTTCGCTACTACTCTTATCTAATTATGCAACATCTCAAAATCACGGTAGATTTTGGTATTTTGGTCAGAATGCTGGATTAGACTTTTCTACTTCGCCGCCTACAGCATTAAATAATGGTCAACTAGATACTTTTGAAAGTTGTAGTACTATAAGTGATGATCTTGGAAATTTATTATTTTATACAGATGGTTCAAACGTCTGGAATGCAAATCACGTTTTAATGACTAATGGAACAGGTCTTAATGGAAATGCATCTGCTGCACAGCAGCTTATAGTTAGAAACCGAGTAACCACTAATGAATTTTATATTCTATCAGTAAGTAGTGCTAATGGATTATCCTATAGCATAGTTGATATGCTTATGGATAATGGTTTGGGAGATATAGATCCTAATAGAAAAAACATTCTTATGAACCCAAATGCTCGTGAGAAAGTAACTGCATATATCAATCCTAGTGTAAACCTTAATTGGATCATAACATTTGATGCTGGTGTCTATTATGCTCATCGTCTACAAAACGGAGTTATAGATATATTAAATCCTGTAGTTTCCACATTAACAACTACATCAGTTTTAACAGATGCTCGTGGAATGTTAAAATTATCACCTGACGGAAACAAGATAGTTAATACAAGTATAGGTAACGCTGGTTCTGCATATTTAGCAGATTTTAATACACTTACTGGGCAAGTCTCAAACCCTATCGGGTTGTCTAGTTCATCAAATTTAAATCGTTTCTACGGTGCAGAGTTTTCTCCTGATTCTAGACTCGTATATTTAAATGCTAACATTGCAGATACAGGAAACGGTTGCGGTCAAGCAAATGTCAGAGAAATTTTTCAGTATGAAATTAATGGATCTTCGGGATGGAACTCAAATCCTATTGAGTTAGGTGGATCTAATAATGGTGTTTCTGGAAGAGGTTCATTACAATTAGCTCCAGACGGCAAGATATATTTTGCAAGAACTTGTAAACCATGGTTAGGTGTCATATTAAATCCTACGGTTATAGGTACTGGAGCTACTTATATAGATAATGGTGTTGCACTAGATCAAGCAACTAATTCTAGAGAAGGCTTACCTAATATAGCAACTCAACCATATAGTGGCACGTTTAATACCATTAAAGGGACTATAAGACTTGATCTTGATGGGAATGGCTGTACAGTTGCAGATCCTGAAGTTCCTAATACACTATTTACAATTACATCTACTAATTTTAATTCCTATTCATTTAGTAATAGTTCTGGGGAATATTTAAGTACTGTTCCTAATGGATCATTTACAGTGGCTCCATTATCTCAGTATATTAACAACTGGACTTTGACTCCTCCTAATTTTACAGTAAATTTTCCGACTCAAGCAAGTCCTTTTACTCAAGACTTTTGTCTTACACCTAATGGAGTGGTTGAGGATCTCGAAGTTGCGGTGATACCATTACAGCAAGCCCGACCAGGATTCTATACAGATTATAAGGTTGTAATTAATAATAAAGGAAATCAAACAGCGAGTGGTTCTGTTACTCTAGATTTTGAAGAAGATTTTATGACATTGATTTCTACTAATCCCAATGCTGGAAATACACCAAGTAATCAGTTGAGTTGGTCTTTTAGCAATTTGCAACCATTCCAAATGGAAGAGTATGAGTTTACGATGATGTTAAATACACCTACGCATCCTACAAATCCCTTGAATTTTGGAGATATACTTATTTTTACTGGAATAGTTACTGGAACAGGTTCTGATATCACTCCTGCAGATAATACGATGGTGTTAGATCAAATCGCTGTTAACAGTTATGATCCTAATGATAAAATTTGTCTAGAAGGAGAAACCATCGATCCAGCAGATATAGGTGAATATGTACACTATATGATTCGTTTTGAGAATATAGGAACAGCAAGTGCTGTGAATGTTGTTATTAAAGATGAAATAAATTTAGCGCAATTTGATATTTCAACACTAGCTCCTATTTCAAGCAGTCACGAATATTATACTAACATTAAAGATGGAAACCTAGTAGAGTTTGTCTTTGAAGACATAAACCTAGATTTTAATGATGCAACTAATGACGGATATGTATTGTTCAAGATTAAAACAATAAATACACTAGTGGCTGGAGATACTTTTGATAACACCGCAGAGATTTTCTTTGACTTCAATTTCCCGATCATCACCAATACTGAAACGGTAACGGTAATGAGCACAGCAAGCGTAGGAGAATCTATAGACAGTTCTATAAAAGTATATCCTAATCCTGCGAAAAGCTTCATCAATTTATCTGCTTCAAATAGCCTTGAAAGCGTGACGATTATGGATATAAACGGTAGAACATTATCACAAACCAACTTTACTGGAAATGCAACAGAGCAACGCATTTCTTTAGAAAACCTAAGCTCTGGGATTTACTTTGTTACTATTCAAAGTGACCTAGGACAAAAGGTAGAGAAGTTGGTTGTGGAGTAAACCCAAATCATCTCATTATTTCTAAAAGCGCAAACCTATTGGTTTGCGCTTTTTTAATTTAAGAATAGAATGTTAATGTTTTCTAAAAAATAAGTTCATTCAATCTCAATTCAAATATTCTTCTTTTCTTGTAGGAAATAATTGATTATGAAAGGATTGATACTCGTTGTGTTATTATTATTTACATCATTCTCTTTTTCTCAAAATATTCAATTTTCTGATCCTGATCTTTTAACTTACTTAACAACTAGACTTTGTGTAGATACCAATGCTGATGGTATCTCTGACTCGAATGCAGACTTTAATAATGATGGACAAATTCAGTTAAATGAAGCTCAACAAGTTTTGAGGTTCTCTTTTAATACATTAGCTCATGGGATTCAAGATTTGGGAGGATTTGAAAACTTTGTCAATTTAGAAGAATTAGAAGTAACAACTATTCAAGTAAACTCATTAGATTTAAGCATATGGCAGTCATTAAGATCTATCAAATTATCTTCATCAATCGATAGTTTTAATTTTAACAACCCAGCTTTGACGAATTTTGAGTTACAAAATGTTGGTTTTAATAATCCTCTTTTTGATTTGACTAATCTGCCTAATTTGGAGTATGTGAGAGTTCAAAGCAGTCACTTAACAGATAATTTGATCTTCGGAGTTCACAATAATCTTACTGAATTAAATATTGCCGCTGGAACTTTTTCTACACTTAATTTGTCATCAATGCCGTCGCTTGAGTATTTAAGTATTAGTGAATTTGTAGGTTCGTCACTAGATTTAACAAATTGTGCAGTCTTAAAAGAGTTTTCATTTAGATATACCAATAATTTAAATAATGTTACTGGGATTGATTCTTCGCCACTATTAGAGAAAATAGATTTTATTCAAGATAATTCTCATAATACACCTTCTAATCTAGATTTAAATTTTAACAATCAAAGTTTAAAATCAGTTTTGATTCGCGGTGCAAAGAATATTTCAATAGACAATAATATAGCAGATATCGGTTCTCTAGACTTATATTTTATTAATGATAGTATAAGTGTAAAGAATAGCAATTTTAATTATGTGAATAGTTCTTTAGATGCAACTCTTCAGATTTCAGGAATTGATTCTAATCAGATTTTTCTTGAAAACTTAATGGGATTGAAATTTTTGAGAATGCAGAATGTTATCACATCAGTTCCTTTGGATTTATCTAATGTTCACACAGAAAATATAAATCTAGGTGCTTGTTCAATTTCTGAATTGAATTTAAAAAATGGTGATGTTCTTCAATATTTCTATAGTGGTTTTGGCACGGATATTCAATTCATTTGTGTCGATAACGAAGAGATGGAAATAGTTCAAAATGGATATTCAAATTCTCTTTTGCCAGCTGTAATTCATCCCTATTGTACTTTTGTGCTAGGCGGTGATTATTACGAGATAAGAGGAAGTGTGCTTTTAGATATAGGCTCAGGTTGTGTCACAAATTCCAATCTTTCTACCATTGATGTAAAGTTTACTGTTACAGATGGTATTTCAACAGATGTATTTTACCCTGATAGTTCAAATCAATATTCTTATACATTACCAGAAGGAGCTCATATTCTGAATACTGAGGTTATAGGAACGAATCACTGGATGATCAATCCCCAAAGTACTAGCCTTAATTTCCCAACCCAAGCCAGCCCATTCACTCAAGATTTTTGTGTTACCGCAAATGGAACTATAGAAGATCTAGAAGTAATCGTTGTACCAATAGAGCAAGCCCGACCAGGATTTGATACTGACTATAAAGTAGTCGTTAAGAATAAAGGAAATGTAACTTCAAGTGGTTCTGTAACTCTAGACTTTGAAGAAGATTTTATGACATTACTTTCCACTAATCCAAATGCTGGAAGCACACCTAGTAATCAGTTGAGTTGGTCTTTTAGCAATTTGCAACCATTCCAAATGGAAGAGTATGAGTTCACAATGACATTGAATACGCCTACGGCAACTATCAATCCTTTAAATGGTGGTGACATCCTAACTTTTACTGGAACGGTTACAGGAACTGGAACAGACGCCATGCCGGCAGATAATGTGATGGTTTTTGATCAAACAGTTGTCAATTCTTATGATCCTAATGACAAGACCTGTCTAGAAGGTGAGACCATAGACCCAGCAGATGTTGGTGAGTATGTTCATTATATGATCCGTTTTGAGAATACAGGAACAGCAAGTGCTGTGAATATTGTGGTTAAGGATGAAATTGATTTGACTCAATTTGATATCTCGACGTTGATTCCCCTAGGTGGTAGTCATGATTATTACACGAGAATTAGGGAAGGAAATGTGGTAGAATTTATTCATGAAGACATTAATCTGGATTTTAATGATGCGACTAACGATGGTTATGTATTATTTAAAATCAAGACACTAAATACTCTGTTAGCAGGAGATACTTTTGATAACACTGCAGAGATTTTCTTTGACTTTAATTTCCCGATCATCACCAATACCGAAACGGTAACGGTAATGAGCACAGCAAGCGTAGGAGAATCTACAGACAGTTCTATAAAAGTATATCCTAACCCTGCGAAAAGCTTCATCAATTTATCTGCTTCAAATAGCCTTGAAAGCGTGACGATTATGGATATAAACGGTAGAACATTATCACAAACTAATTTTACTGGAAATTCAACTGATCAAAGTATTTCTCTAGAAAACTTAAGCTCTGGAATTTACTTTGTTACTATTCAAAGTGACCTAGGACAAAAGGTAAAGAAGTTGGTTGTGGAATAATATTTATTCTATAATAATTTAAAAAAAGTCTCTCGTGAACTAGAGGCCTTTTCTGTATTAATCCTTTTAATAGAAGGTTTCTAAAACTTAAAGAAAACTTAAAGTAATGATGAAGACATACATAAGAGTACAGTAATTATATATTTGCTTTTTACCTTTAAAATTATAGTTTGAAGTCTACTTATTCACTCATATTCTTTGCTTTATTCAGTTCAATAATCTTTGCTCAAGATAGTATTCCTACTGCTCAAAGTACGAACTGGGCATCATGGGGAAGAGTAAGTTTTTTATTTAATCAAAGTGCTTTTAATGACGACTGGCAAGGTGGTGGAGTTACTAATGTATCAGGTAACCTAGGGATCAGTTATGACATGCAATACAAGCGTAAGAAGTTATCGTGGGATACTAAATTAATTAGTGATTTTGGTCTTTCTCAGGTAAAAGATCAGCGCTACTTGCGCAAGACGACTGATCGTCTAGAATTGAATAGTATACTAGGTAATCAAATTAAACAGAGCTACTGGAATTATAGTACGATTTTCAATTTTAGATCACAATTTATTTCTGGATATGAATTCTTTACAGAAGAAGAAACAGGTGACGATGGCGTTACCAGATCTATTCAAAAGCGACGCGAGACCTCAGGCGGTTTTTCACCTTCATATTTTCAATTAGGTTTAGGTTTTTTATGGAAAAAATCTAAAAACTTCAATTTCAACATCGCACCTGCTACTACTAGATTAATAACCGTATCATCTAGCTTCACTGACGTCGATATCAATGATCCAGATGCGGTTGATGACTACACACCATTTTTTGGGGTAGAGGCTAATAAAACAGCTAGATGGGAAGTAGGAGCCTCTTTCCGTGGTTACACAAAATTTGAGGTTGCCAAAAATATACAAATGGAAAATGTAATAAGTTTATATAGTGACTATCTAGCAGATCCAGAGAATATTGATATCGATTATAACCTCAATCTTTTTCTAAAGGTCAATAAATACATCAGTGGAAACTTTGAGTTTCAGGCGATATATGATGATAATACAACCAGAGGTTTTCAAATTAGACAGGTCATCGGTCTTGGTTTTAAATATGATCTAGGAGAACGTCCTACTAAAAAAGCTTAGTTTATATTATATATATATTCAGAATAGCTTTTCTCAGATACGCTTTCGCGAAAGCATACTTATAATACCTTACTGCTTTATTTAAATCAATTACTTATTAAAAACGTTTTTAGCCTGATTTTTTATCTGATTATACATTCTTAACAGAAATTTACCGTGGCCAATTATGTTAAATCATTGAACTTTTATCAATTTGCAATCTATTAAGAACTTAAGGTCTTATACCGTCAATAATTGCAAGAAAAAGAATTAAAATCCACAAATAAACCACGATATAGATGGCTGCGCAGATTTGCACGCACCATGTTAGGAATACTTATTTTCCTCATTTTATTGCTGCTGTTCATACGCAGTCCATGGGGACAAAGTATCATTGTAGGACAGGTAATCGATTTTGTGAAAGGCAAAACAGGAACTGAAATCCAGTTAGATCGTGCCTTCATCACTTTTGATGGTAATATTCAAGTTGATGGCTTATATATGGGTGATGTTAACAATGACACACTAGTGTATTCTCGTAGCTTAGAAGCTGACATGGCATTATGGCCATTGATAAATGGTACCGGTATATATTTAGATTATCTTAAATGGAATGGTCTTACAGCTAGAGTTGTTAGAAAAGATTCTATTGAAGGTTTTAATTATCAGTTTTTAATGGATGCGTTTGCTACCGCACCAGATACAACGGCTAGTCAACCATTAAATCTTAATATAGGGAATATCGTTCTTACAAATTTTGATGTTATTTACAAAGATCAAGTAGGTGAGATGGATGCAACTGCAATCTTTGATGAGATAATTCTAGAAATGAATGAACTAGATCTAGAGCGCATGGTAGTTGACATTGAAAACCTGTCACTTAAAAATGCCATCATCAATTATGAGCAAGATGTAGTTACCTCATTTGCTAAATCTGAAAAAGATAATTTCCCTGAGCAAGATACGAACCTAGCAGAGGCCATTACAGATGATGCAAATGATTCTCCATTACCATTGTTATCAGCTCGTAATATACAATTGACAAATGTTGAATTAAATTACAATTCAAAACCAGAAGCCATTGTGCTGCAAACTCATTTTGGCGTTTTAGAATCATCTATTCCTAAGGCAGACGTTCAGAATAGTCAATATGTGGTAGATGGTGTGAAATTGCAGGATAGTCATATAGAATTATCTATGATTGAAATTGCAGATTCATCTCTACAATCAAACAATGAACCTATAGCAATTGAATGGCCAGATTTAAATGTTTCCTTAAATAAGTTAAATTTTAAAAACAACAGCTTTTTATATAGCCTAAATGGTGCGCAACCATCAACTACTCAATTATCGCCAGACGCAATTTCGTTGACAGATATTAATGTTGATTTACGCAATTTTAACCTTGCCGATAAAAGTGCGCGTGTAGTGTTAGATAATACTTCACTTAAGGAGTACTCTGGATTGACGGTTAATCAATTAAGTGGTGAAATTAATGTGACAGATAATGATTTGATTATAAAAGACTTAATAGCAAGAGTTAATAATAGTTCCATTGATGGATCAATTGGTTTAGCATACAATGGTATTGACCAGCTTGTTAATAATCCAGAATCATTGAAAGTAAACGCAACGATACCATCGTATATATTTGACTTAAAAGATCTTTATAGTTTCCAGCCTGATTTATCGAGTAATGTGTATATAAAGCAGCTTGCTAAACAACCGTTAAAAGGACGACTGACTGCTACTGGTAGCACTGAAAATTTAAAAATAGATCGCTTTACTTTAAATTGGGGACGCAATTCTGTAACCGCAAATGGTACTTTAACTCAAGTTACCGATGTAGATCAACTAACGTTTAACTTACCTAACATAAAAGTTGTTACCGATAGAAATTCATTGTTACCATTCATAAATGAAAAAGATCTAGGCATTACTTTACCACAAAAAGCACAGTTAACAGCAAATGTATCAGGTAATGTTAATAATGTGCAGGGAAAAGCAAATCTAATGACCAGTTATGGTTCAATGATAATCGATGGTGATTTCAAAAATGGTGAAAAAATTAAGTTTGACTCTAAATTATTTCTGGAAGAATTAGAGCTATCAAAAATGCTTTCCATGCCAGAATTGGGGAACTTAAGCTTACAACTTCAGACAAGTGGTAATGGTTCTAATGTCAATGATCTAGATGCTAGTATTGAAGGTACTATAACTAGCTTTGCTTACAACGACTATCCATTAACTAATATCCCGATTAAAGGAAGTATGAATAATGGAGCTGGGATAATTACTTCAAAATTTAAGGACGATAATATCAATATAGCGTTAGACGCAAATCTTAAATTGAACCAAAATGCAAATGATGTAAATGCCATTATCGATATCGCTGGAATAGATTTGAGAGCTTTCGGTATCACTTCTCAAAATGTAAAAGCTGCTGGTAAAGTAGAGATGTCTTATTCTGGTAATGAAGCTAGTTATAAAATTAATTCTACTGTAGAAGAAGGAATTGCTGTATTTGATGAACAGTCATATTTGTTAGGTACCTTAAGTATGGATGCCTTTGTAACCAACGATTCTACTTCTTTAAATGTGAATAACAAAATGCTAGATCTAGAATTGAGATCTAATGCAGATCCAGCAAATTTAACTGCAGCATTGCAACGCCATATAGATAGGTATTTAACGACCAATCAGGACATGGACACCTTACAACCGGTTGTAATGAAAATTAAAGGTAACATAAGACCAGCACCTATCTTACGTGATGTGATTTTACCACAATTACAATCCTTAGACACGATCAATATAGCAGTGGATTTTAATGAAAAAGAGCGTAAATTAGATAGTGATATTAAGGTAGATTATATCAAATATGCAGATAGCGAGATCGATAGTTTAGTGATTTCATCTCAGTCAGACGCTCAAAATTTACAATTTCAATTAGGATTTAAAAATATTGCTGCAGGACCTATAAATATTAAGCGCACAGCCTTGACAGGTATCGTTGCAGAGAATAAACTTAACCTAGATTTCACTTCTTATGATGATGATGAAAGATTAATTCACTTTGCGAGCACGCTTTCGCGAAAGCGTGATATCGATGGAATTGATAACCTTATATTTAATCTATCCATAGATGATTTAATTCTTAATAAACAACCGTGGACCATACCTGATTCTAATGAAATAGCAGTAGGTGAGCAACGATTGCTATTCAGTAATTTTAAATTAAGTAATGATAATCAAAGTATAGAATTAAGAAGCGATCGTCCTAATACGGATAAGGAACATATCGCTCTGTTGCTTAAGAACTTTAAGCTTCAAGGCTTATTAAGTTATTTAAATTCTGATGAGAAATTAGCAACCGGAACTGTTAATGGGGAATTTATACTTAATGATATTTATGGGGCGACAGGTATACTTGCTGATTTACAGATTAATGATTTACATGCGATGGAAGTACCTTTAGGTCAATTAAACCTAAATGCAAAATCATTAAATGGTTCACGTTATGATATGAATCTAGCTGTTAAAGGAGATGACGTTGATTTTGATCTTAGCGGTGATTATCAAGCCACAGATACTACAGCAAACCTGAACCTCGATTTAAATATCAGTAAAGTAAATATGTCGACCATTGCTGGGCTATCAGATGATTTTTTCAAGGATGGTAGTGGATCAATTAATGGTAATTTCAAAGTTACAGGTACAACAATTGACCCCAATTATAGTGGATCATTGAGATTTGATAATGCTAGTGTAAATGTCACGATGTTGGATACTAATTTTACTTTAAAAGATGAAAGAATAGCTGTGGATAATGCAGGTATTACTCTAAAAAAGTTGCGTATCGCAGACGCTCAAGGTGATATATTTACTGTTGATGGTAATATTGGTACTGAGAACTTATTAGTACCGACTTTTAATTTAAAATTAAAGGCTAAAGATTTCACTGCATTAAATAGTAGTGAAGAAGATAATGACCTGTATTATGGTCAGGCAACCTTTGACGCCAGTGCGGCTATAACTGGTAATCTTACGGTGCCAGTTATTAACTTAGATCTTACCGTTAAAGACGTTACAGATGTCACCTATGTTGTTCCAGCAACAGAGTTAGATGTGGTTCAACGTGATGGTATCGTACAATTTGTGAATAGGCAAAATCCCGATGCAATTTTAACGCAGACTGAAGAGGAATCTGCAACGCTTACAGGATTTGATATTACAGCAAATTTTAAAATAAGAGACGACGCAAAACTAAAGATTATCATTGATCCTAGTACAGGCGATAATTTACAAGTGGCTGGAAGTGGTGATCTTAAGTATAGAATGACACCTAACGGTAGAATGACGCTAACGGGACGATATGAAATCGATAGTGGTTACTATCAACTCAATTTATATGAGATAGTATCTAGAAGATTTGATCTAGCCAAAGGTGGTAGCGTTACTTGGTCTGGTGATCCATTTGATGCAAACCTAGATGTTAGTGCCATTTATAAGGTAGAAACTAGTGCCAGCGCTTTAATGGCGAGTCAAACTAGTGGTGCAGATTTGAGTACTAAGAATAGTTTCCGACAGCAATTACCTTTCTTAGTGTATTTAAATGTTGATGGTGAATTAATGCAGCCAGAGATCAGTTTTAAAATAGATTTACCAAATGATGAACAAGGTGCTGTGGGCGGTCAGGTATATGGTAGATTGCAACAACTCAACAGTCAGGATCAAGAATTAAATAAACAAGTTTTTTCTCTTCTCGTACTTAACCGATTTTTCCCTACCTCTGGTGCAGATGGAAGTAATGGCGGCACGGCAACTATTGCAAGAGATAATTTAAATCAAGCTTTAAGTGATCAATTGAATCAATATGGAGGTAAGCTATTGGGTAAGACCGGTATAGATTTTAGCTTTGGTGTAGATAGTTATACGGATTATCAAGGTGCCAGTTCTCAAGAACGTACACAGCTGGATGTCACAGCTAGCAAAAAATTACTGAATGATCGTCTGGTTGTGAGTGTAGGTAGCGAGGTGGATATTCAAGGATCTGCACAAGATGGTGAAGAAACTCCAGTGATAGGTAATGTGAGTATTGAGTATTTGTTATCTCAAACTGGTCAATGGCGTTTAAAGGGTTTTCGTAGAAATCAGTATGATAATGTCATCGACGGGCAGTTAATTGTTAGTGGTATATCATTAATATTCACTAGAGAGTTTAATGAATTCAAAAATTTATTTGCTAAAACAGTTCTTGAAGAAAATCAAAAGGCTCGAAAAGAGGAAGAAGAAGAGCAGCAAGAAGACATAAAATCATCAGAATCAAATAATAAGTAAATCAGGCCATTGAAAGCAAATAGTTACATACACGGTTTTATAACCTTAAGTTTTTTCTTAATTATAACTTCTTGCGCTGTTAAAAAATATGTGCCTGAAGATGAACTATTACTTAATGAGACATATGTTGATATTAAGCTAGATTCACTTACAGATGTAAAAGATGTTGCTGCGTTAAAAGCTCAATTAGATCTTACCATATCACCGCAACCTAATAGCACTTTTTTAGGAATGAGACCAGGCTTGCATTACTATTATAAGGTTAAAAGGGATAGTGGTGGCTTTATAGCGCGATTTATGAATAGAAAGATAGGAGAGAAGCCTGTCTATTTATCTGATGTAGAACAAGAGGCAACTAAAGATCTATTGCGCAATAGATTAGAGAATAGAGGTTTTTTCTTCTCTAATATAACTTCAAAAACTATTGAAAACCAAAAGCAAAAAGAAGGTAGTGTAACCTATCAAGTAAGTTTACCTAATCCGTATAGATTAAAAACCTATCAGGTTGATAATGATTCTATACCATTTTATAAAGTTCTAGAAAATCAATTGTCAGATTCTCCCATTAAAGTGGGATCTCGCTTTGATCTGTCGGCCTTAACGCAAGAGCGAGAGCGTATAGATAGTAACCTTAAAAGCAAAGGCTATTATAATTTTAATTCTGGGTTTTTAATATTTCAGGCAGATACTAATCAGTATGATAATAGAAGGTTTGATTTATTTTTAAAGCTTAAAAAAGACGTACCTACTAAAGCAATAAAGCCTTATCAAATAAAGGCTGTAAAAGTCTACCCATATAATGTAACAAGTAATGATACTGTGGTTATGGATAGTGTACATTTTGCTGATAAGGATTACATACAGGAATCTGATTTTTTTAGACCAGATCGGTTAGATCCTTTTATATTGTTAGAACCAGGTGATTTATACAATCCTACTAAGTCTAGAGCCACTAGTCGACGACTAGGATCCATAGGTGCTTATAAATTTGTCAATATAGAATATAAAGAACTACAAGAATCCAACGACAGTCTTAATTATTTAGAAGCTAGTATTTATTTATCGCCTTTGAATAAAAGAGCTATCCGTGCAGAATTACAGGCGGTAACTAAATCCAATGATTTTACGGGTCCTAGTTTAGGACTTACGTTTTCTAACCGTAATCTTTTTAAAGGTGGTGAAGTCCTTAATATAAAAGCAACTGGTACTTATGAAGTGCAAATAGCAGGAAATAGTGATGCCGGACAGACTAGTACAGAATTCGGACTAGGAGCAGATTTAATCTTTCCACGCATGCTGGCGCCTATAAACGTAGATAGTGATTATTTCGAATATGCAATTCCTAAGACCAAAACCAGTCTCAGCGCAACTATTTTAAATAGAAGTCAACTATATAGCTTGTTGACTTTTTCAGGTAGTTTTGGTTATACTTGGCAAGCAAATCGATATGTAACACACGAGTTCAATCCTATTTCTATTAACTATGTAAATCTGTTAAATACGTCTACAGAATTTGAAGAAATACTAGATGAGAATACCTTTTTACAAAATAGTTTTGAGCAGCAATTCATTTCTGGTTTAACCTATTCTTTTACTTATAATGAGCTTATAGATGAACGTAAAAAAGCTTTGTTTTATGTCAATAGTACAGTAGATATAGCTGGTAATAGCATCAGCTTATTAAGTAAAGAAAATGAAGAAGGAAAGAATGAATTTTTAGGACTAGAATATGCACAATATGCAAAGGCAGATGTAGACTTCAGATTTCACTATTTACTAAATAAAGATTCTCGTATTGCCACTCGATTTTTTGCTGGTTATGGCTTACCGTATGGTAACAGCGATGTGTTACCGTTTAGTAAGCAATATTTTTCAGGTGGAGCTTATAGTGTTCGTGCTTTTAGAACTAGATCATTAGGGCCAGGAGTTTATAGTCCAGAGGACGATGACGACCGTTCCTTTTTTGATCAATCTGGTAATGTACGATTAGAAGCAAACATTGAATACCGTTTCCCTATTTACAGTTATTTTAAAGGGGCACTTTTTGTAGACGCAGGTAATGTATGGACCACAGCAGGTAATGGATTACCAGGTGGTGAATTTTCTAGTGATTTTTATAATGAATTTGGGATAGGAGCAGGATTAGGAATGCGAGTTGACGTGCAGGGTTTTGTAATACGTTTTGATCTTGCTGCTCCATGGCATGACCCATCTATGCCGTCTGGTGAGCGATGGAATTTTGATATAGAAAACCCAGTTTTCAATTTTGCTATAGGTTATCCATTTTAAAGATGTCTTGTTAGATAACGCTTCCGCGAAAGCATAGTAAAAAAAATCTTACATTTCACTATTAGATTTAAGAAAATAAGTGCTTAAATTGCCTTCTTAAATTTAACATATGGAAACCAATAACCAACCCCAAAACACAGAAGTACGCTCACGTCGTGAGAGAGAACCGTTTATGCCAGAATCCAATGGAATGACCATGATGGAAGCAGTAAAATCGGTTTTTAATAAATATACTGATTTTACAGGTCGTGCAAGAAGATCAGAATACTGGTACTGGCAATTATTTAATATTATTGTATTCATGATATTGTATGTACCTATGATCATAGGTGCTGTTACAGAAAATGAAGCCATCGCGATTCCTTTTGGGATACTATTCCTATTATATACTCTAGCGACAATCATTCCGTCACTAGCTGTTATCGTAAGGAGATTACATGATACTGGTCGTAGTGGTTGGTTTTACTTTATCTCTATGATCCCATTAGTAGGTACTGTTATTTTATTAATCTGGCTGATTGAAGATAGTAAGCACGGAGCTAATCAATGGGGACCTAATCCTAAAGGAATAGGGAATGATGATTTTAACAGGAACCAATTTTAATATATTATTAAAATTTAACAAATAAACTTAAATTTTCCTCAACTATAAACGGTTAAATGGTAATACTCATTATCTTTAACATAAAACGTTTATGTGGAGGAAAATTTTTCAGGTTTTAGGCTTAATAGCTGCTTTATTAAGTTTGTTACCTCTTATTGCTGTAGACTATTGGTGGATACGCATCTTTGACTTTCCACATTTACAGCTCACGGCTTTTACACTTTTGGCCATCCTTCTATATTTCTTTACGTTTAAACCCAAATGGGTAAACGATTATGCCTACATAAGTATTTTAATAGGCTGTTTTATATTTCAATTTGTAAAGTTTATCGATTACACACCTTTTGTAAAAGTTGAGGTAAAAGATAGTTCTGAGCATGTCAATGAGGATTCAATAATTGAGATTTATACGGCTAATGTTTTACAGAAAAATGATAGCGGTGATAATCTTTATCAAGAAATTAAGGAGCAAAAACCAGACCTTATTGTTTTTACAGAAACCGACCAAAGATGGAGTGAAGAAATCAATCAGCAAATCGGTGAGGCCTATCCTTTTAAGATTGAACAACCACAGGATAATACTTATGGTATGTTGGTTTATTCAAAATTAGAACTTACCGATACTAAAATTAGATTTAAAGTCGATCCAGATATACCTTCTATAGAGGCTAAAGTGATTATGAGAAATGGAAAACCGTTTCAGCTATATGCCATACATCCCACGCCACCGATGCCACAGCACAATCCTATGAGTACAGATCGCGATAAAGAGTTGATTTTAACGGCTATGGCAAGTCATAATTCTGAAATTCCAGTAATCGTCTTAGGGGATTTTAATGATGTTGCCTGGTCTGATAGCACTCAACTTACTAAAACGATTGGTAAGCTGTTAGATTTAAGGATAGGTAGAGGTTTTTATAACACTTACCATGCACAGTACCCATTAATGCGATGGCCACTAGACCATATTCTTACCTCTCCAGAATTTAGGTTAAAGGATGCTGGAACAGGTACTAATTTTGAAAGTGACCACTTTCCATCATGGGCTATATTAACTTTTGAACCAGAACTGGCGGAAGATCAAGCACCTAAAGAACCTACAAAAGAGGACTGGCAAGATGTGAAAAAACAAATGAAAAAATCCGGAATAGAAAATCTTATAGAGTTACCTGATGCTATAAAAGATGCAGGCGATTAATTTTCTTTTTCTTGATTTATTATAAGATGTGGATAGTCTGCAAGATTGTATTCTAACACTAAACCACCAGCAAGATCATTTGTAACATCTGGCCCGTAAAGTACGTCACATAAATACATAGCAGCTTCAAAAGATCGTGCACCACCAGCACTTGTAATTACTTTACCATCGTGTACAAACCATACATTTTCGCGTATGTCTAGATTTGGAAATCTTTCCCTCATTTTATGGACGTCACTAGGGAATGTGGTTGACACCACATGGTCTAATAGGCCTGCTTGTGCAAGCATAAACGCGCCATCGCAATGTGATGTTATATAAGTGGCAGCACTACCAGTTTGTTTAATCCAATTTATTACCTCAATGTTATCTAAGTCACTATCTAGATGATGCTCGGCACTTGGAATAACTAAAATATCAATTCGAGGTGCGTTAGTAAAATCATAATCTGGCTGCAGCCTCAATCCTTCAAATGTTGTGATAATATTTTTAGACTGTGCAACTGTAAATGTGTTCATTGGTTTTACGCTTTCGCGAAAGCGTGTATGTTGAAAAATATCGAATGGAGCAGTCAGTTCAGTATTGAAAGTACCGTCCATCACTAAAAAACCTACATTATAGGCGTCTTTTAATAGAGTAGGAGCTTTGTGCTGAGTTGAGCTCGTGGTGGTTAATACAGGTTTTTGTTCTTGCTGGCACGATATCAAAATGAAAAAGCACAGTGTGGTGATAAATAATTTAGGCATTAATTAAGTTGTTTGCCTAGATAATAAGCACAGTAAACGGCTATATATCCTAGAATAATAGTTAATAGTAGATAAATTAAGGCTCCTAAATAATTAGATTCATTAGTGAGTTTAAATACATCTACAGAAAAGGTAGAAAAAGTTGTTAGGCCACCGCAAAAGCCTATTCCTAATAAAATATAGCCATGACTATCTAGTATGTTTTTATGAGAAAGTGATAGAAATAAACCTAACAAAAAACAGCCTATAACATTAGCAACAATAGTAGGTATCCATTTGATCTGATCTGTATTAATCCATACAGAAAATAAAAAACGTAGTACACAACCGAAGCCTCCACCAATAAATACTAAAAGAAGCTGCTTAATCATTTTCTACAACTGGTAAATATATTTCAGTGATGTTATCTGCTGGATTAGGTGTTAAAGCCGGATCTGTCTTATAAACCTCAAATGGTGCTTGTAATCCAGGTATATATCCTTGTTGTGCCATAAATAATTGTCCCTTATCCCATGTTTCTTGTAAGTGGTCATAAGTACCTTTTAAGGTAACCTTAACCGCTCTTGTAGGCTCTATATAAGTACATAATACCGCTGCGTCTGTCGCTGGAATTACACGATCTCTTACCGGTATAGCTGCAGAAAAAATTACACTGTTGTTATTATGATCAAATTTTTCATAAATACTCATAGGCATTCCATACATAGATATATTTTCTTCTTTCATGTACTTCATAATATCTTGTAACATGATTGCCATTTCACCAGAAAATTTATCCATGCTAGTAGAGGTTGTTTGATAAAGTATATAACCACCTCCATAATCAACTAATCCAGGATTACTGATTTCGTACTTTTTCATTTCTACTAATAGATATTCTTCTATATTATTGAGGCCTTTTTTATACATAGGTCTGATTTCCTCTTCTAGATCTAATCCTAGAATAAAATTCATAACCTTATTTTTGAAGCCATCTTCACCTTTAATATTCCAAACAACTTCTGTCCCTTCAGGCACTGGGTTTAATGTCATTGTTACGACACTTTTTGAATCAGAAATACTAGTATGATATTCCATTTCCGACTCCACACTTTTGTTGGGTTCTAAAGCAGTAATTGTCATAGAACCATTACCGTATTCATCTTTAAAACTATAGTTTCCATTAATACCTGTCGTTATATCACCTAACGTGTTAGTTACTTCAGTAGAATTAGTCCATGGATTCCAATGGTTCCAGTTTTTAAAATCTGAAATTTCTTCATAAATCATCTCTGGTGGTGCTTTAATTATTTTCTTTTCTGTGATATAATACGTGCCATCTTGTAAAGAAAAATATACTGCTGCACCTATGATAATTACTAGTATAAAGAGAAAGAGGTATTTAAGGACTTTCATTTAGGGAATTTTGATTTATCAAATATACGATTAAGCATAAAAAAAACGGCCGGAAAAGATTTCCGACCGTAAATGAGAAAGTCTTATCAGGACTTCCTTCCCCCTAAAATTATTGTATAAGGAAATAATTCCTATTCAATCTTGTATAACAGTTCAAAGTTAAAGTAGTTTGTGTATTTATAAAATACCCTTTAATGGGTATATTTTAAAGTATTTCTAGTAAAAACAAATATTTCATTTAACAATTGTGAATCACTTGTAATGCTGGTGTTTTTGTAAAGCATATCTTAACAGCTCTCCTTTGCCTTGTAAGCCTAGTTTTTGAATAATATTTTTACGATGTTTAATAATTGTGCTAACAGCTGTAAATCGTATTTCGGCAATTTCTGATGATGTTTTTCCTTGTGCTATTAACTTTAAAATTTTCGTTTCACTAGGTGACAGTATTGTTTTATTATTAGAAATTTCATTGCTTTCTATTTCATTGATATTAATAGAAGCATCAAAGTATCGTTGTCCTTTACTTGCTTTAATTATAGCAGTTTTGACTTCTTGCAGACTACTGGTTTTTAATATATAACCATAAGCGCCGGCTTTAATCATTTCTCGTATCGCATCTTCGTTATTAAACATGGAGAAGGCAATTACTTTTAAGGTAGGACGTATTTTTAATGCTTTTTTACACAATTCAACACCATTCATACGTGGCATACTAATGTCTGTTAATAGAACATCTGGCTTTTTAAAATCTAATTTTTCAAGTAACTCTTTACCATCTTTTGCGGTACCTACGACTTCAATCTCTTGAACATCTTTAAATAGTAATAAAAGACCATCTATGAGCGATTGATGATCTTCGGCTATTAGTAATCTTATCATTTTAGGGGTATATCTAGATTAACAGTAGTTCCGTGATTTAATTGAGAATCGATTTCTATGGTACCATCTAAATCTTCAATTCTTTTTTCAATATTATGTAAACCTATACCAGCATTTTCTTGATTTGATTCTTTTTTGAACCCTATACCATCATCTTCGACCATAATATTAATACTGTCTTCATATGCGGTAAGGCTGATTACAGCATTTGTAGCTTGTGCATGTTTAATGATATTACTTAATAATTCTTGCAATATTCTAAAGATAGTAAGTTCTAGGCTATTTTCTAAGGATTGATCCAGACCATGATGTAATACCTCTACATGTACTTTTCCGCCTTGTGAAACTTTGTGTGCTAGCGATTCCAAAGTAGGAATCAATCCCTTACTAGCCATGACACCGCTATTTCTGGTATGAGACATTAGACGTATTTTTTCATATGCTTCATCTAGTAGATTCTCTGTTCGATTAAAAACTAGCTCGGATTTTTCTTCACTGAATTGTTCTTTTAAGTTTTCAAAGTATAGTCGGACAGTGGTTAATGTGCTTCCTAGATCATCATGTAATTCTTCTGCGAGTCTTTTACGTTCTTTTTCTTGTCCCGTAATCATAGCATCTATGGTTGCTAATTCTTGATTTTTAAGAATGGTATCGGCACGACTTTTTTGGATTATTTGCTCTTTCTGAGCAATTAATTTTTTCTTTCGTTGGTTGTTGTAGATGAGGCCACCAGATAGTAACAAAATTATTGCTGCTCCTGAGAGTGCATAAATTTGATTGCGTTGTTTTTCTTTATCAGCTTTAAGTTCTAGATTTTCTTTTTCTTTTTGAGTGGTTTGATATTTTGCTTCTAGTTCTTCTAAGGATCTTGCCGCCGCGACGGTTTTCAGAGAATCTGAAATTCTTATTTTATCACGATACAATGTGGCACTTTCTTCATAGTTTTTATTAAGGTAATAAGCCTCAGCTAAGTTTCGAGTTACCATGACCATTTTTTCTTGATTATCAATAGGGTAGTGGTCATTTAAAGATTTATTGTAGTAATAAATAGCCTCTTCGTATCTTTTAGATTGCTTTAAAGTTTGAGCCTTACTGTTATATAAATCTTTAAGTGTTTCAAAATCTTCTTGCTGTTCATAGTAAGGGATTAATGAATTAAAATAATATAAAGCAGAGTCTTTGCGATTTGCGAGGTCGTATAAAATACCTAGATTCAATTCAATGCTTTTCACCATATCTATTAAATCATTTTCTTTAGCGATATATTTTGAATGGTGTAATCTGCCTATTGAACGCTCAATACTTGCCTCAGTCTCATAATCTTCATTATATATATAATAAAAGTCACAATTCACCAGCATTTTAGGATCTTGTGAGAGGTGAGCAATATCACAGTTTTCTCTAACTAGATCTTCAAACGGCAGCGCATTTTCAATAGTTGAAAGGTAAGTATAGATAAGTTCGTCATTGATCTTAAACCTAAGCTCTAGAGAGTCTTCAGGAACATTTCTTTTTGCTGACAATAACAGCTTGTAAGAATGCATTAAATCAGTCGATGTATTGGATTCTATTATAGCATTTTCATAATAATACCTTGCTTTTTCAGTATTTGAAAAAGCAAGAGTATCCATGGTTTTTATTAGTTCTTTCGACTCTACAAAATTAGATGCAGCATTTAATTTTGCTAACGACTCTAATTGGGTAGATTGGGAATTCCCTATCTGAGTAAAGCACAAAATCAAGCTTATGTATAGAAAAAATCTAGTTTCCACTACTCAAACTAGGTCTTTTAAAGGAGTGACCTTTTTTAAGAGGTATGTAAATGAGCACATTATTCTTTTCACACTGTAGTCCTTCTTCATTAATATCGATAATGGTTTTAAAATCCATAGTAGGCTTTACGTCGTTTAAAACTGCAGCTGTGATAGTCGTTAATACATCACCAGCTTGTGGTGATTCATAGAGCGTTATTTTCAGTACATATTCGTCATCAACTTTTTCAAATGATGCAGTTTCTACATTCTTAAAATTATTTTTAGATTCAAAATCAATCTGAGTAATGGTTTTAGTGTTGACGTCCATATAAATCATTGCAGATAAACCTATATTATCATTGATACCGGTTTCTGCAATATGGTAGGTTTCCATATCTGTATTTGCTAATTGAACAGAAGTTTCTAGAATACTACAGTAATCATAAGGATCTTGATTGGTTTTTAAAATAGCGCTATTTGTATCCTTTTTTTTGCGCTCATTACTTTCAATATCTTCATCTGCTTTTATTTCATTTTTACAAGAAAATATGGCAAAAGTACATAAGCATAAAATGGCAATTCTAATTTTCATAGGGTTGAGTTTTTGGTTGGTTAAATATGGTTGATTATGTGATGATATTATATACCCCATAAAGGGTATTTATAATTACAACTAATAAAGTAACTGATTTTAAGTTCAATAAACAAGTATTCCATAAAAAAGCCTGTTCATTAAGAACAGGCTTTTTTATTTTTTAATCGAGATATACTACCTAAAAACGCCACTAGGGAAACTGACCATGCTTTCAATTCCATCTTTACCTATTGCAACAACTCCAAAAAACGAGTTATCAATTACGATTTCATTTAGAGTATATTCATTGACGTCTCCTACATATCTAGAATGATCCCATGTAGGACTCGTTGTATCACGCCAGTATATTTTATATCCCACTGCATCTTTAACAGGATCCCATTTTAATCTTACATTAGCTTCTACAATCCCACCAATTTTTACATTTTGAGGTCGGGTAGGAGCCCAGGCTAATTGTGCTAGATTTATAGCATTGACAGCAGTTAATTTACGGGCATATGGAAAATTGACATGTTCAACAACATCACCATAATTCACACCATTCTCTGTTCTAATATCTTGATGTTGCTGTGTATAATTTTCATGTGCCTCCATGATACGTATACCTGGAAAACCTAAATCTGCAAACGGCCTGTGATGTCCACCACGGCCAAAACGATCTAATCTATATACCATCATAGGCTTCATCTCTGGCATATAAGTTTTTACTGATTTATAAATGTAACGTGCTAGTTGTCTAGAAATACCATCAACTTCACCACCATAAAACCTACGACCATTACGCTGGCGTTCTGTTTCAGTTGGGTCAGTAGGCTCTGAGAATATTCTGAACTCTCTGTTGTCAATGACTCCATCTACACCCTTAATATTTCCTATCATATCATTATTTAAAAAGCCTATGACATTCCATTCTTTCTTTTTCGCATAGTCGGCAAGTCCTTTACCACCAAATAGTCCTTGCTCTTCACCACTTAAACCTACGTACACAATACTATTTTTGAACTTGCGCTTGCTTAAAACCCTAGCGGCTTCTATAGTACCAGCCATACCACTTGCGTTGTCATTTGCACCAGGCGCATCTGTTGTAAAGTCCATTGTATCGCTAGCTCTAGAATCTATATCACCACTCATCATGACCATGTCGTTAGGATTTGTAGTTCCACGTTGTATGGCAACTACATTAACTACATAAGCATCTTTAGGAACGCGATTTCCCATATCTGTAGTAACTAGATCTTTTTGGTAAAATACTTCAAGGCAACCACCACAATCTGCAGATATTTTATCAAACTCTGCTTTTATCCATCTTCTTGCAGCACCTATTCCACGAGTATTGGATACGGTATCTGAAAACGTATTTCTTGTTCCAAATCCAGCCAACTTTTTTACATCATTTTCAATTCTATCAGCACTTACTTCATCTATAATTTTATATAAATCTTGTTGATGTGCACTAGGCAGTTGAGCTGTTGAAAACATACTGATGAACAGCAATAAAAGAAAACCGTTTTTCATGATTGATAATTTTGCCCTAAGATAATACCTAGAACATTACAAATATTTAGTAAATTGTTAAAGGATTGATGTCATTTAACGCTTTCGCGAAAGCGTAAAAAAAAAGCCCCAAAATAAATTGAGGCTTTACATAAAAGAAAGAATTGATTAAGCTTCTTTCTGTATTTCAACTGCATGTGGATAAGGGATTTCAATTTTCTCTCTATCTAATACAAGTTTTGTATTTTCAATAGTCCAGAAATAAACGTCCCAATAGTCTTCTGGTGTACAATATGGTCTTACCGCTAGGTTTACAGAACTTTCTGCTAGCTCACTCACATTAACAGAAGGTGCCGGGTCTTTAAGTACCTTAGGATTAGATTCTAACATAGCAAGAAGAGCATCTTTAGCCTGTTTCATATCTTCTCCATATCCTATTCCTACAGTGGTATCAACTCTCATTTTACCTTCAGCAGTATAGTTAACAATATTTCCATTTGCCATAGGACCATTAGGGATAATGGCTAGTTTATTTGCTGGTGTAATCAACTTAGTAACTAGAATATCAATTTCTTTTACAGCACCTAATTCACCTTGTGCTTCTATTAAATCTCCTATTTTATAAGGTTTAAAAATTAAGATAAGAACACCACCAGCAAAATTAGATAATGAACCTTGTAAAGCAAGACCTATAGCAAGACCTGCTGCTGCTAATATAGCTGCAAAACTAGCCGTTTCTATGCCTAATGTACCAGCTACTGTAACGACTAATAGTATAGTTAAAACCCATTTAATTAAGTTAGTAAGAAATTTTTTAAGGGTTAAATCATAATCCTTTTTATCCATTAGTTTACTAACTACTTTAACTAGCTTTTTTATTATAAATGCACCGATGATATAAATCAGTATTGCCTTTAATAAAGGTACTCCATATTCTAAGGCATAGCCTGTCAGGTTCTCAATACTAAATCCACTAGGGTCAATATTAACATCTACGTTTTTTGCTTCTACGATTGGTTCTTGCATCATTTTTATTGTTTTGATTTAAAAAAAAACGAATTTAATAACGATAAGTGAGTAGCCTGAAAAAGAATTGAGTTTTTGTATAAATAGTTTTTTATCGTAAAATAAATACCATTGAACAATAAAAGCGCATAAAAAAGCCACTTCATATAAAGTGGCTTTATCAATTAGGAAGAATTTTTATGATCCTTGTTTTTGTATTTCTACCTGATGTGGATAAGGGATTTCAACACCAATTGCATCTAGGGTAGGTTTGAAGTTTTGTTGTAAATACCAATGTACTGTCCATACATCATCAGTAAGTGTATATGGTCTCACGTGTATATTTATAGAACTGTCTGCATTTGCTGCGACTACAATTTGTGGTGCTGGGTCCTCGAGAACTAATGGGTGATCAGTAGCTAATTTGCGTAGTGCCTCGATTGTTTTTGTAATATCGGCATCATAACTCACACCTATAGTCGTGTCACATCTAAGAATACCTTCTGTATTAAAGTTAATAATATTACCGTTCAGTAATGGTCCATTAGGTATAATAGCTAGTTTACGTTGTGGAGTTATAACTTTAGTTTGTAAAATATCAATTTCTTTAATTGTACCTATGATCCCTTGCGCTTCAACGGTATCACCAACCTTAAAAGGTTTGAATAGAAGTAATAATACACCACCAGCAAAATTAGATAATGATCCTTGCAATGCTAATCCTATTGCAAGACCTGCAGCTCCTATAATTGCTGCAAAGCTGGTCGTTTGTATTCCTAATGTCCCTACTATTGAAACAATTAAAAGAATCCAAAGTCCCCACTTAATAAGATTTAAAAGAAACTTTTCAAGCGTCACATCATATTTCCTTAAAAGCATGAATTTTTGTGTGACTCTTAGCACTTTATTAATAAGCCATCTACCTATCAGGTAGATAAGAATTGCCTTAACTAAAGGTATACCGTATTCTAGGATCAGTTCAAATCCTTTTTCTAAATTAAAATTTTCTAATAATTCTTTCATAGGGCACAAAAGTAAATTAAGGATATATCATCTACGTTTATGATTTGTTAATACTTCTAGCTATTTTAACATAAAAAAAACCGCTATCAATTGATATTGATAGCGGTTCCAACTTAACTTAATCTAACTTAACTATACACTACGCTTTAGTAAATGGATATTTATTTTCTCCAGTTACTTTATCTGCAACTACATTACGTAGCTCGATAATGTTAGGAAGGTTGATATACTTAGTAAAACGCTTAAGGCCCATAAGCATCATACGTTGTTCATCTCCTTCAGCAAAGCTTGAAATACCTTCTTCAGCTCTATTTTGTATTATTTTTACAGCACTATATAAATATAGTTGAGACATTGCAATTTGCTCTTTTTGCTCTTCTACACTTGTACGTGCAATGTTCTTCTGAGTTCTAAGAATAGCACTCTCTGCCATATAGATTTCAATAAGAATATCTGATGCTGCTAATAACAGTTGTTGATTCTGTTCTAGTTCTGTCCCGAATTTTTGAACGGCACTACCTGCCACCATTAAGAAAACCTTTTTAAGTTTCTTAATCATGTCCATTTCTTCAGATAATGGTTCTGAGAAGTCTGGAGTATCAAAAGAAGGAATAGAAGTCAATTCATTTCCTACTGCCATTGCTGGCTCAAGAAGATTTACATGTCCTTTCATCGCTTTCTTAACAAGCATTCCTACTGCTAGCATACGGTTAATCTCATTTGTACCTTCATAAATACGTGAGATACGAGCGTCTCGCCATGCAGCTTCCATAGGTGCATCAGCACTGAAGCCCATACCACCATAAATTTGAATACCTTCATCACTACAGTTTTGCATATCTTCAGATACCGCAACTTTAAGGATTGAACATTCAATAGCAAATTCTTCTACACCTTTCAATTCTGCCTCTGCAAATGTTGCTCCTTCTTCTTGACGTAAGTGAATTCTATTCTCAATATCTTTAGCAGCGCGATAAGAAGCACTTTCACCTACATAGGCGTTAGTAGCCATCTCAGCTAGCTTTTTTCTAATCGCACCAAATTTTGCGATAGGTGTTTTAAATTGCTCACGCTCATTTGCATAATTAGTTGCTAGAGTGATCACACGACGTTGTGCATCTAGACATGCAGCAGCTAGTTTAATACGTCCTACGTTTAGTGCATTCATGGCGATTTTGAATCCTTCACCACGGCCAGCAAGCATATTTTCTACAGGAACTAAGCAATCATTAAAGAATACCTGACGAGTAGAAGAGGAGTGTATACCTAGTTTATGCTCTTCTTCACCCATAGAAATACCATTGCTAGGATCATTCTCTACAATAAACCCAGTAATATTTTTATCATCTTCTAGACGAGCAAATACCACAAATACATTACAGAATCCAGCATTAGAAATCCACATTTTTTGACCATTGATCTTGTAGTGTTTTCCATCTGCTGTAAGTTCTGCTTTTGTTTTTCCAGAATTTGCATCAGATCCTGCACCAGGCTCTGTTAAACAATAGGCCCCAAACCACTCACCAGTAGCTAATTTAGGAACGTATTTTTTCTTTTGTTCTTCTGTACCATAAAGAGTAATAGGCATTGTACCTATTCCTGTATGAGCACCAAATGCCGTTGCTATAGATCCAGTTGCACCTGATATATAATCACAAACTAACATGGTAGAGACAAAGCCCATTCCTAATCCATCATATTCTTCAGGAACAGCAATTCCTAAGAATCCCATTTCACCTGCCTTGCGCATTACTTCTTCAGTAAGTGCATAGTCTTTCTTTTCAAAACGTTCCTTATGCGGTACGATTTCTTTATCTACAAACTCTTCTACACTATCGCGCATCATCTTTTGCTCATCAGAGAAGTCCTCTGGAGTAAATACTTCTGATGGGTTTGTTTCCTTAACGATGAATTGTCCACCGCGTATCATTTCTATTTTATTTTCTGTTGACATAATATGTATTGTTATCTCGCTTTCGCGAAAGCGTAATTCTTAATTTAAAAACTCAAAAATACCAGCAGCACCTTGTCCAGTACCTACACACATGGTAACCATACAGTGTTTTCCTTGGTTTCCTCTCTTACGCATCTCATCAAAGATTTGCACCGATAGTTTAGCACCTGAACAACCTAGTGGATGACCTAGGGCAATAGCACCACCGTTAACGTTAACGATGTCTTTATTAAGACCTAGTTCTCTAACCACAGCGACAGATTGACTTGCAAAAGCTTCATTTAACTCAATAAGAGCCATGTCTTCTTTTTCAAGACCTGCTTGTTTTAATGCCTTTGGAATAGCTTCTATAGGCGCAATACCCATTATTCTTGGTTCTACAGCTGCTACAGCAAAGCTTACTAGTTTTGCAATAGGCTTTATACCTAATTCATTTACCATTTCTTCACTCATTACAAGTGTAAAAGCAGCACCATCACTAGTTTGAGAAGAGTTACCAGCTGTAACACTACCACCTGCAGCAAATACTGGACGTAATCTCGCAAGAGCTTCTAGACTTGTACCTTTTCTAGGTCCTTCATCTTTAGTTACTGTATAGGTTCTCGTTTTCTTTTTTCCGTTCTCGTCTAGGTAAGTTTCTTCTACATCGATAGGAACAATTTGATCTTGGAAACGGTTTTCAGCTTGTGCTTTTAAGGCTTTCATGTGAGAGTCATAAGCAAATTGATCTTGCTCTTCTCTAGAAACCTTATAATCATTTGCAACCTCTTCTGCAGTAAGTCCCATTCCCCAATAGTAGTCTTCGTGACCTTGCTTTGCCAGGCTATAAGCTGGAGCAGGTTTATAACCACCCATAGGAACATAACTCATGCTTTCTACACCACCAGCGACTATACATTGAGCCATTCCAGATTGTATTCTTGCTACGGCTGCACCGATAGCATCTAGTCCAGAGGCACACCATCTATTGATACTTATACCTGGGATATCAACTCTTTCTAATGCTAGAAGTGATATCTGACGTGCCATGTTAAGTCCTTGCTCAGCCTCTGGCATTGCATTACCTATGATCATGTCGTCGATACGTCCTTTATCAAAATCAGGAAGATCTTTTAACATTCCTTGAATAGTTTCTGCTGCTAGTTCGTCGGGTCTTTTAAATCTAAAAACACCACGACCTGATTTTCCTACTGCCGTTCTTTTTGCGGCAACTATATATGCGTTTGTCATTTTCTTAGTTTCTTAAAGGTTTACCTTTCTGGATCATGTGTTGAAGTCTTTCTAATGTCTTTCTTTCTCCAGTAAGACTTAAGAATGCTTCACGTTCTAGATCTAATAAATATTGCTCTGACACTAGAGTAGGAGCACTTAAATCTCCACCAGCCATAACATAAGCTAGTTTATTTGCAATTTTTAAGTCATGCTCGCTTATGTATTTTCCAGCTTTCATCGCGTCAGTTCCTACTAAGAACATTCCTAATGCTTGCTGGCCCAATACTTTTATATCCTTGCGCATAGCAGGCTGTGTATAACCTTTGTCAGCTAGAAGTCTCGCTTGTGCTTTTGCAAAAGCAATACGTCTGTTATCATTTACAACAACATGATCTACACCTTTTCTCAAGATGCCTAGATCGTATGCTTCATAAGCACTTGTTGCAACTTTGGCTGTTCCTATAGTAAGGAAGTATTCTCTAAGTCTATTTAATTCTACGTCGTTTTTCTCAAAAGTGTCACTAGCTCTTAGTGCCATCTCTTTTGATCCACCACCACCAGGAATTACACCTACACCAAATTCTACTAGACCGATGTAAGTCTCTGCACTTGCAACAGCAACATCACTGTGCATGGTCATTTCACAACCACCACCTAGTGCCATTTGATGTGGTGCGACTATAGTAGGAATACTACTGTAACGCAATCTCATAACTGTATCTTGGAATTGTTTGATAGCCATATTCAGCTCATCATATTCCTGCTCTACAGCCATCATAAATATCATACCGATATTTGCCCCTACAGAGAAGTTTGCACCATTATTTGCTACTACTAAACCGTCAAAACGATCTTCAGCAATATCAATAGCTTTATTCATACCGGCAAGCACATCGCCACCTATAGAATTCATCTTAGAAGTAAATTCTACATTAAGGATACCATCGCCTATATCGTGAACGGTTACACCTGAATTTTTAAATACTGGAGCATTTGCACGTAAATTGTCTAGAATGATAAATCCATCCTGTCCTGGTTTCTTTACATAATCTTTATCTGGGATAGAGTAGTAGTAGGTAGATCCATCTTTTACGGTATAGAAAGACTCAAATCCTTTCTCTAGCATTTCTGTTACCCAAGCAGCTGGTTTTTTACCGATTGCTTCCATTAATTCCACACCTTTTGCAACACCTACGGCATCCCAAACCTGATATGGTCCATGTTCCCAACCAAAACCTGCACTCATCGCATCGTCTATACGATACAATTCATCGCTTATTTCTGGAATTCTATGTTGTACGTATGCAAATAGTGACGCAAATGATTTTCTATAGAAATCACCAGCTTTATCTTTTCCTTTAATTAATACAGGAAAACGATCTGCAACGTTATCAATTGTTTTAGTTAATTCTAGTGTAGCAAACTTTGCACGTGGCTGTACTACATATTCCATAGAGTCTAGATCTAATGCTAGAATCTCTTTTTTACCTTCTTTAGTGACGTTCTTTTTATAAAAACCTTGACCAGTTTTAGAACCTAACCATTTATTCTCCATCATTGTATCGATGAAGTCCGGTAATTTAAACGTGTCTTTATGCTCGTCTTCTGGGCAATTTGCATAAACACCATTTGCAACATGTACAAGGGTATCTAGTCCTACAACATCTACAGTTCTAAAAGTTGCCGACTTAGCACGACCTATAACAGGACCAGTAAGTTTATCCACCTCAGAAACGGTAAGACCCATTTCTTTAACCGTGTGGAATAAACTCTGAATAGAGAATATACCGATACGGTTTCCTATAAATGCAGGAGTATCTTTTGCAAGAACTGATGTCTTACCTAGGTATTTCTCTCCATATTCCATTAAGAAGTCAGTAACCGCTGGATCACAATTAGGACCTGGAACAACTTCAAATAATTTTAAATATCGTGGCGGATTGAAAAAGTGTGTTACTGCAAAGTGCTTTTGGAAATCTTCACTACGTCCTTCATTCATGAAAGAAATAGGAATACCAGAAGTATTTGATGTAATTAATGTACCAGGTTTACGGTACTTCTCAATTTGTTCAAAAACAGATTTTTTAATGTCTAGCCTTTCTACAACGACTTCAATAATCCAGTCCGTATCCTTTATTTTGGCTAAATCATCTGTTAGATTTCCAGTTGAAATCCTGTTTACAAATGAGTTATTGTATAAAGGTGCTGGTTTACTCTTTATAGAAGCGGTAAGATTATCGTTTACCATACGGTTACGAACAACCTTGTCTTCTAGAGTTAGACCTTTGGCCTTTTCTTTGTCAGTAAGTTCTCTTGGGACGATGTCCAGTAGGAGTACTTCACAACCTATGTTTGCAAAATGGCAAGCAATACCGCTTCCCATAATTCCTGAACCTATTACGGTTACATGTTTAATTCTACGTTTTCCCATATTATTTATCAGCTATGGCTTCTTGTTTAAAAATATTTTTTTGACCTACTAGATCGTTGATTTGATAAGCAACTTCTAAAAAGGTATTTAATTTTTCGGCTTCGATATTTTGTTTTACTACGGTATCAAATGATTTTACGACGTTTTTAGAGAAGTCTCTCATTTCTTTACCAAAGTCTGTTAAATGAATTAATACGCTGCGTCCATCTTCTGGATTTTTTCTTCTTGAGATAAGACCTTTTTCCTCCATGGTCTTTAAAGTACGAGATAGGGAAGTAGCTTCCATTCCCATTTTAGGTCCAAGAGCAGTACTAGGTGTACCTTCTATGGGGTCAATGCTTATGAGCGCAAATCCGGTAGCCATAGTGCTACCTTTAACAGCGGCTTGTTCATTATACATTTTAGAGATGGACATCCATGTCGCTCTTAGTATATAATCTATTGTTTTATCTCTCATTTAATAATCTTACATTCAAAGATAGTAAATAAATACTATGCATGCATAATAAAATGATAAATTTTACAACGTTTTCGTGATATGAAGATAGTTATAATTACGCTTTCGCGAAAGGTAAATAACTTACTTCTTAATTACTTTAAATACTTGAGTACTACCAGTTAGATTGTCCACCTTAACAATGTATAGTCCTGGGAAAAGGTCGGTAAAGTCAATGTGAGCGCTGTTTGTTTGTAATGATTTTGATAAAACAGATTTCCCATCCATATTAAAAATCTCAACAGATTCTAGCTCCTCACTTGCCGTAATTCCTAAATAATCTGAAGTAGGGTTTGGAAATATCTGGATTTCAGAAGTATTCACCGTTTGATTACTCAACGTATAATTGGATAGAATGGTGCTAGGTAAGATATTCGGTAATCCTTGACGTACCATTCCAGGTGAAACATTAAAGAAGTCCTTGGTATAGGTAGCATTTGCTGTTGTACTGTTATTGATACGACCTATAAAGGAGTTTCCTATCTGAGCAGAATATATTTCTCCATCCATTCCTAACTGTAAGGAGCCTCTTGCTGCAAAAGCAGGTTCATTTGAAATAACATTTCGAGTATTTAAGATGTTACTAGGTGCACTTAGATTGTACTGGATGATAGATCTAGAAGTAGTACTAGTAGGCGCAAAATCATCACTAATGTCATAGTAGACATAATTTGAGTCTATGGAAAATTCTATACCATAACAAGGTTGTTGAGATTCTAAAGTTAGTACAGGACCACTAAACTGACCTGTACTATTATCGAAATTTAATAAATAAGCACCATAATCTTGTGCAGTTGAAGATTGAAAACCTTGAATAGCTATGGCTGCATAGTTTCCATTAGGACTGAATTTAAGTTGACCTCTATCTCTAGAACTTGCAAATACTAAAGATTCAAACCTATTACTATTAGAGTTATTGGTTTGTGGTATAGGGTTAGGTAGAATAAATGATGCAGAGCCAGTACCTCTAACTTCAAAAGTATAAAGGGAATTAAAATCACCAGTTCCGGATTGTGTGGCTGTAACATTATTTTGAGAAAATACCGTCACATAAACATCATTACTATTTTGTTTCTGTATGCCATTAAGTTTTTCACTACAAGAATTTAGGAGTATAATATTTTTTACTCCAGGCACTATATCTCCAAAACCACCATTTAAAGACATTTCTAACCGACTATAAGAAAACGGTCCATTTCCCGATCCGCCTACGGTAAAAATAAAGTAAACTCCATTTGTATTTGGTGCGTTAATAATCATAGTAGATTGAGTAGAAGATACATTTCCTAAAATCCCAATTCCATTGGGCATTACTGAACCATTCCTATCATAGATACTTGAGCCATTTGTAAAAAACAGTAAGTTTCCTTGACTATCACTAATAGAAGAACAACCTTCATCAGTATTAAAATTAGACGTTACGATATTAGTATTATTGGATCTATTTTGAATTCCTGTATCTGTAAATTCAATGGCTGCTCCGTCGCCAAAAACCCACCAAGCGCTTTCTTTTTGTGAAAATGAAAAGAACGAAATGAATAAAACAAAAAAAGTTATAAAATTTTTCATTGTAAGAATTTGATTAAAAATAAAAAATCCCAGCGGTTAACTGGGATTTTGTATTTAATAATTTAAAGACTAGTAGTTGATATAAACCCAACTTGCCGTGTCTTCTTCATCTTGATCATTATATTGAATCACGTAGAAGTAAGTTCCCACTGGTAGTAAACCATCACCAGCAAGAGCTCCTTTATTAGGGATTCCTGCAAATTCTTCATAATTACTTGCGCTAGTTTCATAAACTACAGAACCATTACGATTAAAAATCTGAAGATTAAAGTTATTGTATTGCTCTGCTAGTCCAGGAATAGAGAATGTATCATTGATACCATCATTATTAGGAGAGAAGCCTTCTGGGAAAACAATTTCACAACGTTCAAAAATGATAGTGAACTGGGATGTGTTAAAACATCCTGTTGTATTGTTCTCTAATCTAGCAAATAACAGATCAGTCGTTACTCCTGATTGGAACGGTACTGTATAACTTAATGGTAACTCATTTGTTGCGTTTTGCGCATCACTATCAGTTGTATAGTAACTTATAGTATAGTCTGCTGGGTTAAGTCCATTTAAAACTGCCGCATCTTGAACAGATAATTCAAAAAGATTTTGATTAAGATCTACAGTAGCGTCACAGATATTTGTTAAGTCTGGAGCATTTCCTATAGCAGGAGCCGCTTGTACAGTAATGTCAAAACTAGTTGTTCCAGCACAACCTGCGTCATTCACAAATCTTGCATAAATGGTTTCAGAACCACTTACAGTATATACATTAGGAAGTGCTGCGGCACCACTATCAGCATCTGCTTGAGTGGAGTGGTAGGTCACCGTACCAGCAGAGCCATTTGCAACGGTTGCGTCTTGGTCTGATAAAGTGAAATCAGAACTTCCATCTAATGGAGCATCATCACAAACTTCAATATTAGCAACTGTACCTAATGTAGGTGCTCCTAAAACTACTAGGTTAAATGGAGCAGTTCCAAAACAATCTATATCATTAATGTTTTGAAGTCTTACATAAAGAACTTGTGGAGAAGTCGTATTAGTATAAGGAACTGTTGTATCGATAGCTCCCATATTCATATCTGCATCAGCTTGTGACTCATGAATTGTATAGTCTACATCTACTGGATCACCAGCTTGTGTTGCTATAGTAGGTAAGAAACTAGCTAAGTCAAAATCTTCAATTCCGTCCTGACTTGCATCATCACAAATCTCATAATCTGGAATGTTACTAACTGTAGGCACAGAACTCACAGTTAACACGAAAGAACCGATTGCAGAACAACCATCATTAATAGGTGATGTGTTGTTTTCAATGCGTACCCAAATGGTATTAGAACCTAAAGTTGCATTGTAATTTAGTGGTAATGGATTCTGACCAGCGTCTGCATCAACAGAGTTTGCATAGTACGAAATATTAAAAGTTGCAGCGTCCTGAGTACCTAATACATCAGATGTGAATTGTGATAAATCAACGATTTCATCACCAGAGTTGTCATCATCACAGTAGTCTAATAAAGTAACATCTACTGGATCTACAATTCCGTTTTCATAAATAGTAATATCTTGAGTAAAATCTCTAACATCTCCAGAAACGTTTGTTACATTAACCTGAACAGTATAAGTACCAGCAGTAGCATAAATATTAGTAACAACTCCTGGTCCCGTAACCATTTGAGTTTGTCCATCACCAAAGTCCCAATTAGATGCCGCAACTTGAGGTAAACAAGCAAGTATAAATTCTGTAGCATCACCTTGACATTGATCATTTACGGTAAACGAACTAGCAAAACTAGATTGAACAAATACAGGAAGTCCTTGTTTTCCAACTCCTGGAGAAATATCTACGGCCGTAGTATTATATGTAGGAGTGGCAGTCTCAGAATTCTCAATTCTACCTAGGAAGGTTTGATCAAAACGAGCTACATAAATCTCTCCATCTCTACCTAGTTGTAGTGTTCCTCTAGATTCTGGAACATTTGCAAATTCATTTCTAGAGGCTACAATATTTGCTTGGTCACAAAGATCGTATTGTACTAGTCTTTTATTAGATCCTGTGGTCGGACTATAATTGTCACTTAAATCGTGATATAAGTATTGTGAAGAAGCAGAAAATTCTACGCCATAAACAGGTCCATTGTCTAATTGTAAACCTGCACCACTGAATTGACCATTACCAGGATTAAAGTCATACAAGAATAAACCTTGATTTGTTAAGTTTTGAGTACCTATGGCTAGTTTAGTTCCATCAGGTGAAACTCTTAACATACCACGATCACCATTAGTTGCAGCTAGTGGAGTAGAAAAATATGGTAAACCACCATTTGCAGATTGTGCAATAGGAGCTGGTAGTACAAATGATACGTTAGGACCAGCGATACCTCTTACTTCCCAAGCAAATAACGCATTGTTATCACCAGAACCTGTAGAAACACTCGTTGCGTTAGATCTACCAAAAGTCATAATGTAAGCGTTATTCGTACCTGTTTGAATTGTTGCAGCTACTTTCTCAGCACAAGCAGCAAGTAGAGTTACATTCTTAACACCTGGTACAACGTCACCTAATCCACCATTAAGAGCCATCTCAATTCTAGAATAAGAAAGAGGTGAGGTGTTTCCAGCACCTACGGTCGCTACAAAATAAACACCAGCAGTTTCAGGAGCTTTAATTACAATAGCAGATTGAGTGGAAGAGAAGTTCCCATCTAATCCAGTCCCGTTAGGCATAGCAACACCATTACGGTTCCAAACGGTTGAACCATCTGTAAAAAATAAAAGGTTTCCCATTTCGTCAGAGATAGAAGCAACTCCTTCATCAGTATCATAACCAGAAGTTGTTACGGCTGGATCACTTGATCTATTCTGTGGGTTTGGATTAAATTCAACACCAGCACCATCTCCAAAAATCCACCAGGATGATTCTTCTTGAGCTGTGACGCTAAATGAAATTACTAATGTCAGTAATAAGAGTATTGCTTTTTTCATAATGTACTTGATTAGGAGTAGAGTTATTTAGGGTTGTTAGTTTTCTAATTTAAATAAACATATCCAGCAATGGGTTTTAAACCAGGCTCGTTAAATTCTATAATATAAAAATAAGTTCCAGTAGGTAGTCTTTTGCTTGAATTATGTGCTAGTCCACGGTTACTGGTTCCATCCCAAGAAGGCGTATCATTGTCACCTTCCCAAATTTTCATACCATATCTGGTAAATATAAAAATTTTATGTTTATCATATACGTCTCTCAATCCAGAAACGATGAACGTATCATTTATCCCATCATCGTCAGGTGTAAGGACATTGAACACTTTAACAGGGCAGTTTTCTACGTTAATGTTAAAAGAAGTGATGTCATAACAATTTGTATTACTTACTCTTACATACAATGTCTGTGGAGAACTTATATTTTGATACGGTAGATTTGTGTTAATTGGATTAATATTTAGTCTAGCTTCTTCATCAGTCTCGTGAATGGAGACTGATTGGTTTAAGGTAGAACTGACCTGTGATTCTATAATAGATAAGTCAAAGTTAGAAGTATCAAAACCTTCATCACATAACTCAATATCCATAGGAACTGCATCGATAATCGCTGGTTCAAATACTGTAATTTCTATAGTCTCTGTAAAGCTGGATACAAGTGTTTCAACATTTGCTGTGACCGTATAAGTTCCTGGAGCACTAAAAATATGACTAGGATTTAAATCCATCGAGATGTTATTAGAACTGTTTATATCACCAAAGTCCCATAATATACTTTCAACTTGTGCACTTGTATTAAAAGTAAATGCTTGAGATTCTCCAAAACAATGGTCTACTGCATTTATATCTCCATTTAATAAAAATGATTGAACAAAAATAGGTAGCCCATAAATCGCTTGTGCTCCATTAGTTAAAGCAAAGTCATTATAGATATAATTAGATGCTGTACCGCCATCATCAGGATTATTAATGACACTTAAAAAACTTTCATTAATTCGGGAATGATAAATCCTGTTGTCTAGACCTAACTGTAACGCACCTCTAAAAGGAGCTATCATATCAGTATGGACCACAGTTTTACTAGCGGCAATATTTGCTGCTGTTAGGTCATATTGTAAAATCTCTCCTCTTAAAAATTCATATATGACTGTTGTAGATGGTAACATATAGTCAGCCTCAGCATAAAGATATCTTCCATTACCAGAAAATTCTACTCCATAAAAGCTTGCGCCATCTGCTCGAGTCATTAATGGTTGTGGATTAGAAACCACACCGGTCGCATTATCAAAATCATATAAATATAACTCGCCACCTTGTGCATAAGCAAGACTACGCGCTTCTAGCACATTAGTGATTCCAGAAAATTCGGCCGTAGTGTTGTTTGAAAAATGAGCTGCGACTAATTTATCTCCTCGAGCATTGAGTTTAATGTATCCTCGCATTGCTGCGACATCTACGTTAGTAATAGGAGTAGAGATCAATTCTATAGTTGGTCCAACAATACTTGTTACTGGTGCTAGGTTGAGACCAGCTGCCGTAATTTCATAAGCATAGTAGGTGTCTTCAAACTGTGTAAGTACCCAAAACCCATCGCCTGTTGCATTGGATATTGCAGTCAGTTTTTCTGACGTAAGCGGCAAGAGATTGATGTTTTTTTGTAAAGAAACAATATCTCCAGTTCCTCCATTTAAAGACATATCCACAATAGAGTAGTGGAAACCTACATTCATGCGATATTGTTGATCGCTGGTGTCTACCGTAAAAATATAATATAAATCATCATTACCAGGTTGTGGAACGATGATCGCACTAGACGTACTTGAAGAATCACCTAATAGTCCTGTACCATTAGGCATTAAATTGTGTGTGGAATCAAATACTAACGATCCATCTGTATAGAATAGTAAATTACCTAAATCATCAGAAATTGTAGCACAACCTTCTCCAGTAACTAATTGTCCTATGCCGGTAGCCGTAGCGGTACCAGACGAGAAGTCGATTCCAGCAGTAACTCCAAAGTACCACTGGGATGATTCTAGTTGCGCTTTCGCGAAAGCGGAACAAAAAATTATAAAACCT
Organism: Nonlabens sp. Asnod3-H03; assembly: GCF_045063665.1. Lineage (NCBI taxonomy): Bacteria > Pseudomonadati > Bacteroidota > Flavobacteriia > Flavobacteriales > Flavobacteriaceae > Nonlabens > Nonlabens sp. Asnod3-H03. The sequence continues at coordinate 1,465,767 of NZ_JBEFOD010000008.1, forward strand.
ATTAAAATGTATCTCATTGCCTAGAAGTAAAAATAGGCAATTTGATTTTATCTTTTTAAAGTGAAATGTGAGGAAAAGGTCGTTCCATCCATTAAAGTTGCAGTGAACCAGTAATCACTAGAAGGCATAGGGTTACCATTATAAGTACCATCCCATCCTACACCATCTGCTGCGATTTGTTTTAATAGCTTACCGTAGCGATCAAATATAAAAATCTGTGCGCCTGGCTCAAACGTGAATGAAGTACCTATCAACTGCCAGTAATCGTGATAATTATCATTATTAGGCGTGAAGTAACGAGGATATCCTATGACACTAAATTCTTGTTGTACTGTACCACAACCATTTTTATCTCTTACATATAAAGTGTAAAAACCTGGTGTAAGATCATCAAATATAGGACTGTCTTGGAATGGTTCTTCTAGACTTACTCGATATTCATAATCGCCTAAACCACTAACATTTGCGGTTGCTGTTCCGTTACTTGAGGTACCGGCATGTATAACGTCAATACTATCTATAGTTGCGGTCTCGCTTATAATTACTGTTACTGTCCTGTTACTAGTACATCCATTAGCATCAGTAACTGCTACTGCATAATCACCACCAGTGGTTACTTGTATACTAAATGTATTTTCTGAGGTGCTCCATAAGTAAGTATAATCAGATGGAGAACCTGTTATGATACCTGCATCAATAGTAAGTGGCTGTGGATTATTACCACAGTAATCTATAAGAGCTACTGGTTCTATAATTGGTAAGTCATTAACGATAAGTTCTACTTCACTAATTCCAAAACAGTTTCCGTCAGGTGATTCTGCTCTAGCAAATATAATTTGACTATTTGGAGTCGTATTATCATAAGTGATTGGTAACACATTTTGTTCTGTCAATGCATCGTTTAAACTTGCATAATAATTTAAGGTTACATTAGAAGGAGCTGTTATTAATACAGAACTATCAGCATCAGTAAGGTTAAAAGTGGTAATACCATCTGCAACACCATCATCATCACAACCAGTAAGAATAGTGTCTTGTGCATCACTTGCACTAACCGATAAAGTAATTTGAGATGTGGTGTAGCAACTAGTAGTATCATCTGTAACTCTCGCATATACAATTTGTAATGGAGTTGTATTTGTATAACTAGTATTATCTAGTGGTGACTGATTGTTGTCTGCATCACTTTGATTGATATGATAGGTTACGGTAACACCAGTTGCGCTAGCGGTAATGGTTTCATCAAACTCAGATAAATTGAAAATAGTCCTACTATCTAAAACACCATCTTCATCACATTGAAAAGCATTAGTGTCATTAGCGACTGGTTTAGGATTAACGATTAGATCAAAGCTGGTGGTGTCTACACAGCTTGTTTCATTGCTATTAACGACTCTAGCAAATATGTTCTCACTGAAAGCAGTGGTATTTGTGTAGGTCGTTGCAAGTGGATTGTTTCCAGAATCAGCATCTGCTTGAGATTCATGATAGCTTACAGTAAAATCTGCAGTGGACTGAGTATCTAATATTAATGGCGTTTGAATACTTAAATCAAAAGTTTGGAAACCGTCAAAGTCATCGTCACATACTTCTAGGTCATTTACTGAATTAGCTGTTGGTTGCGCAAAAATCTCGATATCAAAACTTGTGGTATCATAACAATCTTCGTTATTATTATTACTAACACGAGCAAATATTGTTTGTGTCGTTGTAGTGGCGATATAAGGAAGTGTTACAGGATTTGCACCATTGTCTGCATCTGCCTGTGATAAATAGTATTCTACATTAAATATAGTGGCATCTTGAGCACCTAAAATTTGTGGAGTTGCTGTTGTCGTAAGGTCAAAGGATTCTGAGCCATCATTGTTTATATCACAAACATTTACATTAGTTGCCGCATTTGCTATTGGAGTATCAAATATCTGAACACTTTTACGGTAGGTTCTTACAGATCCATTAATGGTTAAGGTAAGTACGACATTATATACACCAGGTGCTGCATAGACATGTGTTGGGCTTTCGACAGACGAATTTGTTCCATCACCAAAATCCCAGTTTACTAATGTAGGTGGTGTGTCAGAGTCAAATTCAAAAGTAGTGTTATCACCTAAACAGGTAAATTCTACATCTATTAAGGCAAAGAAACTTTGTATAAATGGAGGCAAACCTTGAGCAGATAATCGTCCTGCTAGTGGTATTGCATCATGGACATAATTACAACCTTGCCCTGCAACATTGGGATTATTGATCACACCTAAAAAGCTACGACCATCATTATATGTATCAGATAATGCTCTGTAAATTTTCTTATCGATTCCCAATTGTAAAGATCCTCTATAACCAGCTCTGGTATCAATAACAACTGTTGAAGAGGCCGGATTAGGACTAGTCATATCAAATTGAAATAGAGTAGAAGAGTGTGCCGCGGGATCATTACTATTTGTATCATTAGAAGCTGTTACATATAATAAGCTACTGTCTGGAGAAAACTCTACACCATAACCTCTGTCATTTCCTCCTGTAAATTGGAGTTGCCTTTCATTACTTACAGCCCCTGTTGATTGGTCATAATCATAAAGAAAACTAGCAGAAGTCATATTACAAGACACCATGTACTGACCATCTGGAGATATTTTGAGATTACCACGTCTATCAGATACAGTAGAAGGAACTGTTGATAATAATGGTGTAGGATTAACACCTGTTGAACTAATGGTAAAAGTATAGTAAGTATCAAATGTTGTGGTTACTCCATTAAAGGAAGCAAGTGTTGTTAATAGTATTTCATCATTGGTAGCGTGATTGATAGCGGTAATTTTTTCCGAACATGTAGAAATTAAGTTATTAGGATTACTTAATGAGGTTGTAACAGCACCTTGACCAGCATTTAAAGTCATATCTACTTCATACCAGTGCAAACCTGAGTCTTGTCCTCCGCCAGCATTGGTGTCTACCGTAAAAATATAATAGAGATTAGGATCTTGAGGTTTAGGAATGATTATAGCACTTTGAGTACTAGAAGGGTTTCCGAGTAGACCTTGTCCATTTTGCATGATCATGTGTGTACTGTCAAATACAGTAATACCGTCAGTATAGAATAATAAATTCCCGTTAGAATCAGATATAGAGGCGCAACCTTCAAACGTATTAAGTTGACCATTAGTTACCGGTGTCACAGCACCTGTAACTGGATCAAAAGAAATACCAGCATTAAACCCAAAATACCAATTTGAGGCTTCTAATTGAGCGGTTGATAATTGAGATACTGCGATTATTAGTAAAACTACTATCGCAACTATTTTCTTTTTCCTAAAAATCATAGTTGCGAAAATAGTACATACTTATCACAATTTTATGCTAATTATAAGTCTCTACGTTTTAAGATTTTATAAGACCAAAAAATAAACAAAAAGCTCCAAGCCATTGAAGTCACTACGTTTATTACATTAACACCATAATCTTTAATATACTGACCTTGAGTTAATTGTTCTATACCTCCTTGAACGATTGAAATCTTAGTAAATGGTTCTTTTATAAGTAAGCTAGCAGATTCTAACGGTAAAATATGTTGAATAATATTCCAAGTGTCCACATCATATTTAAAATCAATAAAAGAGCTTAAGCCTCTGATAACTAGCTCAAAAATCCACCATACACCAATTAATCCTAATGCAAATGCACTACGTTTTACTAGTACACCAGCAAATAGACAAAAACAGAAAAACATTAAGTGACTGATGAAAAAAGCAGGCAAATATTCCATTTTAGAAAAAATTATTCCAATTTCTAAATAGTCAGAATGAAATAGACCTAGTATTAAAGATGCTATAAATACAATCATTGTAGTAAGTAGTGCAAGTGTAATCGCTAGATATAATTTTGATAGTATCAATTCTTTCTTGCTTAGTCCATCGATAAGATTTTGCTTTAAAGTTCTATTACTATATTCATTTGCAGTAAGAGAAACAATTACTATCGCAATGAAAATTTTCAGGAAACTTACCATATAAGTGCTCAAGTGCCAGATATATGGAAAATTAAAAATACCTAAGTCGGATAAGCTACCTTTAAATCCATTGATATTCACCTGAATTAATCCAGTAAACATTAATAAAATAACGATGACTAAATAGATTATAGTAAGGACTTTAGAGCTTTTACTATATTTAAATTTATGAAATTCTATATCGAGTAATCTTTTCATGGCTAGTTGTGGTTAGTAAGTTGAATAAATTGATCTTCAAGACTTTGCTTTTTAAGGAAAAGCTTGTTAAGTGAAATGTTCTTTTCAAAAGCAGCAGCATTAATTTTACCTAGATCAACAGGTTGATTAAGGACTACTTTAAAACCTTCGATTTCCTCTTTAACAGATACAGCATATGGTTGCCCCTTTAAAAATTCAAAAAGACCATCTCTATTTGTAGCATCTAGATGTACCACACCATGATTATGATTCATTTCATCTACTGCGCCACAATAAAGAGTTTTTCCCTGTCGCAATACGATAACATGTGTACATACTTTCTCAACTTCATCCAGTAGGTGAGAAGCTAGTAGAATTGTGGTTCCTGACTTTGCAATGTCTTGAATAATATCTCTAATCTTACGTATACCTTGCGGATCTAGACCATTAGTAGGCTCATCTAGGATTAGAATTTCTGGATCATTTAAAAGTGCACTGGCAATAGCCAGTCTTTGTTTCATACCTAAAGAATAAGTACTGAATGGACTATGCTTGCGTGCTAGCAAATCTACTACTGCCAGCTTTTCTTCAATCTTATCTTTAGCGATGTTTTTAATTTTACAGACCAGTTCTAAGTTCTGAACAGCGGTCATGCTAGGATAGAAATTAGGTCGTTCTATAATAGCTCCTATACGTTTAAGTGCATCATGATTTGTGGTGGTCCCTTCAAACCATTCATAAGAACCAGAAGTAGGATTCACAACATTAAGTACCATTCCTAGTGTAGTGGATTTACCACTACCATTAGGACCTAGGATACCGTATACATGACCTTTTTCTATTTTAAAACTTACGTTATCTACAGCTTTGAGACCGCTGTAGTTTTTAGAAAGGTTTTTTATTTCTAGAATAGTTTTCACAAGCGAGTTATTTTGGTTATTATGTATGACTGTAAAATAATAAAATTGTTACCGTAAAAAGGTACAAATCTATGATAGAAGAAAAATTACTTTCACGTAAAAAACCTACTTATCCTGTAAGTCAAGCACTTAATGCGTATCTAAAAAGATATAATAGACAAACTAGTATACAAGTGTCTTATGATGATCTATTAAGGTTTCAAGGCTGTATTACAGTCTATGATAAAAATGAGGAAGATACCTTATGGGTAAGATGTTATTACTCAGACTCAGAGCGTGATATTATAGATGCTGCTCTTAAAAAAGTCTATGATATTTTACACAGTGATGGTAGCGATGATCTACTAGATTATTTAAGTGTAGATGCTGTTGATTATTGCACCTTTGGTAACACAAAACCATTCCGTATTAAGATTAGAAACATCTTAAATGATGGTTTTACATATTTCTATGTGAAAAAAGCAGATGCGTCACGTGTTTATGGATTAGAGTTAGAGCACCTTTTATCACCACACCGTATCAACTTTTTAGTTTATGATAATACGCTCATTGAAGAGCATATTGCCGGTATACCAGGAGATGAATTTATTGCAGACTATATTAAAGATTGTACTGAGTCTGAACTTACACAAATTGCAAAAGAGTTTGTAAAATTTAATGAGCGATGTTTCATTAGACTTTTAGGTGATATGCGAGCTTATAATTATGTTGTGATTCCTACACATGATTTTGATCGTGTTAGTTATGCCATACGAGCGATTGACTTTGATCAACAATGTTATGAAGGTAGATTAAAAGTTTATCGGCCACAGTTTTTTAAAGAGAACCTACCTATGGTTCAGAATGTTACCGATCGTTTAAAAAACCAAAGTATCGATCAGTATAAAAAAGAAGAGCGAGCTTTAATTTCTAAAAGATTGATTAACACACAGAGTCGTTATCGCAGTCTTATGAAATGTATGAGAGCAGATAAAGTGAGTACTCCAGAAAAAACAAAACAACTAGGTCGCGAGTTACATGAATTTACTAAAGATGTGAAGTTTAAAAGATCTCGTAATATGGGATCTGTGCTAGCAAACGTTTTAGACTTTGTGAAACGTAATTATGAACACGTCCATAAAATTTAAGGTTGAATAATTTAAAATTATACGCTTTCGCGAAAGCGTATAAAAAAAGCCCAGAGCTATTTAATAGCTTTGGGCTTTTTTATATACTTACTTATGGATTATTTCAATCTCTCAAGTAACTTTTCTGCAACAAGCTCTGATGAAGCAGGATTCTGACCTGTAATCAGTAAACCATCTTCAACGGCATAGGGATTCCAGTCGTCTTTTTTAGAATAAATACCACCGTTGCTTATCAACATATCTTCTACTAGAAAAGGTACCACATCTGTAAGCTGTACAGCATCTTCTTCACCGTTAGTAAAGCCAGTAACTTTTTTACCTTTTACTAGTGGAGAACCGTCAGTGTTTTTAGTATTCTTAAAGATTGCTGGTGCATGACATACGGCAGCAACCGTTTTATTATTGTTATAGAATGACTCAATCAGTTTAATAGAGTTTTCATCTTCTGCAAGATCCCACAATGGTCCGTGACCACCAGGATAGAATACCGCATCATAGTCTGATTGAGAAACCTCACTTAATTTAATTGTTTTAGAAATTTTATCTTGTGTTTCTTGATCTTCATAATACCTCTTTGTTGCAGGTGTTTGAAAATCTGGTTGTTCACTTTTAGGATCGATAGGTGGTTGTCCACCTTTAGGTGATGCAAGTGTTACGTTTACACCTTTATCTGTGAGCAGGTAATATGGTGCAGCAAATTCTTCTACCCAAAAACCTGTTTTCTCTCCAGTGTCTCCTAATTCATCATGACTCGTTAATACAAATAATACATTTTTCATAGCTGTGTTTTTTGTTTCTGTTATCTCTTTATTTTCTACAGGATTATCTTTCTCTTGTGTTTTTGAACCGCAAGAGTTCAATAATAATGTAGCGATAAAAACTAAAGTTATTTTATTCATTTATAATAATTGATATTGTTAATACAAAATTATGATGAATAGTAGCCTTAAAAATTGATGTATGTTAAGAAACACTGCTATGTGTAATTTCTTTTCTAATTCTGCTTAAACTTTCTGTTGTAATTCCTAAATAAGAAGCAATATGATAATTCTTTACACTTTGCTCGATATTAGGATAGGTAGTAATAAAAGATAAATATCGTTCTTTGGCCGTTTGCGAGAGGCTAGCGAGAATCCTTTTCTGAAAACTCGCAAAAGCACCTTCCATTTTTTTTCTAAAAAAGGTTTCTAACTGCGGAATCTCGAGCAACAGTTTTTCCATATTAGACCTAGATATTTTATATACTATGGTGTCTTGAATAGTTTCAATATTCATTATGGATTTACCGGTATTGAAAAAAGCCGTGTAATCACTAATCCACCAATCATTAATGGCAAATTGTATAGTGTGCTCTTTACCTGCAGTATCTATAAAATAGGTGCGCAGACAGCCTTGATCAACATAATATTGATGATAAACGGTGTCATGCGCCTGTAGTAAAGAGCTACCTTTTTTTAACACAATACGTTCCATTTTTTCATCAATCATTCTACTTTCATTTTGAGAAAGTACAATGTCTTTAAAGATTTGAGATATCATGGAATTGTATACGGTCATTATAGATTACTAAAAATCATTAAGGATTAGTGGACCATAATGCGGCACTCTTAAGCATTGCTCTTTTAGGTAATTTAAGTCCTGCAACAATCAACTCTGCAAAATCTTCTGGTTGTAAAACACTGTCTTCTGAGTCTTTCCTAGCGATACCCAAATCTATAGACATATCAGATGCAATAGTGCTAGGTGTAAGAGTACAAACTCTAATGTTATTTTTACGTACTTCTTTCATTAAAGATTCTGACATACCGATTACCGCAAACTTTGATGCAGAATATGCTGATGTACTAGCATTACCATTTAATCCTGCTGTAGAAGATACATTAATGATTTCCCCATGGTTTTGTTCAATTAGGTGTGGTAATACTTCTTTAGTCACATAATACATTCCCATGACATTAGTTTGTATAATCTGACTCCATTGATCTACAGGCATATCGTTTAAAGTTCCAAAAGCTGCAATACCAGCATTATTGACTAATATATCTATAGAACCTAAAGTGTCTATTAACGATTTTATACCAGTTTGAACTTCTTCATAATTGCCTACATCAAATGTGGCATAAGTAGCTTTAACTCCTAACTGTTCTAATTCAGAAACAGTAGCCTTAAGAGCTTCTTCATTTCTTCCTGTAATGGCTACTTCTATTCCTTCTTTTGCAAATGCTATTGCGGTCGCTTTTCCTAGGCCACGACTACCACCGGTGATTAATGCTTTTTTACCTGTTAAATCTTGCATGTATTTAGTTTTAGAATATGTGTATAATCAAAATAAATGAACTGTTGTTGTGTCCTATTTTGAGTTAATGAATGTCTTTTAGGATGGCTAAATTATGCATTTTGAATGGTTGTAGCGATCTTGTTTATATTAATCATTTGTGAATAAATGGCAAGTGTCTAAGAATTATTTTCTTGGGTTTTATATTGAAAATAGGCCTTGTAACTTTCAGAAAATCCTAAATGATAAATCGCGATAGCATAAATGAATATCATAACTAGCATTGGGATTTTATTTACAAAAGCACCGGATAAAGCTACAAGTCCGATGGTAGCAGCTAATAGTGCTAAAGAAAAAAGAACAATAGCGATAATTCTGGCCCATCGTTTTGCTTGAAAAACAAATAGTAACAAAACAACTGTCAGTACAAACCTTACACATTGCTGTATCAGTTTTGACGTATTTATTTCTGGTAGGGCAGATTGATAGAAATATATGGTATGAAGAGAAATTAACAGAATACTAATAGAAATTAAGATGGTTCTACGTTTGCCTAATTGTGCTAATTCGTTCATTGTTATAAAGTACTTTTATTGATAGCCTGCTGCTTGTAAATTAAATAGCTTTTCATATAATTTAGGTTCTGACATAAGTTCTTCATGCGTTCCTATTTCTGCTACTGTACCGTTTTCAAGGACCAATATTCTGTCTGCCATTCTAACGGTAGAAAATCGATGTGAGATGATGATACTAGTTTTACCTTTAGTAAGTCCTATAAAACGTTCAAACACGTCATATTCTGCTTGTGCATCTAGTGCGCTAGTAGGTTCATCGAGTACAATTACATCTGCATCTTTCATATATGCTCTAGCAAGTGCTACTTTTTGCCATTGTCCGCCACTTAGTTCTTGCCCTTTTGCAAATCGTCTACCTAATTGTTGATCGATTCCATCTTTCATAACTTCGACTACTTGGTTAGCGAGACTGCGATCTGCTGCGTCGTGTATCATAGGATCGTTAGTTAATTCACCAATGTTTCCGACAGCAATGTTTTCGCGTAAGCTGAATTCATACTTAAAAAAATCTTGAAATATGACTCCAAAACGTTTTCTATACTCTTGTTTATTAAATTTAGAAATATTGATTCCGTCTAGTAAAATTTCCCCTTTTGTAGGTTCATAGAAACGTAGAATCAATTTGATCAAGGTAGTTTTTCCTGCACCATTTTGTCCTACAAATGCCATTTTCTCACCAGCTCTAATTTTAAAACTGATGCCTTTTAAGACTTCTAGGTCACTACCTGCATATCCAAAATGAACGTTTCTAATTTCAAAACCTTCTTTTATTTCAGCAGGAATAGGAGTGTAGACAGTCGCTTCATCAATAACCTCAATATCGAGAAAATCAAAGTAATCTCTTAGATATAAAGAACTTTCTGAAATGGCTGTAAATCTTGAAAAGAAGCCTTGTAAATTATTGCGCAGTCTATTAAACGAACCAGATAAGAACGTTAATTCACCAATACTTAAGGTACCTGAAATCACTTTAAAAATGATGAAAATATAAGCTCCATAATAAGATAATATTCCCAAGACGTTAAATAGAGAGCCGTAAATGCTTTGCTTTAAAGATAGCTTTTTATTGATCTCATAATAATCACCAGATAATTTTCTAAATCGTGCAGCGATATAATCGGTTAGCCCAAAAAGCTTGACCTCTTTGGCGGTCTGATTATTAGCTCCTATAAACCTTAGATAGTCCAGTTCACGACGTTCTGCCGTCCAGCTGCGTGCCACAGAGTAGCGGTGAGAGCTGTATTTTGCCTCATTTATAAATGATGGTATGATACTTAATACTAATAGGATGATTAGTAAAGGCTCAAAGTAAATTAAACCAGCAATTAACGATCCTATAGAAATGATACTTTGTATCTGACTTAAAGAGGCGCTCATCAATCCTACACGACCACTAGTTTGTTGTCTTGCGCGCTCTAGTTTATCATAAAAATCAGGATCTTCTAATTGTTCTAGAGTGAGTTCATTAGTTTTTCTAATGATTTTTTCTGAAGAAGCATTAGAATATAGATCACCTATAAGTCCGTCTGTTAAATTGATCAATCGATTCAATAAATCAGCTATAATGGCTATTCCTAGTTCAATACCTACATAGGTCCATAATTGCGTCAGGTCTTGTTGATCCAGTGAGATTTGTAAAATCACCTCGTCGATGATTAATTTACCGACCCACAAAAGTGCTACAGGACTAATAGCTGTAAGCAATCTTGCCACAAAATTGGTCACAAACAATTTAGGACTCGCACGCCATATTTCTTTAAAAAATCTAGGTAAGGTCTTTAATGCGCTAAAAGAGAACGTTTTTCCCTTTTTACTTTGTTCTTTTATGGATGCTGGTGCTCTTCTCGCCACGTTATTTGTTTATAATGTAAAGGTAAAGCGATTTATACAGTTCGCTTACGCGAAAAAGTAATTTAAACATTCCTTAAGAACTTCAAAAAACGACAACTTTACTAGTAAAAAATATTAAATACTCGAGCTTCTTTACATGTAAGGATTACCACCATAATGTCTAGGATATTTTTTACTCCAATCTTTACGCTTATTATAAATCACTAGTTTGAGTTCATTCAATTCGGGATGGCTTTTTTCTAGCTTTTTCATCACTGCAGACATTTCTTTTACTTGTTCTACCGTTATGTGCTCATTCCAGATTAGTTGAGTTCCATATTTCTCTATCGCCTGAATACGATGATGCTTCACAGCATTTTGAAAATGATGCCAGTCAGCATCTATAGTTTTAGCATCTCTCTTTTTTATTATTGATAAATAGTAGAAGAAGAAAATCACAATGGCTAGAGTAACCACCATTGTAATTGCAATTATGATGGCATTATTCATCTAAGTAAATGTTTTAATTATTTCTCTTCCTTTTTTAAATCCACCATTTCAATGATGTATGGCTCTGTACCCAACATGATAAAGTCTACATGCAATGTGAAGAGTACATTCTTTTGAGATTTATCTTTAAAAATTAATAAACCTTCATAACCTGGCTGTCCTAATTTGAATATCGCTCGTGTTTTATAGAGAAAATCCACATATTCAACCTTCTTCCAGTTGATATTGAACTTTTGTGCGGCTTCTCTAATAGCGTCATGATCCTCTTTAAGTAGTTCTGCATATCGAGTTCTACTCACTGCTTTTATAATTTCTTTATCCTCATCAGACATTAATAAATCTGGTGAGTCTGCAGCTTTATTTAAAAGAATTAATGAAACCATATGACTTTTATAAGTCGATAAACCAAAAGCTTCTCGATTACTGATATCTTCAATTAACTCATAAGCTTTTTTCTTCATCAAGTTGACCGTTTCGTTTTGCGCAGTACTCAATTGGAAGAATAAAAGTAGAAATAGGGCAGTGGTGATATTTTTCATATGGTATCAATAATCTAATTGCTTCAAAGATAAAGATTGTGTGTCTATCTCAATTCTGTCACAGATTATAATCTAGATATTTTATCCATCATGCAAAAAATCCCCAAACCATATGGTTTGGGGATTTTAATATTAAAATTTATTTGTCTTATTCTAAATCAAATCGATCTAGATTCATCACTTTAGTCCATGCTGCTACAAAATCATTTACAAAACGCTCTTTTGTATCTTCACTTGCATATACTTCAGACAGTGCTCTTAATTCAGAATTAGAACCGAATATTAAATCAACGCGAGTCGCATCCCATTTTTTGTTATTTGTATTGCGCTCTACAATCTCAAATAAATTCTTATTATTTTCTACTGGTTTCCAACTATAATCCATGCTCAATAGATTTTTAAAGAAATCATTTGATAACGTTCCTGGCTGCTCTGTAAGGATTCCAGTTTTAGAACCATCATAATTTGCACCTAGTGCACGCATTCCACCTACTAATACAGTCATTTCTGGTGCACTTAATGTTAACTGTTGTGCTTTATCTACTAATAACTGTTCTGATGTAAGAGTATATTCCTTTTGCTGAAAGTTAGTAAATCCATCTGCCATAGGCTTCAATAAGTTAGTGCCATCGATATCTGTTTGATCTTGTGTTGCATCAGTTCTTCCTGGTGTAAAAGACACTTCAATAGAGTAACCTGCTTTTTTCGCAGCATTTTCAATAGCCACATTACCACCTAATACCACAAGGTCTGCTATAGATATCTTTGTACTTGAAGTATCAAAATCGTTTTTAATATCTTGATAAACCTTGAGTACTTTTTTCAATTGAGCTGGATTGTTTGAAGCCCAATTTATTTGAGGTTCTAATTGTATTCTACCACCATTTGATCCACCACGACGGTCTCCATGACGGTAAGTAGATGCGGCGTTCCATGCAGTTGTAACTAGCTCATTAGTCGTTAATCCAGATGCTTTTATTTTACCTTTCAGTATATTGATATCGCTAGTAGATACTAATTTGTAATCTCTAGTTGGTACTGGGTCTTGCCAGATAAATTGCTCTTGAGGCACTTCAGGTCCTAGATAAGTAGTGCTAGGTCCCATATCTCTATGTGTTAGTTTGAACCACGCTTTCGCGAAAGCGGCATCAAATTCCTCAGGGTTTTCATAAAATCTCTTAGAAATCTTTAAGTATTCTGGATCTTTAATCAAAGATAAATCGGTCACTAGCATTGTAGGAGCAACTTGCTTATCCTTATCAAATGCATGAGGATACATTTTTTCTGGGTTTACAGCCTCAAATTGGTGAGCGCCTCCAGGACTTTTAGTTAGTTTCCATTCGTGTTCAAAAAGACTTTTAAAATAACCAATTCCCCATTGTGTAGGTGTATTAGTCCATGTAACTTCTAAACCAGAGGTAACAGCATCTGCTCCTTTACCACTTTTATGAGCGCTTTTCCATCCCATACCTTGATCTTCAATTGCTGCACCTTCTGGAGCGGCACCTAAATTCTCACCGCTAGAAGCACCATGTGTTTTTCCTAAGGTATGACCACCTGCAATTAGTGCTACAGTTTCTTCATCGTTCATTCCCATACGTCCAAAAGTCTGACGGATATCGTGTGCCGCCAATACTGGATCTGGATTACCGTTAGGACCTTCTGGGTTTACATAGATTAATCCCATTTGTGAGGCTGCTAGTGGTGTTTCTAATTCTCTATCTTCATTGAATCGCTCATCACCTAACATTTCGCTTTCAGAACCCCAATAAACATTAGTCTGTGGTTCCCATGTATCTTCACGACCACCAGCAAATCCTAGTGTTTCAAATCCCATATTTTCAAAAGAAACATTTCCTGCTAGAATCATTAAATCTGCCCAAGATATTTTCTGACCATATTTTTGTTTTACCGGCCATAATAACCTTCTTGCTTTATCAAGGTTAGCATTATCTGCCCAGCTATTTTGTGGTGCAAATCGTTGTTTACCTTCACGCGTTCCACCACGGCCATCTCCAGTTCTATAAGTACCAGCACTGTGCCACGCCATTCTTATGAACAGTCCGCCATAGTTACCAAAATCTGCAGGCCACCAGTCTTTTGAGTCTGTTAAAGCTAGTTCGATATCCTTCTTAAGCGCATCATAATCTAGGCTTTCAAATTCTTTCTTATAGTTAAATTCTTCACCTAATGGATTAGACATATCACTGTTTTGACGTAGGACGCTTAAGTCTAAAGAATTAGGATACCATTGCTGGTTGGTTTTACCTTCACCTTTAGTCATTGATCCTGCTGACTTTGTACTACCAAAGCCAAGTGGACACTCAGCCTTACTTGCTGTTGCTACATCAGTAGGCTTATTCATGTGGAAGGTGTAATAATAGCCTCCAAAAAGACCTAGTAAAGCGACTATCGCTATACTTGAATAAATTAAAATTGTTTTCATGTTTATTGATTTGTTCGCAAACTTATCATAATTACAATCTATCAATAATAATTATCTATAAATATATTCTATTAAAATATTATTCAAAGTAATTCACCTATTCATGGTACAATTTGGTATTAGAAGAATGTTTTGAATCTATATGGAGTGAGAATAGAGGTATCTTAATGATAACACACAGTATATAACTTCATCGTTACCATTTTTATCATATTTGTTAGGTATTGGACAGTATAAAAAAAAATCCTTGAACTATAAGTTCAAGGATTTTTAAATATATCCAGTTAACTGAGTTCAATTAACTGTTAATTAAATTAGCTATGCTTATTTAACTTCTTCAAAATCTACATCTTCAACATCACTTGTGTCATCACCAGCTTGTTGTTGTGCGCCTGCGTCTGGTCCAGGTTGTCCACCTTGAGCATCTGCTTGAGCTTTGTACATTTCTTCACTTGCTGCTGTCCAAACTGTGTTTAGTTTTTCTAGAGCAGGATCGATTACTGCGATATCTTTAGTTTCATAAGCTGCTTTTAACTCAGTAAGCGCCTCAGTAATTGGTGCTTTTTTGTCTTCTGGTAACTTATCACCAAATTCTTCTAACTGTTGCTCAGTTTGGAAAATCATCTGATCTGCTGCGTTCAACTTGTCTGCAGTTTCTTTTGCTTTTGCATCAGCATCAGCATTTGCAGCAGCATCTTGCTTCATTTTCTCGATTTCTTCTTCACTAAGTCCAGAAGAAGCCTCGATACGGATATCTTGTTTCTTACCAGTTGCTTTATCCTCTGCACTTACTTTAATGATACCGTTAGCATCAATGTCAAAAGTAACTTCAATTTGTGGAGTACCGCGACGTGCTGGTGGAATGTCAGATAAGTGGAAACGACCGATCGTCTTGTTATCTGCAGCCATAGAACGTTCTCCTTGAATCACGTGGATCTCAACACTAGGTTGATTATCTGCCGCTGTAGAGAATACTTGTGACTTTTTAGTAGGAATGGTTGTGTTAGACTCAATTAATTTAGTCATGACACCACCCATAGTTTCAATACCTAAAGAAAGTGGAGTTACATCTAATAAAAGAACGTCTTTTACATCACCAGTTAAAACACCACCTTGAATTGCAGCACCTATCGCTACAACCTCATCAGGATTTACACCTTTTGATGGAGCTTTACCAAAGAATTTCTCAACGGCTTCTTGTACAGCAGGAATACGAGTTGATCCACCTACTAGGATGATTTCATCAATATCACCAGTTGAAAGACCTGCATTTTTTAATGCTGTCTGACATGGCTCGATAGTTCTTTTTACTAAGTCAGAGATAAGTTTCTCAAAAGCAGATTTTGTAAGTGTTTTTACAAGGTGCTTAGGACCACTAGCAGTAGCTGTTACATATGGTAAGTTAATTTCTGTCTGTGCGCTAGAAGAAAGTTCAATTTTTGCTTTTTCAGCAGCTTCTTTAAGACGTTGTAAAGCCATAGGATCTTGTCTAAGATCGATATCTTCGGCAGTCTTAAATTCATCTGCTAACCAGTCGATGATTTTTTGATCTACATCATCACCACCTAAGTGTGTATCACCATCAGTAGATAGTACTTCAAATACACCATCACCTAATTCTAATATAGAAACATCATGTGTTCCACCACCGAAGTCAAATACAACGATTTTTTGATCTGTATCTTTTTTATCCATACCATAAGCTAGTGCCGCAGCAGTAGGCTCATTAATGATACGTTCTACTTTAAGACCTGCGATCTCACCAGCTTCTTTAGTTGCCTGACGTTGAGAATCGTTAAAGTAAGCAGGTACAGTAATTACAGCACCAGTTACTTCTTGTCCTAAATAATCTTCTGCTGTTTTCTTCATTTTTTGAAGAATCATAGCACTTAATTCTTGAGGTGTGTACAAACGACCATCGATATCTACACGTGGTGTATCATTATCGCCTTTAACTACACTGTAAGGTACACGTGAAGCTTCATTGCTAGACTCGCTAAATTTGTTACCCATAAAACGCTTTACAGATGCAACCGTTTTAGTAGGGTTAGTTACCGCTTGTCTTTTTGCAGGATCACCTACTTTAATCTCACCACCTTCAACAAAGGCGATTACAGATGGAGTAGTTCTTTTTCCTTCAGCATTAGGAATTACTACAGGCTCGCTTCCTTCCATTACAGAAACACAGCTGTTTGTCGTCCCTAAGTCTATTCCGATTATTTTACTCATTATAAATGTATTTTAATTTTAATGTTCAATTTTTTACACTTTCCTTAGGTCAATGTTTGTGCCATGACAGTGTTAGTGACACGATGTCATTATTGTTGTAAAAATGGCATTTCTAAAGTTGTATTGGTCTCGCTTTCGCGAAAGCGTATAATAACACAGTATCTAAATAATACTGACGCTAGCCGTTGTATAGAGTGAATAATGTCAAGTATTGTTTAATGAAATTGAGCCTTGAAGAATGATTTACATAGTTTTATTAAATCCAATAAGATGCTGTCAGTTAATAGAAAATTTAAGAATCTGTCGCTTTTTTAAAACTTCTTACCAAATAAAGAAATAAGAAAAGTATTAAAGCCATCCATGGTGCACCATGCATGAAGGTGTCCCAATAATCCATTAATCCCATACCATCGCCACCACCAGCAATCCATTTTAACTTACCCCAAATATGAGGTTCTGGACTAAATGGTGCTAGACCTAATGTGAGACTAGCGATTAAAGCAAGAAGTATATTTCGTTTTAAATTCATGCGAGCAATATAACAATTGTTAGGAAAAAAAGCGGTAATCAAATGGTAGAGCCATTATGCTATCTTATCTTAGCCCTTCAAAATAAAGAAGCTATGTCAGAAGAAGTAAGAAAGCAGGAACCACAGGTGCTTTGGAATCATTTTGCAGATTTAAACGCCGTACCGAGACCTTCAAAAAAGGAGGAACGTGTACGAGCTTTTATGGTAGATTTTGGTAAAAAACTAGGTCTCGAGGTTATAGAAGATGCGATAGGTAATGTAATTATTAAAAAACCTGCCAGTCCCGGAATGGAAGATCGTAAAACGATAATCATGCAGTCGCATATAGACATGGTGCATCAAAAAAATAATGACACAGATTTTGATTTCCTTACTCAAGGTATTGATATGTATGTAGATGGAGATAATATTGCTGCTCATGGAACAACACTAGGTGCCGATAATGGAATAGGAGTAGCGGCTATTATGTCTGTATTATCCTCAAGTGATATTGCTCATCCAGCGATAGAGGCATTATTTACCATCGATGAAGAAACAGGTATGACAGGTGCAAAAGAACTGGATAAGACCATTTTATCTGGTACAATACTTTTAAATCTAGATACTGAAGAAGATGATGAGATTGATATAGGTTGTGCTGGTGGTGTAGACATTACAGCAACCAAGGAATACGAACTAGAAAACATACCTGTGGATTATACTACAGCAGTTCTGACGGTTAAGGGACTTAATGGTGGACATAGTGGTATGGATATTATTAAGGGCTTGGGTAATGCAAATAAGATGATGACGCGCTTGCTAGACGCGATGCAAAAGGTAGAAGATGTTCATGTAGAAAGCATTCATGGTGGTAGCTTGCGTAATGCGATACCACGCGAAGCAAATGCGATCATCAGTTTTAAGAAAACTGATGAGTTAATGGATCAATTTAAACGTTGTAAAGCAGCCATCCATGATGAATATAAATCACTAGAGGCAAAACTTGATATCTCTTTAACAGACACTACAGCATCTAAACTAGTGTTGAGTGCAAGTGATAGCCGCAACTTAGTTTTTACTCTATTAGGAATTCACAATGGAGTGTACAGAATGAGTCCAGATATAGCAGATCTAGTTGAAACTTCTAATAATCTTGCTCGGGTAGTATTGGACAACGGATCTTTACAGATAGCTTGTTTAACACGTTCTTCTGTAGATAGTTCTAAGACTGATCTTGCTTCATCAATAAGTGGAGTAATGAAACTTGCAGGAATGAATGTGGTACTTTCTGGAGATTATCCAGGATGGCAACCTAATACTGATAGTGCTATTTTAGAAATTGCTAAAGCAAAGTATGAGACTTTATTTAATCATACTCCTAGAGTAGTGGCTTGTCACGCTGGACTAGAGTGTGGGATTTTAGGAGAACGTTATCCAGGATTAGATATGGTTTCTTTTGGCCCTAATATTAGAGGAGCGCATAGCCCTGATGAACATGTTGAGATTCCTTCAGTTCAGAAATTCTGGAAGTATTTAATAGAGATATTGAAAGATATTCCCAAAATTTAATGGTTGTTGATGACTAGTCAACTCAATAGGATAAAAGAAAAGCCCTAACTGTTTAACCAGTTGGGGCTTTCTTATGGAATCATAAAGTCCCGATTACTTTATGATTACCTTCCTTATTTGTGTACCATAACTAGTTTGCATTGTGACAATATAGTTGCCCGTTGCAATTTGGTCTACTGGTATTTTTATAATTCCATGTTGATCGCTAACGTCCCAAGTATTAATTTGTTGACCTAACATATTTGCAAAAGTTACGGTATTGATATCCATCTGAATACCTTTCTTAATGTGTAAAGCATCTTGTCCAGCAGGTGTGAAAATTATGATATCACTTTCAGACAGTTGACTGCTATCACTACTAAGGGTTGTAGGATCATTAAATACAATTGAAAATCGATCACTATAGTCACCTACTGCAAGTGGATCACTTACATAATTAGCATTTCTTAAGTTATAAAAAGTGTTATTAAGAGCATCTTTAAGATAAATATCTAGTGAAGGATCAACATTTTCAAGCTCATCAATTTTAATTGAAATTGATCCTGCAGTTCCTACTTTAACGTGAAGAGGTAGTACCGTAGTGATGTCTACTTGATCAATGGCTTGAATATTTAACTCTTCGTTATTTAAATTAAAAGACATATCGTCAATTTGTGGATCATATTGATAACCATCAAAAGCTCTATCAAAACCATTGCTAGCATTAGGATCTATGGTCAATAATAACTGTCTATGAATAAGATTAGGAGAATCGAATCCAAATCTGAACTTAGGTCTTAAATCTGATGACGTATTATAGTTAGAAAAGGGATTGTTGTTTGCATTGCTTCCTGGTGCTGCCACGAAGATACTGTTACCAGAAGCTTCAGTTACAAACTGTCTTTGATCATTTCTAAAGCGCACACTACCATTTGCAATACCTGTCACAAAGAAACCTTGTGCAACAGGAATAAATCTTTCTGGTTGTTTTACAGCTATACCACCTTGATTAACAGATGGATGAGATGTTCCTATTGTTGCGTTACCTAATCCACCGGATAGATTATACATTGCATAACCACCTTGATACAATTGTAACTGGTGTGAGTTCCCACCCCAATGTTCCCATAAGTATATGGTACCATCTAGATCTGGATTATCATTAATGAATTCATGTGCATCAAGGGCACTAGGATATGGGTTACCAACAAGATATATATTACCATCAAAAACAGTTAAGTCTATATCTCCGTTATTAGGTTTTCCAACAAACACATAATTTTGATTGCTTGTAGAGGCTCCTGTACCTTTCATAGTCCATCCTTCACCAGCTTTTAAGGTGCCGTTAGGCCCTAGGTAAGTCCAGTTAGAGTATTGTCCGGCAAGTAGGTTGGTATATTTATAGAGCCATCTACCAGATATTGTGGCAGCTGTCGTGGCATTACCTGCAGCGCCATCTCTAACCGCTGTAGATGTCCAGTTAAGATCTCTAGGAGTATCTACAAAAGTTCCATCTTTAAGAACATCGTTAATTGAAAAATTAGTATTGATGCTGCTTGAATTTATTAAGCTTACTGGAGAAGACCAGTAATTATAGCTAAACTTATCTGAAGTTCCTTGTTGATCTCTTTCGATTTTACCTGTACTAGTCGCTACTAAATCACTATCCGTATTTTGAATTAATTGAGACTCATTTTTTAAATCAATTGTTCCATCTAGTAATAAATGATGGGTAACCGTAAGTCCATGATCGTTGTTCACATTAATTTGATCAGATTCCACTATAAGCCCTAATAATGTTATATCTGTATTATTAATTTCTAATTCATGATTTGTTTTTACGATGTTCCAATCAATTTTTACCGTAGCTCCATTAATATTTCTAAAGCTTCCAGGAGTGAAAAGTTCTGATCCGTTTTCCCAAGCATTTATATTTTCCCAATCATTGTTGGCGGTTGAGATGTAGGGTAGTGGAGCCTTTTGAAGATCCATAGAGAAACGATCTCTATCAAAGAGTTGAGCGTATCCTTTATTAATAGAATTATCATTAAGTGCTGTACCTATATAACTGTTCAAGTCATAGTAAGCTGATAATTGATCCCAGTCTATAGATACAACTTCATTTTTAGTGACCGTAGTCGGTAAAATTTCTCCTTCTACTTGGTTAGAAATATCTTGAATTTCTTGATTCATGATATATCTTAATTGTGACTCTGTCAGAGCTTGATTCCATATTCTTAACTCATCTAATCCACCTTTCCATTCATTATTTAAAGAACCGTTATTATTTCTACGGGCACCTATCGTGAATAGATTTGAATTTGTAATTGGAGCAGTTTTAGTTGTTTCTTTATCTAATACACCATCAATGTATAGTTTTATAGTACCGTCATAAGTTACCGCAACATGTCTCCATACATTATCTGTTAAAGCAGTATTACTAGTTAGACTTTGGTTGGATCCATTATTCCACCACATCACTAATCTATTACCTCTATTAAGGTAGAAATGGTATCCAGAACCACCTTGCCTTTTTGATAAAATAGTTTTAGCATTATTACGGTCATTATCGCCATAACTGTTTACCCAAGCAGAAATTGTAAAGTTGTTATTTAAATCAACACCTTTTTCAACATTCAAATGATCGTCAGTACCATCAAATTCTAAACCTCTTGATGTGTATACTATTGCTGCTGTTCCTAAACTAAAAAACTCTACTCCATTGAAGTCATATTTAACTCTATAGTAATCACCATCTTCTTCAAAAAAAAGTGTTTTAAAATTTGTACTAAAGTTTTCGTCATCTGCTACAAGTAGAACATATTCCATGTCTGCGGTAACAGCTGGTAGACCCGTTAAATCATTTTTATGAACTCTTATTTCAACGGTAGGAATATCTGAATTCACTTCTGATATTTTCCAAACACGATTCATTTTATCTGTAGTGGTTGTTACTGTGTTTGTTAAACCAACTTGATATGCAACAGGAGTAGGACTTGTGTCTGTATCACCACCATTATGTCCCCAAATTAAAAACTCCTTATCCGTTTCAAAAGTATTTAGATTATCAGACCCTATATCTTCAACATCACCTAGTCCTATTGCAATAATAGAAGTAGAATTTTCACTTTTAGATTGTTTCTGATTCAACTCTGATTCGTCATCCCTTCCTATGGCTGCGACATCATAATTATAACTTGTGTTAGAACTATAGTCCCAAATCATGTTGTTACTAGAATCTATATAATCCCAGTCTGCCTGATGATCATCTAATGTACTTGCTGGTTCATGTAAGGTAATACCATTCTTTATAGCTAGGTAAGAGTAAACTTTTTGCTGATCATCTATAGCCAGTCGATCAGAATAACTAAAAACTTCTGTTATCTGACCGTTCAAGTGTGTCTCAAAAGGTAAACCGTTCAATTGATACCTACCAGCACCTAAGTAGTATGCTTTATCTAAAAATCCATTAAAAAGTAATGTTTCACCACTAGATGATGTAACACCATTTGCATTATCTACCTTTCTACCGTTAATGTAAATTTCGGTACTATTATTAGATGGGTCATTTTTAACATTAATGATGTTAACATCATTAAAAGTTCTTGTGGGGTCACTATATGCTCTTCCATAGCTTAGTAGGTTATCTGTTAATGCTGTCGGAACTGTTTCCACACTATGAGCTAGAACCTCATCGTTATATCTAGCAGAGACTGGTCCCCAACCTAGACCAGAAGGATCTTTTGCCGGGTTTTCTGAAGATACTTTTGCACTTAGAAGCATCGTCTCTCCAGCATTTGAATTACTAATATCTAAAGTAGATTTAACAACGATCCAATAATCATTTGAATTAAATCCAGCTTTTCCCTTCATGTGCTGTTGAGAAGCTCTATCAAAATCAACTGCAGGATTAAAATTCACATTTTTGTCGACATTATTTACATAAAAAGGTGCATTTAGACTAGCTTCTTTAGCGTCGTTATCTAAGGCTAAATCTTCCCAAGTTAAAATTTGTGTTCCATCAGTACTTGCAATATCTGATGCTCTAAGCCATAGGGATAAATCATCACTAACATTTGCTGGTCCATCAGGTGCAACAGGGATTGTATTAGGAATACCTCTTAACATGATATTATCGACTAATACACCATCATCTCTAGTGTTATCTCCATCTGATGCAAATACAACTCTAAATTTTACTAAAGGATTATTATTAAGTATAGCAGGTAATTCATGAGAAGCATTTTCAAATCGACTATCTGCAGTACCTAAGGTAGAATTATCACCTACCCAACCATGTGAATCATTGGATAATGCATCCACATTATTACCATTGTACCAGTTCACGCCAGAGTTTTGTGCACCTAATACATCCCAGGTAAGACCGTTGTTTGCGCTGTACTCTACGCGCATACCATCATTTACATCATTGGTGTTAGTTCTAAAATCAAGTTGAAATTCTAGATTTGTATAGCCTAATGTAGAAATCGTTGGACTCTCTAGGGTCGCCCTAGCATCACGAGGATAATTATTGAAGTTGTCTGTATAAAAATATAATCCTTCTCCGTTTTCAAAAGTGGTACCTAAAGTCCAATTTAGATTTGTTCCATTACTAGTCCATCCATTTGCTCCAGAATCAAAGTTTTCATAAAAGAATGTACTTTTTTTAGCAGTAGAGGTAGAGGTTACTTCAAAGGTGTAAGAGGCTTCATCTGGATCGTTAGAGTTAATAGTACAAGTTGCAGAACTTGTACCAGGCGTAGGTCTAGTAACATATGCAAAAAAACTTAAGGAGCCACCACCAGGAATTATTCCTGTAGGCTGTTCTACAACATCATAAAATGCACCACCTGCTCCAAAAAATGTCACTGGATTACTACCTGACATTATTAATTCTTGTCCTCCTAAATTGTTGATGGTGAATTTTCTATATATTCTTTTAGGACCTTCTACATTCCCAAAATCTGTATTGTTAGCTGTACTTGTTCCGGTAGCACCATCAGCTATTTCAATATTATTTGCGGTAATAGAAATGTCTGGTGTATTACAGGAAATATTACTACCTGTAACATCAAAATTCTCTGTAGAATTATTCCCTGTTCCTAAGGCAAAAACATATGAATTCGATGTGCCTATGTTAATAACAATATTTCCACCACCATTCCACCCATCACCATAGGAGTCACGTAAAACGACCCTATAGTTATTTGCAACAGCTAAACAACCCAATGACACCGTGGTATTGTAATTACCATTTGTACCGTTAAAGCATCTGGCGGGATCACAATAAGTGGCAATTAAGTTATTGCTAGGATCAAATATTTCTATTTGATTATCACCTGACCAGCTAGGCCAGTTGATATCTATTGATACATTGTTTTGTTGAGCATTAGAAATAAAAACTCCTGTGTTTAATAAGAAGAATAGTAGAGAAAGTAATTTAAGTTTCATAAGATATGGTCTTAAGTATGGGGAGATTTATAGATAAACGCTTTCGCGAAAGCGTGATAGAATAAATTTCAGGATTCAAACTAATCATAGTTTAAATCCTGAAATTTTTTAATTGAGATGAGTTTACTGGATAATTACTTTTCTAGATTGAGCACCGTAGTTAGTTACCATTGAAACTATATAATTACCACTTGCGATTTGATCTGTAGGTACAGTTATGATTCCGTTTTGATCTGATACAGTCCAAGTCTTCACTTGTTGTCCTAACATATTAGTTAAGGTGATAGAGTCGATTGTCATTTCTACACCTTTTTTAATGTTAAGGCTTTGCATTCCTTGAGGAGTGTAAATGATTAGATCATCTTCATTTAAAACTACATCATCATTACTTAGTGTTGTAGGATCATCAAATACGATGAAAAATCTGTCATTATAATTACCAGCCCATAGTTGTGGACTAGTGTAATCACTAGCTCTTAAATCATGGTAAGTATTATTAAGACCATCTTTAAGATATATTCCTTGAGTAGGATCTACATTCTCTAATTCATCTATTTTAATGGTAATGACTCCAGTCGTACCTATCTTAACATTTAAAGGTAAAATAGTACTTTGAGAGATTTGATCAATACCTTGAATATTTAAGCTCTTACTACCTATTTTGAATGACATATCATCGGTCTGAGTATCGTATTGATAACCATCAAATCCTCTATCAAATGCACTACTAGCATTAGGATCTATCGTTAATAATAATTGTCTGTGAATAACACTAGGAGAATCAAAGCCAAATCTAAATTTAGGTCGCATATCACCTTGAGTATTATAACCAGAATATGGATTACTGTTTGCATTACTACCAGGTGCTGCAACAAAGATGCTATTACCAGAAGACTCTTTTACAAACTGACGTTGATCATTACGAAATTTTACAGTACCATCAGATATTCCTGAAACAAAGAATCCTTGTGCAACTGGAATAAAACGTCCTGGTTCTTTTGTCGCAATCCCACCTTGATTAATTGATGGGTGAGAGGTACCATAGGTTGCGTTACCTAATCCACCAGATAGGTTATACATTGCATATCCACCTTGATATTGTTGTAACTGGTGAGAGTTACCACCCCAATGTTCCCAGAAGTAAACAGTACCATCAATATTAGGATTATCATTAATAAACTCGTGTGCATCAAGTGCGCTAGGATAAGGATTACCGACTAGGTAATCGTTACCGTTATTTATAGGTAAATCGATGTCACCATTATTAGGCTTACCTACAAATACATAATTTTGCTCATCTGCGGTTCCACCAGCACCGGTACCTTTCATAGTCCACCCTTCACCAGGACTAAGGTTTGTGTTTTGATCGACTAGTTGCCAGTTAGAATACTGACCACCTGTCTGATTACCATATTTATACAACCATCTTGAAGAAATAGTAGCAGCTGTACTAGCGGTTCCTGCTGCACCATCACGTGTGTTATAGTTTGTAAAGTTTAAGTCGCGAGGATTGTTAACATAAGTACCATCTTTAAGTACACCTGCTATACTGAAACCATCATTGTTATTAGTATTGCTGATTCTACTTACTGGTGATGTCCAGTAATTGTAGTTAAATTTATCTGCAGTTCCTTGTTGATCTCTTTCTAGGTGACCAGCACTAGTAGCAACTAGGTCACTGTCTTCGGTCTGTATTAATTGAGATTCACCTTTTAAATCAATAATACCATCTAATTCAAGATAATGTGTAATGGTAAGTCCATGATCATTATCAACATTAATCTGTCCAGATTGTGACATTAATCCTAATAATGCAACATCTGTATTTAAAATATCAAGGTCATGGTTAGATCTAACAATGTTCCAATCGATTTTTACTGTAGCACCATCTATATTTCTGTAACTACCAGGAGTAAATTGCTTACTACCATTTTCCCAAGAGCTTTGATCTTCCCATGTTCCATTTCCATTTGATTCATAAGGAAGTGGAGCTGTCTGACTTTTAAGTTCAAAAAAGTTTTCGTTTGCCATACGACCATACCCTTCATTTACAGATTCATCGTTAAGAGCTGTACCGATAAAGCTATTCATACTATAGTAAGCATTAAGCTCATCCCAGTCTAAAGAGGCAATTTCATTTTTAGAAACTGTATAAGGTATGATGGTTCCATTTACTAAATCAGAATTATTTTCTAGTTCTTGATTCATTATAAATCTAATTTGATCTGTAGATAGAGGAATGTTCCACATTCTAATTTCGTCTAGTTCACCTTTCCAGTGCTCTATAACATTACTTTCGTCTTCAAATCGAGCACCTATACTTAAAGTATTTGAATCTGCAGTCAGAGGCACTAGTGAAGCTGTATTATCAAT
This sequence comes from Nonlabens sp. Asnod3-H03, assembly GCF_045063665.1. Classification (NCBI taxonomy): domain Bacteria; kingdom Pseudomonadati; phylum Bacteroidota; class Flavobacteriia; order Flavobacteriales; family Flavobacteriaceae; genus Nonlabens; species Nonlabens sp. Asnod3-H03. The sequence continues at coordinate 1,492,281 of NZ_JBEFOD010000008.1, forward strand.
CACACCATCAATATAAAGTGTAACATCAGATCCATTGTAAGTAACAGCGATATGTCTCCATGCATTATCTGCTACAGCAGTGTTAGAGATAATTTCTTGTGCACCGCTATTGTTCCACCATACAGCAACTCTATTATCTGGTCTTAAATACATTTGGAATCCAGAATTCCCTGTTCTTTTTGCAACAATGGTCTTATTAGAGCTAGTACTATTAGCACCTTCACTATAAATCCAAACGGAACATGTAAAACGACCACCTAATCCATCAGATTCTGGAATTTCAATATGATCATCTATACCATCAAAAGAGATACTGCGCTCTTCTTTCTTTACATAAGTAATACCAATAGTAAAGTATTTTGTACCATCAAAATCGTACTTAGCGCGCTGGTAAGATCCATCTTCTTTAAAGAATGCTGTTTCTAGATTAGTTGTAAAGTTTTCGTCGTCTGCGACGATTAAAACATATTTACTGTCAGCAGTAAGTGCTGGTAGACCATTGAAGTCTGTAGTAGAAATTCTTACTTCGGTTTTAGCAACATCAGTGGTCGCAACCTCATTAATTTTCCATATACGATTGATTCTTGTTATGTTAGTTTCAACGGCGTTTACAATACCTAAATCATAATCTAGAACAGTTGCGTAAGCATTTAAGTCTTGGCCATTGTGTCCCCATACAAGGAAGTCCTTATCGTTTTGGAAAGTATTACTATTATCTGTTCCTAAATCTTCAACTTTATCAAGACCTATAGCTACAATTGAAGTAGAATTTTCACTTTTAGATTGCTTTTGATTAAGATCAGAATCGTCATCTCTACCTATAGCAGCCACGTCATAATTATAATTTGTATTTAGACTGTAGTCCCATATGATATTATTGTCACTATTAAGATAATCCCAGTCTGCTCTATGATCGTCCAAAGTACTAGTAGGGTTGTGAAGTGAAACACCATTTTTAATAGCTAGGTATGAATAAATACGTTGTTGTACAGAAACATCTAATTTATCTCTATAACTGAAAACCTCAGTGATTTGACCATCTAAATGGGTTTCAAAAGGAAGTCCATTTAATTGATACCTTCCTGCACCTAGATAAAATGGTTTATTTGTAAAACCTTCAAAATTTAAGGTTTGATTACTAACTGTTGTTTGTCCAGTAGCGTTATCAATTTTACGACCATTCAAATACATTTCTGTTTGATTATTTGAAGGATTGTTTTTTACATTAATAATGTGTACGTCATCAAATGTTCTTGAAGCATCAGAAAATGCACGACCATAACCACTATTTGCATCATTCTCAGAAACGGTACCTACACTATGAGCAAGAACCTCATTTGTATATCTTGCAGACACCGGTCCCCAACCTAGTCCAGATGGGTCTTTTGCAGGGTTAATAGGAGCATATTTTGCACCTAATAACATTGTCTCTCCTGCAAGAGAATTAGTCATGTTAATAGAACTTCTAACAACTATCCAGTAATCATTAGAATTAAATCCACCTTTACCTCTCATATGTTGTTGTTGAGAGCGATCAAAGTTTACAGTTGGATTGAAGTTAATATTTTGATCAATATTATTAGCAAAAGTAGGAGCACTAGATGCAATCTCACTAGCATCATTACCTATTGCCATGTCATTCCAGTTAGTAAGTAAACTACCATCGGTCTGAGGTATGTCTTGAGATCTTAACCATAAAGTTAAATTATCACTAACATCTGCTGGTCCATCAGTAGCCATAGGTAAGGCTAGAGGAGAACCAGTAATGATAACATTGTCAATTAAAACTCCATCATCACGTTGTCCATTATTATCTGATTCAAATCTTACTCTAAATCTTACTAATGGGTTATTATATAAAGTAGCAGGTAACTCGTGTGATGCTTCTTCAAATCTACTAAGGCTAGAATCTAAGTTAGAATTGTCACCTACCCATGCATGAGCGTTATTTGCTATACCATCAGCATCATTACCATTATACCAATTATCTCCACTACCTACTGCGCCTAGAGTACTCCAAGTAGTACCGCCATTTGCACTATATTCAATGCGCATTCCATCTTCAGTATCTGCAGTATTTGTCCTGAAGTCTATCCAGAACTTTAAATTAGTATATCCTAATGTTGATATCGTAGGACTAGTTAATACAGCCTCAGCATTGTTAGGGTAATTATTAAAATTATCGGTATACCAGTAATCTCCTTCACCTTTTTCAAAAGTAGTACCTAGTGTCCAGTTAAAAGAACCCGTGTTTGATGTCCATCCAGCAGCACCATTATCAAAATTTTCATAATACATGGTGTATTGAGGTGCTACAGATTGAGCGGTGATATTAAAGTTATAGGAAGCCTCATCACTATCATTACTTAATATAGTAACAGTAGCAGTACTAATACCTGCAGTAGCTCTATTAAAGTTTATCATTATGTCTTGTGTAGCACCACCAGCGATAGTAGCATTAGGTTGGGTCGTTATTGAAAAATCAGCCGCATTTAAACCGGTAATATCCACTCTAGGTGTTCCTGTAAGGTTTAAATTATTGCTCCCAGAGTTGGTAATCACAAATACAGAACTTAATGTTCCACTACCTTCAACGATACCTAGATCAGTACCATCTGTGGTATCTGGTGTTGTATCATTATCTGCTATTAAAACTCCATTACCGTAAATGTCAATTTCTTGAGGTCCCGATACACAAGCAGATCCACCACCATATACATTAAAATTAGCGGTAGAACTGGCACCACCACCGTGGTTAGTGCTCAATACTACATTACCACCAGAAGTGATGGTTACATTTGCACCTGTACCATTCCATTGATCTCCATATCTGTCATACATTCTGATTCTATAATTATTAGCATCAGTTAAACAACCTATATTCACAGATGTATTGTAACTTGTGTTTGCACCAGTGTAACAACTTGCAGGGTTACACAGATCTAATAGAGTAGTACCACTCGGGTCGTATACACGTAAATAATTTTCACCTGACCAGGCTGGCCAGTTAACAGTTACTATCACCTCGCTAGTCTGTGCAACGGATATTAAAGTAATAAAGAATAATAAAGTACTAAGTAATAGATTTTTACAATTTAGGAAGGTAAAATTTTTCATAATCGTCTACAATTAATTTTTCGGGTGCGGTAAAATTAACGTAGTATACCGATGTAATTTCGCATTTCATCTATAAAATCGTCAAACAACCCGTTTTAAGTGTATTTCATCGATTTAATTAACAAATGTTTAAAAAGGTTAAGTTTTTTTTATGCTTCCGCGAAAGCATTAATTCAAAAAATATTACGATTTAAACTTATCTTTACTCTTTAGAACTACTACAATGAATCAAAAGCCAACGCTAAAAGTACTTGCTGAGAAATTGCAATTATCTACATCTACAGTGTCCAAAGCTTTGAAGGACAGTGCAGAGATTAGTATAGATACCAAAACACGTGTTAAAGAACTAGCTAAATTAATGGGGTATAGGCCTAACACGGCAGCTGCGTCTCTAAGAAATAGAGAGACCAGAACAATTGCCGTAGTACTTCCAGAAATAGTGAATGATTTTTTTGGACAAGTATTGATGGGAATAGAAGAAGAGGCTTCTCAACACAATTACAAAATTGTAATTTGTATTTCCAATGAATCTTATATAAAGGAAAGGGATTATATAGAAATGTTTTCTAACGGTGCTGTAGATGGATTTATCATTGCTGCATCAATGGAAACACAAGAGCTTAATCAATATGAGCATTACAATGATATCCTCAACTCCGATTTAAAATTAGTCATGTTTGATAGAGTTATTGATGATTTAGACTGTGATAAGATAATAGTTGATGATGCTGCTTCTGGATCTAGATTAGTAGACTTTTTAAAGAAAAAGGGAGATCGTAGTTTATGTGTTGCTTCAACTATTAGTAAATTAAGTGTTGGACAACTTAGAGAAAAAGGAATAAGGTTAAAAGTCGATAATTGTCCAGATTTAAAGCTTGAATATGTATTAGAAGATGAGGATGACATTTTTATGAAGAAAATGGAAGAAACCTTGACCAGTAAAAAAACTGATGCAATCATAGCCTTAGATCAACGATCAGGTATTATGGCACTTAATAAAGCAAAGGAATTAGATATTAAAGTTCCAGAACAATTACAGATTATATGCTATTCTAATAGTACAATGGCAAAATATTCATATCCTCAATTAACCGTAGTAGATCAACATTCAAAAGAATTAGGTAAAAAAACCTTTACTAGAATTTTAAACTTAATGAAGAATAAAGATGAGGTACAAGTGACTCGTATTCATACCTTAAAGACTACATTACTAGAAAGAGGAACTACTAGAAAATAAAAAAGTCCTCTTAAAAAGAGGACTTTCGTAGCGTGGGGCGGGCACGATCCGCCGACCTCAGCATTATGAGTGCTGCGCTCTAACCAGCTGAGCTACCACGCCATGTTAAGCAAACTTGCCTAAGCGGCTGCAAATATATACTTATTTCTTTATTCTAACCAAATCTAATTCTCTTAATATTTTTCTGAAATTGATTTTTTCTTTTCAGGATTTATCTACTATATTGCCATCAAAGTAATTATCTCATGCAAGAACCAATCAAATTTAACCTGGAGTTTCCTATTCACGTCTCACCAGCATTATTGTATCAATACATCGCAACACCATCAGGAATGTCAGAATGGTTTGCAGATAATGTAAATAGTAGAGGTGAGTACTTTAGATTTATCTGGGATGGATCTGAGGAAAAAGCAAAAATTATCAAACGAGTTAGTGAAGAAAGAGCTCGTTTTCAATGGGATTATGATGAGGATACTAAAAAATATTTTGAAATGAGTATTCAAGTTGATGAGATTACAAAGGATGTTTCTTTAATGATTACTGATTTTGGAGATGATGAAGATGAGGTAGATGATCAAAAAATGTTTTGGGAAAATCAAATTGGAGAGTTAAAAAAAGTACTAGGTTCTAGTTAAACCTAATTTCTATACCTAATTTTGAGCCCTGAATTAAACAGGGCTTTTTTTATGGTAAATATTGACGGTGAGTTAAAATCTAGTAATTATGCTACCATTGCATTTAATAATAGAGGAACATTTTATGGAGATGGGATATTTGAAACAATAAGATGTTTTAACGGGAAACCATTACTTTATGAAGCGCATTATTTTAGACTTATGTCTGGTATGCGTATTTTAAGAATGGATATTCCGGCATCCTTCACACCAGAGTTTATTGAAGATTCAATAATTGATATATTAAATCAAAATAACTTCAATACAGGACATGCTAGAGTGAGGTTTACGGTATGGCGTAAGTCTGGTGGTCTTTATACACCTTTAGATAATGGTGTACATTACAGCATTCAATCTACAGAATTAGATGGTATTTATCAAAATAATACAAATCGTATAGCCGAGTTATTTAAAGATCACTACGTTTTATCTGGATTATTAAATACCATTAAATCCACAAATAAGATTGTTAATGTTCTTGCTGGTAGGTATGCATTAGATAATGACTACCAAGAAATGTTTCTGGTAAATGAGAAAAAAATGATTACCGAAGGTATTTCTGGAAATGTCTTTGTTAGAACAGGTAATAAAGTAAAAACTCCACCAGTATTAGACGGTTGTCTTAATGGTTTAATGAGAGAACAAGTCATACAGCAATTGAAGCGCATGCTCGATTATGATATTATAGAAGAAACATTATCACCATTTGAATTACAACGTGCTGATGAAATTTTCACAACTAATGTCATAAAGGGAATTCAAAGTGTAAACAAGTACAGAAAAAAAGAATTCAATAAAGAATTAGCAACAGAATTATTAGAAATTTTTAATGATAAATTTTTCAATTAGTTATAAGAAGGGTTTTCAGGTGCATTAGACCATAACTCATAACTACCGCCTAATTCTAACATTTCCTTCTTCCACAAGCCATGAATTTCATCAGATAAGATAAGTTCTGACGAGGTATTAGGTTTGATAACCCAAGAACGCTCATTAATCTCTTGTAACAGTTGATCTTTATGCCATCCAGAATATCCTAAGAAAAATTTAATCTCATCACCAGTGATCTTATTTTCACTTATAAGATGGTGTACACGTTGAAAATCACCACCCCAATAAATATTATCTGCTATAAGGTGTGAGTTGGGAATCAAGTCTGGGATTGAATGTAAGAAATATAAATTATCCATTTCTACAGGACCACCTTGAAAAACAGGAAGTTCTAAGCCTATTTCTGGAACTAAATCATTAAGTGTGAATTGTAACGGTTTATTAAGAATAAAGCCCACAATTCCATTCTCATCATATTCAGTTAATAGCACTACTGATCTAGAGAAAGATTCATCACCTATAATATTAGGTTCTGAAACAAGTAAGCTTCCTTTATGTAGTTCTGTTGTTTTCATGAATTAATTATTCTTAAACTTAAATAATTATTTTTAAAAACACCCATGCAGTTCACTATAATTTTCTATAATTCTATTTCACTGACATTTTAAGACAAAGAAAAACCCGATTCTTTTCAGAATCGGGTTGATACTTTCAACAAAGTGGTAATTAGTTTACAGCTTTCTGTAAATCGCTACCTGCTTTGAATTTCACTACTTTTTTAGCAGCGATTTTGATAGTTTTTCCAGTTTGTGGGTTTCTACCTTCACGTGCAGCTCTTTTAGAAACTGAGAAAGATCCGAATCCTACTAAAGATACTCTATCACCTTTTTTAAGACACTTTTCTACGTTACCTAAGAAAGATTCTAATGCTTTTTTAGCTGCTGCTTTTGAAATACCAGCATGCTCTGCCATTCCTTCGATTAAATCTGTTTTGTTCATAATTGAAATTAAATTAATGTTGGTTAAACTAAAACGTGGAACAAATTTATACGGATTATGCTACCACACAAGGATTAGAGCGATAAATGATAAAATTTGTTTATAAAACTGGACGATTGTTAATAAGTTAAGACTTTTTAACTGAATTTACAGCAATCCGTTGTGGAATCTAGCGTCAGCGCTAAAGTTATATCCGTTCAATAGACTTTTTACATCCATTCTTTTTTTATTGGGTAATTGCATTTCATCTATGATTAAAAACCCATCGGTACATGCTACTTTAAAAATATCATCTTCAATAACAATACTTCCAGGATTCATTTTATGCTTTTCTAATCTTACTGATGTCTGATAAATTTTAACTGTTTCTATATTTTCTTGTATTAAAACAGCTTTTGCAACAGGAAAAGGATATAATCCTCTCACCATAGCATTTACGGCTTTGGTACTATTGTTCCAGTCTATTGTAGTATTTGCAGCGTTAAGCTTTGGAGCCTCTTTAAGAGTGTCCTTCATAGGCTGTGTTTGCGTTGTAATCTTGCCAGCTGCAATGTTATTTACGGTGTTAAGCGATAAGATACTTCCCATGTCCATAAGCTTCTTATATAAGGTGCCTACCGTTTCGTTTTCATCAATCTCACAACTTTGTTGGTCTATAATAGCTCCAGTATCTATTTTTTCATCAATGAAAAATGTCGTAACACCAGATTGCGATTCTTGATTAATAATAGCCCAGTTAATAGGTGCGGCACCTCTATATTCTGGTAAAAGGCTAGCATGTAGATTAAAAGTTCCCATGGCAGGCATATCCCATACTACCTTAGGAAGCATTCTGAAAGCTACAATCACTTGTAAATCTGAATTATAGCTCTTTAATTCTTTTATAAATTCTGGCGCTTTTAGATTACTAGGTTGTAAAACAGGGATGTTGTTTTGAATAGCAAACTGTTTTACGTGACTTTCATTTAACTTCCTACCACGTCCTGCAGGTTTATCAACAGCAGTAACAACCGCAACGATTTGATGATGAGAATTATGTAAAGTCTCTAATACACCTGTAGCAAATTCAGGTGTGCCAAAAAACACAATTTTTAAGGGTTTATCCATTCCAGTGATATTTATGATTGTCCAGAAGAGAAACTTTTCCTTGCTCTAATAGCAAGCTTATGGTTTCTATTAAATTATTTTTATCTATTTGTGGTAGCAAAGATGCGATATCGCCGCTATTTAAATCCTTATTAATTAGCAGATCTTTAATTTTATCTAGTACCAGAATTTGAGGCACTTTACCGATACAAACAGAGCACTTACCACAAGGTTGGGATTTCTCGCCAAAGTATCTCAGGATAAGAACATTAATACATTTTTGTTTTTGAGTAACTAAGTAGAACATTTGCTCTAACTTTTGTTTTTTTATTTTATTCTGTTTAGTAAGTTCTTTAGAAAATCTGTTGATAGTGCGATCGTCATCACGTGGTTCTAAGAAGTTAATTTGGGTATCTGCATCAATAATATTAGCCTCTATCAGTTCTCGTTCTTCAAGTTTCTGTAGTGTTTCAATCACTTTTTGCTCGCTCGTGTTACTACGTAACGCGATTATTGAGGTGTTGATTTCTAAATCTTGATAAGTACTGCTACCGTATGTCCTCAAAATAGCTTGAACAATGGCATTCATATCTTTTTGATTTCCTAGAAAATCAATGATATTTTTCCCGCTTTCGCGAAAGCGTATATTAGACCTTCTATGGTAACTTTGTGATAAACTAATCACACTAAAACGGTCTAACGTCAAAAGTGCATTATAACACATCATTCCATTAATAGAGTAGGTGCTTGCAAAGTCTGAGAAGCTTAATTGATGAGTCGTATTTTCCCCTTCATGGATCGCAATACGCAGGTAATTATTGAGTTTGCGATAAACAAATTTGATATTTTCTACAGTAGGTAGAGATTTGATGAATTGATTTTGAGCGTGATTAATATCATTAATATTATAAAAGAACTGTGCTATACTTTCTTTACCATCGCGTCCTGCACGACCAGTTTCCTGATAATAACTTTCTATACTGTCTGGTAGTTGTAGATGAGTGACTGTACGCACATCTGGTTTATCTATTCCCATCCCAAAAGCGTTAGTAGCAACTATGACTTGGGTTTCATTCTTCATCCATCGTTGCGCGGTATCGACTTTTACCTTATTAGGCAATCCTCCATGAAAAAAACCAGAAGAAATACCATTCGTGGTAAGTAATCTAGAGTAGGTAATGGCATTTTTTCTACTACGTACATAAGTAACCGAACTACCTACATACTTTTTGTAAAAATTGATGTAAGAGTCGTTTTTATCTGTAGTATTATTTATTTGATAAGATATATTGGGCCTCAAATAACTGTTTTTAAATACTTGAGCACTTTTTAATTCTAGGTTATCGATAATATCGAGTTGCACCGATTCTGTAGCCGTTGCTGTAACTGCTATTATAGGGATTTCTTTATGAATGGTACGTAATAAGTTAATGTCTCTGTAGGCAGGTCTGAAGTCATGACCCCACTGACTTACACAGTGAGCTTCATCTACTGCGATTAAAGAAACTCGCATTTTAGATATACGTTCTTGCACGAGACTTTGTTGCAATCGTTCTGGGCTTAAATATAGAAATTGATATTGTCCATAAATACAATTATCTAGAATATCATCGAGGTCTTTATAACTTATGCCACCAGTGATACCAGTAGCTTTTATTCCTTTTTGTTTAAGGGCATTTACCTGATCTTTAATTAATGCTACTAATGGAGAAATTACAATACAAATTCCAGTGCGTACTAATCCTGGAATTTGATAACATAGAGATTTTCCACCACCAGTAGGTAAGAGAGCCATGACATCATTACCTTCAATAACGGCATTTATAATCTCTTCTTGCTGTGGCCTAAATTGATCAAAACCAAAGGTGTTTTTTAATATGTTCTTTGCTTCTAGATTCAAGAGTTAAGTTGATCTTGTATAAATTGAAAACGTTGTTCTATGGTGCCTTGAGGCACATCGATAGGTTTATAATTAAACTTTTTATAATAATCTACTAAAATATTACTGATTTGTTGTGCTTGCTCAAAGGTCTCATAACGTTCATTATCAGATTCATAAATTTCTTTCCATGGCGGTAAATGAAAAACAACATCATACTGATATTCCTTGCAGGCAGTTATGTAATTATCTGGTATAGGATCGCCGGTAAATACATGATATGCAGGTACATCTGGTATGCCACGGTCATAGTAATTAATTCCTGAAGTTGCATTTTTAAATTGGTTAATTCTGCCAGCCAATAAACTATTACTAAAAGCTAACGGATCAGTTAAAAACAACTGTTCTATTCCTTTTTCTTGAGCTTCTAGAGTTACCTGTCTAGATATTTCGTGATGTACGATGAAACCATGGGATTCTATATAGTTCACTAGGGTGGTTTTACCAGATCCTGGTCCACCTATTAGTAATATTCTTTTACAATCTGTCATAACAGGTACAAAATAACTAAATTCAATTTTAGTGCAGCGTTATATGTTGACTTATATTTGTAGATATTTATATTATGGACAAAAATAATTCTGACTCGTTTTACAAAAACCTTAAAGATCAACTAGCTGAAACTAGTGTCTGGCCTGCAAAATATATGTATAAATTTATTGTACCTTCTTTACCAGAGAAGCTAGATAAAATTTCAAATATATTTGATGGGCTAGGAGCAATTATAGACAATAAGGTTTCAAGTAAAGGAACTTATACCAGTATTTCAATTAAAGTAACCATGAAATCTCCTGATGCTGTAATTGAAAAATATAAAGAAGTAGGAGAAATAGATGGTGTTATTTCTTTATAAATAATATATCATATAATTGCTGTAAATTGTTTATTTTGCAGCTCTTCACAAGTAATTAAAAAATCATTTTGGTACCATCATTAGAATACAATACAGAGCGTAATCACCTCAATATACCTGAATATGGGAGACATATTCAAAAATTAGTTGAGCATTGCAAAGCTTTAGAAACTAAGGAAGAACGCAACCGCATGGCTACAGCAATTGTAGGCGTTATGGGTAACCTTAATCCTCATTTACGTGACGTAGCAGATTTCCAGCACAAGCTTTGGGATCAATTATTTGTCATAGCAGATTTTGATTTAGATGCAGATTCTCCATATCCATTACCAGATCCAGAGCAATTAGCAGCTTCACCAGAGCGCATGCCTTATCCTCAAAAACGACCTAAATATCGTTTTTATGGGAATAATATTCAAAACATGATTGATGTAGCGTTGAGCTGGGAAAAAGGTGAAAAGCGTGAAGCACTTACTTTTATTATCGCAAATCACATGAAAAAATCCTTCCTTAATTGGAATAAGGATTCGGTTGATGATAATGTGATTTTTAAGCATCTATTTGAAATGAGTAACGGCCAGATCAATCTAGCTGCAAAAGAAGAAGATCTTCTAGATTCAAAATCCTTAATACACAAAACAGTAGGTCGTAGAGATCATAGTACTAATCCACCACGACGTAATAATAAACGTAATTATAAATCTAATAATCGCAATCATAAACGATCTAGATAATTATAATGTAATCAAAAAAAAAGCAGCCCATGGGCTGCTTTTTTTAGTTAATAGCATTGTTAATTAAATATGAATAGTTATCGCTAGAAAGCTTTTCAAGCCGTCACTATACTCGTATTTTTAAAATATTAATAAGATACAAAAATGGGAACATTCATTATAGAAGGTGGACACCAATTAAAGGGTGATATTCAACCACAAGGAGCAAAAAACGAGGCGTTACAAATATTGTGTGCCGTTTTATTAACTGATGAACCAGTACGCATCAATAACGTTCCAGATATTATAGACGTTAATAAATTGATTGCTCTCTTAAATAACTTAGGCGTTAAGGTTACTAAAAATGGACCTGAATCATATACCTTTCAAGCAGATCAAGTCGATTTAGATTTCCTGCAATCTGAAGAGTATAAAGTGCAAGGTCGTGGATTAAGAGGTTCAATTATGTTAGTAGGACCTTTATTAGCACGTTTTGGTAAAGGTTATATTCCACGTCCAGGTGGTGATAAAATAGGTCGTAGAAGACTAGACACGCACTTTGAAGGATTTATTAAACTAGGAGCAAAATTTAGATATAACAAAGAAGAATATTTCTATGGAGTAGAGGCAGATGAGCTTCATGGAACCTATATGTTGCTGGATGAAGCATCTGTTACCGGAACGGCTAACATCGTTATGGCAGCTGTAATGGCTACTGGTGAAACGACCATTTACAACGCAGCGTGTGAACCATATTTACAGCAGCTTTGTAAAATGTTAGTACGTATGGGTGCTGATATTAAAGGAATTGGTTCTAATATGTTAACTATTAATGGTGTTAAAAAATTAGGTGGTACGACACATACCATACTTCCAGATATGATAGAAATAGGTAGCTGGATAGGACTTGCTGCAATGACTAAAAGTGAAGTCACCATTAAGAACGTTGCTTATGATGAATTAGGTATTATTCCAGATACATTTAGAAAATTAGGAATTACGATAGAACGTAAAGGTGATGATATTTTTATTCCAGCTCATACAGATGGTTATGAAATTCAAAATTATATCGACGGTTCTATTCTCACTATATCTGATGCACCATGGCCTGGATTTACGCCAGATCTTTTGAGTATTATTTTAGTTGTGGCAACACAGGCTAGAGGTAGTGTATTGATTCATCAAAAAATGTTTGAAAGTCGCTTATTCTTTGTCGATAAATTGATAGACATGGGTGCAAAAATCATTCTTTGTGATCCACATAGAGCTAGTGTTATAGGACATGATTTTCAGTCTAGTTTAAAAGCGACTACCATGACTTCTCCAGACATACGTGCAGGTATCTCATTGCTAATTGCAGCTTTAAGTGCAAAAGGTACTAGCACCATACATAACATTGAACAAATTGATCGCGGATATCAAAATATTGATACCCGATTGAAAAAAATAGGTGCTAAGATTGAACGTCTAGCATAACTTCATTTTCTATATAATGGGTTTAATTACGCTTTCGCGAAAGCGTGATTAAACCTTTTTATATTACTTAAGTCATAATTATGTCTAAAATTCAACGTTTTAGGCAAAACTTTTGCTAGCTTTAAATCATGAACAAGTTTTTTATATTTCTTATCGTACTTACTAGTGCATTTACAACTGCGCAAGAAATCCCAACTACCACACCACGTACCATCGAACCAGTACCTTCTGGAACTAATACTAGTGGTTCTATGTTATTTCCTAATAGTACAGAAGAGAAGAAGTATGTAAGACCTATTGAAACGCCTACCATAGACCTTACTCAAAAAACAGATCTACTTGATCCAGGTGTACGTTTTCAAGGTCAAAAATTTAAAAAAGATGTGCCACCAGTTAATTTTATCAATGATACCTTTTTAGGTGAGCTTAGAACTGGTGTAGAAGTTTTATCAATGGAAATTTGGGATCCAGGTGCGCAAGATGGTGATCGTGTTCGTATATGGCTTAACGATGAAATTTTGGTTACAGATATGCATTTAACCAATGCAATTCAAGGTTTTTATGTTTATTTAAAACCTGGTTTCAATAAAATTGAAATTGAGGCATTGAATCATGGGCATTATGCTCCTAATACTTCAGGTATTACTGTTAGAGATGAAGAAGGTAACATTCTTGACCAAAAACTAGCATGGATAAACCCAGGAGTAAAATCTCTATTAATAGTCATAAAAGAGTAGCGATCTAATCTCTTGATCAGATATTTCAATAACCTCTTGATTTTTTAATGAATCAATATTATACGGCCCGATTCTTACTCGAGCAAGTCTTAAAGTAGGAAAGCCTACAACGCCTGTCATCTTTCGCACTTGTCTAAATTTGCCTTCACTCAAGGTCACATTTACCCATGATGTTGGGCCATGGCGTTCATCTCTTATTTTTTGCTTCGTCTCTGGTAAATCTGGAGTCTGATGTGGTTTTTGTACCTGACATGGCTTTGTATCATAGGTTGAACCATTGATACTAATGGTAACACCATTTTGCAATTGTGTGATAGCCTTATCAGTTATTAAACCATCTACTAAAGCAGCATATTCTTTATCTACTTTACCAGATTTATTGATATGATGACTTAATTGACCATCTGTTGTAATTATTAATAGACCTTCAGATTGTTCATCTAGTCTTCCTACAGCCATTGCATTTTCAGGAAAATCATAGAGTTCACCTAAAAACCTTTTGTTTTTTTGATGTTTATCATTAGTCATAAATTGACTCAACATGCGATAAGGTTTATAAATCAAAAAATGTCTGTGCATCTTGCAAAAATGCAGAATTATAAAGTAATGTTAGAATTTATATAGATGAAGTTTCTGTGATAATTAAGAGGTAACATTGCACATGAAAAATTTATATTTATTACTTTTTATTTTAGTAGCTGGTTGTCAGTCTAATGTAACAAAAGAATTAAAATCGGGTTCGTGGCGATTGACACTTGATCTAGGTAATGCAAAAGAACTACCTGTATTAATAGAGGTCACAGAAGAATCACAGATCATTCTTATTAACGATAAAGAACGTATTAAGGTGGAAGATATCTCTATTAAAGGTGATTCTATAACATTTCAACCACCCATTTTTGAGGGAATATTTAAAGGTGTTTTTGTAGATGAGATTATCATTAAAGGAGATTTTATAAAACCTAGTCTAGATAGAGTAGTGCCATTTACTATGCAATACGGTGATCAACATAGATTTCAAGTAGGAACAAAAGAGCCTACTACAAATATTACTGGTAAATGGGAAACCGTTTTCAGTCCTGATAGTGATGAGGATCGATATATTGCTTTAGGTATTTTTAATCAGCATGGCCAGCATGTGACCGGAACATTTAGAACAACCACAGGTGATTATCGTTACCTAGATGGCGCGATAGAAGGTGATCAATTAAAGCTCTCGACTTTTGATGGTGCACATGCTTTCTTATTAGAAGCAACGGTAACAGACTCAACCTTGAATGGTGTTTTTTACAGTGGCAATCACTGGCAAGAGCCTTTTACAGCACAACTTAATAATACTTATGAATTACCAGACGCTAAGGAGTTGACCTTTCTTAAAGAAGGCTATGAACAATTAGACTTCAGTTTTAAAGATTCAGATGGTATAAGTATTTCTTTAAGTGACTCTCAATATGATAATAAGGTAGTACTTGTACAATTATTAGGATCTTGGTGTCCTAATTGTATGGAAGAAACTCAATTTTATGTTGACTATTTAAAGGCAAATCCAGATACCGATGTACAAATCATAGGTCTCGCTTTTGAATATGCTCGTACAGAAGAAAAAGCATTTCAATCTATAGAGCGCATGAAAAAGCAATTAGAAATTCCTTATCCTGTATTGCTAGCACAATATGGTAATATAGATAAGAAAGTAGCACAAGAGAAATTACCAATGCTAAATCATGTACTATCATATCCTACTACAATTTATATCGATAAAAATGGAAAGGTGAGACGTATCCATACAGGATTTAATGGTAAGGCAACAGGTGATTCTTACTTAAAATTTAAAGATGATTTTTACCTTTACCTAGATTCTTTGTCTGCTGAGTAAAGCACCATCTAGACCTTAAGTATTTGAGTTGTCTTAAGGTATCTTTTATATAAGATTCTACCTCGGGATTATTAAATCGTTTCGTTTTCATCTTGGTTTCTTTTACTCAAATTTATATTCATTTTCACCATTCTAATCGTGAATAGCGAGATTGTGTTATCTTTAATTTGTGAAAATCGCAAATATGATGCTAGTTCAAGAGATGATTATAGAACGCTTTCGCGAAAGCGTACCCAAGACCAAATCTGTTATTCAACATCTAGCAGATGTGTTAGAAATAAGCTATGATGCTGCTTATCGCCGTATACAAGGTAAAGCTAAGTTGGATATAGAAGAATCTATGAAGCTGGCAAAAGTTGGTCAATTTTCGCTAGATCAGATCATGACCTCTCAACAAGATTTGACAGCTTTAGGAACTGCTACTGATACTATTAATTCTATAGAAAGCCTTGAAAAGTATTTTAAGGATATGGAAACTAATTTAAAAGCAGCTGGTAAAGAAGATGTCGAGTGGATTTATAGTGCCAAGGATATACCTGTTTTTCATCATTTTAATGATTCTTTGTTAGGTCGATTTAAAATATATGTCTGGTTGCACTTGCTAGATGACACCATGGAAGGCAAGCGTTTTGCAGATTTTCACTTACCGCTATCTATTAAGGAACAAATAAAAATAAATAAATCGTTATTTGAGCAATTCAAAAGAGTTGAAATATGGAATGACACCACGATATCGAGTAGTTTGCAGCAAATACACTTTTATCATGAGGCTGGTTATATTGATCACGATACGGCTAAGGTGTTATGCAATGATTTAAGAGAATTACTAAAAAATGCGTCAGCAGACTTATTACAAGAATCTTACAGTATCTATTATCATGAACTTTTGTTAATGAGTAATAATGCGGTAGTACGTAAAAAAGGCATTCCTGTTGCAGGCTTTGTTACGATGACTATGTTGGGTTACATCAGATTTAGCGGTAGTAATATACTTAATAGAATGAATGATTTCTTTAAACATCAGATACGACAATCTACCTCGATAAAAGACAGCTCTTTAAAAGAGCGTTCCATTTTCTTTAATAAAATGGAGCAAAAAATAAACGCTCTAGAAAAATCTCTAGAGCGCTTTAATTTATAAGCAATTCTTAATTTATTGTTTTTCCAAAAGGACTTTTGCTTGATTAAAAGCAAATGCGGCATCTAGCCACAGTGCCATATCATTCCATTGTTCACTTTTAAGGTAATTGCTCTTATAAGTTTTAATAGTCTTTACCTTAAGCACATTACCATCGATAACTGCGGTAGTAATAAAATTACCAGTTGCATTATCTACAGAATTATTTAAGGCATCCATACCTTTGACCGTATAACCTGCCGGAATCTCAAGGTTTATTTCATAGATGTATGTTTTAGCATGATCTAGATAGACATCTACCGTACGTTCTCTTTCTTTTTTCTCAAGTTCAACTTGTCCGCCTATAAATTTACCAATCTCGATGATAAGGTTTTTACCTGCTTTTTTAATATAACCATCTTTAAGTGTCATGGTCTCTTTTACAATTAATGGTGAGTTGTCACCATATCTACCAGTTTCTATAACGGTAGAGGTGTAGTCCTTAACTGTTGCAGCATCCCATTCGCGATCTGTTGATTTTTCTCTACGCTCTCTAAATTCTTCGATTTTCTTGTCTTCTAACGCTGTGAACTGCTCTGCATATCTTAATAATTCTTTTTTACTACCACATTCATAGAAATGCTCTTGATCTTTATATATACTATAATCTTCTTTTAAAAAGTCTGTCCAGTGAATCCATGAAAAAATATATTCTCTTTCAAAGTGTCCAGTCGCAGACAGTTCTCTATCCATTTTAAAACCTTTATTATCATCGCTCAATGATAGATTTATTTTTTCCTGATAGACATTCTCATTTGCTGCTGAAGATCTAAGTGTTGTTCGTGTGACCGAAGATATTTTCTTCTTTTTCACTACGGATCCTATATACGCTTCTGCACCTTCTAATTGTTCTGGAAAACGCTCTAAAGTCATATTTTCACTAAAGTCAAAGAAAAATAATTCTGGTTGTGTATTGAATTTAAGACCAACACGCGCATTTGATTTAATCAGCAAATCATCTAATTCACCATCATATCGTGGTTGAACTAGAACTATGTCATAATCAATATCAAATTCTTCACTAATAGCTCTTAAATCATTTACTACCTGTGCATCATTTTCATAGATTCCGAAGTATAAATTATAACATTTTGTACGTGGTGTTCCTGCAACAATATCTGCTTGATAAGCAAAAATAGGTTCAAAAAATCTGGTGTATCTATTGAATCTTATATAATCTAGACCAGCTTTTAATTTATCAGCCTTGGTTTTGAACTTACCTTTTTTGATATAAGCGATCACTTCTTTTGCACTATAGCTATAAGCTCGATTAAATTTACGATCAAAATAATCTAGAACATCTGCTTTGTCGACTGTTGCCTTGCGCTCGCCGTCTTCGCCTTTAAAGATTTGTGCAGCATATTCATTAGACCTTTTTCTAGCAAAAGCTACTTGTAATTTTACAGAAGGCTCTTCTACTAGAGGAAAATACCATCTATTAGTTTCTAATTTATCTACGTTTTGAGCTTCAACAACATACATCTTTGTAGCGCTACGTTCTGTTTCTTCTTCTTTTACTGCTGGTGCGCCATTATAGGTATTCATGTTTAAGAAGAAATCATTTTCTACTTCTACAGCAATACGATAGTCTAGAATAGGGTAGTTGTCTTTAATGGTAGTTTCTACTGCTGGATAAATATCTAATCCATCAAAATCTCTTTCCTTACGATCAGTCTGGATATATATATCGATTATATCACCTATCTCTAAATTAGGGATTGCTATTTTACGCTTATCATCTTCTTCAACTTCTTCCTTTTCTACATTAACGACACTTACCGTTCCATCACTTTTAATAATGCGTATTCCTATGGTGGTTTCTTTGCGAGATGTTGTCGTCCATCCAAAAGAAATCTTAGAATCCTTATTCAGTGAAATTTCCGAAAAACCTTCAAGAGAAGCTTGATCTTGTATTTTAATTAATTGATGTTTATTTGATTTGAAGTAAACTACTTTTCCACTATTGATATATTGTATATATCGATGATCTTTAAGAATAACAGCACTTTCTTCATTCCATTTTACAGGAATCTCCATGGCGGTTATTTGAGAACCTGTTTGATTCCAAAATTTTTCTTGTAGTTCTTTTTCTAGTTTGCTTTGCCCTTGCGCAATGATCGTAAAGCACAAGGTGGTAATCGTTAATAAAATTAATCTCATAGTACTAGTAGTATATTACTTTGGTTAGTTGGGTAATTAAGCTTTTTTCAACACGATTTGCTCGTCATAGAAATTTTTGATTTGTTCTATAGCTGTGTTCCATGTATCAAATTGATTTTTTTCAATCAATCGAGTTTTTATTTTAATTTGAGAGTTATAATTAATTTGGTTACCGTCTAGCGTGTAATGAGCTTCAACTTTAAGAAATTGATTATCAATTGATATGGCATCAGGAAGAGTTTCTACTGTATATCCTGCCGGTAGTTCTAGCGAGATATTCTTTTGTTCAACTCGGGTATTATTCATTTTATAAGAGTTCTGACGGTCTTCATCCATGGTCCAGTTTGCTAGATAACGTACCGGATCTAGTTCAAGATATAGATTGTCATCAAAGCTACTTACAGCATTAGATACTTTCATGTCATAATTGAGTTTAAGAATAGCATCTCTATCTGTTGGGTCGAACGCACTTACATTTTCTACCGTAGCATTATCGTTACCATCAGTTAGAACTTTTAGCATGACTTCTTGACGTTTATCTTGCTCCATACCTGTAAAGCCATAAAGGAAACTACTTGCTTGCTCACCAGTAAGCTCTTTATTCATAATTCCCACTAGATCATTTCCATTAATCTTGAAAGTACCTTGATATATTTCTTTATTAAACTCTGGAGTAGCCTGTGGTACTTTTTTAAGTAAAAAGGAATCTCCGTTTTCTATTAAGGCTTGTTTGCCTTGAATTCTAGTAGCAAATGTGCCATAAGAATTGAATTTCTCAGTACCATCAATGAAAATAGGTTTGCCATCTACCATAATTGCGGTAATCATATGATTATCTACACTAAGTGATGGCGTTGAGTAATCATAAGATATATGATCTGTACCTATCCATACTAATCGAGCATCATAGCCAGCTTCTATCAGCATTGTTTTCAACAGTATTGCCATTCCTTTACAATCTCCATATTTTTTACTAAAAACATTTTGTGGACTGTCTGGTTTAAATCCTGCGATACCATCTTCAAAGGCGATGTACTTAATATTATCTTGTACCCAATAATAGATAGCTTTTACTTTTTCATCGTCGGTAGTAAGACCTGCAGTAAGTTCATTTACTTTAACGGCTATATCAGTTGTTTGTATATCTACATCATTAACTAAAGATGAATACCAATTATATAAGTCTTGTGTTTCTTTAAACAACGTTATCTCTGCACCTTTACTATCTTTAAAGGACTGTGTCAAATAAAGAACATGTGGATATATGTAAGAGTTACCAGGCATGCGGTATTCACTTTTCATAGGTGAGAGATTATTAATTTTAAAAGTCACCTGTGTATCTGCGCCGACTTTTTTTGATAATCTTTTGATGTCGTTATTACCGAAATGGTATTCTTTAATCTCCATTTCTAACCACTCTGGTATGGTGATCGACATCGTTCCTTTGATAACTCTATAAGGTTCTACAAAATAGTCTGTAGTAAAGTATTTTATATCCTTATATTCTTTAACCTCTTTAACGGTTCTTAGATAGCCTTGTAGTGGAAAGGTGAGTTTTGCATATTTGACACGGTAATCGTTATGGAAAATAGACTGAGTAGAGTAGGCCTCATCGTTGATATTCCATGCAATTCTCTTATTTCTTTTATCAGTAAGGTTTAATGTTTCTATAGATGATTCATTATCATAACCTGTACTGTAGCCTATGTCTGCTCTAGAAGCTATTGAAAAAAAAGTAGTTGTAATCTCTTCTCTAACTTCTACTTTATTAGTTCTACTGTTGCGAGAAAATGTGATTTCAGTCTTTTTGTCAGATATAACGACATCTTCATCTTCATATTTTTCTTTAAGCGTTTTAGCTTTGGACACCTCTTGTGCGGTAGGTTTGTCTTTTTGAGCGTTTACAGTATTAGATAATAGGAGCAATAAACTTAGTGTCATTGCAGGAGCAAATAATTTCATACAAGAAAAATAAAACACATATACTACTAAAAATAAGCGCCGTGATCGTTATACAAGGAAACGCTTTTAGTAATATATGTGTTGTTTAATTACGCTTTCGCGGAAGCGTGATAATATAAATATTTAATGATATGGTCTATCGTTTTAGTCTAAATGATAGATTTCCATAATGTCTTCTAGAATCTTAGCAAAATCAATTTTAAGATCAATAAGTTCACCGGTGGCAAGATCAAAAACCCAACCATGTACAGTGATACCACGACGTTTAAATGCGATTTGAACATCACTAGTTTTAAGGACGTTGATGCATTGTTCTTGTACATTTAATTCTACAAGACGTCTATAACGTAAATCCTCATCGGTAATGGCATTTAATTCATCTTTATGCATTCTATATACGTCACGTATGTTTCTCAAATATGGATTTAAGATTCCTAAATCTTGAGATTGCATAGCAGCTTTTACACCACCACAACCGTAGTGACCACATACAACTACATGATCAACTTTAAGGTGCTCAACGGCATAGTTAATAACACCCATCGCCGTAAGATCTAGATTAGATGCCATGTTTGCGATGTTTCTGTGTACAAATACATCTCCTGGACCTAGTCCCATTATTTCTTCTGCAGTAGCACGACTGTCAGAACAACCTATATATAATATTTCAGGATCTTGACCAGATGCTAACTTATCAAAGTAAGTGCTATCTGTTGCAAGTTTAGACTTGATCCATTCTTTATTATTGTCAAAAATTTGATTTATATTTTTCATACCTGTTTTTTCTAGCATGAAAAATAAAGAAATAGTATGACATTTCTACTATTAAAACACATGGTCCTAATGATTAATAAGGTTATTTATAAAAAAAGGATTGATCATAATAGAATATGCTCAATCCTTTTTAATATCAAATGGATATAATTTTATTTAATAAAATCCAATAGAATTTTGTTCACTTCATCTTTATGTGTCACATACAGGCCATGTGGAGCATCCTTTATAATTTCTAACTTAGAATCTTTTACAATAGAATGACCTTGTTTTGAACTAGGTTCAATAGGTACAATATTATCAGTATCACCATGAATGAATAGAGTAGGGACATCAATTTTTTTAAGCGCATCTCTTAAATCTGTGCGACCAAAAGCATTGATACAATCTAATGTCCCTTTAGGACTTGCATCTAATGCAATTTGAAAGTTATAATCTAACTGTGCTTGAGAAATACGTTCTTTGTTTTCCTCATAATTTACAAATCCAGAACCAAAGCCTTTTAAGAAACCGGCACGGTCATTTTTAATGCCATTTTCCATTCCTTTAAATACGTCATCTGGAGCACCGCTAGGATTATCATCTGTTTTTAATAAATATGGTGCAATTGAACTCATAAAGACTAGTTTGTCTATTTTACTAGTTCCAAATGTATCTACATATTGAGCTAACTCGCCACCACCCATGGAGAACCCGACTAAAATCACATCTTCAATTTCTAGTTGCTCAATGAGATCATTTAAATCCTCAGCCATGGTATGATAATCGTAACCGTTCCAAGGACGTGATGACTTACCAAAACCACGTCTATCATAAGTAATCACTCGATATCCGTTTTCTATTAACGTAGGTACTTGATATTCCCACATAGCACCACTTAATGGCCATCCATGAATAAGAATGATAGGTTGTCCTTCTCCTTGATCTTCAAAATATATACTAACATCTGCATCGTGTTGTGCAGTCGTTTTTTCTAAATAGGGCATAAAATTATTTTTTATTAAAGATAAAAAACTAGATAAAAGTAGAATCTAATTTAATGTGAATTATGACTTTATTAATACCTGTTTCAATTTAGAAATTAGATTAATAAGAAGATATAATAGGGCTGTTATCAGAATGATAGGAGCTTGAATGATGAGTGAAAATCGATAACGACTTACATAATCAATAGCCTTTGGATCATAGGTGTTTATATCAAATGGTTGCTCTGTAACTATATCCATTTGCAATAGAATATTCATGATAAGAAATAACGTTACAAAGAAAATATTAATGACAAGTAGCCAAAGGACTTTCCTATTCTTACCGTATGAAATCCATAAGGTAGACAAACCCATAACAATTAGAAACACATTAATTAGAGTAATATATTGATACTGTGCATAAACATAATAAGTGTCGCCTATGTTTATGTTTAACAAATCTAATCCATGATTAAAGATAAGATAGCTTGTACTAATTGAAGCAAATAATAAGAATATAAAAGATATACCTCGATGGGTGTTTTGTGTGCAATAAGTCTTCAAAATCGATAAATATAAATTGAATTAATCCTTGCCTACTTTAAAAAGCTTAGCAACTAAATAGATGATATTGAGAATAATAAGCGCAATGAGAGCATAGGCAATGTACCAGCTATATGTTGTATAATCATCAAATCCCATATCATATGGGTTTACAAAATAAGTAAGATATAAAATGGAAGCACAAATAATAATTGCTGATGCCAGCATCAACCAGCATAGGTATGCAATAAAGGAGTTGTTTTTATCAGACCACAAAAGAAACATAAAACCTGGTATAGAAATAAACGCAGCATATATTAATAAAGCCTCACGATGCGCATCCTTAAAATAAGTATCTGTTTCTACGTATTGTATAGTTTCAATGGGATTGTAAAAAGCTGTAATTACTAGAATAGCAACGATACCAAAGAGTAAATAAGAAACTAATCGCTCTACACGCATGACTATAACTCTACACTACCTTTTCCTTCTCTAATCAATACTGGTTCATTACCTGTTAAATCTATCACTGTAGAAGCAACATTATCACCATAACCACCGTCTATGACATAATCCACCAGATGATCCCACTTCTCAACAATAAGACTAGGATCTGTAGTATATTCTATAACTTCATCATCATCTTTTATAGAAGTAGAAATAATAGGATTGCCCAGTGCCTGAACTAATCCTATAGCTATAGAATTATCTGGTACACGTATACCAACTGTTTTCTTTTTTTTAAATACCGAAGGAAGATTATTATTACCCGGTAAAATAAAAGTATACGGACCTGGTAAATTACGTTTTAGAATTTTAAAAGTAGCCGTGTCAATTTGACTTACGTATTCACTTAAATCACTTAAGCTCTCACAAATGAAAGAAAAATTTGCTTTTTCAAGTTTTACACCTCTAATCTTAGCTACTTTTTCTAATGCTCCTTTATGATTAATGTCACAACCTAGACCATAAACGGTATCTGTAGGATAAATAATTAGAGCGCCATCTTTCATAGCTTTTGCGATACGCTGTAACTCCTTGGGACTAGGATTGTCCTCATATATACGTATTAATTGTGCCATGATGTATTATGATTTATAAAACCAACTATGAATAGGGATAAAAAGTAAACCTAAAGCGATAATAAAAAAAATCACCTTCATCCAGAAGTAGACCTTACCGTTATCTAGATTTTCCTTAATCTCATATCTATGTTTCCCATTGCGATCTATTTTAATCATAACCGATTTTTTAGCCTTGTCAGCATCCTCGTCATAAAGTCTATAAACCACAAATGTCCCCAGCGCTATGACACTACTAATGACTAATAGGGTCATCCAGTCTGTAGATGACATTAAGAGAAATTGTAAGTCTGTAGATGTTGTACTGTAAAACATGATATAAAAATTCCTTATAAAGTTAATCATAAAACTTTATAACTAGGCTTTTTTAACTTCACTTTCTAACTTTAACACCATATCTCCATCATCTTGTTCAATATAGAGTGCTTTATTACCACTTTCACCATTACGGGTGACTTCATTACCACTGATTGTTTTGGTAACAGACTCTGTATAAGTTTCTTTTACTTTTCCTTCTGCTGTCCCATTTCCCCATTTCCATGATACATTACTACCTTCTCTAATCATTTTTTATTTTAAAGATAAGAGCAATCTCGCTTTCGCGAAAGCGTAATAACAACATCTTAAGGATTCATTATGAGAATTTTATGAAGGTTAGAGCCATCGCAATGCTTTTTTTATGATGTTTAATTTACCATCGTATGGGGCATACTTTACAGGAATATCTAACCAGGTGCCACGATGTACTATACTTTTTATATGTGAAAAAGTTTCAAAAGTCTTTTTACCATGATAATTACCAATACCACTATTTCCTACGCCGCCAAAGGGTAATCGCTCATTCACAAACTGTACAATACTGTCATTTATAACGCCACCACCATATGAAAATCGCTGAATGAACCATTGCTCAAACCTAGTGTTATTACTAAATATATATGCACCCAATGATTTTTCATAAGAGTCAATCCACTGAATGATATCACCTTGATTCTTATAACTTATTATCGGAAGTATAGGACCAAAAATTTCTTGTTGCATCACGGTACTTTCTCTCGATGGTTCATCTAATAAAGTAGGAGCTATGAACAAAGAATTTATATCATGATCACCACCGATAAGAATCTGTTGATCATCTAACATTTCTACTAGTTTTTCAAAATGTTGTTTCCTTATAATTCTAGGAAAATCCGGACTTTCTTTAGGGTTTACTCCAAAGAAATTATTTATTTCAGTCTGTACATGTTCAATAAATTCTCGTTTCATACTTTCATGAATCAATATGTAATCTGGTGCAATACAGGTCTGACCAGCATTGAGAAATTTTCCCCAGACTATTCTACGTGCAGCCACTTTAAGCGATGCACTTTCATGTATGACACACGGGTTTTTACCACCTAATTCCAGTGTTACAGGCGTTAAATGTTTTGCAGCGGCTTGATAAATAGCTTTCCCTACTGGTGGACTACCTGTAAAGAATATATAATCCCATTTGAGACTGGTCAGCTCTTTGGCAACGGCCGCATCACCTTGTATGACTTTTACATGTTGTGGTATAAAAGCTTCATCGATAATATCTTGCAATAGTTGGGATGTAGCGGTAGAAAATTCACTAGGTTTAAGAATTACGGTATTACCAGCAGCTACAGCACCGATTAAAGGAGCTAGTGCCAATTGAAAAGGGTAATTCCACGGTGATATGATTAAAGTATTGCCGTAAGGTTCGGGATATTGACGTGCTTTTGATGGAAAGTTAAGCAATGAAGGTCGCACTTTTCTTGGACTTGCCCATTTTTTGGTCTTTTTGATATACTTATCCAGTTCGCCAGTAATCACTTGATATTCTGTAATAAATGCTTCAAATTCACTTTTACCTAAATCATTAGCAAGCGCGTCGTAGATTTCTTGTTCTTTGTGCTTTAAAACCGCCTTTAGTTTTTGCAGTGCGGTAATGCGATATATAACATCCTTAGTTTGTTGTGATTTAAAAAACTCTTGCTGTACCTGATGGAAATGGTGTATTTGATTAATCTCAGTCATTAGTGATGGATTAGTAATGAATTTGTAAAAAGAGAATCTGCCTTAAGGTTATGATTTTCTAAGTGATGTTCTTGTAACCATTTTAAAAATTCTTGCACTTTTAAAGGTTCCATAACTCCCCAATTTTTTTCATCACCCATGGCGTTGCATGTAATCCTAATGCATTCATTCAAATCGATTGATTTATCTGCTTCTGGTAAGTGTGGCTTTAAAATTTTTGCGGCTTGATCTGGATTTTTTTGAGCGTATAAAAAGCCTAATTTAGTGGCTTTAAGAAATCTTGAATAGATCGTTTGTTCTTCTTTTATTTTATTGCTATCTACTACAATTACAGGCGAGTAAGAATAAGGTATCTGATAATCTTTTAATTTAAAAACGTTAAGATCTAGACCTTTTTGTTGAGCTTGTACACCTTCCCAATTCATAAAGATCCACGTTGCGTCTACTTGATTATTTTCTATAGTATTCCATATTCCTAACTTATCAGGATATTGGAGTTCGATAGAGCCAGAACCACCATCATTAATAATCATTTGTTTTATGATAGCATCTTCATATCGTGCCTTATAGCTTGCATATGATTTACCATCAAGATGTTTAGGTGATTCAATTCCTCTATTTGACTTACAGACCACTGCACTTAGATCTTCTTTAAAAAGTGTCCCTATCGCTTGAAGTGAAAAAAGACTTGCTTTAGTCTGATAGCTCATGACACTTTCTAGCGGACACAAAGCAAAGTCTACTAATCCTAGTTCTACCTTTTTTGCAGGTGTGATTTTATAATGATCTTCTCCAGCATGTATAATTTGTAGATCGATACCAGCATTTTTATAAAAACCCATTTGTTGTGCCACATAAAAGCCTACATGATTTGCGTTAGGAGTCCAATCTAAAGCAATTTTTAGTGATTTCATTTCATTCAATTTAATCACTAAAATAGAACCAAAGCGTAATATGTCTAGCCAATTTTATGTTAGAACTAATCAAATATTAACAGCTAATCAGATACGGCCTTCCATATTGCGTCACCAACGGGTACAGGCGCAATTATCTTCACAGGCTCTTTCTTTACAGGATGATTAAATTCTAACTGGCGAGCGTGTAAATGAATACTACCATCCTTATTACTGCGCCTCGCACCATATTTTAAATCACCTTTAATCACACAACCTATTTTACTCAATTGAGCTCTAATTTGATGATGTCTACCAGTTTCTAGCGCTATTTCTAATAAGGTATATCGATCTAGTTTTTGAACAACTTTATATGATAGAATGGCTTCTTTAGAATTAGGTACAGCGTGGTCATGAGCATAACTTTTATTCTGCTTTGTATTGCGTACTAAGTGATGAATCAATCGATCTTGATTTTTGGGCGTTGTACCTTCTACTACTGCCCAATAAGTCTTGCGCGTCTCGTGATTTGCAAATAACTTGTTCATGCGTGGTAATGCCTTTGAGGTTCGGGCAAAAACTACTACACCACTAGTTGGACGGTCCAGTCGGTGTGTAACACCTAGAAAGACGGCTCCTGGTTTATCATATTTTACAGCAATGTATTCTTTAATCATATCAGGTAAAATGACATCACCTGTTTTATCGCCTTGTACTAGATCACCAGATTGCTTGTTCACAGCAATAAGGTGATTATCTTCAAATAGAATACGATTGTTAATGGACATGAAGTATTTAATTTACATTACAAATTTAATGCTTAAAATAGGTAACGACTCATGGATTATCGTTAATCTGGCTTAATGGGTAAATAGGTTTTTCTTAACCATCCAGCCACTAAAGTTCCAATAATAATCAACATGGTTAGATAAAAGCCTTTTCCCTTATGGATATGTATTGCTACAATAGCTGTCATATAAAGACTTAAAATGAGTGTTCCATAAAGTACCGTTCTATGATATAGAAATAGCCCGATAGCTATTAGTAAAACTAAACCCGTTGTGATTAGTAGAGTAGGGCTCGTGCCTATTTTATCTAGTTGATCGTGCTTTACTATCTTTTCAAATGCATTTTGCACAAAGAAGATAATAACGGGAATACTAGGTAACCATAGCAATATAGTTTTTACGATATTTTTAAAGCGCATGGATAGAATTATTTACGCAAGATTTTTTCCATTTTACGACCTTTGGCAAGTTCATCTACTAGTTTGTCTAAATATCTACATTGTCTATATACTAAAAAATCATCTTCAATATCCTCAATACGGTATCCACAAATAACGCCTTTAATTAAATGAGCGTTGGGATGCATATTTGCTTCATTATAAAAGGTTTCAAAAGTTGCTTTTTCATCAATCAAGGTTTGAACGCGATTTGCATCATAACCAGTGAGCCATTCTATTACCTGATCTAATTCTGCTTTTGTTCTTCCATTTTTTTCTATTCTACTCAAGTAGTGTGGATAAACAGACCCAAAAATCATTTGGGCTACTTTCTCATTCTTTTCAGCGGTTACTTTCATAGTTAAATCTTTTGTTGGAGTGATAGTTAGTCAAAAATTAAAATTTGTAATAGTCCTATAATCAAATTCACAAGCTCTATTCTGTTCCAAATACTTTTCCATTTAAGGTATGCGTGCAGCAATTGCAGTATGGGACCATATCTTTGGCTATTAATTCTGGATTGGTTAATTGTAAATTATTTTCCACATCAACATACAATCCAGAGAAAAAAGAAGATTCTCCAGTTCTTACAAATTCTTCTTTTTCAT
The DNA here is from genome assembly GCF_045063665.1 of Nonlabens sp. Asnod3-H03. Taxonomy (NCBI): domain Bacteria; kingdom Pseudomonadati; phylum Bacteroidota; class Flavobacteriia; order Flavobacteriales; family Flavobacteriaceae; genus Nonlabens; species Nonlabens sp. Asnod3-H03. Next base: position 1,521,248 of record NZ_JBEFOD010000008.1, read on the forward strand.
TTTCATCTAGTGCCACAATCCAAAATATAGGTTCTGTCTTATCTAGTCTTGAACTAGCCTCACTAAATATGTCATCCCAGTTCTTTCCGACCTTGGATAGTAAAAATCTGAATAAAGGAGTGTAATCAAGTCCTCTTTCTTTTTTACCGTGCATAGAACCTTTGGTCTGTTCTACAGTTTCTCGCTTTTTATTTCTAGAATATTTAAAATCACTTCCAAAATTGTGAATAACACCTCTTGCACGTGTGTTTACTTTTCGATACAATGGTTTTTTGTCTCTATTCATGAATCTAATTTAATGAAATTCTAAATTGAAAGGAATGTAGTTCAATCAAAAGCTGTTATTGCGACTTCTTTTTCATATTAGATTTTACTAATCCGAGTCCTTTCCAGAATTCATCTGGATAGCTTAATTCTTTAGGTTTACCTATCCATCCATTGGTTAAGTCTAGTTGATAACCATTATCTAGCTTTTTATATTTTACAGAAGTAAATATTATTTTATCCCAATCACCTATATATTTTAAACTATCTAAAGATGGTGGATAGCTACCTTCTCGCAGCTTATGTAACTCTATAAGAGATATAGCTGTTTTAAAATGCTGATCACCAAACTGTTGATTTGCTTTTTCTTTAAAATTATTAGGGTTGCAACTTGTGATTACTAGAAGTATTGAAAATGTAAAGATGAATCTGAATCCTTTATAAATCATTCTTAATTTGTTTATCGTTCCTTAAAACTATAGAATAATAATAAAAAGGTAATTAAGCTCTATGTTATGCTAACTCCTTTTAAAAACAACTTCAGCTTGATTAATACGTAATGTAGGATTTTCTGTAGCTACTAGAATTCCTTTAAATGTATAAGTAGCATCATCATCTATGGTTAAAGAGGTGTTTTTTCCAAGAAAACTCCAGTCTGTTTTACCGTTGATACTTTTTTGCATTTCACCTATGGTAATGTATTTATCAGTAGGATCGATATCTATGGTGGCGATCCTTTTACGATTCTTAAACATAGTTAGTTTAAAGGTCAAAGTAACTTCACCATTATACTCTATATCCATATCGGACCATAAACCAATTTCATCACCCTTTTTAAGGTCTACTGTAAATTCTTTTAATATTTTGTTATCGTTACCAGTACTTATTTCATTGATGGATAGTCTGCCTATTTCTTCACCGGTAATGCTATCACAGCTCATTAAACATAGAGTAAAAATAAATATCGTAAATAAGTTTTTCATTAGACTGATTTTTAGAGTTTTTGCTGTTATGTTTAAGTTGATTGGATTTATAATTCTGTAGATTTACTTTGCTTAAACCTCAAACCAAGTTTACCATCTTTAAAATCTAATAATGGTGATGGAAACATTTTAGAGAGCATACCTGTTGCTACGAATTCAGCTTTACTTTGATGAGTAAGCTTTAAATCATTTATGGCGAGTACTTCGTCTGCTAATGCTAGAGCAATACTTAACTCGTGACTAGAGAATATGATACACTTTTGATGTTGATGGCAATAATCTCTAAGTTTTAGTAATATTTCTGCTTTATGATGTACATCGAGATGACTGGTAGGCTCATCCATGACAATATAAGGCGTGTCTTGAACTAAAGCTCTTGCAATAAGTACGCGTTGCAATTGTCCATCACTTAACGTTGATAGCCTACGCGACCTCATTTTTAAGATCTCAAAATCAGTCATGATTTCTTCCACAAAAGCGATATCTGATGGTGTAAGCTTTCCTAAAAAATTAGTGTAAGGTGCACGACTTAAATATAAGATTTCTTCAACAGTTAAGAATTGACTGAACTCACGATTCGTAAGAACAACAGCAATAGATTTTGATTTATCTAAATCGCTAATATTATTTATGTTAGTGTTATTAATATAAACAGTGCCTTTAATTACATGTTGGTTGTTAGAAATAGCTCGTAACAAAGTAGATTTGCCAGTTCCATTAGCACCTATAAGTGTGATAAATTTACCTTTCGCGCAAGCGATTTCTTTATCATTATGTGCAATAACACAATGACCATATCCTATCTGTAAGTGCTCTAAACGGATCATTAAAAATGTAGATTACGTTTTCTTAATATAAGCCAAATTACTAACGGCGCGCCTAGTAATGACGTCACAGCATTAATAGGTAATGAGTAATTTGAAAAAGGTAATTGTGATATAATATCACAAGCTAATAGGAGTGAAGCACCTAATAAAGCAGCGGTGGGAATTAATATTTTATGATTTACCGTAGGCAATAGTAATCGTGCTAGATGAGGTACCGCTAGTCCTATAAATGCTATCGGTCCTGCAAATGCGGTTATGCTACCAGCTAGTAGACTAGTAATTATTATAATGATCCATCGAGTAGATTTAATGTTGATTCCCAAACTGCGAGCGTAGGTCTCACCTAACAACATCGCATTGAGTGGTTTTAATATGATAATAACTAGTAAGCTAGAAATCAACAAAATAACTGTCAAGATTAAAATATCGCTCCATTCGAGATTACCTAAACTACCCAAAGACCAGAATACATAACGTTTCAATTGCTCGCTAGAACTGAAATATGATAAAATACCAACTATAGCGCTACTTAAGCTTCCTACCATTAACCCAACGATAAGTAATCCCATAGTATCTTTAATGCGCAACGACATGAGAATAATAAGCATCATTACTAATATACTACCTATAACACTAGCCGTAACAAGCCCTAATCCTGACACAGCACTTATCCCTAATACAGCACTGCCCATAACAACAAGTGCAACTCCTAATCCTGCACCAGATGATATTCCCAGTACAAATGGTCCTGCTAGCGGATTTCTAAATAGTGTTTGCATTAATAACCCAGCAATCGCAAGTCCAGCACCAGTTAAAATGGCCATTACGGCACGTGGTAAACGCATTTGGGTGATAATATAATTCTCTGATGCGCTATTATTTGCGCCTATCAATACGTCCCAAATTTTATGTGGTTTAATAAACACAGTGCCCAGACATATGTCTGCTATAAATAGTACAATGACAGCTATAATTAATAAAAAAAGGACTTTATTTTTCAATCGTTAAGCGGCTTAAAAAAGTAGAGTTGATGTTGCGGTAAACTATTAGGATGCAGTATTTTAACCAGATCTTTTAATACTAAATCTGGTCTCATAGAAGCCTCTTCATAATAAGTAACACCACCACGTGCACCTACATTAAGTGCAAAGGTATAGACCTGTCTGTTTTTAAAGGCATCAAACTGGCTGTAAGCGCTATTATCTTTCTCCATGGCTCTATAGCTGGTATACTGCCCAGGCGCTATCCATATGTCAGCATTTTGCGCATCTGTAAGTACACGTTCTACATTATACGATAAAGAACCTGTACCAGTGGTATTTGTATAGATGTAATTACCATTTGCATCTGCAATAATTTTACCTTGCCACGAGTTTCCATAAGGTAGATACCAAGTATCTTTCCAAGTTGCACCAGCGATGACACTAGGTGATTCTAAGGTTTGAGCAAGTATTTTGGTCTCAAGATATTCTTTCTCAATTTCTTTAAAAATACGATCTGCTTCTTTTTCTTTACCATATAACACACCAAAAAGCTTAATCCACTCTGCTTTACCTAATGGATGTTTCTCTATCCAGTCACCATTGTATATAACCGGTATTCCAGCTTTTTGAATTGATTCATAGATAGGATTATCACCATCAATTCCATATCCCATTACTAGATCTGGTTGCATGGTTAATACTTTTTCAACGCTTATGGTCTGATTTTGTCCTAGTTCTTCAATACGACCTTTATCGATAAGTGCTCTAACGCTGCTATCACTGATGTAATCAGTACCAGGAAATCCTATAATTGAAGATTGCTCATCAATTAAAACGACTGGTGGTATATGAGTAGTAGAGCTTAGAATTATTTCTTTAATAGGAATGTTAATAATCTGAGGTGCATCAGGTTCTGGTATGCGATTTGTAGAATTACCGTTTTCTAATTTAAAAGAATATTCTAAATCTGCTTCTGGCCATGGGTTTTTTATAGTGATGTAATATCCTGTATCTGTGGAATTAATACTAAATCCAGTAGCGTATTTTATTTCTACATCTGGATATTTAAGTTTAGATGCTTTAACCTTTTCTATTGTTGTTGAGGTATCACTGTTTTTACACGACGTGATCAAGAATATGGAAAATAACAGAAAATATAAGTTCTTCATAGCGCCTCAAAAATACTATTATTAGCATACATTTGCCCTGTAAAATTGGTTTCTCTAGTTGGATTACGCTTTCGCGAAAGCGAGATAAATGAAGATTAGAGAATTAAAAGGGAATCTAGTGTAAATCTAGAACTGTTCCCGCAACTGTAAAGTTTACATCTTTTAATAAGATGTCTCGTAGAGATTTCTATCAAAAAGTCACTGAGTCTTGTACTTGGGAAGGCGATAGAAATAAATAAGTCAGGAGACCTGCCAGCTTACACAAACTAATTGTTAACCTTCGGGATAAAGGTAGCGAGTCTTTTAAGTAAGTTTAATGGTTGATCCTTTCTTATATGATCACCCATTAGTACCGTGCTTGATATGATTTCTCTTCTCTTTTCCCGTATTTAAAATCATTAAAATGAACAAAAAAATCATTGCCATGAGCGCTATGATGGTAGCTGCTGTGTCGGGAATTGCACAAGTGGATTCTACTGCAACTAAACTGGATCAAGTACTTATTAGTGCAGATTCTAAATTTGAATTAACAAGAAAAGATAGCGGTAAACCTGTTATCAAAATTACCAGAGCAGACATTGAAGCACAAAGCGCAGCAAGTCTAGCAGACTTATTAAATCAATATGCTGGTATTGAAATGAATGGCGCACGCAGCAATGCTGGACAGAATCTAGGATATTTTGTACGTGGTGGTAGCACTAGACAGGTCGCATTTTTAATTGATGGTGCACAAGTCAGTGATGCAAGTAACATCAGTAATGAGTTTGATATAAGATTAGTAGACCTTAATCAAATCGAGGAAATAGAAATACTTAAAGGAGCTGCGAGTACTTTATATGGTGCAAATGCTAGTACTGCTGTAATTAATATCAAGCTGCGCAAGTCGCCAGTAACTGGTGTGCGTGTAACTGTTGCCTCATTTATAGGTACTAATAAAAGCGTAGAACAAGCTAATAATGGTCCCGATGAGTTTACTAATAGTGTTCAATTACAAGGTACTGCAAAAAATGGTTTGACCTATGGAGTAGGTTTTAACCATCAAGCAACTAATGGTGGTCTAAGTGCTGCCGAAGCTGCAGATGGAGCCTCACCTAATGAGTCTGACGACTTTAATAGGGTCAACCTATTAGGTAGAATAGGATATGACAACAGAGAAAACTTTAAAATTTCTAGTTATTTGTCTTTTGATGAGTATACTGCCGAATTTGATGATTTTACATTAGTTGACGCAAATAATGAAACCTATAGCCGTCAGGTACGATGGGGAACTAATGTCAACTGGAAATATTCTAAAAAAGGAGAAATTGTTTATACAGATGTGAGTACACATACCCGTCGTGACACGAGAAGTAGTTTTCCATCACTTTATAATGCAGATGGTTATTCATTAGACTTATATAATAAGTACACCTTTGATCTAGGAGAGGAATCTTCATTAAAAACGATATTAGGATTTAACTTTAGAACAGATCGCTATGAGGATTTTAGCATCCCTTTCGGAAGTTCTAGTTTTGAACAAAATGCTGATAAAGATAACGTTAATGCACAGATTTATGATCCGTATTTAAATGTTGTTTATATCAGTGATTTTGGTCTCAATGTAAATGCTGGTGCTCGTTATAATAAGCATAGTAATTATGATGGACAGGTGGTTTATAATTTAAATCCATCATATAGATTTGATTTAGGTAAATCTACTTTTAAAGTCTATGGTAGTTATAGTACGGCTTATATTACACCATCATTATTTCAATTATATGCTGCCGGTTTTGGCAATGATGAGCTAGAACCAGAAGAAAATACTACTCTTGAAGCTGGTTTATCTTGGACTAAAGGTAAGAGTACAGTCACTGTAAGTGCTTTTCAACGTGATGAAAATAATCTTGTACAGTTCGTAACCATTGATCCTTTAAATTTTATTTCACAATATCAGAATGTTGAAGAAGAGTTAACTGCAAAAGGTATAGAAGTTAGTGGTCAGACCACATTGTTTGATAAATTAATGCTGACAGCAAACTATAGTTTTATAGAACGTAATGATCAATCTTTATTGCGCCGTATACCAAAACACAAAGTTAATGCTAGTGCAAGAGTTGAAGCTATCGCAAGAGGATTTATAACCTTAAGATATCAGTACAATGATGATAGAGGAGATTCTTTCTTTAACTCAAATACTTTTACTAATGATGCTGTGGTATTGAGTAGTTATCATACAGTGGATCTAGACCTAACTTACGGGTTAAAAAATGTATCGGCTACATTTTTTGCTGGTATCAACAACGTTACAGATACTGATTTCCAAGAATTGTTTGGATATCAAACTAGAGGTAGAACATATAAAGTAGGTGTGAGGTACCAATTTTAAATTAGGTCTATCTTTAATTATAAATCCCATTTCAAATGTCTTTTTTGAAATGGGATTTTTTATATTTTAAACTAATTAAATACTTCAATTAGTTTAGTAAGTAGACTAATGCTGGTGCTACTCTTTGTCTCCAATAGTTTTCATCATGCTCATGTCCTTCAAATTTGATAGACCTATAATTAACTGATGTATAACCTTTTTCTATAAACATACTATCAACACGCAGTTGGTATGGTTCATAATCTTTATCTAGTGTTTCTGTTCCATAATCAAAGTAAATGCGATGATTCTTTGCCGGTGGTATGGTTTCCGGTAGACTTTCTATAAAAGCTTCACCTAAATAAGGAACAGGCCAGTGTGTACTCAAACAACCTGCGTTACCAAAAATGTTAGGATATTCCATCATTGCATACAGAGATATTAATCCGCCCATACTGCTTCCCATGATGATATTATCTTTAGGTTCTTCAGATACTTGAAATTTGTTTCTTACAAAAGGTAATACTTCCGTGGTTACAAATTTTAAATACTCGTCTGAGTAGAGTTGGTCATAACCAGTGTTTTTCTTTAATTCAGATTTTGCAAATTTGGATTGTGTTAATTCCTTAGGTTGTTGTGGCATATACTCATTCATGCGCTTCTTAGAATGTGACCACGTCGTAACTACAATGGTAGGCTTAATAGCATTAATGACAGATAGGGAATCCATTTTCTCATCTATTTCCCATGCTTTGCCATAATTTGAAGAACTTTTGTTGAATACATTTTGCCCATCATGCATATATAATAATTTATAATCTACGCCGGTCAAAGGATAACCTTGCGGTAACCAGATTTCTAGTTGACGCTGGTCAACATAACTAGACTTAAAGTTATTAAAATATAGAATAGTGTCGTTCTCTATTGGATTTTGAATTTCAAAACTACTGATATTTGTTGTCGCGATAGGTGTAAATACATTAGTGGGCGACTGATCTTTACAGGAGATAATTATAAAAATGAAAAGAAGATATTTAAATGCTTTCATGTTTACTGGTTATAATGGCCATAACGTTGTAAGGCATATTTGTAGAGCTCATTTTTACCTTCTAATTGTAATTTATGAATCATATTTTTTCTATGTTTAACAACGGTACTCACTGCGGTTTGTCTTTCTTCGGCAATCTCTGCAGATGTTTTTCCTAATGCAATAAGCTTCAGGATTTCAGTCTCGCTGCGCGATAAAGGTTGTACATCATCATTTTGTTCTTTTTTATTGACCTCTTCAAGGTCAATTGCTTGATCAAAGTAATTTTTACCAGATGCGACTGTTTCAATCGCTTTCTTAAGTTCTGTTAAGGGACTTATTTTAAGGACATATCCATCTGCACCTGCATCTATCATCTCCTTAATGGCGCCAGGATTATCATACATACTTAAAGCGATTACTTTAATGTTTTTATTTAAAGATTTAATAGCAGTGCATAACTCAACACCATTCATAATAGGCATGTTAATATCTGTAAGTACCACTTGTGGTTTTACAAACTTGAGCATTTCTAACATTTCTTTTCCGTTAGGCGCGTTCCCTATGACCTCGATATTAGAATCTTGTTCTAGAAAAACCTTAAGACCATCACTGAGCGAGATGTGATCTTCGGCAATAGTTATAAATATCATACTAGGGGAATTTCAATATTAATAGTGGTTCCACGTTTTAGTTTAGTATCAATTTCCATAGTACCATCTAAGTTTTGAACTCTAGTATTAATGCTATCAAGACCTGTTCCATTATTATTTAAATTTTCTGGAATAAAACCATTACCATCATCTTCCACCATAATACTTACATGGTCCTCATAGCCAGTTAATATAATGCTTGCGTTTTGTGCTTCGGCATGTTTGATAGTGTTGTTGAGCAGTTCTTGAATAATTCTAAAAAGACCTAACTCCATACTATTGCTTAAATTACCTTGTAAACCATGATGTATAACTTCAACCTGTATGGACTTACCGGCGTTAATACGGCTAGCAAGTTGCTCTAATGTACCTATTAAACCATGTGAACTTAGAACACTACTTTTTTGAGCGTGTGATATATTGCGAACTTTAGTATACGTGTCATTCAATAAATCATAGGCGTTTTCTAGTATTTTTTTATTTTCTACTTGATTACTTTTACCTATAACATTTTCAATACACATACGAGCAGTAGTCAAGGAACTGCCTATATCGTCATGTAAATCTTGAGCGATTTTCTTACGTTCTTTTTCCTGTCCAGTGATCATGGCATCAATACCTGCTAATTCTTGATCACGCAGTAATTTTTCTTCTCTTTGTTTTTGAGCTTCAGCTTGTGCGGCAAGTAATTTTTGCTTTTGTCTCATTCTATTAAATAGATAAGCACCTATTCCCGTAATACAGGCAAGAATAAAGAGCAATAAATAAATTTTGTTCTTACTAGTCAGGTTTTTAGCAGTTAGCTCAGCGTTTTCAAGATCTTTTTCTGCTGTTTCATATTTGGTCTGTAGTTCCTTTAAGTTTTGAGCGATGTCACTACGTTCCAAAGAATCCTCTTCTGATATGAACTGATTGTAGTAATCAATTGCTTCTTTGTAATTACCAGCAGCCGTTTGAGCATCGGCTATGTTGCGCAACAAGCCTACACTTAATTCTTTATCGTTTTTATTTTTAATCAGTTCTTTGGCTTCAATTAAATTATCTACCGCAGCTTGATTTTTACCTATAGCCATTTGTAACATGGCTAGATTATTAAGTCTCACAGCGATATCAAAAGTGTCTTTTTTTGCAATGACGTCTGCAAGATTTTTTTGATAATAGAATAAAGCAGAATCATTTTGTGCCTGATAGTAATGTAAGGTTCCTAGATTAAATTCGGTATCAATCAATTCTTGTTTTAAATCATTCTCGATACTTATGTTTCTCATCTCATAACAAATATTTTGTGCTTGTGCATAATTACCCAATTGTATTTCTTTGAACATGAAATAGAATTTACTTTTAATCAAAAGAGTAGGGTCGTTAAGCTCTGTCGCGATAGATAGATTTTCAATCATTAGCGACTCTGGCGCTACCTGTAATTCTGATGCTGAATTACTAAGTTCCATCATATAGTCGTTTGCCATAAAAATGACACGCTTATCATCAGAATGATTTTTTGCTTTTTGTAAATCTTTATAAGCATTTTCAAAATCATCTATGGCACATTTAATACCGCCAGTAGCTAGAAAATAAAGTGCTTGATCACTTTTATTTAGGTCATTAACATCGTGATTTTTTACTATTTCTCTTAATTGCGCGATGTCATTACGGTTCAATATATTCATGACACTATCTAGTGGTTGTGCTTGCGCAATAACCTGCTGAATAGATGTAAGGATTAACACGATAGTGATTATAAATCGAGTTGTCGATTGGTGATTGTAAGGGAAAAGTCGAGCCATTATATAAGTAGGGAACGTTATACTTTCAAATATAATAAACTATCGGTTAGGAATCTTCCTCTTATAAAATCTATTCCTACACGTTAATTACTACTTGTTTATTTTCTTAAATTTGGTTTCATTTAGTATGGGTTATCATGTTACGCTTTCGCGAAAGCGTAATCCAAACCATTAAATCATTTTAAACAATTGTATTTTATGAAATATTTAAAGATTGCTAGCATCGTACTAGCAACAACAGCGTTAATTTCTTGTAATGATAAAGTACCTGAAACAATGGAGGCTCCTGTTACAGAATTTAGCTATGATGTGACTGAATTTGCTGACATAGGAGTTTTAAGATATCAAATCCCAGGATGGGAAGAATTAAATCTTCAACAACAAAAACTTGTTTATTATTTAACTCAGGCAGGATTGAGTGGTAGAGATATTATCTGGGATCAAAATTATCGCCATAATCTAGAACTGCGTAAAGGTCTAGAATCTATTTACACGTCTTATAAAGGTGATGTAAATGATGTAGACTGGAAAGAGTTTGAAATTTATCTTCATAGAGTATGGTTTGCAAATGGAATCCATCATCACTACAGTATGGATAAGATGAAACCAGGATTTGATGAGGACTATTTTAAGCGTTTAATGGCACAGACTAATGTGACTATAGCTGAAGACGTGTGGATGGTCATGTTTAATGATCAAGATGCTAAAAAAGTTGATAAAGCAAAAGGAAAAGATATTGTACTAGCGAGTGCGGTAAATTTTTATGGTCCTGATGTAACTGAGGAAGAAGCCAGAGCATATTATAAAAGTATTAATGTCGACCCTAATGAACCTATTGAAGTGGGATTAAATTCTCAACTTGTAAAAGAGAATGGTAAACTCGTAGAGAAAGCTTACAAAAGTGGCGGTTTATATGGTCCAGCGATGGATCAAATGATTTACTGGTTGCAAAAAGCTCAAGGAGTGGCAGAAACCGTTGAACAAGCAAAAGCTATAGGTTTGCTTATAGAGTATTATGAAACAGGTGATTTACATAAATGGGATGAATACGCTATTGTATGGTCTAAATCAACAGATGGTGCAGTAGACTGGATAACAGGTTTTGTAGAAGTTTATAATGATCCTATCGCATATAAGGGTAGTTATGAAACTATTGTACAGATTAAGGATTTTGATATGTCACGTAAGATGGAAGTGTTAAGTTCGAATGCTCAATGGTTTGAAGATAACTCGCCTTTAATGGATGAACATAAAAAGGAGAAAGTTACCGGTGTAAGTTATAAAACGGTAAATGTGGCAGGTGAGGCTGGAGATGCTAGCCCTGCGACTCCAATAGGAGTTAATTTACCTAATAATGTATGGATTAGAGAAGTGCATGGTAGTAAATCGGTTTCTTTAGGTAACATTATCGAGGCTTATGGTAGTTCTGGTAGCTCAGGTAGATTAGAAGAATTTGCCTTTGATGATGAAGAGATTGCACTTGAAAAAGAATATGGTGCGCTTGCAGATAAATTACATACTGCATTACATGAAGTAGTAGGTCACGCATCTGGACAAATTAATGAAGGTGTTGCAACGCCTAAAGAAACTTTAAAAAGTTATAAATCTACTATTGAGGAAGGTAGAGCCGATTTATTTGGTCTATATTACTTAATGGACCCTAAACTAGAAGAGCTAGGTCTTGTAAAAGATTGGAAAAAAACTGGAACAGCTGCATATGATGGTTATATAAGAAATGGATTGATTTCTCAATTAGTACGTTTAGAGTTAGGTCAAGATGTAGAAGAAGACCATATGCGTAATAGACAATGGGTGAGTGCATGGGTTTATGAAAGAGGACTAGAAGATAATGTTATTGAAAAAGTAACTAAAGACGGAAAGACCTATTATGACATTAAAGATTACGAAAAGTTGAGAACACTTTTTGGTGAATTATTGAGAGAGACTCAACGTATTACTAGTGAAGGTGATTTTGAGGCTGCACAAGCACTAGTTGAAGACTATGGTGTTAAGGTAGATCAAGATTTACATCGTGAGGTGTTAGATCGTAATAGTCAATTTAAAACACCAGCTTATAGAGGTTTTGTAAATCCTATGATTACACCAATTATGGAAGGTGATGAGATTACATCGTTTACCATCGAACAACCAGAGACGTTTGCAGATCAAATGTTGATGTATTCAGAAAAGTATGGTCATCTAGACTAATCAGTTATAGTTTAAAATTTAAGAGGCTCATAAAAAGATTATAAAATCTTTTTATGAGCCTCTTTACTTTGGTTTAAATAAAATAGTTTTTTGATTTCTTTTAGATCAACTCTTTAAATTTATTCTTTTGCTTTTTTGATTTTAAACGATGATGGAATGGTATTTTGAGACCTATATAAAAATCAGCAGCTTGAGAATCTTCTGAAATAAGGTTACTAAGAATAGATCCAGAACCAAAGCTCAATGGGCCAAACCTTAATCCTGCGCCCCAAGTCATATCAGCATATTCTACAAAACTAATATTAGTATATAATGTAAATAGTCTTGATTCATATCTAGGAACTATAGTTGTGTAATTCAATTGATTATTACTATAAGGATCTGTCGATGCATTTAATCCCACAGCGCCTGTTGCAGCAATGTAAATATTGCGATCAACGCGTAGGTCTATGGCATATCTGAGAGCAGTAGGTAATTGAACAGTCACATCCTGTGTATTAGAAATAAAAGAATAATTGTCTTCAAGACCTTGTTCAAAATCCTCGTCAAAATCTGAAGCACTTACCGTACCAGATACAGAGTATGTGTCGATATTGACGTCTTGATAAGTAATGCTTCCTATATCAGTTATACTTAAACCTAGTTTAAGGCGGTATTGATTATGACCTCTTAAAGCTAGTGAGTCTAATTTACGGTCCTTTTTAAGTTCTGGACGATACTCATAAATTAAACCAATATCACCACCTATACTTGAACTACCGTTACCAAAATCAAAGTCGTCATCTTCATCTGTCGAATTAGCAGCGGCATATGATAAATCACCATTTGCAGATATAGTTTCAGCAACAGAATCATAAGAACCATTGATACTATTTGAGTTCATGAAAAAGCCACCAGCTCCCAATAAATATTTTGCTGTTACACCAGCTTTTAAGAAATGATTTTTTTTATTCATCACTACAAATCCGTAGGTTAATCCAGCCTCTGCCCAGGCATGTGCGGTACCATTAAGGTTTTCCATATCGATGTTAAAGTCTTTATTGAGGATATCGCCATCTTGTAAGGTTTCAAATAGATTACCATTTACCTCTCTTAAATTTAAATAACCTCTAACACGAGTCGATATAGCTAGACTATGCTTATCTGATAGATTAAAAAGAAAAGATGGTCCTAGTACATCTAAGTTTTGATACACATTATTATTTTGACTAGGGAAACGCATTCCAGATTCTTCAAAACTGATACCGCTAGCATCATTAAAAAGTTCTGAAAAGTTGAAAGCATAGTAATCATTAGAGGTTGTAGAGGATACTTGAAATAAATTAATATCCGTTTTAAATCTTGAATCTGCCAGATTTGCAGGATTAAAAGAAAGGCTAGTAATGCCTGAATAATTATCAGTTTCTTTTCCAGAATAACTTTGTGCGATACTTAAAAAGCTTATTAAGAACACTATAGCACTATAAAATAATTTTCTCATTGGTTAAGTTTAAATTCAAAATTAAACCTAATCAATGCTTCAAGTCAATACCCTTTAAAGGGTATATTTAAAATGTAACTTAACTTTTTAGGGAGACTTTAATAATGAAAAGTAAAAGAATGAAGGCTATAAAGCCTACAAGAATCCATTTAACGCCTTTATAGTTTTTTTTATGCATTCCTTTATCTTTCAAATACATGAATGATATGATTATTACAAAAGCAATAAAGAATATAATACCAAAGGTAATTTGACCACTAGAGAACATAGAGTCTTTTGCAAGTAATAATAAATGAGACATAGAATAACTATTTTTGACAAAATTACAACACGATCTTATCAATAACAGCACATGAAGAAACAAATTAAAGCAGTAGAAGAATTTCACACAGCATTTAAACTAGGAATGAATCATCAACCACAAGGTGATATTACAGAACGTCGAAATAAATTACGTTTTGAATTAATGAAAGAGGAAAATGAGGAATATCTTGAGGCTGCACAAAACAATGATTTAGTAGAGGTTGCAGATGCATTGGGTGATATGCTATATATACTTTGCGGTACTATTATAGAGCATGGTATGCAAGACGTTATTGAAGATGTATTTGATGAAATACAAAGATCTAATATGAGTAAATTGGGAGAAGATGGAAAACCTATTTATCGTGAGGATGGTAAAGTACTTAAAGGGCCTAATTATTTCAAACCTAATTTTGAGAAGATTTTAAAGACTTCATAAAGTATTATCAAAAAAAAGCCATCATTAGTTGATGGCTTTTTTTGAATTAGGATATTTTATTTACTTATATTTTTACTCTCCAACCGTGCTGATCATCTGCACGATTGTATTGTATATCTTTTAAAGCAGTTTTAAACTGTTCTGCATAGCTGTCTTCTAAAATAGGAAGCTCATATTTAAAATCTTTATGCTTGTAACCTTTAATAGGTACAATAACCGCAGCGGTACCAGATCCAAATATTTCTTTAAGGCTGCCGTTTTGTGCAGCTTCATTAAGTTCTTTAACACTTATTCTGCGTTCCTCAATTGTTAAACCTGCATCTTTCGCTAACTGTAGAACACTACGTCTGGTAACTCCATTAAGAATACGATCATTATTAGGTGCCGTTAAAAGTGTATCTCCTATACGAACAAAAATGTTCATCGTGCCTGCTTCTTCTAGATATTCATGAGAGGCAGCATCAGTCCAAATGATTTGTTGATAACCTTCTGCTAGTGCAAGATTATTAGGGTAGAAGCTAGCCGCATAGTTTCCTGCTGCTTTGGCATATCCTACACCACCATCTGCAGCACGAGAATAATCAGACGCGATAATAACTCTTACATCACCTTTGTAATAAGCAAATGCAGGAGACATTACAATCATAAATTTATATTCAGTTGATGGGGCAGCTGCCACACCATTTTCACTAGCAATCATAAAAGGTCGTAAGTAAAGAGATAATCCTTCACCATGACGTACCCAATCTTTATCTAAATTGACAAGTGTTTTAAGACCTTCAATAAATACTTCTTCAGGTACTTCTGGCATTGCTAGACGCTTTGCACTTTCATTAAAACGTATCCAGTTATCTTCTGGGCGAAAAAGAAAAACATCTCCAGCATCATCTTTAAACGCCTTCATTCCTTCAAAAATCGCTTGTCCATAATGGAATACCTTGCAACTAGGCTCTACCATTATAGGGCCGTAAGGTTTTATAACAGCAGTTTCCCATTTACCATCACGCCATGTACACTCTAGCATGTGGTCTGTAAATGTTTTACCGAATGTCAAATTATCAAAATCAGTATGGCTTAATTTTGATTCTTGAATCTTATCGATAACGATTTCGTAGGCGTCTGTCATGGCTTGTCAAAGTTTTTTGCAAAGATACTGGATATCTATACATCAATTACCTAAACGAATTCTTAAATTTGCATTAAACTATCAACATTATGAAAAAAATTGTATTCGCCTTACTAGCAGCAGCTGCTATGGTAGGATGTAAAGAAGAGGTAAAAGAAGACATGACACCAGCTGTCAACGATGAGCAAGTTCAAGAAATGGCTTATATGAGCTATGGAGAAAAAATTGACGCATCTGACGCCATTGAAGCGGCAAAGTTAGGTAGCTTTTATGAAGGGATGAAAGAAGGAGATACCATGCAAGTTAAAGTAAAAGGAATGATTCAAGAGGTATGTGTCAATAAAGGATGCTGGATTAAATTACCTGTTAATGATACAGAGTCTGCTTTTGTAAAATTTAAAGACTATGGTTTCTTTTTGCCTAAAAATGGTACAGATAAAGAAGTTATTTTAAGAGGTAAGGCTTATAAAAGTGTTACTCCTAAAGATGAGTTGATTCATTATGCACAAGACGCTGGAGAAAGTGAAGAAGAAATAGCAAAGATTACTGAGGACAAAGTAACCTATGCTTTTATGGCAGACGGTGCTTTGGTGGAAGAATTTGAAAATCCAGATGTAGAAGGTATGGAACCTACTACAGAAGAGTAGATGAAACGTGAAATAATCACTACTGGCGATGGTTCCAAAACTATTCATATGCCAGAGTGGAATGAACAATATCATTCAAAACATGGCGCCTTACAAGAGGCGCTTCATGTTTTTATAGAGATGGGTCTTAAGGATACGCTTTCGCGAAAGCGTGAACAAACACAACCTATTTCTATATTAGAATATGGTTTAGGGACTGGACTTAACGCTATGATTACGGCACAGTTTCCAACTGAACACTCTATTTATTACACCGCCGTAGAAGCTTTTCCTATAGCTGTATCTGAAGCTGTTGAAGTTAATTATGGACAGTTGTTAGGAAATCAAGTATTGTATGAAAAACTTCATCAATGTGAATGGGAGCAATCTGTGCAGCTTACAGATCAGTTTACTATTAAAAAGTTAGAGAAAAAATTTGATCAGATTAATGATGTGTCACGTTTTGACATTATCTACTTTGATGCTTTTGGGCCTAGAGTTCAACCTGAATTGTGGACGGTAGATATATTTAATGCAGCTTTTAAAGCATTAAAGCCCGAAGGAATTTTAACTACCTATTGTGCACAAGGTCAAGCGCGTAGAAATATGCAAGAAGCAGGCTTTATCATAGAGAGGTTACCTGGTCCACCAGGCAAACGTGAGATGTTAAGAGGAAGAAAAATGACATAAAAAAAGCCGTTCTATGTGTAGAACGGCTTTTTTACTGGTGTTTGATAATTTACATTTTATCTACAATCTTAAGTAATAATTCTTGCGTGCTACTATAACTTACGTCTTCTTCTTTAGCTAGTAAAATAGCTGCTTTAGCTTGTTTCCATGCTTCATCATATCGACCTGTCTTATATAATAATGCTGCATAAGTATCGGTATTATTGTAGTTAGCATCTAACTCTATAGATCGTTTTACCATCTTAATAGATTTTAATAAAACATCAATTTCAGAGTGTTCTAGATAAGCATGCCATGCTTTACTATTTAAAGCGTTGCTATCATACCATATCGCATCTATACTGTCTTGACTATATTCACCTTCTGTACCTTCAGAATTCCCAGCATTTGAAGAACTACTTGAAAAACCACCATGTTCAATGATAAGATCTTCAAAATCTTCTTCAGACATAGCACCTTCCATATAATCTAGAGTTTCCTTATTTTTTATAAAGTAATAAGTTGGTATTGACGTGACACTTAAAGCGTCATCAACCTCATTTTCATCAACATCAATTTTGTAGATAGAAATACGGTCACCATATTTTTCAGCGAGACGTTCTATAATCGGATCCATTCTTTTACATGGACCACACCACGTAGCATAAAAGTCTACAATGATAAGTTTATCATTATTTATTAGTAATTTTTCTTCGGCATTATCATCATTAATTTCAATTTGAGCAATTGCTTGTAAAGAAAGCATTCCAAGCATTAATAATAGAAGGTTTTTCATAATTCGTTGGTTTATAATCTGCAATTAACAAATTTTTGTAGAAAATAGACATACCCTTTATGGGGTATTTTTATTTACTCATGATGATAAGGCTCATTTCTTAGAATAGTAAAAGCTCTATAAATTTGTTCTGTGCCAAATAACCGTACCATTTGATGAGAAAAAGTCATGTCACTCAAAGATAATTTTGAATTTGCTCTTTGATAAACATCACTAGAAAATCCATAAGGGCCTCCTATTATGAAGACCAGCCTTTTTAAGCCTGATACACTACGTTTGTTAATTAACTCAGCAAATTGAAGACTGGATAGTTTTTTACCTCTTTCATCTAGAAGGGTGACAAAATCACTTTTTTCAAGTTTATTTAAGATTAGTTTGCCTTCCTCATTTTTCTGTTGATCTTCACTCAGATTTTTTGTTTTTTTTAAATCTGGAATTATTTCTAATTCAAAGTTTATATAATGCTTTAGGCGATCGACATACATCTGTGTAAGTTGTTCGATTCGAGAATCATCTGTTTTGCCTACGGCTAGGAGTGTAATTTTCATATTGACAAAGTTAATTGCATTTTAACAATATGTAAAAACAGATGTTTAGCTTATTTTTGATTAATAAAATATACTAATGGAATACGGAAGCACAGCATTTAAGGAAGAAATTAAACGCATTATCACTAATGCCTTAAGAGAAGATGTAGGTGATGGAGATCACAGTAGCTTATCCTGTATTCCTAGAACAGCGACAGGTAAAGCCCGTTTATTAGTAAAAGATGATGGTATTCTTGCTGGTGTAGAATTTGCAAAAGCTGTATTTCATGAAGTAGATCCGGATTTAAAGATTGATGTGAGAATAGAGGATGGCAGTCCTGTAAAATATGGTGACGAGGCGTTTTATGTAACAGGTTCATCACAGTCTATTTTAAAGGCAGAACGTTTAGCATTAAACGCAATGCAGCGCATGAGTGCTATTGCTACTAAAACAAGAACTTTTGTTGATGCTTTAGAAGGTACAAAAACAAAAATACTTGATACTAGAAAAACGACGCCTGGTATTAGAGTACTTGAAAAATGGGCTGTAAAGATTGGTGGTGGAGTTAATCATAGATTTGGCCTTTATGATGTAATCATGCTTAAGGATAATCATATAGATTTTGCCGGTGGTGTTAGTAAAGCGATCCAAAAAACGCAACAATATCTTAAAGATACTAATCGTGATTTGAAGATTATTGTTGAGGCCAGGGATCTCAATGAGATTAAAGAGATCCTTACAAATGATGGTGTTTACCGCATTCTTATTGATAATTTTAATTATGAAGATACACGCAAAGCTGTCGAACTAATAGGTGATCAATGCCTTACAGAAAGTAGCGGTGGTATCACTTTAGACACCGCACCTCAATATGCAGCCTGTGGAGTAGACTTTATCTCAAGTGGCGCTTTAACACATAGCGTTTATAATTTAGATTTAAGTCTTAAAGCGGTCCATGAGTAAAACCAAAGATTTACTAGATCGTATACCGGTTTTAAGATGGCCAGTTAATCTTGCAAATAAAATACGTATACCTGGATTAGAAGGGATGACTCTTTATGATGTAGCAGAGACCTACATTATAGGAATTGCACAAGGAGCTTTTTCTGCAAGGGCTAGTGCTATTAGCTATAGCTTTTTTATGGCCATATTTCCTTTTCTTCTATTTGTATTAAATCTTATACCTTTTATTCCTATTGAGAATTTTCAGAATGAGTTTTTAGAATTTGTAATTGAATTACTACCAGCACAAGCGGTAAGTATTTTTGATCAAATATTTAAAGAAATTGCACTTCAAGGTAATACAGGTTTATTAACCATCGCATTTGTATCTTCATTAATCTTTATGTCTAACGGTGTTAATGCTGTTTTTAACGGCTTTGAAAGATCTTATCATACAGATTTCAATCGTGGATTTTTTAGGCAATATGCTATTTCACTTGCCGTATCGGTGATGCTTACCTTTTTTCTTTTAATTATGGTAATTGTAGCTGGTTATGTGGAATACTTACTAGAGGAGTTGCGTAAATCTAATATTATGAGTGAAACCGGTCAAGGTGGAACACTAGTATTTGTTAGATATTTAATTGTGATAATACTTACCTATATCTTTGTTGCCGTGCTCTATTATTTTGGGACAAGAGATGGACGACAATCTCGATTTTTCTCAATCGGAGCGACCGTAACTACAGTATTAATTGTTTTATTGTCAGTTCTTTACGGTATTTATATAGATAATTTTACTTCGTATAATGAAATTTATGGATCGATAGGTGCTTTACTAATCTTAATGATTTATATATGGCTCAATTCCAACATTTTACTATTAGGTTTTGAATTAAATGCTTCACTAAGAAAATTAAAGGCACAGAATTTGAATACTTAATATTATCTTTAAAAACCCAAAATAAGAATCACAATGAAAAAATTAATTTTATTAGCGGTAGCCTTAGTAGCTACTTTTACTACAAATGCTCAAGTAACCATTAATGATGTAAAGGTTGAAAAATCACTTACTGTTGAAGGACAAGAATTGATGCTTAATGGAGCAGGACTTAGAGAAAAATTATGGTTTGATCTATATGTAGGTGCTTTATACACAACGGTCAAGTCTGGTGATGGCTCTACACTAGTAGATGCAGATTTAGCTATGGCTATCACACTAGATATTACTGATAGTAAAGTGACTCAGGACAAAATGAAGAGTGCTGTAGAAGATGGCTTTGAAGATAGCTGTACTGATGCAGAGCGTGCT
The DNA here is from genome assembly GCF_045063665.1 of Nonlabens sp. Asnod3-H03. Classification (NCBI taxonomy): domain Bacteria; kingdom Pseudomonadati; phylum Bacteroidota; class Flavobacteriia; order Flavobacteriales; family Flavobacteriaceae; genus Nonlabens; species Nonlabens sp. Asnod3-H03. The sequence goes on from NZ_JBEFOD010000008.1 coordinate 1,541,711, forward strand.
GCAATTAAAGGAGATATTACAAGATTTATAGGATTTTTTAAAGATGCTATAGTAGAAGGTGATGAGTTTCAAATCGCTTATGTACCAGGAAAAGGGACAATGGTTTCTAAAAACGGTAAAGCTTTAGGTACTATTGCTGGTATTGAATTTAAAAGAGCTTTATTCGGAATTTGGTTAGGAGACGATCCAGCAGATGAAGATTTAAAAGAAGGAATGTTAGGTAAGTCTTAATATTACTTTTAGAATATTATGACCCACGTGAAGTAACTTTGCGTGGGTTTTTTAATTTACAGATATGAGATTATTGATTACCGTAGCTTTTATTTTTATCGCTTTCGCGAAAGCGTATTCACAAGATATCACGGGTGTTTGGAAAACTGTTGACGAAGAATCTGGTATTGTTAAATCGCATGTAGAAATCTTTGAGAAAGATGGGAAATACTATGGTAAAGTATTAAAAGTACTTGATCCAGAAGCACCTGAAAAACCGCTATGTATTAGTTGTGATGGTGACTTAAAGGACGCACCGATTGAAGGTCTAGTCATTATTAATGACTTAGAGGCAAAAGGTAAGGTCTATAAAAATGGTACTGTGCTTGACCCAGAAAATGGTAAATCATACGATTGCAAGATTTGGCTCAATGAGGATAATCCAGATCTGTTAATGGTTAGAGGATATATTCTATTTTTATATCGCACACAGACTTGGGTAAGACTCAAGTAAAAATAATTATTGGATAAATAACCGATATTTATCATGCAACACTTTAAATCATCTACTATTTTTACATAGTAGATTTTTTTATGTCCCATTATATTGATGTTATCATACCATTACCGCTTGAAAGGCTTTTTGCTTATCGAGTTACTGCTGCCGAGGCTGATTTTTTAGAACCTGGAATGCGTGTTGCTGTCCCGTTTGGAAAATCTAAAATATACACTGGTATTGTTCATCACATTCATCAATCACCACCACTTAATTATGAGGTAAAAGATATTGAACTCATAGTTGATGAGTTACCTACAGTAACAAAAGATCAACTAAAGTTTTGGGAATGGATAGCCTCATATTATGTATGTAGTATAGGTCAAGTGATGCGTGCTGCATTGCCTAAGTCATTACTACTGGAGAGTGAGACAATTATTCTTAAAAATCCAGATACAGAAGTTAATGATGATTTTTTAGATGATAAGCAATTCTTAATAATGGAAGCGCTACTTCATAGACCAGCCTTGAAGGTAAAAGAGGTAATGGATATTTTAGACAGAAAATCTGTATTGCCTATTCTTAAAAAGATGCTCGAACAAGAGTGGATCATTCTTCAAGAAGAAGTCTATTCTACTTATAAGCCAAAAACGGTAAAGTATATCTTTCTCAACAAAAGATATAAAGATGAAGAGCAGCTTAAAAATTTGCTAGATGATATGACTCGAGCGCCAAAACAGCGTGATACTGTAATGTCATTATTCATGTTACAAACAGGAAACAAATTAGTCACATCAAAATTATTGCAGGATAGAGCAGGAGTTTCTAGAGCAACCATTAAAGCTTTAATAGATAAAAACATTTTTATTGAAGAAGAACAAGCTATAGATCGTGTTCTCGATGAAAAAGAACAAGGAAGCGAACTTTTTGAACTTCAACCAGCGCAACAAGAAGCACTTAATGAGATTAGAGAGCAATTTGCAGCCGGTAAAACAACTTTGTTACATGGAGTCACATCAAGTGGTAAAACCGAAATTTATGTAAGACTTATTCAAGAACAGTTAGAGTTAGGTAACCAGGTGTTATATCTATTACCAGAGATAGCTTTAACTACCCAACTTATATCTCGTTTAAAGCATTATTTCAAACATCAGGTGCTCGTTTATCATTCTAGATATAATCTTAATGAAAGATTAGAAGTATGGAATCATGTTATTGAAAATAAAGAGCCCTATGTAATTGTAGGAGCTCGTAGTGCTATTCTATTACCATTTCAAAATGTAAAGCTCATTATTGTAGATGAGGAGCATGAAACGAGTTTTAAACAGTTTGATCCAGATCCTCGATATCATGCACGTGATGCAGCGGTAGTCTTAGGACATATGAAAAAAGCTGATGTCTTATTAGGGTCTGCGACTCCATCATTAGAGAGTTATTATAATACAACGTTAGGAAAATATGGATTAGTTGAATTAAAAGAGCGTTATGGTAAAGTGTTAATGCCTGAAATTCAAATAATTGATATAAAAGATAAGCATAAGCGTAAGAAAATGAAAGGTCATTTTTCTGATAGCTTAATAGAGCAAATGCAAGAGGCTTTTAAGAATAATAATCAAGTAATTTTATTCCAAAATAGACGTGGATATGCACCTATCCTAGAATGTAACACTTGTGGTAATGCTCCTCAATGTCCTAACTGTGATGTGAGCTTAACATTCCATCAATATAAAAAACAGTTGCGATGTCATTATTGCGGCTATCACACAATTGTGCCTCCAGAATGTCCTTCTTGCTCTAGTACATCTCTTGATACTAAAGGTTTTGGTACACAGCAAATTGAAGAAGAATTTAAAGAATTATTTCCAGATCTTAAGATTGCTCGTATGGACTTAGATACGACCAGAGGAAAGAATAGTATTGAAAAAATTATTGAGCAAATTGATACTGGTGAGGTTCATTGTCTTGTAGGAACACAAATGCTTACTAAAGGTTTGGATTTTAGAAATGTAAGTTTAGTCGGTGTTTTGAGTGCAGATACCATGCTTAATTTTCCAGACTTTAGAGCACATGAAAGATGCTTTCATCTATTAACACAAGTGTCTGGACGTGCAGGACGTACTGCAGAGCGTGGCAAAGTATTGATTCAGAGTTATAATCCAGAGCATCAAATCCTACAACAGGTTAGTACTTATGACTATGGTGCGATGTTTAAAGACCAATTAGAAGATCGTTATCAATTTAAATATCCTCCATATCAGCGATTGATAAGATTAACTTTTAAAAATCGTGATTATAATACGACGTTACAGGCAGGACAATGGTTTGTAAACGCATTAAATCAAATTGAGCATGGAGTAGAAGTGTTAGGACCAGAATTTCCTGCTGTAGCTCGTGTACGTAATTTGTATCAAGTACACGTCATGGTTAAAATGGGAAAACAACATCATCCCAATACCATAAAAGATTATATCCGTAAAGTAAAGCGCAGTTTTGAATCTATTAAAGGATTCAATTCTGTAAGATGTAATGTAGATGTAGACTGTTACTAAAACTTTCTTTTATGAAACTGATTTCTTGCTTAAAAATACTTTTTTAAAGGCCTTAATAATAACAAGAGTGACAATACCTACCGCTAGACCTACTAAAAACTCAGCAACAATAGAAGGTAAACCGTGTAATAAATCGTGTAAGTACTCGATATTATGAAGAAATATACCACCAGCCACTAGTAACAATGCGATAGTTCCCACAATAGCTAATCCTTTAATAATAAGTGGTAAGGCTTTTACTAATAGTTGACCTATTGTTTTAGTAAAACTTTTTTCACTCTTACTAGCTTTAATTAAACGATAACCTAGATCATCCATTCTTACAATTAACGCAACTATTCCATAAACTCCGATGGTAGCAACAATAGCAACAAACGATACAACCATAATTTGAGTTGTAATATCTTCTCCTAAAACAGTTCCTAAAGCGATGATAACAATCTCTACAGATAATATAAAATCAGTAAAAATTGCAGATTTTATTTTCTCTTTTTCAAAGGTCAATATTTCTTCTTCAGTATATTCTTTAGACTCTAAATGAGCTTTGGGATGTTCATGTGGAAAAGCATATTCATAAATCTTTTCTGCACCTTCATATGCAAGGTATATCGCACCTAGTATTAATATAATGGTGACCGCGATAGGCAAGAAGGCACTCAATAGAAAGGCTAGAGGTAAGATGATAAGTTTATTGATAAAGGAGCCTTTAGTAATAGCCCATAAAACAGGAATCTCTCGTGAAGACACAAATCCAGACGCTTTCTCTGCATTTACCGCAAGATCATCACCTAGAATACCAGCAGTTTTCTTAGTAGCAATTTTACTCATCGCTGCTACGTCATCCATAAGTACTGCAATATCATCTAGTAATGCAAAAAATCCTGAAGCCATATCTATTCCTAATTTTTAAACAACGAAAATATAATTACTTTTTGGCTTCTGATAATATTTCTTCTAGTGGTTTTACAAAAGATTGATATCCTTCTGGTAAGTCTAAAAAAGGTTCTAAAGTAAATGAGAACACTTGGTCACCTTCAAATACCCAATAATTACCATGTAATACTCCATCGCTAGTCTTTAAGTTTTGAACAGGTACATTATTAATAGAGTAATCATTTTTCAATTCATTAAACCAAATTCCCAAATCACGTAAATCATCAGTATGGCTGTAGCTTAAAGTTATTTTAGGTAGAATACCTTCTTCAACAGTATCAACTATAACTTTCTTATCAGTGAAAGATTTCAGATCCTCAGACCATATAATATCATTATCCATCATAGTTATGAAGTGATTCCATTGATCTACAACGACATTATCTTCCGATTCATTTTTAATAATAGAGAATAAGTTTTCTTGTTCAATCAGCACCGTTTTACGAGATGTATCTACAGTGACTGTTGTTTTGGTCGCTGCAATGCGTCCATTTTCAACGTTAAAAAAAGATAGAATAGCAAAAAATATGATGTTGATTTGTTCCATTAAGGTTTACTGTATTAATGTTTATCAAGTTATAAAAATTTTAATAAGCATAATGGAAACCTGAGAATTATTTACTTCAATTCATGACCACCTGGCCATATTTCACGATTAGGATTAGTATGTTTTGAGATAATACGTTTTGATTCGGCTTTACTTTTAAGGTCTTTCTGTATTCCATAGAGAATATCTTGAGCACGCTTTCGCGAAAGCGTATTTTCCACCAACCTTACTGGATAATCAATCCCAAGTTTAAAGTTAGAAAACTGTTCATCCATCATTGTCATTTTCCATGGCTCGTGAATAAATCGTAATGGTAGATGAGCTAGTTCTGGAACCCATTTTTTAATAAAAATGCCTTTTGGGTCATGCTCGAGACTATTTTTTACAGGATTATAAACGCGTACTATATTGATTCCGGTTTCACCAGCCTGCATTTGCAATTGCAGATAATGAATACCAGGCTCAAAATCTAAGAATTGAGACGCTAGATGATTGCTAGCATCTTGCCATGGTTGCCATAAATGATGGGTGAAAAATCCAGTGAGCATCGCCCGTAACCTGAAGTTGATAAATCCCGTAGTATTTAAACAACGCATGGCGGCATCAACAAGAGGATAACCTGTTCTACCTACACGCCAGGCTTGCTGAAACTCTTTATTGATAGGTTTTTTTATATCACGATATGCCATATGAACGCTCTGCCATTCCATTTCATGCTCCATTTCAAATTTTTCAATAAAATGAGCTTGCCATCTTAGTCTTGATAGAAAGGAATTGAGTGTTCTTTTATCTTTTACATATTGTTTTGCAGCACTAGCCTTTTGAGCAACCATGCGCACACTTATATTGCCCCATGCGATGTATGGTGATAACCTACTGCTATGCAATCTGCTGGTCAGTGGTTTTGAATAATGGTGATTGTATCCGGTAATGCGCTCCGTAAGAAAACTATCAAAGTATTTTAAGCCTGTGGTGGTTCCTCCAGGTTGAAAATGAGTAGTTTTTGAAGTGGTTAAATCGGTAGTGTTGAAGTGTTCTTCAAGTTGAGTTATGGTTTTGGTTTTAATGACAATCGCTTTATCAAAGTCTGGATGTTGTAAGTCTGCATTTATAAATTGAATCCATTGTTCTTTCCAGTTGGTTCTGTTTTTTATTCCTCGTACCACACCATTAGAAATGCTTTCTTCCCAATGAATACTAACTTTCTTAAAATATCCAGCAATTGCAAGATCTCTTTTAAAGGTCTTTAGTAATCCTGTTTCTTGATAGGAATATACATTTTTGATTTGGTACTGTTGCTCTAATATTTTGAAAGCAGTGAGTGCTTCAGACTCTATGGTTAATACTTTAGTATCTAAAGATGCTAGCTTATCGTTCATGTTTTCTAACGATTGCTTTATAAAATCAAAGTGTCTCTTGCTGTAATGGCAATCTTTAAGCAGCATAGGTTCAAAAATATAGAGTAGGAGTGTAGGCAGTCCAGATTGCATTGCCTTTAATAAAGGCTCGTGATCTAGAATTCTTAAATCTCTTTTAAACCAAACTATATTAATGGATTGTTTCAAATTGACAAATGAATGATGTTTAGCCTAGCGGTTGTGATTGTATCTGATCTACAGTCTTAAGCCACAGCTTCTTTATAGGTTTTTAGGCATCGTTCACGTGCCTCTTTATGATCTACCATTTTCTCTACATAATTATCTGTATCAAACTCTGGAACCCATTGCTTGATATATTTATAATTCTTATCAAATTTATCTTTCTGAGTGATAGGATTAAATATCCTAAAATATGGAGCCGCATCTACACCGCTACCAGCAGCCCATTGCCAGTTACCAACGTTTGCAGAAAGGTCAAAGTCCAGAAGCTTCTCTGCAAAATAACGCTCGCCCCAACGCCAATCTATTAATAAATGTTTGCATAAAAAACTGGCAACTAGCATACGCACTCGGTTATGCATATAGCCAGTAGTATTTAATTGGCGCATACCAGCATCAACGATGGCATATCCTGTTTGTCCATTTTTCCACTTCTCAAATTCGGCCTCATTATTTCTCCACTCTATACGATCATATTTTGACCTAAAGGCGTTATCTACTGTATGAGGAAAATGATACAGTATAGTCATAAAAAACTCACGCCAAATGAGCTCGCTCATAAAAGTTTTTTCACTTGCCAAATCTGCCTTTTTCATCATTTTACGGATGCTAACGACACCAAATCTTAAATACACGCCTAAACGCGATGTACCATTTTCTAAAGCAGGGAAATTTCTTGTCTTCTCATAATCCTCTATGAGTGTAGGCTTTACATTATAATCAGGAATCTCAATATCTGATTTTTTAAATCCCATATCAGATAAATCTAAGTTGGGTAATCGACTATTTTTAATACAATTATCCAAATACTCGCTAGTATAATGAATGGTAAGATTATCAGCTTTACCAAAATCATTGCGGAAATTCTCTAGCCATTTATTTTTATAAGGTGTATAAACCACATAGGGATCGCCATCGCTTTTTACGATGTCATCTTTTTCATAGATAACTTGATCCTTAAAAGTAAAGAATTCTATTTTTTGGTCATTAAAGAAAGAGGTTAATTTTAGGTCTCTTTCTTGTGCATAGGGCTCATAATCTCTATTGGTAAAGACAGCATTAACTTCATAATTATCTATAATCTCTTGCCATATACTTAACGGTTTCCCATAAAACATAGCTAGTGAACTATCATGATTTTCTTGAAGATTGCTACGCATGCGTTGCAATTCTTCATATATAAAAGTGACACGAGCATCATCTTCTGGTAAGTGATCTAGAATCTCTTTATCAAAAATAAAAATAGGTAAGACGGGTAAGTCGCTTTTAAGAGCCTCTAGAAAACCTACATTATCATCCAATCTTAAATCCCTGCGGAACCAAAAAATATTTACTTTTTCACTCATTTTGTTAGGTTAGTTTGTAGCTTGATAGAACTGATTTAAAGAAATTACTACTTCATAGCTTTGTGCTAAATTCTATTATTATTTATCCCAGATTCAAGGTGCCTTTTCCACCATCAACTCCTATAACCTGTCCAGTAATCCAACCTGCGTTTTGCTCTAGTAAGAATGCTGCAACACTAGCGATATCATCTGGTGTACCTACACGTTTTAAAGGATGCATTTCTCCCATTTTTTCTTTCTTGGCATCATTGTTAAGCAATCTACCAGCAAGTGGTGTGTCTACTAACGATGGGGCGATCACATTAACACGTATAGTTGGTGCATACTCTGCAGCAAGTGCCTTTGCAAAACCTTCAATTGCACCTTTAGCAGCTGCAACACTAGTATGAAATGGCATTCCTGTACCTACCGCAACAGTTGAAAAATAGACCATACTACTAGTTCCTTCTTTAGTTAATAAAGGTAAAACTGCTCGTGTTACCTTAAGCATTGAAAAGAAATTAATATTCATATCATCTTCAAAATGCTGTTGTTTAAGCATCTTAAAAGGTTTTAAATTAATGCTTCCAGGACAGTATACAAAACCGTCTAAAGATTCTGGTAAAGAGCTTGTATCCAATTCATCTGTTAATGCATCAAAACTTATGTGAGTAACACCATCAGGTAAATTTTCATTTTCCCTAGACGCGACAAATAAATTATTATCACTATGCATATGTTGCACGATAGCGTTTCCTATTCCGTGGCTTCCACCTATAAGTAATATATTTTTAGACATTTTAGTTTAGTATTTCGTGTTTTTGTGTTTCTTGTAAATCGTTTTGTATGTGAGCATTTTCTTTATATTCACCAAAATGCTTAATTAGTGCGCTTTCGCGAAAGCGGAATATTTCATCTAATTGCTTCTTAACAAATGGTGCACCTATCTTGCCTATGAAACCTAATGGTAAGCGATAGTGAATTAAATCTTCCATTAAAGTTCCTCCAGGTATTTCACTAATGAAGTGTTTGTGATGCCATGTTGCGTATGGTCCATACATTTGCTCATCTACAAAAAAATCTCTTTCTTTTACTTGTGTGATATGTGTCACCCAATTTGTACGATAGAGAGGTAATGGTTTTACCGAATACTCTATTAACTGACCTGGATACATGCCTCTTTCTGTACCATACTGGACTTTCATCTCCAGTTCTGGCGGTGTTAATAATTTAAGGTTATTTGCATCCGTTAAGAATTTCCATGCCTCATCTATGGAAATTGGTAACTTTTGCTGTGATGAGAATTGATATAGTTTCACTTGTTTTGTTTAGGTTATAAAGTTAAACATTAAACAAATGTGTTTTAGTAAGAGTTTGTTAAAATATACATTCCCTACTTTATACTATGAAAAAGTAGGGAATGCTCCTTTAATTTAATAATAGATTAAAATCTACTCATCACCGTCGTAGCGGTCCTCACCACTTGTATATTCTGGTGATAAAGCTATTTTAATACCAAAATTTAAAGTGAAATTAGAAGCATTAATCGTGCGTACTTCTTCTGGTATAAATGTCGTGCTATTCTCATCTATATAATTATAACCTATAGGATTACCTAAGGTAGTATTGTATTGTGGAGAGAAGAATAGTTGTACAGATCTACGGAAATAATAGTTAAATCTTAATCCACCTTCAAGATAAGCACTTGCAGATTTTGAGTTTGCAGCATCAGATTGATATAATATGGTTGTTGGTGCATCCTGCAATTCATTATTAGATACAACGTTATCTGGATTATTGTAAAAAGCTATTCCACCCTTTAACATCACATCTAGTTGAAATCTATTTCTAGTGTAACTAAAACTGGGTCCTATAGAAATGCTGGTAGTGGTATAATTGTTTGAGCTAATATTATTTTCAGGATTAGTATCTGTGTCTAGATATCCAAACTCGTTGTATTGATGTCTTAAACCAGCACTAAGTCCTAAATATTTATTTGTGTAGTAAGTATACTCAAGACCTACATTAAGACCTGATCTAGCAATGTCACTAAAATCTCCAGATGGTTGTGCGACACCAAAGGCGAGTGATAAGTTATGTCTCGGGATTTCTCTTAAATGTACAGCTGTTTCTGGCTTTACCTGTTTGAGGTCATCTTGTGAAAAAGCAATGGTGCTTATTAACGATAGGAGTAGAGCGATTTTTTTCATGGGTTAAATATAGGAGTTCCTACTTGTATTGGGAATACTTTAATGAAGGATTAAGATTTTATTGTGTCACATTTTAAGCTATCATAAGTAAATTTAAACTCATTCAAAAAACAAATACTATGAGCGATAAAGAATTAGAAGGAAAATGGGATCAGGCGAAAGGAAAAGCTAAAGAGGAATTTGGGAAATTAACTGACGATAAATCTACTGAAGCAGAAGGTAAAACTGATCAAGTAAAAGGTGAAATTAAAGAAGGTCTAGGTGAGGCTAAAAGAAAAATTAAAAATACCTTTGACGATAAATAAAAAACAATGGAAAAATTAACTGAAGATCAGATATACAAGCATTTAGAAAATATTGAAGGTTGGGATTATTATGATGATGCCATTCATACAACCTTTGAATTTGATAATTTTATGGATGCATTTTCTGTAATGACACGCATCGCATTAATAGCCGAGAAAATGGAGCACCATCCAGACTGGCATAATGTTTACAACACGTTAGAGATTACTCTAAGTACTCATGACGTAAACGGCCTAACAGAAAACGACTTCAAACTGGCTGCTGCTATAGAGCATATCGTTGGTGACGAGTAATTACGGCATTCATTTTGTAATATTGTAGCTGTCCCATTAAAGGGCAGCTATTTTTTTATGCGATATTTTATATTTTTTATATTAATAGGAATAAATGTTCAGGCACAGCGCTACAATTCACCGAAGACTTATCTAGAATTTGTAGATAAAAATCACGAACAAGTTATTGAGCAAACGTGGAACTATATGTACAGGTATTCTCAAGAACCTAATTTACAAAAACGCAATGGGCAACGTAAGGTTTTAGAAAATGTATTAAAAAGAGCTATACGCAATATTGAAAAAGATCGCCCATTTGATACAGATTTTCAACAGGCTGCTGTAAAATATTTGAATGGTAATCTAGCTATTGTGAAGGAAGATTATGTACAACTCCTTAAGTTAGACAGTTCTAAAGAGCCATTAGTAGATAAGAGTACCATATTTAGAAAGATAAGAAATGCTATGTATCAGTTGCGTAAAGATTATGATAGAGCAGTTGTAAATTATGGGTTAAGGCATAATTTAATTATCTCAGAAAATGATAATGAACTAGCTCAAAAAATGGCTGCAACCATTAAGATATATGATTATTATAATGAGATGAATATGTTGGTGCTGCAAATTAAAAACGCCGAGGCCTTTCTATGGCAAGATATATCCCAGTTAACACCACAACAATTTAATAATAGACTGATAGAACTTAAAAACACCATTGAAGTTAATAATAATAAAGCAATAGAATTATCAGAATCTATTGATATTGCTAGCTTGCAAAGTGTTTATAATGATTTTACAAAATTGTATAGCCATACCTTTTTTGAGAAAACATCACCCATTACCGTTTATCTAACAGCAGCTGCTAATAATGATAGAACAGATATTTTACAAAAAACAGACGCATTTAATCAATCAAAAACCTGGTTTAATATAAACAGAAAAAAAGCATATACTATATGGTCATATGGTACGAGTCAATATTTAAAAATATTATTATCAGAGTTAGAATAATATAAGAATATCAATGTACTTGCAAGGATAGTCACAGAATCTTAAATTTGAACTTTAACAAATAACAAAACATTAAATGGGAAGAGCATTTGAATTCCGCAAGGCGCGCAAGATGAAAAGATGGAGCGCTATGTCTAAAGCATTTACTAGAATAGGTAAGGATATCGTTATCGCAGTAAAAGAAGGCGGACCAGATCCAGAATCCAATGCAAAGTTACGTGCGGTAATACAAAATGCAAAAGCCGTTAACATGCCTAAGGCAAATGTTGAACGAGCAATTAAGAAAGCTACAGATAAGGACACAGCAAACTATGAAACTGTTCTTTTTGAAGGTTATGCACCTCATGGAATAGCGATTCTTGTAGAGACTTCTACAGATAATAATAATAGAACCGTTGCAAATGTGCGCAGTTACTTTACTAAATGTGACGGGAATTTAAGTACGTCGGGTTCTGTCGAATTTATGTTTGATCATAAATGTCATTTTAGAATCCCGGCTGGTAATGTGGATTTAGAAGAATTAGAGTTAGAGTTGATTGATTTTGGCGCTGAAGAATTATTTCTAGACGAGAAAGATGAAGAAGATGATAACTCAGTAGATGGAATAATGATTTATGCAGAATTCCAAAATTATGGAGCTTTACAGAAAGGTATTGAAGAGTTAGGACACGAGATACTTAGTTCCGGATTTGAATATATACCGACTATGCAAAAAGAAGTCACTGCAGAACAGCGCGAGGACGTAGAGAAACTTCTTGAAAAACTGGATGAAGACGACGACGTGAATAATGTATACACGACCATGCAGGATGAAGAATAATTAATTTTAAGTTACGCTTTCGCGAAAGCGTATTTTAAAGAAATAATCGTACATTTCATCGAATGAAAAAGTTTTCATTTCTGATTATCTTTTTTATCACAAATCATTCTTAACTTTAAACATATTAATTAAAACAACTAAAATGGTAAAAGCAAAATATCAAAGCGTTCTTGACTTAGGAGAGAAATTAGCAATTAAAGATGGTGATGTTCAAGTAAATGGAGAGCGTCTTGAAATAAGAGGTACAGCGGCGACTCCTTATGACAAAGATCAATTATGGGACGAAATTAAAAAGGTAGGTGGAGAAAATCCTAGTGATTTAATGGCAGACATTAAGGTTGAAGATGCATCTGTTTATGCACGTCACACTGTCAAAAGCGGTGAGTCATTAAGCCTTATTGCAAAGCACTATTTCAAAGACCCAATGAAGTATAAGCAAATATTTGCTGCAAATACTGGCGTACTTTCTAACCCAGATGTGATACATCCAGGACAAGAATTAGTAATTCCTAATTTATAGAGTTTTCTGAAGGTATTAAACTTCTAGAAATATTAATTTAAAAAATCTGTATTAATTTACAGATTTTTTTTTGTTTTTAATAAAATGTTAAGATGTTAATACATTATTTATCGAGGAAATACACATTTGTTAATGCAAACAATGTATTTTACCTTTTTAAAATGTATTATATCGATAAATGTTATTGATAACATTAACTTGTTAATTATTTGCTTACTACCGAATAAATTCGTAAAGTAATTATTAGTTGAATGTTATGAGAAACTATTACTCGCCTATATTATTTCCTACATTGTTCTCAAAATTAAATAGAGTAGAGATTAAAATGCTCCTGACTTTAGTTGGGTTTATGTTTTTTAGTTATTTATGCTATTCACAGACACCTTGCTCAGCTAATTTTAATAATAGTAATTCAACCCATTACATTAACGATGTAATTATAAAAGATGTCCTTACCAATAATATAGTAATAACAAATACAAATACTGGAGCACCTACTGGAGCCAATGGTAATTCTGATTACACTTCTATAAGTGGTAATTTTATTGGTGGCTTAGACTATGTGGTAGAAATAGAAGTAGTCCGCCAAAATGTTAATGAAAATTTTGGATATGGATTATGGTTAGATGATGTTTCAGGAAATACTGTATTTGAAACTTTATTAGATGATGCAAATCAAAATACAAACGTAGTTCAAACACTTTCATTTACAATGCCTACGTTATCTCCTGGTGATTATAGACTAAGGATTTTGGCTGTTCGTTACAGTAACATAAATAGCGCTTGCCCAAATCTTAGCTGGGCTAACGGAGAAGCTGAGGATTATACTATAACTGTACCTGTTGGGGACGATCCTATCGCTTCCGATGATAACTTATCGGTAGCAACAGGAGGTGTTGGACAAGTTGATGTGAGTACGAATGATATAATCGGAACAGATGGTGGAGATATAGACGATTATTCTATTTCTACCGGCGCTCTTCCTTTGACTACTGTAAACGGTGGAACAGTGACTGAATTAACAGATGGTGTATTTGAATATATACCTGCAATGAATTTCATAGGCGGTGACTCATTTACTTATACAATATGTGACGCATTAGGAGATTGTGATACGGCGATAGTAAATGTTTATGTTAATTCTGGTGCCTGTGTACCAACTTCCAATTCTAATGAGAGAACGGGTAATGAGGTACATTATATAACTAGAGTTCAAGTTTCAGGGGAATCGCAAAATATTGATAATAGTTCTGGTGATGATGGTGGTTACGGTAATTATATTTCTGTTCCACCAGCTGACATGATACCAGGTAACTCTTATACTATAGATTTAGAAGTTTCTAATACTGGAAGTAATAATTCTGGTTGGGCAGCCTATATTGACTACAATAATAATGGAAGTTTTAATGATGTCGGTGATAATATTTATGCTACCAATGGAACTGGTGGAACTGAAGCAGTACCATATGTTGTTAGAACCATTACTATACCTACATCTGCAACTACCGGTAGAAGAGTATTAAGAATAGGTAGTAGAAGATATTGGGCTAGTGTTCAGTCTTGTGGAAATGATTCAGGGAATTCAGAAGAATTTGAAGATTATGTAATAGATATTTTGCCTATCGCTGGTGCTAATATCTCGTTGTCAGGAAATGCTGTAGCAATCTCTCATAATAGTACTACTACATCGCTTGCAGATGGGACCAACTTTGGTGTAGTTGATAGCAATATAGGAGAAGATGATCATACTTTTGTGATTACAAATAACGGTTCTACTGATTTAACCTTAGGATTGATAGGACCGGTTAACTTTGGTATAGGATCCCATAGTTCCTTCACATTATTAAATACGCCAGCTCCTGGTACAATTATTAGTTCAGGTGCATCAACAACTTTTCAAGTAAGATATACACCTAGAACTGTAGGGCAACACAATGCAACTATAGAGATTGCGAGTGATGATGCTAATGAAAACCCTTTTGTTTTTGCAATCCAAGGTGAAGGAGCTCAAATCTATCCAGATAGTGATGGTGATGGTGTGCCGGATAATGTAGATGTTGATGATGATAATGATGGTATAAGAGATATAGATGAACAAAATGCCTGTTTAATGAGTCCGTTAAGTACTACAGCAGATGTTATATTTTTGAATGAGACTTTTGGTGCAGGTTTGAACAGAGTTACTATTGACGGTTCCACACCTGGTGTAACAACTGATTATTGTTATGAAGATGGTACTATTGTACAAGGTCCAGATGAATGTGATACAGAAGTGAATCTTGGTGATGGTAACTATACAGTTCATTACTCAATTAGTGATAACAATGGAGTGACTGACATCGGTCCATCAAATCCTGATGTTTCTAATTGGGCAGAAGGTGTATGGTATTATGGTGAAGATCATACTACTGGAGATGTGAATGGAAGAATGGCTATTTTTAATGCCGATGTGGATCCAGGAGTTTTTTATGAAACAGAAATAGTAGGAACGGTTCCAGGTGCACCGATATTCTATGAGTTTTGGGCATTGAACATAGATAGACAGGACTCTGACTTTTCAGCAGGTGAATTACCGCGAATTCTACCTAATGTAACAGTTAATTTTTTCAATTCTGATAAATCAGCATTACTTGCTACTTATAATCCTGGTGACGTAGAGCGATGTACAGATGGTTCTCATAATGGTTGTGGGTCTTTATCACAATGGATTCAATTTAATACAACTATCACATTAGCAGATAGTGATTTTATTATTCAAATGGTTAATAACTCGCCAGGTGGTTTAGGTAATGATTTAGCACTAGACGATATTAAAATCACCCAAACTTTATGTGATTTAGATGGTGATGGAGTTGCTGATGTTATTGACTTAGATAATGATAATGATGGTATTCCAAATATTTACGAGATAGGACAACCAATGGCCCTATCTACCGTTGACACTAATTTAGATGGTACCACTTTTGGCGATGCTACTTGGGTAGACCTTAATAATGATGGGCTACATGACGCCTATGATACTTATAGTCCTGATGACAGTGATGGTGATTCTGTACCTGACTATTTAGATTTAGATAGTGACAACGATGGTATTTTTGATGTATTAGAATACGATGGTTTAGGAGATCTAGATGTAAATGGTGATGGTATAGGAGAAGGAATTGATAACACAACTGGAATATCTGATGATCAATTTGATGGAGATGGTTTACTATCAGGTATTGATAATAATGATGATGATACAGATGATATTGATCACGGAACATCATCTTTTGTTTTACCTCTAGATACAGATAATGATGGTATTCCAGATTATTTAGATATTGATAGTGAC
This sequence comes from Nonlabens sp. Asnod3-H03, assembly GCF_045063665.1. Classification (NCBI taxonomy): domain Bacteria; kingdom Pseudomonadati; phylum Bacteroidota; class Flavobacteriia; order Flavobacteriales; family Flavobacteriaceae; genus Nonlabens; species Nonlabens sp. Asnod3-H03. Next base: position 1,557,842 of record NZ_JBEFOD010000008.1, read on the forward strand.
GATGCAACTAATGATTTATCTGACGGAAGTGATATAGATAACTCTTACTATGCTGATCAAGATTTGGATAATGATGGAAGAGTTGATGATACAGGCGATGTAGATAGGGATGGTATTAATGATGGTAATAATGATTTTGATACTGGAATTTATGGAGCACCTATAGATCTTGATGATGACTTATCTATATATTTTGACGGACGTAACGATTACTTACAAACTGCTGTACCCGTAACAGCTGGATTAAATAGTTCATCAATGATGGTTTGGGTTTTAGCAGATCATACAGCTTCTGATGCTGTCATAATGGGAGAGGACAACTTTAACATTGTATTAAACCCTTCTGGAAATGTTATATTAAGCGCAGTAGATAGTGGAGGAAGTAATTTCTCTATCACATCAACTAATACTATTTCAGACGTTAAATGGATGCATATAGCGGCAAGTTATGATTCAGTAAATATGACACTCTATATCAATGGAGTAGAAGAAGGAGTAATAGGTACAACAGGTTTACCATTATCATCCTTATCTGGTAACTCATTTACGGTTGGAAATTCTTCTATAGCAGGTAGTTCTAATTACTATCGAGGATATCTGGATGAAATACGTGTTTTTAATAGTGCACAAGATATCAATGACTTGAGAAGAATTATGTATCAAGAGATTGAGGCAAATGGTTCTTATGTGACAGGAGTAGTGTTACCTAAGGATACTAGCATATTGTGGAATGAATTAGCAATTTATTATGATTTCACTCGTATTGAAGGTGATATTGTTTACGATGTTACCAATAATATGGACATCAAAATGTATAATGTAAAGGAAATTGTACTTCAAACAGCACCTATTCCTTATGTAACCATTCAAGATGGACTGTTATCATCAAATAATACGTTTGTTCAAAATACAGTATGGGAAGCTAGTGATCTTTTTAATTATGATTATACCATTTTAAGAATTAATCATGAAACCGTATTAGACAATAGTATTTCAACTATTGGTATTGTGCTTGAAACTTTAGGGTCTATTGATGTTAATGATGGTAATTATATAGAGAATTCTTGGTATGTTTTACTAGAAGGGAATATAGATTTAGAAGGTGATGCTCAATTAGTCCAAACTATTAGTAGTGATTTAGACGTAACTAGTAATGGTTTTATTACTAGAAAGCAGCAAGGAGAAGCAAATGTTTATTCCTATAATTATTGGAGTTCTCCGGTAGGTGAGATTAACTCAACAACTAATAATAATTCTTTTCAATTATCTAATTTAGAAGATAATGTAGGACCTGTGCAATTTACGGGTATCAATATAGGAACACCACCAGTAACATCTCCTGTTACTATTAGTGGAAGATGGTTACATACTTTCATAAATGGTGCTACATATTCTGACTGGAGTAGAATCGATCCATCAGTTACTCAAATTGCAGCCGGACAAGGATGGTCACAAAAAGGAACTGGAAATGTTTTAGGCTATCAAGAGTTTTTATTTAAAGGTAAACCCAATAACGGTTTAATTAGTATTCCTGCAACACCTCATATAAGTGGAAATATAACATCTTCTTTATTAGGTAATCCTTACCCATCTGCATTTGATGCAAGAGAATTTATTGATGATAATGCAGGTGTGATAGATGGAGCTGTTTATTTATGGGATCAATTTAGAGGCACAAATCATCAATTAGCCTACTATGAAGGTGGATATGCTACAATCACTAAAATGACAACCGTTAAAGCAGCGCAATATGCAGGTTTAGGGTATCTTAATGGTGGTGCTGGTCCAGCTATATTACCTACATTCTTCTTACCAGTATCTCAGGCGTTTTTTGTAACTATTACAAATAATGGGTCTATTGAGTTTAATAATTCTCAAAGGGTATTTAAACAAGAGGCATTAAATGAAAGTATATTTTTAGCAGCTCCTGGTTCTAATCAGGCTACTGTTGACAGGTCTAGTTATCAAGACTTGAGTATTAAATTAATTCGTCTTGAGTTAATTTCAGATACTGGTGCTAGTCGTCAAATAGCAATTGGTTTTGATAGTGGACTTTCTGATGGCTATGATTATGGTTATGATGCTTATTTAACGGGAACATTGAATGAAACTGATTTCTTTGTACCTTCTCAAGGCCAACAATTTGTCATAAAATCATTTAATGATATAACTGATGATAAAGTAGTAAATCTCGCAGTTAAAGGAATCACGGGTAATTTATATAAAATTACATCAACTGACTTTACTAATATAGATTTAACTCAAGAGGTTTGGTTAAAGGACAATGAGTTAAATGTATACCATGATATAAGAACATCAGATTATCATTTTTATTTTAGTATCGATGGTCTTGATGAAGATCGATTTGATATTGTATTCTATAACCCGACGACTTTATCTAATTCATCTCAAGAGATTGATGATTTATTAGTGTACTATGATAATGATAGTTCGATAATTTCAATTCAAGGATTAAATCAATCATTGACTGGTTTAGAAATTTATGACCTATCAGGAAAACTAATTTCAAGCTTTCGCGAAAGCGAATTAATTAACGAGCAATCAGGTATTAAAGTCCCTCAAATTTCAACGGGTATTTATTTGGTAACTCTTAGCACTAATGACTCCAATAGAACAGTAAAACTAGCTGTTCAATAATTATTTTACTAACCAATCAATTTATTTATAACTAATGAAAAAATCTATTTTTTTAATAGTACTATGCTGTACTACCATTTTGTTTGCACAGAACCCAGAAACAAATAGTAGGAATTGGACAGTGACCAAATTAGCTAATACAAATCAGTTAGTATCTTACCCAAATGAAATCTCTTATGGGCCTGATGCTTGGCTTTGGATAACAGAGAGAGCTACAAATGATAATAATGATGATGGCACGTTATACGGAGAAAGAGTCGTAAGAGTAAATCCCACTACTGGTGTAAAAACTATAATGTTAGATCTTCATAATGAGGTGTATAGTGATGCAGGTCAAGATGGATTAATGGGAATGGCTATTCATCCGGATTTATTTTCAGATGTTACTACTACAGTTAATAATTATGTCTATCTAGCTTATACATATTATGATAATACAGATACAACAGGACAACCACGTAGATTAAGAATAACTCGTTTTGAGTATGATAATGCAACTTCAACTTTAATTCCAGCTTCAAGATTTGTACTTATTGAAGGAATAAATGCAAGTAATGATCATAATTCTGGAAGAATGAAAATTGGTCCTGACTTAAAAATCTATTATACTGTAGGTGATCAAGGACATAATCAATTTGCAAATAAATGTAAACTTGTGCAGGCGCAAGCTTTACCAACACAATCTCAGGTTAACAGTCAAGATTGGAGTAGTTATCAAGGAAAATTACTTCGAATCAATTTAGATGGATCTATACCTTCTGATAATCCAAAGTTTTATCCATTTGAAGTCCCTGATGGCTCTGTGGCAAATCCATTCTCAAATTCTCCCTTGCCTGATAATGCAGATACTAATCGTCCAGACTCTGATAAAGTAAGAAGTCATATCTATACTTATGGTCATAGAAATGCTCAAGGTATCATTTTTGACAGCAACGGAACTTTATTTCAATCAGAACATGGTGATCGTGTTGATGATGAAGTGAATATTATAGTACCAGGTAAAAATTATGGATGGCCACTAATTGTAGGTGAGCAGGATGATCAGGGATATGAGCAATGTATTAAAGCTTCTGCACCTGGATGTAATACTAATGACAACGAGTGTCCAGCAGGTTCTGTAACTCATAAGGAAACAGATTTTACCTTACCAGTAGATTTTCAAGGACCTATTGCGACATATGGTAGTACTGTATCTAGTGTTCCTCAAGGAGGTTTTTTATCATGGCCTACTGTTGCACCTTCTAGTATTGATATTTATGAAGATAACGGAAACTTCCCTTTTTCAAAAAATATCTTTGTGCCTACCTTGAAAAAAGGAGCTATCTATAGATATGGTGTTGATGCAACTAATACTGTAAATACAGATTTAATAGAATTTCATTCTTCAATAGATAGATATAGAGATATCGCAATTTCACCTGATGGTAATACTATTTATGCAGTCACGGATAGTGGTGGATCGACTTCTGGACCATCGGGAAGTTCTTTTTTAACGATTCAAAACCCAGGTGCAGTATTTAAATTTGAATATCAAGTTTTCCCAGAACCATCTAATCAAGTAACAGGATTTACTGCTACTGATGCAGGACTAGATATAGTTCTCAATTGGACAGATGTAATAGGGACTAATCTTGCAGATGGTTATGCTATTGCAATTAGTACTACATCAGGTAATTTTCCTGTTTTTATCGATGGTACTCAACCATCTCAGGATTTAGATATAGCAGACGGTAGTGGTTTAGTATTGGTTAATAATGGTTTAGAAACGTATTCATTTGATGATCTTGATGAGAATACAACTTACTATTTTCAAATTACTGCATATGCTAATATTGGATTAGATATTGATTTTCTAACGACTCAAGCCGCTCCAGAGGCAAATGCAACAACAACTATTTCTTTAGAGCCAACTGTAATTATATCAGAGGTGGTAAGCACAGATGTTAATGACGCCTACGTTGAGATATTTAATTATGGAAGTAGTCCTGTAGATTTACTGTCCGAAGATTTTAAACTAGCTATAACTTACGACGGTGGTTCAAATTTCAATTCCGTTAGTTTAACAGGTATTTTACAGCCTGGTCAATACTATACAATTGGTAGGGCAGAAGGATCCTCAAACCCAGATCTTGTAGCTTATAGTTATATCAATGGTAATGGTAATGATGCTTATATATTACATACTGGAACATCACAAATTGTCGATATTTATGGTGTAGTAGGTCAGAATGGAGATGGTCAGGCTTGGGATTACAATGATTCTCGAGCAATTAGAAAAATTACAGTATCTCAAGCTAGTGATACTTGGATTGCATCAGAATGGATTATAGAAGGCATCACAAGTTATAATGAAACTACTGATGGAATGGGAGAAAATATTAATTTTATTTATGATAACGGTTGGACACCTTATGATCCAAGTGGATCAAGCTATCAAGCTACGGATGCAACAATTCAAAATGGATCTGGTTTAATTTCAGATATGACATTGTTTAAAAATGTTACTATCGATAGTGGAGCAGATTTAGCTTTGTCTAATGGAGGAATAACTATTACAGAAAACCTTTATAATGATGGGTCGATAACAGATCTTGGAACGAGTATCATCATGTCGGGAACAGTTCCTCAACAGGTTAATGGTAATGATTTTAATATTAATGTATTTATAATAGAAAATGAAACCACGGTTAATCTCAATTTAGACATTACAGAATTACTCAGTATTGAAGATGATTTAACCGTCAACAGCAATAATATTATAACCTTAAAAAGTGATATTAATGGAACAGCCTTTGTTGATGAAGTAACTGGTATAGTAAATGGATTATTCACAACAGAGCGTTTCATACCTGCAAAGAGAGCATTCAGATTTATATCTTCTTCTGTAAATTCTACTGGAAGTATCTATGAAAATTGGCAAGAAAACGGATCTACTTTAGGATCATTTGGAACTCATATTACAGGTTCAATAACTGGTGCAAATGGTTTTGACATTACGGCTACTGGTAGTCCTTCTTTATTTGGATATGATAATATAAATCAGTCTTGGACAACTCCTCAAAATACAGATGTAACGACTCTTGTTGCGGGATCACCTTATCGATTATTTGTCAGAGGTGACCGTACTACCGACCTATCCATCAATACTGCGGTTGCAACTAACACTGTATTAAGAGCAACAGGAAGTTTAAAGACAGGTGCCGAAACAATCACAAATTTAAGTTCAATTGCAGGAGAATTTAATTTTGTTGGTAATCCATATCAAGCACCTGTTGATTTAAGTCAGGTTCTAGGAGCCTCTACTAACCTTAATTCAAATTTTGTTTATTTCTGGGATCCTACTATTAACACTAGAGGATCTTATGTCACTGTTGATATTAGTAATAATACTTCAAATGTTAGTAGTGGTTTTAATAATTATCTTCAACCTAATTCTGCATTTTTTGTAACCACTTTAAATAATGGTTCAACAAGCTTGACTTTTGAAGAAAATAATAAAGAGGTAAATCAACAAGCATTAAATATCTTTTCAGTACCTATCAATAATTCTCGTTTAAAAATTCAGTTATTTGAATCTACAGAATTTGCACAAGGATCTAGAGAAAGAGATGCCGTGATCCTTAATGTTAATGCTACTTCTAGTAATCTAGTTAATTCACGAGATGCTTTAAAATTCACTAACATTGATGAAAACATATCTATTAAAAATGCTGGTCAATTATTAAGTATTGAAAATAGACAATCTATACAAGATGGTGATAATATCGATTTAATTGCAACTAATTATAGATCGTCTCAATATGATTTGAACATTTCAATAGAGGGAATTATTACTCCAGCATATTTATATGATTCATTTTTAGATTCATATACTGCTTTATCGTCAAATGGTTCCACAACTTATAGTTTTACTATAGATTCATCTATACCTGAAAGTGTAAATGAAAATCGTTTTCAAATTAAATTTTCTAATGTAACCTTATCAAATGATAACTTCAATTTAGTTAATGAAATTAGTGTATATCCTAACCCTACAGATGATCATACTATTCATATTTCTGGTTTAAAAGATGAAGCAAACTTCAAATTATCAAACATGCTTGGTCAGGAAATTAAAATTGATCCTCAATCGATTAGCTCTATAGGTAATACGTTAAAAATCAATTTACCTATTACTTTAAAGAAAGGAACTTACATTATGAATATTATGGATGCAAATCGACTTTCATCGCATAAGATTATACTAGATTAAATAAAAAAAAATTCTATTAAAAAAGCCTCTGTTTTACAACAAAGGCTTTTTTTTTACGCTTTCGCGAAAGCGTATTATCCATTATCAATGTAAACTAACTGCTTCTTCACATGAAACTCTAGATCCTCAAAAAACTCTCTAAAGTGACGCTCCATTTCATTATAGTATTTAACAAGCTCTATAGGCGCAAAGTTCATTTTACTCCGGTTTTTTGTACGATGATTCATTTGATGAAAGATGCGTGAAATCCCATCTACAGTTGCATAGCTGCTAATCCAATTTTGATCTACCATGTAAGGTAAAAACTTCTGAACCTTTTCTGGAAGTATGTTATAATTCTCTTTTAAATCAGAATAGAATTGTTCAACATATATATCAAGCGGTTCCTTATGGAAATCAGCCCAGTTTGCAGCAAGAAAGTGATCATAATATAAATCAACGATGACGCTGCTCCAATGTCCGTACTCACTGCGTATTAGGTCTTTACTTAACTTAACTATAGGGTGTGAGTCTGTAAACGTATCAATATGTCTATGTAAAATAATACCTTGAGCAACACGTTCTGGAAACATAGTAAAATCTTTACCACGTACAGAATCTGCGATAAAGTTTCCAATACGTAATTCAGTATCATTTCCTGAAAGATAAATATGTGCGAGATAATTCATGGTTGCAGTTGTAGATGGCGTTGAGTACTCTTACTTTTGTGGTAAATGTAAAGTATTTTTTCTATGACACTTATAAAATCTATTTCTGGAATTCGCGGAACCATTGGTGGTGAGCCAGGTGATAATTTAACACCATTAGATGCAGTAAAATTTGCATCTGCTTATGCAAAATGGATTAAAGAAGCCTCTGGGAAAAGTGATCCAACAGTGGTAATAGGAAGAGACGCTCGTTTAAGCGGTGCGATGATTCAAGCTTTAGTTCAAAATACTTTAGTTGGTATGGGCTGCCACATCATAGATTTAGGTTTGAGTACTACACCAACGGTAGAAGTAGCAGTGCCTATAGAAAATGCAGATGGAGGAATTATTTTAACGGCCAGTCATAATCCTAAACAATGGAATGCCCTTAAACTCTTAAACAATAAAGGAGAATTTTTAAATGGTGTAGAAGGACAGAAAATTCTAGATACTGCGGCTGCAGAAGATTTTAATTATGTAGAAGTTGATGATCTAGGAACTGTAAAAGTGGTTACGGACTATATAGATAGGCATGTTGATTTAGTTTTAGATATGCCTGTAACTAAGGTAGATGCCATAAAAGCAATGAACTTAAAAGTTGTTGTTGATGGTGTGAATTCTACTGGAGGAATTGCTGTGCCGGCATTATTAAAGAAATTAGGAGTAGAAGTAGTTGAGTTATATTGTGATCCTACAGGTCATTTTCCACATAATCCAGAGCCCTTAAAAGAGCATTTAGGTGATCTTGCTGCTGCAGTAGTAGAGCATAAGGCAGATTTTGGAATAACTGTAGATCCAGATGTGGATAGACTTGCTTTTATGACTGAAGAAGGAGAAATGTTTGGTGAGGAATATACACTTGTCGCTTGTGCAGATTATATCTTAGGTCATCATAAAGGAAATACAGTTTCTAATTTATCATCTTCTCGTGCACTGAGAGACATTACTGAAGCACATGGTGGTATATATTATGCTGCAGCAGTAGGAGAAGTGAATGTTGTAACTAAAATGAAGGAAATGAACGCCGTTATCGGTGGTGAAGGTAATGGTGGAATTATCTATCCAGACTCTCATTATGGTCGTGATGCTTTAGTAGGTATAGCGATGTTCTTATCATTACTTACTGAAAAGAAAATGAAAGTAAGTGCCTTAAGAGCAAGTTATCCTGAGTATTATATGAGTAAGAATAAAGTGCAATTAACTAAAGGCATGCCTGTAGATGATATCATGAAAGATATTGCTACTCAATATGTAAATGAAGAGTTAACCACTATAGATGGTGTTAAAATAGATTTCCCAACAGAATGGGTTCACATGCGTAAATCAAATACGGAACCTATTATTAGAATATATACAGAAGCACCAACCCAAACTAAAGCTGATGATCTAGCAAATCGTTTTATTGCTGAACTCGAGGCGATAGCACAGGCTTACGCTTAATGTTTTCTGGTGTTGCCTTCCATCTTTTATGCGACCAGAGATAATACTCTGGTTGCTTTCTGATTTGTTTTTCTAATAAGTCCAAGAAAGTATCTGTTATTTCCCAATCTTTAGTTTGCGCAGCATTTTCCGTTATGGTTTGGAAATTAGCTTTATAGTGACCTCTTTTAATTTTCTCTACAGCTAGATATACTACAGCTGTATCATGAGCCTTAGCAAGCTTTTCGCTACCCATAAAGACGGCGCTTGTTTTACCGAAAAAAGTTGTGAAATGTTGTGCTCTATACTTAGCTGGTGATTGGTCAGCTATTAAGCCATACATTGCCATATCACCATTACTTATACTTTGAGAGATATTACTACTAGCTTCACGCATAGTGATCATAGTAGAATTGAACTTTTGTCTTATATCAACAATTAGTTTATTAAAATACTTATTGGCTAGTGGTTTGTATACAGCAATGATTTTATAATCGACTAGACCATCTATACACATTGTCCACTCATAACTAGCTTGATGCCCAAACATGACTATAATCGGCCTTTTTTGATCTCTAAATTGATGTATTAATTCAAGATTTGTATATTCAAATCTACTCAACATCTCATCATGACTCATAGACATAGACATGATAACCTCAATAAAACTATCGCAAAAATGCTGCGTTGTTTTCCGGCATAGTTCTTTTAACTCAATTTCTGATTTTTCAGGAAAAGCAATTTTTAAGTTATTAATAATTACTTTTTTACGGTATCCAATCATATAGTAAACAATCAGAAATGCAAAATCACTTAATAAATACGTTAATCGTGCTGGAAGTCTAGAAATGATCCAGAGTAGTGGATAAAACAAATAAAAAGCAATCGCTTGCATAAATAAAATTTGGACAAATATACTATCTTGTTGCGTAGTAAAAGAATGATATGAATCAAGGATTAGATATAGTAACTATAGTGATTATAGTAGCATGTGCATTAGTAAGTTTTAAAGGGTTTCAAGACCGTTTTTTCTTCGATAAATACAAATTTAATATTGCAGGAATTCAGCGTGGTGAACAGTTAAGGTTTTTAACCAGCGGTTTTTTACATGCAGATCTACAGCACCTCATATTTAATATGTTAACCTTGTATTTCTTTGCACATTACGTAGTTGTAGATTTAGGTGATATAGGTTTTCTAGTAGTTTATTTTGCCAGCTTATTGGGTGGTGGTGTTCTCAGTTATCTTTTTCATCAAGATGAATATCACTATAGTGCCATAGGAGCGAGTGGTGCAGTAATGGGAATTATATATTCAGCAATATTGTTAGAGCCTGGCATATATATATATGGTATAATACCAGGATTTGTTTTTGCAATAGGATATTTAGCTTATTCTATTTATGGTATGAAAAATAAATCAGATAATATTGGACATGATGCCCATTTTGGTGGAGCAGTAGCCGGTTATGTTGTGACTATTCTATATAATTACCATATCATATTTGAACAAACGCTTACCGTGGTTTTAATGCTATTGCCGATAGTAGCCTTATTTATACTCAAAAAAATGGGCAAATTATAGTAGCTCTGCTAGTTTGTTATGTAAAGCTTGACCTCGTAAATCTTTTGCTATAATAACTCCATTTTCATCTAGTAAAAATGTAGCAGGTATGCTGCTTACATTATATAGCTTGGCAATAGGGTCCTGCCAGTGCATTAATCTAGAAATATGGTACCAGTCCATTTCATCTTTTTCGATAGCGGCTTTCCATGCTGCTTCAGCATTTTGTCGATCTAGAGATACACTTATGATATTAAATCCTTTATCGTGATATTCTTTATAAGCTCTAACCACATTAGGGTTTTCACGTCTACATGGTCCACACCATGAAGCCCAGAAATCAATAAGTGTCACTTTTCCTAAAACATTTTCTAATTTTAAAACATCACCATCTGGTGTTTTACCTTCAAATAATGGTGCTTTTGCACCTATGGCTGTAGTAGTAAATTTAGTCAGGTAACTCTCTAGACTCTTAGTGATAGCTGTTTCCTTTACGTCACCTTCTAACACATTAAATAATTCCAAAGCCTTGTCGGTATCAATTAATTTAGAATTCACTAAATCGCCTATTATCATACTGCTTACTAACTTATTAGGATTAGACTTTACGATGTTAAACACCTCGTTTTTATAAGTTTCTTCAGCATCCATCCATATTTTTGTAACATCATCGCCTTTTTGCTGATCACCTGATCGGTAAGCATTACCGCGAGCAGTTTTAAATTCGTTTGTTCTTTTTTGATAAGTAGCTTGGTCAGCTCTAAAGTCATAAAGAATTCTATTTTCTTCACTTCCTGTAACAGAACTAGCCCATAACGAGTCTTGGTTTAATGTGATTTTTAAAGGTTCATCTCCTTCAATAAAAATCATACGATCATTACCAGTCTCCATAGATAAGAAACGTACCTCGGCAAAATCTTTCTTTTCTCCTTGTTCAAAATAAAACTTCTCATTCATAACTACCGCAGTATCAATAATCATAGGTTTATTAGTACTGTTCAGTTTATTCATGTATACTCTCATTCCATTATAAACACCAGGCGCTGTACCTTCAATAAAGTGAGTGTTATCATTACTAGTTTCAGTTTTACAAGAAATTATTAATAAAAGTGCGACAATAGGAAGTAGAAATCTCATGCTAATTATTTTTTCAAAAATAGTGGTTTTACAGCTATAGAACAGGTTAAAACTTTCTAAAACTATAGGACCTATAGTTATCCTAGACGCAATAGTTTTACCTTTGTACCTATGAATATGTTACCTGAAGATTTTATGATGGAAGTTACCTTAAGTTTTCATAAGGTAATAGATCATTATAGGGAACGTCTCAAGACCGAGACCAATCCTATTGCAATTGCATTTCTTACTGCTACGTTAGATTATGTAAGCAACCATCCACGATTAGAAGAAGGATTACAGGTTGAAGAGATTGAGCAAGAGAAAGAAGTCATAAATACTTTATTATCAGATCTTTTTCCAAGAGCTTTAACACTTAACGAAATAAAAGCAGCAACGGTACCATTTTCTGATTTCTTATTCAATAAATCAGAACGCTTTGAAAATTTATTATCTCATATTAAAGATGAGAAATTTTCACTTCTTTCTAACACAGACTTTGACTATTTCTCTATGGCAAGCGGCGTTATACTTAAGGATGTATACAATGCTCAAATCGATTTAAGTAAACCTTTACATTGTCAAATACCTGATGGAAATGGTAATTTAAAAACTTATCGCATCACTTACAATGCAGATTTTGTTGAAGTAGCCCTTAAGGATGAAAAGTACAGACTGACAGATGTTGATATTAAAGAGTTATTGCGCAATCCTGAAAACAAAAAATTATGGAAATCTAAGTTCCCTAAGAATAGTTACACATTTAAAGGGTTCGGTATCATCAGTCTTACTGATGTAACTATGGATAACGCTATTTCAGATTTAAAAACAGTTTTACTTGGTAATTTAGGTGAAAAGTCAAATCATGAGACAGAAAAAGTAGAAAAGATATTCAAGCAAATGTTCAATATGGAGGATTTGCATGTTGGGTTTACTATTTATAATAATGTAGACATGCTTTTTGAAAATATGGTTTATAGTGATTCAAGCAGTTTTTTACTAGGCTCTAGTCACGAAAAAAATTGTAATAATGCTCTTTGTGCAGATTCATATGCTCATCTTTTAAGAGATTTTACACCGCTAGTAATAACGGACGTTAAAAATTATCGCGATAACATTGAAAACACTTTTCTACCTGATAATTTAATTGAGGCTGGTTTTAATAGTGCTATATTTTATCCTATATCTCACGAAGGTAGATTGCTAGGTATATTAGAACTAGCCAGCTATACACCATATTTGTTAAACACGTTTAATGCACAGAAATTAGAAGGTATTTCAGACTATCTTAAAATGGCTTTAATCCGTTCAGAGCAAGAATATGAGACGACTATTAAAGCGCTTATACAAACAGAATGTACATCTATTCATCCTAGTGTGCAGTGGAAATTTGAACAAGAAGCTCGTAGGTTGATTAGATCGCGAGCAGAGTCTTCTGATGACAATTTTAATGATTTAGTATTTGAAGATGTCAGTCCCTTATATGGGCAAATTGACGTGGTAGGTAGTAGTGATGCACGTAATGAAGCGATTAAAACCGACTTAATATCACAACTCGAATTGGTCAGTGAGATTTTCGCTTTCGCGAAAGCGAATGAACCATTACCTATTTATGATCAAATTATTCATAGGATCCACAAATTCCAAGTCGAACTTGAGTTGAATAGTATTAATGCAAATACTGAACGTGAGATAATTAGTATTCTTGAAAGTGAAGTAAATCCTTTTATGGTTCATATTAAGGATTTATCTAAGAAATTAAAACAGCTTGTTACAGATTATGAAAATACTTTAAATCATGACTCTGGCGTTGTCTTCACTAATAGAGATAATTACGACACAACAGTTCAGGTTGTTAATGAAAGACTAGCTCGTTTCTTAGACCGTAAGCAAAAGGAAGCTCAGGAAATTTATCCTCATTTCTTTGAACGCTATAAAACTGACGGTGTAGAGCACAACATATATGTAGGGTCAAGTATTGTAAGAGGTCAATCTTATAATCCGGTCTATTTATATAACCTTAGATTATGGCAGTTACAGACCATGATACAGATGGAAAATAAATTTTATCAGTATCAAGAGAGTCTTCCTGTTCAAATAGAGGCAGCGTCTATGGTTTTAGTCTTTGGTAATACGTTAAGTATTCGATACCGTATTGATGAGAAACGTTTTGATGTCGACGGAGCTTATAACGCAAGGTATGAGGTGATTAAAAAGAGAATTGATAAAGCAAATATCAAAGGAACTCAAGAAAGAATTACCCAAAAAGGTAAAATTTCAATCATCTATACAAATCATGAGAGCGAACTGGAGTACTTAAGATACATTTCATTTCTTCAAGATCAAAAATATCTCAACGATAAAATCGAACTACTAGAACTAGAAGACGTACAAGGTGTTATAGGTCTTAAAGCGATACGAGTAGGCGTGCTTTACAACAAAAAATCTGAAGATAAAAAACGTCTTACCTTTAAGGATTTGTTGCAGGAATTACATCAACAATAGAGTCTAGATCGAGTAGGGCAAAGGCAATAACAAACGCAAGTACTGATCCTATAATTCCTATCATAAAGATGGTATAAGTAAGCCTTAATAATTTGTATTTTCTTGCAAGTACAACACCTAGGTAGTATAAATCCTTGATAAGAGATTCATAAACTTCCTCTTTTTCTTCAAGTAAATCCATTACTGAGTCCTTGTACTTATTCAATGGCATTTTATGAAAATTACCAAAAAAAAGTAAATTTACCTTACGTTCTCGGACTTCATCGTCTGTAAACTCGCCAGATGTTATATTAGGTCTGGTAGACATTATAGAGAGTACAATACTTGCTACTGAAAACAAAACTAAAATAAGAGTAGGCCATAGCAAGTGTCTATTACTTACCTGTTCTAATTTAGGTATCAAATTAGCTAGTGCTAGTGAGATAATAATCGCGTTTACAGATAGAAGTATGTTTGCTTTAGTATCAGCTATATCGCTAAGTTTGATATGATTACGTAATGCTGTTCTAAAAAGTGTTTGAATCGCACGTTCAGGACTTTGATTCTTTAGGTCTACCTTTAATTTTTCCTTTTTTAGTTTTTGTTTATTCTTTTTCTTTTTCTTCAACAACTTCATAAGGTTTTCATTCTTATCCTTATTCCAGTTCTTGATAGCATAGTCAGAATAATAACGGTGCTTTTCTGTAAATACTCTTATGTTTTCCTTACGCCATTCTTTATTGGTATAGGTAGCTATACCGCGCAGTTCAAGTTCCTTTTTGAGAAGTTCGCTAGTTTCATCATAATAATCTTTTGCAAAATGTGAGGCATCTGCATCTCTTAAGATTTCTTCTAAAGTAGTTTTAGGTGTGCCATTGAATTTTGTGGCTAATATTAATTGTTTAACCAGTTCAATTAAGGATTGATCTGCACCATTATCTTTTAAAAAATCCTCAGCGATAGTTGCGCTACGTTCTTCATGACCATCTGCACCATGTATGTAGCCTGTATCATGTAACCATGCCGCAATTATTAACGCTTGTTCTTCTTTAACATCGATTTCGGTGTTTTCAATTATCTCTTTAGTACTTTTAACAACTCTTGCGGTATGCATGTAGTTATGATACACATAAGTTTCATCAAGTTGTGTTTTAAACAACTCAAGAACAAAATCGTCTACTTTTAGAAAAATGTTATCTGTCATAATCTCAATGATACCTCAAAATGGAATAAAAACCTCTTAATTTATGATTAAAAATACTACTCTTTTTTTTATTGCCGTTTTCATCTTAGTAGGATGTGCCTCTTACAAGGAGCAATATAGGGAGGAAACACAGAACGCTTTTCCTGATAATGCACAGATTACCAAATCATTTTATCTTATAGGTGATGCAGGTAAATCTCCAATTAATGGTAAAAGTGAAGGTTTACTTGCGCTAGAACAACATATTGAAAATCAAGATACAAAGAAAGCGCATTTGATTTTTCTAGGTGATAATATTTATCCTGTAGGGATGCCAGATAAGGATGATTCTTTTAGATCACTGGCAGAAAATCATTTGAACGCACAAATTGCGGTTGCTCAAGCTTTTGATGGTAAAACTATTTTTATACCTGGAAATCATGACTGGTATGATCAAGGCTTAAAGAATGTAGAAAGGGAAAAGGACTATATAGAAAAAGCTCTTAAGGATAAAAATATATGGGAACCTAAAGTAGGTTGTCCATTAGAAAGTATAGAAATATCAGATGATGTTCAACTTATTATTTTAGATAGTCAGTGGTATCTAGCCCAATGGGATAAGCACCCTACAATTAATGATGATTGCGATCAAATCAAGACAAGAGAGCAATTATTTCTAGAGATAGAAGGAGAATTCAAAAAAAATCAGGATAAGGTTATTCTTGTAGCGATGCATCATCCATTATACACTAATGGTGTACATGGTGGTCAATATGCTGCTACAAAGCACTTGTTTCCAACTCAAAGAAACATACCGCTACCGCTTATTGCATCTCTAGTAAATCAAGTGCGCACTAGTGGTGGGATAAGCTCTCAAGACAAACAAAATGAACGTTATCAAGAAATGGTCAATCGGGTAACCACTCTTGCTAGGTCGTCACAAGCAGCACGTATAATCTTTGCCAGCGGTCACGAGCATACCTTACAATATATTGAGAACGATGGAATACGCCAGATTGTTTCTGGTAGTGGATCTAAGCAAAGTTATGCTACCTTAAGCAATGATGGACTTTTTGCATACGGTGGTAAAGGTTTTGCAAGATTTGATATTCTTAAAGATGGTAGTGGTTGGGTAAGATATTACACCTTGCGTAATGGTAAAGTTGAATTAATTTATACGGTACAAGCGATTGAGAAACCTAAGGAATTTGATATAAAACAATTACCTAGTAGTTATCCCGCTTTCGCGAAAGCGAGTATATATGAAACAGAACGTACCGATGTCTCAGGTTTTTACGAATCTGTATGGGGTAATAAATATCGAGATTTATACGGTATTGAAGTTAATGCCAAAGTAGCACTATTAGATACTCTATATGGCGGATTAGAAGTAGTAAGAGCTGGTGGTGGACACCAGACGAGAGCACTAAGGTTAAAGGATAAAGACGGTAAAGAATATAATATAAGAGCTCTTAAGAAAAGCGCTGTACAGTTTTTACAAACGACTGTTTTTAAGGAGAATCAAGTTGTTGAAGGTTTTGAAAACACTACGACAGAGGACTTATTGTTTGACTTTTATACCGCAGCGCATCCTTATGCAGCATTAACAATACCGGATTTAGCAAGTGCAGTAGGTGTATATCATACTAATCCAGAAGTCTTTTATTTGCCAAAACAACAAGCCTTAGGAAAATATAATAATGACTATGGAGATGAATTATATTTATTAGTAGAACGACCTGAAGAAAATCACAAAGATCTATTAAGTTTTGGTAAGCCAGATGATATAGAGAGTACTGCAGATGTTTTTGAGCGTCTACGCAGAGACGAGAAATATAAGATTGACGAGCCTCATTATATTAAGGCTAGAATCTTTGACATGCTTATAGGTGATTGGGATAGACATCAGGATCAATGGCGCTGGTCAGAGTTTGAATTAGAAGATGGAACACACCTTTTCCGTGCTATTCCCAGAGATCGTGATCAAGTTTATTCAAACTTTGATGGAGCTCTTTTTGCGACATTACGCACTATGATCGGTATTACAAATCAATTTGCTACTTATGATGAACAACTTACAGATGTAAAGTGGTTTAATACTGCTGCAAATTACTTAGATAGAGCACTTGCTCAAAACAGTGATCGTTTTGTATGGGAATCACAAGCCAGGTATATACAAGAAAACTTAACTGATGAACAAATAGAAAACGCTTTTAAAAATTTACCAGCCGAAATCTATCCACATGAATCTACTCAAGTAATTGTAGAGAATATGAAGAAACGTCGTGATAATTTATTAGAAACCGTTAATGACTACTATGATTATCTCGCAAGCCTAGCTATCATGACGGGAACCGATAAGGATGATATTATAGAAATCAATCGTATAGAAGATGGTAAAACAGAGGTTACTATCTATCGTAATAAAGATGGAGAAAAAGCAGATATCGTTGCGCAAAGAGTTTTTGATAGTAAGGATACTAATGAAATTTGGATTTATGCATTAGATGATGATGACATCATTAAAGCGATGGGAACTGGGAAAAACAAAATTAAAGTGCGAGTAATTGGTGGACAGAATAATGATATTTATGATCTTGAAGAAGGAAAGGCAATATCGATTTATGATCATAAATCAAAGGATAACACTTTTAAAGCTAAAAATGGAGCTCGTGTAAGGCTATCTGATAATTATGATACTAATTTATACAATCCACGTAAAAACATATTGACTAGTAATGCACTAACACCAGCAATAGGTTTTAATCCAGATGATGGTTTTAAATTAGGAATTCAAAATGTTTATACGGTAAATGGTTTTAATCGCAATCCACATACAAGAGTTCATAAAATAACAGCAGGTTATTATTTTGCTACTAATGGTTATGACATTAATTACACAGGTGAATTTGCTGGTGTTTTTAATGGTGTAAACTTACTTGTAAATGGACGATTTGCAGGACCTACTTTTACTGAGAACTTTTTTGGGATAGGAAATGATTCTGAAAATTTACAAGACGATTTTAATTTTGACTACAATAGAGTTCGTATCAGTGAGGCTACCGTTGGTCTAGGGATTAAGTATAATGGTGAATATGGTTCTAATTTAACAATATTATCAAATTTACAAGGAATAGAGGTAGAGGAAGGTAATGAGCGTTTTATTACTGATTTAATCGATCCTGAAACTAATTCTGATTTTTATGAACGCAAATGGTACGTGGACACAAAAGCAACCTATAATTACGAAAGTTATGATAACAAACTTAATCCTACTAGAGGTATGATATTTGAAACCACCATAGGTGGTACCATTGCTACAGAAGATGTAGATCAAAGTCTATTATACTTTAAACCAAAATTAGGTTTCTATAACGCCATATCTAGAAATCGCAAATGGGTTATAAAATCTACTATTCAAGGTCAGATTAATGTAGGTAACAATTATCAATTTTTTCAATTAGCTGAGTTGGGACAGAATAACGGACTAAGAGGTTATCGTACACAACGATTCTCTGGTCAACGATCATTTGCTGCAAGTGGTGATTTGAGATATAGCTTTAATGAATTTAAAACTGGTTTAATTCCTTTACAGATGGGATTATTTGCCGGTGCAGACGTAGGTCGTGTTTGGGTAGATGGAGAGTTTAGTGATCAATGGCACAATGATTTTGGTGGTGGTTTTTGGGTAAACTCAGCTGAGGCTATAGGAGCTAATTTTAATTTCTTTCATGGTGATGATGGTTTAAGATTTAGTTTTCAAGTTGGGTTCAGTTTCTAAAGTTAATACCTGTTTTATTATAATAAAGGCTCGCAGTTATTGCGAGCCTTTTGTATTTTTAACAAATGAATGATAAGAAAAGTGGTGTCATGCTTATTGCACTAGGTAGTGCAATAGTGTTTATAGGAATAGTGCTCTATTTAATGGAGATTATAGGAGCAACTGGTATGATCTTACTAGGTATAGCGGTAGAACTTGCTGGTGCTTATATTTTCTGGAAAAATAGGAAACGCTAGTTTATAGTTTCAATTGATAAAGGTTTCCACCAGTTTTTTTAGTCTGTTCATCACTTATCCATAAAATGTTGTCAGTTTTATAAATAATAGATTCTTTTTGAGAGTAGTGATTGAGATCATGTCTTTCGATATCATAATTAGTGAAATCTTCGTCATAGTTAGAGAGTATAAATACTTTGTCACTGGTAAGTAGAGCAATTTCTCCATGACTATTCACATCTGCGCTGGTAATTAAACAATCTTTTGAATCGTTACAAATTTCAATTTCTACGAGAAATTGAGCATTATTTGAAGTTCCGTCAGCTTTCAATCGGTATACTTGAGTTTTACCATTAAAATCACTACTTCTATTCTTACTGAATAAATAGAAATAATCCTCAACGCGCACAAAAGCCTCACAGTCATAGAAGCGTTCTTTCTTTTTAGGAGGAAAGTCTTTTTGATTGGAATAGAATACAGAAATCTCGCGAATGTTAACTAGTTCTTGGTCTTTAGGTTCTAGATCAGTAATATCAATTTCATAAATAGCTAAGTCTCTACGTTTATTTTTGTTGTTTCCTAAATCAGCTATATACAAATAGGTTTTGCCAGTAACGGTATTAGTATAACTACTTAAATCTTCCCAGTCATTATTTTTTAAGATGGGAGCTGTAAGCTCATAATAACCTAATTCTTGATCATATAAGTAAAGTACTGGTTCATTTCCAGAATCATTAACCGCATATAATAAATCAGAGCCCTCGATAGACTCCATTCCACTTATTTCTTCAAGGTCTTCTGGTAGATGTTCTAAATAAGTAAGTTTACCATAGTCCTGGCAACTAGCATTTTGAAATAGAATTGTAAATAATAGTAATTGAAATACTTTCATATTATAGTCAAACGAAAACACCGTCTAAGTAAATAAATAACTTAGACGGTGTTTAGTTAATTTATAAAATTAATTATACGGATTGATGATTGTCACTTGTATTCATTCTCCACGCATCTAACATCCAGCTTGTTTTTTCTAACTCTCTGATATATGCACCTATTAAATCTATAGTACCTTCATCACCAGCTTTATCTGCACGTTCTACCACTTTACGCATTTGTTGTATTAACGTACCGTGGTCTTCTAGCAAGGTATTCACCATTTCAACATCTGTATGTTCTGATTTAGATTCTTTTAAATTAGACTTCTTCAGGTAGTCAGATAAATTAGAAGTAGGCTGGTATCGCAACGTAAGAATCCGTTCTGCTATCTCATCTACTTTTAATTTTGCATCATCATACATTTCCTCGAACTTAATATGCAAATCAAAAAAGTTTTTCCCCACTACATTCCAGTGAAAATTTCTTAATTTTTGATAGTAAACATGATAGTCTGATAGTAATACATTTAATTCTTGAACTGTTTTTTCAGTTTTATCTTTGTCTAGATTTAGGTAATTCATTATTTAGTCTTTTGTTGGTTCTTTTCAGTTAATGTTTCTGACTTTATATCAAAGTCTTTGTTTTTATTCACTTTGCCTAGATTTCCTAAAGGACGATCTTGACTTTTTCTTTTAAATTTAGTTTGCATGGCGTTTATTATTATTTGATATAAAGATAATAATGATATGACCTGAGCATTGAGAATAAAAGGTTAAAACATGTTTATGTTATCTTAAATAAGCATAGATTATTTAATGATATGTAGAATTTATTGTGAATTATGCAATAATGAAAAAGGACTCAAATTCTTCAGATTCTAATTGCATCCAGACCATGGGAGCAAAGCCTCGTGCCAGACTATCCTTTACGATTAGTAACATTTCTTCATAGTTATAAGAATCTTTTAAGGCGTGACAGTTACCAATCCATAGATGCTTTTTAGGTAAGTAGTATAGGTTGTTGGTATTCGCTTTCGCGAAAGCGTCATAATTCATATAATAACCAGCAATACATCGTTTATTGATATACTTAAAATTATGTTTCCATAAATCCCGAGGTATATACACATGGGCTAGATAGCAAACACGTTGTTCTATAGAATCAATTTCTAGATTTAAAGAAGATAATGCTTGATAAGTAGCTGGCTTGTAGAGTAGAGGTAATTGATGATCTACTAATCGGTCAAATTTGAAAACGAAATTATCACGCTTATTAGGTCCCACATATTTAGATAATTCGGTTGCATGGTCTTCATTTAAATAGTTCGATTTTTCTGAAACATCAGGATCATAACAATAGAATTTATAAACTAATTCTACGTGGTACATTTTATTGGTGTTGACTTCTCTGATCAGGTAATCTAATTCGCCTTTAGTGATTTTTGCTACATTGATTTGAATATTTGAATCAATTAATTGATAATTCAAACTTTGCTTTATGCAATACTCATAGTAATATTCTGCTCGTTTACCTAAAACCGTATTTACAGGAATCTCTGGAAAACCTGTAAGGATATCATCATCTTTTAAATGAGATAGGTCTAATTTATTTAGAGGAAACTGTTGTACACCTGCAAGCTTACCATTCCATAGGCTTGCTGTTTTTAAAAAGGCTCTAAACCGTTGAATATCGTTTTGAGCCATTTATTTATTCTTTTATTAAATATTGCTGTTCTTTCAAATAAACGCCAGCACTAGGACCTAAATTAAATAATAGGTCTAAAGCACTTAATCCATTTAAAAATCCATGTTTCTCTTGAAATACTTGAATGTAAGAATCAGTTGATAGAATAGGATCTTGCTTTGCAGTAATTAGTTGTCTAGCTCTTATATCATCCAGGTATTCTTCTGATGATATAATTGATTTTGTAATATGTAGTAGATGAAGCGACCATTTCAGTGTTTTAATATTCCAGTCTATTAATAGCTTTGGAATATCACTAAATAAATCATGTAAATCAGCCTCATAATATTCATAAAAAGGACTACTGTTGTAAGCACTTTTTATACTTTTTAAATGTTGTGTAACCCAATCATCTGTCTGGTTGATTTCAATACTATTGTAAGGTACAGAGTGACCTGATTTTTGATGAACTATAGGTATGTTTAGAGCCAGTTTACCATTTGCAGCTGCGATATAGCAACGATTACGATAAGTCTGTTTTACGTAGTTATCATGAGTCTCCAGCATCAACTGGTTGCAATGATACAGGTGCACTAAACTCACTACATCTATAAAATAGCTAGGATGTAGTATCAGCTCCATAGCTTACTTATTACTTTTCTTTTTGATAAATTTCTTGTAACCAAAATATCCTAATAGTCCAACTATCAATATCCATAAATATGATGTAGGTTGTCCTGAACCATTTACAGTCGTAAACATACGGTCAAATCTCAATGAAGGGAAACTACCGCTCCAGTCCATACTCATCCACACAAAAACAGGTTTACCAACAACGTGATTTTCTGGTACAAAACCCCAACCACGACTATCGTAACTGTTATGGCGGTTATCACCCATTAGCCAATAGTAATTTTGTTTAAAAGTGTATGCATTTAATGGCTTACCATTGAGTAAAACCGATTTACCATTAACTGAAATAGTGTTTATGATATTCATCTCACTACCTTCATACACCTCAATAATTCTTTTGTAATATCCGATGTTGTTATAGTTGATTTCTACAGTAGCATCTTTTTGAGGGATTAGTACAGGGCCAAAATTATCATTGTTATTAGCAATTTTAGAATCATACGGGAATATTGCTGGATCCCAACTTCCTTTCTTGTCTATTCTTTTATTAAGGTCTAGAATATTAGGATTAGCCTGTAAAGCAGCTGCGGCTTCTACAGTTGCAGCACTTACTGCTAGAGTAGGAGCATTATCATTTTCTGTATCGTAATAATGTCCAACTGCATCTGTAATATCATACTCTTTTTTGAGCATGGCAGGATCTATAGGTTGTGGTGTTGTGACTGACTTATAGGTGTGCTGTAATCTCGCTCTTTCTGGTAAAACAGTAGGTTGACCATCGATATGGACTTTACCATCTACTATTGAAAATAGATCACCAGCGATAGCCACACATCGCTTAACATAATTAGATTTTTTATCAATAGGCTTATCGTGATGTAAATTATCTATAGAAGGAAATCCGTATAAGGTATCTGCTGGCCAGTTGAAAACAACAATGTCATTTCTTTTTATTTTTGAAAAACCAGGAATACGAGTGTATGGTATTTGTGGTGTTTCTAGATAACTTTTAACATGTAAGACTGGTATAGTATCATGTACCATTGGTAAAGCCACTGGTGTCATAGGGATACGAGGTCCATAGTGCATCTTACTCACAAATAAAAAATCACCAGTTAATAAGGTTTTTTCTAAGGATGGCGATGGAATTATGAAAGGTTGCATCACATAGGTATGTACTATTGTCGCTGCAATTACCGCAAATAATATAGAACTAGTCCATTCACCAGCACTTGTGCGTGGATGAAGACTACGATTTTCAATATAGTTTAATGGTTGTGTATAGTTTATGAAATATAAATAAAGTCCTAATGTCACAATAACTAAGACTGTATCTTTTGCTTTGTTATAACCAAATGAACGTAAGGCTTCTACCCAGACGACTATAAACATGATTAAGTTTACAACAGGTAAGAAAAGTAAGAAAACATACCACCATGGTCTATTTAATATCTTCATGAAGATCACAGCATTGTACACAGGCACAAATGCTTCCCATGCTTTTCTACCAGCGGCGACGTACATTTTCCAAGTACCTAATGCATGTACTACTTGAAGTACTAAGAAAAAAATTAACCATCCTGTCCAACTCATCTGTTTACTCTTTAATATTTTTAATGATAGCTACTATGATAAGTTCAAAACGTCTTTCATAGTAAATATTCCTTTATGTTTTGTAATCCATTCAGCAGCGATAACGGCGCCTATGGCAAAACCATCACGACTGTGAGCCGTGTGCTTTATTTCAATGTCATCTATTATACTACTGTAATGTATGCTATGAGTTCCTTTAACATCTTCAATACGCTGTGCATCAATAGGTAAAGAATCACTTTCACTGTCTATGCCTAAATGCCACTTATTCAATCTAGTAAATTCAGATATTCCTTGAGCAAGAGTAACAGCTGTACCACTAGGAGCATCTTTTTTTTCTGTATGATGTATCTCCTCCATACTAATTCTATATTCTTCATATGGCGCCATCATTGCAGCGAGTTTGCGATTGAGTTCAAAGAATAAATTAACGCCTAGACTAAAATTTGAGGCATGAACTAAAGTTCCATTTTTGGAATTAATATAATCTGTGACCTCTTGTAATTCTTCATTCCATCCAGTTGTACCACAAACCACAGGTAAACCCATGTCTGCACAAAATTTAATATTACTTACAGCACTATCTGGAGCTGTAAATTCGATAACCACGTCGGCTTTTTGAATGTCCTCAATAGAATCATTTCTACCTATACGAGTCACAACATCATGACCACGTTCTAAGGCAACACGTTCTATTGTTTGCCCCATTTTTCCATAACCCAGTAAAGCTATTTTCATATCAAAAGTTATAAATAAGTGATAGACCAACATTTGCACCTGATGGTACATGTTCAATGTTGATAATAGTAGGAGTAAGACTTAAATTACGATCAACATTAAAATCATCTAAGTGGCCATCTACGTTAGCGTCTATTATTTGTAATATATAAATACCAGCCGTTATCAATAGGGTTAATTCTTTATTACGTTGTGCTGTGCGTTGTGCACGTTCTAATCCTGCATCAGAGATAATAGGATTTCCATCTGCATCAGAGAATGCATCATTGGTCCCACCGGCTAGTCTTATTCTGAAAGCGTCTCTTAATTCTTGATATTGATTTTCATTATAAAGATATACAGCAACACTAGTACCTAGAGCTCCATAGACAAGTGGCACCTTCCAGTAACGACCATTATATGCTTGCCCTAATCCTGGTAAAATGGCACTATAAAATGCCGCTCTTGCAGGTCTGTTAGCATCTATTGCCGTGTTTACTGAGTCGGCTGCTATAACCTTAAATTCACCAGGTGGTAGAGATGTATCATCTTGCGCACCAGCCGTTAAAGCTCCTAAAATAATGAATATGTAAAATAAATAATTACGCATTCAATTGTTTGATAATACGTTCTAATTCTTTTTGAGATTTAAAGGAAATAGTTAATTTCCCTTTCCCTTTTGCATCTACTGTAGCATTTACCTTAGCACCTATGGCTTCTGATAATTCTTTAGTAGCATCAACTATTTCAGATGGCAGTTTATTTGTTTTAGCTTGCTTTCGCGGAAGCGTATCACCACCTTTTTCTGCTTTAACAATTGCCTCTGTGTCTCTTACAGAAAGACCGTTTGATAATATTTGTTGATAGATATCTAGTTGTTTATCTAAACTATCAACCGCGATTAAGGCACGTCCATGACCCATGGAAATAAACCCGTCACGCATTCCTGTTTGAATAATAGGGTCCAGTTTTAATAACCTTAAATAGTTAGTAATAGCACTACGACTTTTACCTACACGATCACTCATTTGCTCTTGTGTAAGATCTATTTCTTCTATTAAACGCTGGTAGGATAGAGCAATTTCTATTGGATCTAAATCCTGACGTTGTATATTCTCAACCAGTGCCATTTCTAATGATTCCTGGTCATTTGCAATACGCACATAAGCCGGAATCGTATCTAGTCCTAATAGTTTAGAAGCACGACAGCGACGCTCACCACTTACTAATTCATACTTATTAAAGCCCATTTTACGCACAGTGATGGGCTGTATAACACCTAGTTCTTTTATAGAAGAGGCTAATTCACGCAAGTTTTCTTCATTAAAACTAGTACGTGGTTGAAAAGGGTTCATCTCAATATCTGCTAGATTGAGATCTACTACATTACCTACGATTTTGTCTGCGTTCTTATCGTTTGCATTAGTGATATCGTTAGATGGATCTTTCAATAATGCAGAAAGACCACGACCTAATGCTTGTTTTTTAGTTGCTTTGGCCATAATTAATTAGAGGCATTTTTTTGAATCAATTCATTAGCTAGACTCAGGTAATTTTCAGAACCTTTACTAGCAGCATCATAATTGATAATACTTTCACCATATGATGGTGCTTCACTTAAACGCACATTGCGTTGTATAATTGTCTTAAACGTTAAGGCTTTAAAGTGCTTATTAACTTCTTCTACAACTTGATTAGAAAGTCTTAAACGACTATCATACATCGTAAGTAATAAACCTTCAATATCTAATTGATCATTATGAATTTTTTGAATACTCTTTACCGTATTCAATAACTTACCTAAACCTTCAAGTGCAAAGTACTCACATTGTATAGGTATTAATACAGAATCACTAGCAGTAAGTGCATTAAGAGTTAAAAGGCCCAATGATGGAGCACAGTCGATAATAATATAATCATAAACTTCTTTCAGAGGCACTACAGCCTCGCGCATCATATACTCACGTTGATCCTTATCAACTAGCTCTATCTCAATGGCTACTAAATCTATATGAGCAGGGATAATATCTAAGTTAGGAGAATCGGTCTTAATAACTAATTCTAGAGCAGGAACAGTATGTTCTAGCAATTGATAAGTACCATTCTCTACAGTTTCAACATCAATACCTAGACCCGATGTAGCGTTTGCTTGCGGATCTGCATCAATAAGAAGTACTTTTTTCTCTAGTACACCTAGTGATGCCGCTAGATTTACCGCTGTAGTTGTTTTACCTACACCACCTTTTTGGTTAGCAATTGCTATTATTTTACCCATTTAAAACGAATCAATTTAAGCTGCTAAGGTAAAAATTTACAACTTAAAAAAAGTGCTTTACCATATACTTTATTAACGATATCCATGAGTTGTATTTCATCATATTGAACATGAGAATGGTAGTTCTTAAAAAATGACTTACATGAAACTTTATTCTTAGAATTACTCAACTTATTTAAGCTCTTAATTTTAAGCCTTTAAGTAGGTGAAATCATTTTGAAAAATAAAAGCCTTCTTCATTTTCTTACCTTTGACTGGTGAAAAATAAACTCTTAATTATAGGTCATACTTGGCCAGAACCTCAAAGCACAGCTGCCGGAACGCGCATGTTGCAATTAATTGAATTGTTTAAAGATGCTGGTTTTGCAATAACCTTTGCCAGTGCAGCATCACGTAGTGATTATAGCTTTCAACTTGCCAGTATTGAAGTTGAAGAAAAGGCTATTTTATTAAACAATCATAGCTTTAATGATTGGGTTAAAGAAGAACAATTCAATGCGGTCATGTATGATCGTTTTATGATAGAGGAGCAGTTTGGATGGCGCTTCCGCGAAAGCTGCCCTAACAGTATCAATATCCTTGATACAGAAGATTTACATTTTTTAAGAAAGGCTAGGGAAGTAGCTCTTAAAAATAACGAAGAGGTAAGTTTAAAACACTTGCATAGCGAGCAGGCTATGCGTGAGATAGCTAGTATGTATCGTTGTGATGTAAGTTTGATTATTTCTGAATATGAAATGGAATTACTTCAAAATCAATTCCGTATACCTAGAGAGTTATTACATTATTTACCATTCTTAGTTGGTTCGGGAACACTAAAAAACTTAAAATCAACCAATTTTAAAAGCTTTCAAGAGCGCAGTCATTTTTCTACCATTGGTAATTTTATTCATAAGCCTAATTATGATGCTGTTCTTTACTTAAAGACCAAAATATGGCCCTTAATTAGAAAGGAACTTCCCAAAGCAGAAATGCAAGTTTACGGTGCCTATGAGAGTCCAAAAGTTTCGCAATTACAAAATGAGAAGCAAGGATTTTACATTAATGGTAGAGCGATAGAAGCAAAAGAGGTAATAGAGAACAGTAGAGTAGTACTGGCTCCTATCAGGTTCGGTGCAGGATTGAAAGGAAAACTTTTCACAGCCATGGAAACCGGAACTCCATTTGTGGGAACACCTATAGCGATGGAAGGTATCTATTCAACAACAACGTCAAGCTTAAATCAAACTCCAGCAGATTTTGCTCAACAAGCCATAGAGCTATATTCTCACGAAAACTTATGGAAGCAACAACAAGAGTTAGGTTTTCAAACACTTCGCAAAAGGTTTGAAATAACATTATTTAAAGATAAATTTATCACTAGAATTAATGATGTGATGATAAATCTAGAACATCATCGTTTGCAAAATTTTATGGGGCAATTGCTGCAACAACAAGCATTTAATAGCACTAAATATTTCAGTCAGTGGATCGAGGAGAAGAATAAATAGTTTAATTCAATATTTATTTAACGATCAATTTTCACTTTTTTAACAAATTCGCCTGTAACACTATACAATAGCCTTTTTCGTTTACTTTTTTCAGTTTCCATACATAAAAATCTATTGTATAATTCATACTCTACCATTTTAATATCATAAAAGTTGAATGGAATAATAATTTCTCCCTTATTATTGATTACACCTTTTTGAGATAAGAAATTAGTGGCTATTAAGGTTCCATGAAAATTAGAATTTTCAGGAGTATAAATCATTTTGTAGATGGGATCTGTTAATTGGCCATCACTATAAATACCATACTTGTTGTCATTTTTTATATTTATAAATGAATTGGTTTTACCTTTGGTTACCTCATCAAATTCCACAGATTTAAAACTATTTTTAATATCAAAAATTATCCATTTATTCATACTCGATTTACAACGATACAAATAATCACCAATATTGTCAATTTCCAAATAAATAGGTTCTAAAATCTGATATCCTTTAATATCCAGCATACCAAATAAACCATTCTTACTATAAATTATATTTTTATTTAGATATGAATAGACAGCGCTATCGACTTTATCTATTTCTGAATTTCTGGTAATTAATTTAGAACTGTTAGAACCGATTGGAGTAAGCAAAATCACATCATCAAATATTTGCGTGAGTGATGAAAATTTTTCATCTTCAATTTCCCCATCAAAATTCGATTTCATATAAACTCCATCTTTTTTGAAAATGTAAAAATTATCATAACGTTTAATGTTGTCAAAAACGATAGGAGTAATCTGTTCATTCTTCATGTTAATAATCCCTTGTAAGCCATCTTTTCGAACAATTGCTCTATCATCAATCATATCATCAGCATGATCATATTGTGCGGGAATAACTATATCAAGGCTTTCATTTATAAACCCAACTTTACCTCCAGATTTAAAAGATAGTAATTTAAGAGAAGTATTATTTAAAAATTTAGCCTTGGTAAGCAATGCCTTATCAATAGAATATTTTTGATTTTCAATTATACTTGTTATTTGTGAGGAGCTAAAAGGATAGTCACCAGTGTAATCCAATAACTTATTTTCCCCTTTACAAACATTGCATGTTTTTGATTTTTTAACAGTAATATTTCCTGTGCCTTTGCACTTTTCGTGAGTTCTTCTTCCACTATCATATGGTATGCCGGGACCTCTCAATACTCCAACCATTATGTAACCCTTTCCTCTGCACCCAACGCCACGATAAGATTCAGGGTCATCATCTCCACCACATTTCACTCTTTCGGTATAATGAATCTGACCACCATCACAACGACTATTAGTACAAGAGATGTATCTAAAGTCTTTATAAGCATTGGCTAAAGCTTCATCTTCCTCTTTTTTCTTTCTTTCAATTTCTTTCTTTCTAGATATTTCGATTTCAATTTCTTTCTTTCTTTCTAAAATATCAGAGTTATAGATAGCAATGTTTTTAATTATTTCCGTAGATAAATTCATATTCATCAATACTTCGATTTGCTGTTCAGCCAGCTCTAATTGATCTAACTCAATTAAAGTTTTAACTTTTAAGTCGATTGCTGTTGCTAGGGTAGGCTTACCAGTTAATTCTTCAATTTCTTCAATGTTTGAAATTACTTCGTTAAATTTCTCTACCTCAAAATAATTTTTAGCCTCTATAAATTTGGCAGTTATAATATTCTTAGTTTTTATATCTAAAGTTTGAGCACTTATCATGGAATGACTTAAAAGAATAATTATGATGAGTAAATTTTTCATTTATTTAATATTATGTTTTTTAATAAGTTTATTTTGAGCTATAATAATTTGCCTTTCAAAAAATAATTCTTCCCTTTTGTTTGCTCGATTGCTATCAGCTTTACGTTCTTCTGATGTACGATTGTCACCTTCTAAAATAACTTCTAAACAACCGCCATCAAAGGAATAAGATATGTCAATTTCTTTTTTAGGAGGTAAAATATATTCACCTGTTGAGTTTACAAACCCAACTTCAGACACGTAAACACTTGTTGGCACACTATTACAAACCCCATAGCCTCCTTTATCTAATGTAATTCTCTCTAAAACACTTGAAACCTTTGCTACTCCATCTTGATACTCTAGGATACGCTCAAATTTATAAGGTATAAGAATATTACCATTTAAATCTTCTACGCCCATCTTACCGTTCTTAATATAAATTTTGAAACTATCTTTTTCTTTAATTGAAGCTTCTTCTAAGAAATCTTCATCATCAGAATAAGTATTATAATCACTTAGAAAATCTTCAGTGGTAGATGGTTTTAAATTAACTACATTTTCTGCTAAAAAATCATTTAAGGAAACAGTCTTACTTAAGTTTGTAGAAAGGTCAGTCATGTTAGCGACTTCAACAATTTCATTCGCTATATCCAAATCTTTTCTTCGATCGCTTTTAGCTTTTACGATTTTCTCAGTCACCTTACCATTTATTTCATCAATCTTTTCGTTCAATAGAAGTTCTGACCTATCGTACTTATGTAATGCTGTGTGGTAATTTTCAACAAAACCTCCTTCTATTCCTATTTGTTTATATAAGTTATCTAATTCAGTCGCTTTAGCTACATAATTTATTTTATTAATGAGTTGTTTTCTCTTTTGAATTTTAGCTATTTCCTTTTCACAACCGTCAATGTCATAGCATATACTATTTGGATAAATATATCTAAAGCCTGCAGAAGCAATTTCCTTTTTTAATTGATTCCTTTTAACATCAATTTCCTGTAAAATTATACTTCTATTAGTTTCTTCATTAGTTGCTTTATTTTCAATTTTCACAGCAGATCCTTGGCCAAAACATAATGTTGATACTGTAAAAATAGCAACCGTAATGCTTGTTCTAAGAGTTGTCATATATAAATGTTAATATAATACTTGATAAAGAAAAGTATTTTTATTGGATTGTTAAATACCCTTTTTGGGGTATTTTTAATTAAAGTTTTAAATATAATCTAAACCTTGTTTCATTACATCATCAAACAATCCACATAGTCAGTCAACATGTGAAATAACAAACCAATTCCTAATATACGAATTGGTTTTTTAAAGAATAACATCACTACATAAACAATCATTGCATAGTAAGTATGTAAAGGATGAAAATGAATACTACAGCGGTTAGCTTGAAAAATAGGAGAGGCGAGTAGATGATCTAAATCTACTAGCATTGTCAACAGAAATAGTATATACGCAGTTTTCCAATCTTTTTTAAAGAATAATAGGGCTATCCCTAATGGTGCTA
Organism: Nonlabens sp. Asnod3-H03; assembly: GCF_045063665.1. Classification (NCBI taxonomy): domain Bacteria; kingdom Pseudomonadati; phylum Bacteroidota; class Flavobacteriia; order Flavobacteriales; family Flavobacteriaceae; genus Nonlabens; species Nonlabens sp. Asnod3-H03. Next base: position 1,589,739 of record NZ_JBEFOD010000008.1, read on the forward strand.
CAAAATGTAAAAAGTAATGTATAAATGTCTGCATTACTTAAAATAGTCTGCAATACCAGATAATATACTTTGTACTGCATAAGCAGCTAGTATTAATCCCATAACTTTACTAATTACGGTAATACCATAACTACCTATTGCTTTTTGAATATTATTTGCAAGTAATAAAGTGACGCACGTTATACCTATTACTAAAAGTACCAATAGCGTAGTAAACGCTTGTTGCTCTATAGAATAGATATGATTATCAGTAAGAAGTACAACTGCTAGAATTGCACCTGGTGAGGCAATGGACGGAATCGCAACCGGAAAAATGGTAACATGTTTATAGTCAGAGATATGACTTTTTTCATCTTCAGGTTTTCCTCCACCAAATATCATCGTAAGTGCAAATAAAAATAAAATAACACCACCAGATATTTGAAAAGCATCTAGCGTTATTTCCATTCCTTCTAGAATGATTTGACCTATTACTATAAAAAATAACAATATCAAAAATGCTACAACAGACGCTCTTATGGCCACTTTGCGTTTATGAAGTTTATCAAATTCTTTAGTAGCTTCTAGATATACAGGTACAGTACCTATAGGATCTATTACTGCAAATAAGAAAAATATAGCGGTTAAAATTTCGGCCATGTTACTTAATTCTTTTGGATTGAGTTGTAAAGGATAAACCTTGTTGACCTAGAATAGAAGTCATTACTGCTTCAAATATAGGTTCAGGAGAGTCGTGAGGCTTTTGCCATTCAAATATGAAATTAGAACCAGTACCACCAGATATGTCTTTTTCATCAATAATAATCTCAGTAGTTTCTAGTGGAGCTAAATAAATAGGGTAGTCAAAGTATGTTCTAACAGACTTACCGTGTGTATCATAATATTCTGCTTTTAATAAATAAATGGTATCTAAATCACTTGTATTTCTCAAGCTTACCATTCCGGTTAGATTTTGTGTACGGCTTTCTGATATACTATAAATCTGAGAGTAAATAGAAAGATATGATTTCCCATACTCTAAAGAGTCTGTTTGTTCTATGGATACACTTCTTTTCTTCCAGTTTTCTGGATTAATAGAACTCATTTCCACTTTCTCTTCACAGCTAAAAAGTAGAATCACTAATACAATAGAAAAATATCTCTTCATCATTTCATTTACTGATTGATACTAATATAACAATTTGTTTATCAGTGTTTTTTATAATCACCTTATGGTTAAACAAAGAACCCATTTTTTATTGAGAATTCTTTTAATTAAAAGCTAAGAAAATATGTTTTATAAAAAAAAGCCACTGTTGAAAAGTGGCTTTTTAATGTTATGATTATGAGAACTTTATTTATGTCCTACCATATCTTCTGGTTTAACCCAAGCATCAAATTCTTCAGAAGTTACATAGCCTAATGCAAGCGCAGCTTCTTTTAATGTAGAACCTTCTTCATGTGCTTTGTTGGCAATTTCCGCAGCTTTATAATATCCTATTTTTGTATTTAAAGCCGTTACAAGCATTAATGAATTGTCTAATAATGATTTAATCTTATCATGATTAGGTTCTATTCCTGCAGCACAATTCTCTTCAAAACTTCTACAAGAATCTCCTATTAACTGTGCGCTTTCTAGAACTGCTGCCGCCATTACTGGTTTAAAAACATTAAGTTCAAAATGACCTTGCATACCACCTACAGTTACAGTAGTATCGTTACCCATAACACGTGCACAAACCATTGTAATAGCTTCGGCTTGCGTAGGGTTTACTTTTCCTGGCATGATAGAACTACCAGGCTCATTTGCTGGAATAATTAATTCTCCTATTCCAGAACGTGGACCACTAGCCAGCATTCTTATGTCGTGTGCAATTTTATTAAGAGATACTGCTATTTGCTTTAATGCACCGTGTGTTTCTACTAGGGCATCATGTGCAGCAAGAGCTTCAAATTTATTACCAGCAGTGATAAAAGGTAAACCGGTAAACTGTGCGATGTACTCAGCAACCTTTACATCATATCCCGCAGGAGTATTTAAACCGGTACCTACAGCTGTTCCACCTAATGCAAGTTCACTTAAATGAGCTAGTGTATTTTTAAGAGCAATCATTCCATGATCTAGTTGCGATACATAACCAGAAAACTCTTGTCCTATAGTTAAAGGTGTAGCATCCATTAAATGAGTACGACCTATTTTAACGATGTCTTTAAAAGCAACCGCCTTGGCGTGTAACGTATTGCGCAATTGTTCTACACCAGGAATGGTGCTTTCTACAATCTTTTTATAACATGCAATATGCATTCCAGTAGGGAAGGTGTCATTTGAGGACTGAGACTTGTTTACATCATCATTAGGTTGTATTGTTTTCTCGCCTTCACCTATTGTTTTGCCAGCGATTTGGTGCGCACGGTTTGCAATGACCTCATTCACATTCATATTAGATTGTGTACCAGATCCCGTTTGCCATATTACAAGAGGAAATTGGTCATCATGCTTTCCAGCAAGAATTTCATCACAAACCTGTGCGATAAGATCCCTTTTTTCTTCCGCAAGAACACCTAGTTCGCTGTTGGTGTAGGCTGCTGCTTTTTTAAGATAAGCAAATCCATAAACGATTTCTAGCGGCATGCTACCAGCGACACCTATTTTAAAGTTGTCTCTAGAACGCTGTGTTTGCGCGCCCCATAATTTATCTGCAGGAACTTCGACAGGTCCCATTGTATCTTTTTCTATACGATATGCCATGATTTCATATTTTTCACAAATATAATAGGTGTAATTCTTTTAATGAATCAATTTTAGAAGGCTTTAGGCTTGTTTTTTTAAACGCTTTCGCGAAAGCGTAATGCCATCAACACCTTACTAACAATAACCTGTTAATAAATCATAGAAATCGTTTCATTTTTTTACGGAAAGCTTTTATCTTTGCAGCAAATACAATTACGATGTTTGAATTTGATCAATACTTAGGATTTTTAGCATTTTTAGGAATATTAACCATAGGATTCTGGTTAATGATTTTCTTAACAGCATTTGTAATTCCGTACTGGATTACAGGCTCACTAATGGAAAAAATGAAAATGAAAAGAGAAGCTAAGAAAAATGCTCAGGAAACAGGTAACGCATAATTACCTGATTATCATATAGTAAAAACCGTCTAGAGTATATCTGGACGGTTTTTTTGTGGATTAAAGAGAATAAAAAAAGGTGCTATTATTATAGCACCTTTTTAATTTAGTTGTAATACTATTTATTATTTGTCTTCAGGTAAAAGTACCGCTAGTAGGTAATTTTCATCTATATACTTTTTAGCAGCGGCTTGAACATCTGCCTTTGTTAACTTAGCAACTGATGCTTCAAAGTCAAGTATTTTATTTGGATCTTTTTGCTCATAGTCAGCGCTGTATAAAGAGTTTAACCAGAATCTATTACTTTCAAGATTCTCTTTATACTCTAATAAATAGGCTTCTTTCACTTTATTCATATCCTTATCTGTAGGGCCATCATTCTTAATCATCTCTAGTTCATTAAGAGCCGCAGCAACTAGTTTATCTACGTTATCTGGTCCACAAGGAAAAGAAATGCTGAAGTTATAACGTGGATATGTAATCTTACTTAAAGAACCTCTAGCGCCACCACCGTAGATACCACCTTCTTGCTCACGTAGCGTCTCGATGATTTTAATTGTAGCAATTTCTCCTAGAGCATCTAGAGCCATGTTTTCTTTAGCGCTATAAGAATTTGCTTCACCAGTCCACACAATTTGCACAGTACTTTTTTCCTCAAGTCCTTTCTTTACAATCTTCTTACGTGGTTTAGAAGTATCTTCTCTCCATTCGTTCATCTTATACATTTCTTTTTTACCAGAACTTGGAAGACTAGCAATATAGGTTTTTGCAAATTCTTGAATTTGTGCATCATCTATATTACCAACTAGGTAGAAATTAAAATCTCCAGCATCTGAAAAACGTTCTTTAAAAAGTTCATATGCCTTATCATAATCTGCAGCATCCATCATCTCTGGAGTAGGGAAGCCTGTATATCTAGGACTAGACTCGAATCTATATTTATTTACCTCATTACTGAAGTAGCTTTCTGGTCTTGATAAATAACTACCCAAAAAGGATTTTTGTTTATCAATGTATGATTGATAAGCTTCATCATCTTTATTAATATCTGTAAAATAAAGGTGAATCAACTGAAACATTGTTTCAAGATCGTCTGGTGTTGAGCTACCATTAAAATTCTCGCTTATCGATCCTACTCGTGGGCTTACTCTGACTAATTTCCCAGACATATATTTACCCATATCTGTTTGATTCATTCCAGCAACTCCACCTTGAGTAACACCGCCCATTGCTTGACTCACCGCTTTATATTCTGCATCAGAGAACAAACTAGTCCCACCATAAGAATAAGCAGTCATTAGAATCTCGTCGTTCTTAAAGTCTGTTTTTTTAGTTGTTATTGTTGCTCCATTACTTAATGTATAAGTTGTTGTACCTAGCTTATCATTTTTTGTGGTTTTGGCAATAGCACCTGCAATAGGTAATTTTTCAATTAAATTTTCACGTACCTCAGTATCTTGATAATTATCGATCTTACTATTTGCTACATCATTCAAGATTTTTAAGATATCAGCTTCTGTAGGCTTGTTTTCTGTTTCTGGTCCCGTAAAAACAATACTACGATTGTCATCATGAATATAGTCTGCCATTTTTGCATTAATCTCTTCTATAGTAATAGTAGGCATTAATTTCATAGCCATTTCATAACTATACTCAACGCTTGGTACCATATCACCGACTAAGAAATGATTTACATAAGCTCCTACAATACGACCACTTTCTCTTTTGTCTCTATCCTTATAGAATGTTTCATAAAATGACTTATAACTAGTTTTAGCTCTCTCAAATTCACTAGCCTGAAAACCATATAACTTTACTCTTTGATTTTCTTCTAATAAAGTTTTCAAAGCGGTTAATTGACCATCTGGTGATGTTCCTGCAAAAGAAGAATAGGAATTCTTACCTCGTATACCAGTGCCACCATAACTAGAAGATCCAAATATAAATGGTGGATTAGGCTTTGTGGTCAGTTCTTGTAAACGATTATTCATCATTTGAGAGAATAATCCATTTACTAAATCATCTCTTAAATCTGAAACCGTTGTGGTAGGTTCAGCCTTCTTTGAATCCTTATATTGAATTCTTACCTGAGCAAAACTTGCCTCAGGATCTTGTGCTATTGCGATAAGAGTTTCTTCATGATTAGGTAAACCAAATTCTTCTCGTTTTCTTGGGTTTTCAGCTGCTGGAATATCCCCAAAATGTTCTTTAATTTTAGCTTCAAGTGTTGCAACGTCTAAATCACCAACAGCAATAACAGCCATTAAGTCTGGTCTGTACCAGTCTTTTTGGAACCGTCTGATTGCGTCAGGATCAAAATTTGCTATGATTTCATCTTTTCCTATAGGAAGACGCTCTGCATATTTAGAATTCGCAAAGATGACTGGAAAAGTAACTTTATTCATTCTATCATTGGCACCTTTACCAGTTCTAGATTCTTCTAAAATTACTCCACGTTCGTCATTAATAGCCTCAGTTTCTAACAACGCTCCACCTGCCCAATCAGAAAGAATTGTAAATCCATTGTCTAATTTTTCTGGATCATCACTAGGTATAGGAAGAATGTATACAGTCTCATCAAAACTGGTGTATGCATTTAAATCTGCACCAAATTTGACACCTATTCCTTGAAGGTAATCTACTAGCTCATTTTTCTGGAAGTTAGTCGTTCCATTAAAATTCATATGTTCCATCATATGAGCAAGACCTTGCTGGTCGTCATCTTCAAGAATAGAACCTGCGTTGATCGCAAGTCGTAGTTCTACTTTATCTTCTGGTTTACCATTATTTTGGATATAGTATGTAAGACCATTTGAAAGTACTCCTGTTTTTACGGTAGGGTCTAACGGTATTTTTGCATTTAAGTCAATACCAACTGCAGTCAATGCAGCTTCAGCTGCACTAGTCGTGGTACTGGTAGCAGTACTTGTTGTGGTTGTAGTAGTGGTTTTATTTGCTGTAGTTGATTTAGGACCACCGCATGCCACAACTAATAAAGCTGCTATTCCTAACAGACTTAGATAGTGTTTTTTCATAATGATTGATTTAGTTACTCAATAGTTTGGTTAATAATCTGAATAGTTAAGTTTCAGGTTATGAATTTACACAACGAATATTTTGTAGGAATAGTATTTAATGAATAATTCACATAAAAAAGCGCTCTTATGTTGAAATAAGAGCGCTTTTTTATTATTAGTAGGGTTTTATGGTTTAACCACCGACGCGTTTGACCTTAAAACCTTTCTCTTTTAAGAAATCCATAATACGATCTCGATAATCACCTTGAATGATGATTTCGTCATTTTTAAAACTACCACCTACACCTAGCATGGTTTTAATCTCTTTAGCAAGAATTTTAAAATCCGAAGTAGCACCCGTATAACCAGCTATAATCGTGTTTACTTTTCCTTTACGTTTTTCAAACTTACATTGTAAAGGATCCTCTTGTAACCACACATTACTTTTTTCAGGTTCTACTTCTTCCTTAAATTGATGTTCAGGGAATAAATTTTTTAATTGATCGCTTAAGTCCAAAATTTTATTTTTTATCTGATAATTTAAACAGTTTACTTCTTTATTAATCCTATTTCAACTAATCGTTGATGTAAGAAATCTCCAGCAGTAATATCATCATGTTGTTTTGGATTATTCTCATCAACACATTCTTCTAGACAATCCAATTTCATATCACTACGAGGATGTAAAAAGAACGGAATAGAGTAGCGGCTAGTGTGCCATAATTCACGTGGCGGATTTACGACTCTATGAATTGTTGATTTCAATTTATTGTTAGTATGACGTTGCAACATATCACCTACATTAATAACGAGTTCATCTTCTTGCGCGATAGCGTCTAGCCATTCGCCTTGACGATTCTGAACTTGTAAACCTGGGGCGCTTGCACCCATTAGTAACGTAATTAAGTTAATATCACCATGTGCACCAGCGCGCACAGCGTTATCCGGTTCTCTAGTGATAGGTGGATAATGTATAGGTCTCAAAATAGAATTACCATTACTAGCCCAATGATCAAAGTAGTGCTCATCTATACCAATATGTAAAGCAAGAGCTCTTAAAACGTAAATCCCTGTTTTTTCTAACATTCGATACGCTTCCATACCTGTTTTATTAAAATCAGGTAATTCCTTAACGATTACATTTTCAGGATAGTCTTCTTCAATATTAGCGTCTGGCGCAACCTCTTGGCCAAAATGCCAAAACTCCTTTAAATCACCTTCTTTTTTGCCTTTTGCATGTTCTTTACCAAAAGATACATAACCACGTTGTCCGCCTATTTCTGGACGTTCATATCCTTTTTTGGTTTCTACGGGAAGTTTAAAAAAATTCTCAACTTCATTATATAGATTCTCAACTAATTGATCAGATAAAAAGTGATTCTTGAGAGCTACAAAACCTATATCTTCATAAGCTTTACCAATTTCATTTATAAATTTTTGTTTTCTACTAGGGTCATCGCTCAGGAAGTCTGCTAGATCAACGCTTGGAATATTATTCATGATAAAAAATTGTGTTGATAACAAAGTTAGTAAATGCCTCACACATTTTAATAGCTTTTCTAGGTATAATCGTTGATTATACTACATTTGGGATACAGCAAAACATCATGATAGAAACTAGTCCTCTTAAACTTACAGAATTATATAAGAATAATCTTGATACAGATACATTAATAAATTTGTACAAGAGAATGTTGTTACCTCGATTAATTGAGGAAAAGATGCTTATTCTATTGCGTCAGGGAAGAATTTCAAAATGGTTTTCGGGAATAGGACAGGAAGCTATCGCGATAGGTGTAACCATGGCTATGCAAAAGAGCGAGTACATTTTACCCATGCATCGCAATCTAGGAGTTTTTACAACTCGTGATATTCCATTATGGAAGTTGTTTGCACAATGGCAAGGTAAAGAAGATGGTTTTACTAAAGGAAGAGATCGCAGTTTCCACTTTGGTACCCAAGATTATAATATTGTCGGTATGATTTCTCATCTGGGACCACAATTAGGTGTCGCAGATGGGATTGCACTTGCTCAAAAATTAAAAAATACTGGGCTTGCAACGGCTGTATTTACGGGTGAAGGTGGTACCAGTGAGGGCGATTTTCACGAAGCTCTTAACGTTGCTAGTGTATGGAGTTTGCCTGTTTTATTTTGTATTGAAAACAATGGTTATGGATTAAGCACGCCCACAAGTGAACAATACAACTGCGAGAATCTTGCAGACCGTGCAATAGGTTATGGTATGGAATCACATATTATTGATGGTAATAATATTGTTGAAGTTTATACAAAAATATCATCAATCTTAAATGATATTAGAGAAAATCCAAAACCAGTGCTTGTGGAGTTCAAAACCTTTAGACGTCGAGGACACGAAGAGGCAAGTGGAACCAAGTATGTTCCTGATGAACTGATGCAATACTGGGAACAGCGCGATCCATTAACTCGTTTTGAGCAGTATCTTATAGATGAAAATATCATTACTAGCGATCAGATTGAAGATTGGAGAAATGAGATTAAAAATGATATTAATGCAGGTTTAGAAACCGCTTTCGCGAAAGCGTTACCTCAATCCACACCACAACAAGAACTAGCAGACGTCTTTGCGCCACATGAATATGTTCAAGTTGAGCCTAGTGGTGAAAACACCAACATAAGATTAGTAGACGCCATTAAAGATGGACTTGAAGAATCTATGAATCGTTATGATAATTTAGTAATCATGGGACAAGATATCGCCGAATATGGTGGTGTTTTTAAAATTACTGACGGTTTTGTAGAAAAATTTGGTCGTGAACGAGTTCGTAATACACCAATTTGTGAGAGTGCTATTGTAGAAGCTGCGATGGGATTAAGTATCGCTGGTATGAAAGCCGTTGTTGAAATGCAGTTTGCTGATTTTGTAAGTAGTGGCTTTAATCCAATAGTTAATTATCTAGCAAAATCATATTATAGATGGAATCAAAAAGCCGATATTGTAGTAAGAATGCCTTGCGGTGCTGGTGTAGGAGCAGGACCGTTTCACTCACAAACTAATGAAGCTTGGTTTTATACCATTCCTGGTCTTAAGATAGTTTATCCTGCTTTTCCTGCCGATGCAAAAGGACTCCTAACAGCTTCGATAGAAAATCCTAATCCAGTTTTATTCTTTGAGCATAAGGCTTTATATCGTAGTGTTTATGGAGATGTTCCTCATGGGTATTATAATCTGCCTTTAGGGAAAGCAGCTACAATTAATCATGGAAATGACCTATCGATAATTACTTATGGTGCTGGTGTTCACTGGGCAAAGCAATTAATCGATGAAATGCATTTTGATATCGATCTTATAGATTTAAGAACATTAGCACCTCTCGATACAGAGTCTATTAAAGCATCTGTACGTAAAACAGGTAAGGTAATTATCTTAACCGAAGATAATCTTACCGGTAGTGTAGCAGCTGATATTGCTGGTTTTATAGGTGAAGAATGTTTTGAGTATTTAGACGCTCCCATTAGAAGAGTAGGAAGCCTAGATACGCCTATACCTTTTGAAAAAGGATTGGAAAATAACTACTTACCAACAAGTAGACTTAAAATTTGTGTAAAAGAATTGTTAGATTATTAAGCTTTTATTTGTAGGAATTAATAAATTTGGTTTCCCCTGAATAACTACATAAAAGTAAAAATGAAATTATTAGGTATTCTTAATGAATTACACAACTTTCGTTATGCGTTGTGGATTCTTACTGTTTTATTCACCTTCTTGGTAACTTTTGGTCCTAGTGATGGTTCATTAGGTATTACAGGCAAAATCTTACTATGTCTCTTTGCATCGCTTCTAGGATTGTATTTACTATTAAAATACAACTATAAGCGCAACAAGAGAAAAGAAGCAGAAAAGTCTAATTCCAATTAATTAGATTTAATTCTTAAATGATATGAAAGTTCTTACCTTTAACAGGTGAAGAAGAACTATGATGTCATTATTGCTGGTGGTGGTCTTGCCGGACTAACGGCCGCTATACACCTATCTCAACATTTTAAAGTACTGGTTATTGATCCTGATACGTATCCACGTCACAAGATGTGTGGAGAGTATTTAAGTATGGAGGTTGATTCATATTTAAAATCGTTAGGTATTCAAATTAATGATCTTTCTCAAGTTACTATTAATAATTTTAGATTTACACGTGGATCGCAATCTATTAAAACGGCCACGTTACCTTTAGGAGGCATAGGTGTATCTAGATATTCTTTAGATTTAGAATTATATAATAAAGCCAAAGAAAAGACAGATTTTCTTCTCGATCGTGTTTCAGATATAACTTTGAATCATAATCATTATGAGGTAATTACTACTGATCAAAAATTAACTGCTAGACAAGTCATCATCGCTACAGGTAAAAGATCATTACTTGACAAAAAGTTAGCAAGACCTTTTATTCAGAAAAAATCTCCATGGCTCGCCGTTAAAATGCATTATAAGTTTAAAATGTCTAATGATATCGTGGAATTACATGCTTTTAAAGGTGGATATGCAGGGTTATCTAAGATAGAAAACGGTAATGTGAATTTATGCTATTTAGTAAATTTTGAATCTTTTAAAGAGTATAAAGATATTAATGCCTTTAATAAAGAGGTGTTAACACAAAATATAGCTTTGAAAGAATTCTTTAAAGTGGCTGTTCCAATATGGGAAAAGCCGATCACTATCTCTCAGATTTCATTTGAACAAAAACAACCTGTAGAAGCTAAATTATTAATGATAGGTGATACCGCAGGATTAATTCATCCATTATGCGGTAATGGTATGGCAATGGCTATTCACAGTGCGCAGATTGCGTCTAAGTATGTGACTCAGTATTTACAAGATGAAATAACCAGAGATCAAATGTTAATTAAGTACTCTAAAAGCTGGAGAAAAACATTTTCATCTAGATTGCTTTATGGAAGGTTGCTGCAAAAGGTTTTATTACATAAAAAATTAACAACATTATCTTATTGGATCTTAGAGCGTTTACCGTTTCTACTTCCTATAATCATTAAAAAAACACACGGTAAAGAGATACAACCATGATTTACGTAGACCATAAAAGAAACTCTGATCCAGAGTGGATGGATGATCCCAATCTTGATGAGCAAACTTTACAAAATGCTGTTGATGATATTAATAGAGTTAATAAATGGCTAGGTGGATTTAAATTTACCTTAAAAGCTGTTCAAAAAGAACTTAAAAAAATAAATAAGAGAACCATAACGATTGTTGACGCTGGTTGCGGTGATGGTGAGATGTTACGTTATCTTTCCACTAATATTAATGATTCTAGAGTTCAGTTCTTGGGATTAGATTTTAGTGCAAATTCAATCAAGAAAGGATATTTAAAGAGTGAAGGATTTAAGGATATTCTCTTTCGCGAAAGCGATATTTTAAAAATCGATTCGACAGAAATTGAATGTGATATACTTATAAGTACTTTAACCATGCATCATTTTGATGATATAGAAATCATTGATTTTTTAAAGAAATTTAAGGAAATAACGACTTACTCTATAATTATTAATGATTTACATAGAAGCAGAACGGCTTTTATACTATTTCAACTAGTATGTCTTATTTTTATAAGAAATGAAATTTCAAAACACGATGGCTTAATTTCTATCGCAAGTGGTTTCAAGCGTGCAGATCTTAAACGATATGCAAAATTGGTACCTTTTAAAAATGACTTAATACAATGGAAGTGGTCATTCCGATTTATATGGTTAATACCTATCTATGAGCGTAAAAATTAAAGCGGTTGCAACGCAACTACCTAAGTATTATAAAGAAACTAAAGAGATTTTACCTTTTGTTGAAACCTGGCTTGCAGATCAAGATGATAGATTGAGACGTAAAACGATCAAGATATTTGAAGGTGCTGGAGTTGATAAAAGGTACTCTATAATGGATCCTATTGAGGTTTTTACAAAAACATCTTTTGAGGATCGTAACGCCATCTATAAAAGAGAAGTAGTACCACTAGCCGAGAAGGCTGTTCAAAAAGCATTAGATAAAGCCTGCTGGCAAGCAACTGATTTAGATTATATCATATCGGTAAGTTGTACGGGTATAATGATTCCTTCTATCGATGCATATTTAATTAATAGCATGGGAATGAGGCCTGATATTTATCGACTACCCGTTACTGAGATGGGCTGTGTTGCTGGCGTATCTGGTTTAATTTATGCACAACAATTTTTAACAGCAAATCCTGGCAAAAAAGCTGCTGTTGTAGCGATAGAAGCACCAACAGCTACATTTCAATTAGAGGATTATTCTATGGCAAATATGGTAAGTGCAGCCATATTTGGCGATGGATGCGCATGTGTACTATTATCATCACATGATGATGATGGACCTGTAATGAAAGCACACGAGATGTATCACTTCCCTGATGCAACGCATATGATGGGTTTTGACTTAGTAAATAGTGGATTACAAATGGTGCTCGATAAAGCTGTACCAGAAACGATAGCCAGTCATTTTCCTGCGATAATTCATCCGTTTCTTGAAAAACAAGGATTGTCTATTGAAGATATTGATCATTTAATATTTCATCCTGGAGGAAAAAAGATTGTACAAACCGTAGAGGAGCTATTTGCAGGACTAGGTAAAGATATTAATGATACTAAAGAGGTTTTGAGACTTTATGGTAATATGAGTAGTGCGACCGTTCTATTTGTATTAGAACGATTTATGACTCAAAATCTACAAACTGGTGAGCGAGGATTGATGCTTAGTTTTGGTCCAGGTTTCACAGCACAACGCATTTTATTAGAATGGTAAAAGAATTTGAAGGTCAGTATGGAATAATTCTAGGCGGTAGTAGCGGTCTAGGGTATGCAAGCGCTCTAAAACTAGCACAGCATGGCATGAATCTTATCATTCTTTATAGAGCCTCTCGATTACAAACTTCAAAAATTGAAGCAGATTTTCAAAAGATAAAAAGTTTTGGGAATCAATTATTAACTCTTAATATGGATGCCGCTCGCGAGGATAAAATTATCGAAGCACTATCTCAAATCAAACCATTTTTAAACGAGAACAAGCTAAGTGTTTTACTTCATAGTATTTCTAAAGGTAATTTAAAGCCTATGACTGGTGAAAATAGATTGTCTAGTGGTGATTTTCAACAAACGGTGCAATCCATGGGAATAAGTCTCTACAGTTGGGTTTCTAATTTACATTCACAATCTATGTTTGCAACTCCTGCAAGAGTAATTAGTTTCACTAGTGAAGGCAGTTTAAAGCCTATGGAAGGCTATGCTGCGGTTAGTGCCGCAAAGGCAACTCTTGAGGCGATTAATAGAAGTATGGCTATAGAGTTTGCTACATCACAAATCACCTGTAATTGTATACAGGCTGGTGTTACAGATACAGATAGTCTTAAACGCATACCTATGTATGAAGCTCTTAAAAAGACGAGTCTAAAGCGTAATCCTAATCACAGGCTTACACAGCCAGAAGATGTCGCAAACGTCGTTTATTTATTAGCTCTTAAAGAATCCCAATGGATTACAGGAAATGTAATTAAAGTTGATGGTGGAGAATCTTTACAATAGTTTGATTTTAAACATATTATATTTAATCATATTAACTAATACTTTACAAATTGCTTTTAGATCCCTTTGAAAAAATAGTAGCAAATTTACCCTATGGTGACGGATTTAAATTTGTGGACCACATCTTAGAAATGGATGATAACCATGTGATAGGTGTTTACCGCTTTCGCGAAAGCGAATATTTCTACAAGCATCATTTTTTACAAAACCCAGTAACTCCAGGAGTTATTCTTATTGAATGCATGGCACAAATCGGACTAGCTTGTCTAGGTACTTATTTAAATAAAAATAACACACAATCTTTTGATTTTGTTTTTAATGAAAGTCATGTAATGTTTAATTCAATCGTTAAGCCAGGAACCGCAGTTATAGTTAGTGCTAGAAAGGAATATTTCAGATTTGGAAAATTAAAATGTCTAGTAAAGATGATGGATGAAAACGAGAAGAAAATTGCAGAAGGTTGGGTGAGTGGTATGATTATAAAGTCTGATGAAACTGGAAAATGATGAGTAAGCAAATCCTTAAACGAGTTGTAATAACAGGTATGGGCGTGGTAGCTCCTAATGCTATTAATGTTTCCGATTTTTACAAATCATTGAAAATTGGCAAAAGTGGCTTAACATATGACCAGCAGTTAGCAGATTTAAGTTTTGGATGTCGGGTATCTGGTACACCTCATTTAACTGTAGAACATATTGCAAAATATTTTACACCGTTACAGCTTAGAGGTTTAAAGGCAAGCGGATTAGTATATGGTGTTATCGCAGGAAAAGACGCTTTTAAGGACGCTGGATTAACCGTAGCTGATAAAGGTTGTGCATTGTCTGATTTTGGAATCGTAATGGGAACTGGCCAAAGTGGTGGTGAAAAATTCAGAGAAGCAATTCACTTGATAGACGACGGTCGTGTGCGCAGGTTAGGAAGTACCAGTGTGATCCAAACTATGACTAGTGGTGTAAGTGCATGGTTGTCAGGTGAACTAGGAGCTGGGAATATGGTCACAAGCAATTCTAGTGCTTGTTGTACGGGTACAGAAGCTTTTATAATGGGATATGAGCGCATAGCTTATGGAAAAGCTACTCAAATGCTTGTAGGCTCTACAAGTGATTCTGGTCCATATATTTGGGGTGGTTTTGATGCCATGCGCATATTGCCTACAGGTTATAATAATCATCCAGAACAAGCTAGTCGACCATTTTCTGATGATGCAGCAGGTTTTGTGCCTGGTAGTGGCGCTGGAGTAATGGTTCTTGAAGAATTGGACAGTGCTTTAAAACGTGGAGCAACTATATATGGAGAGGTCTTAGGTGGTTCACTAAATTCTGGTGGCCATCGCGGTAGTGGTAGTATGACTGCTCCTAATGGTGATGCCGTGCAACAATGTATTCAGCAAGCGGTCGAGCAATCAGGTGTTTCTAATAAGGATATAGACGCCATAAATGGTCATATAACAGCTACTGGCAAAGATGGTTATGAAGTAAGTAACTGGGTTGAAGGATTGCAATTGATTAATCAATTCCCTTATTTAAATAGCTTTAAATCAACAGTAGGGCATTGTCTTGCTGCAGCTGGTAGTATTGAATTAGTAGGTGCTATATTACAATTAAAGCATCAAGAGATATTTCCTAATCAAAATATAACAAAATTACACTCTGATATTAATGCTATTTATCCAGCTGAGAAAATACCGACTAAAGTGGTTCAAACAGATATAGACATTTTAATTAAAGCAAGTTTTGGTTTTGGTGATGTGAACGCCGCTGTAGTATTAAAACGATGGAAAGATGAATTAAATAATGACTAAGGTCTAGAATATAATTATAAATGAAAAAAGAAGAAATAGAGAATCAATTACATGATATCGTTAAAGTATACTTACCACAAGATGTAAATGCTGATGACATACGGGCTGATAGCCATCTAATGCAGGATCTAGGAATAAATAGTGCTCACCTAGTAGATATTGCTTTAGATGTTGAAGATGCTTTTGATATCACCTTAGATGAAAGCGATATGGAAGCAATGCAGACCGTATCAGATTCTGTCCAGATTGTTCAAAGAAAACTAAAACCTTAAACTTTTAAACTATTAAATTGTATTTTCATAAATATCTATTAATATTATAATAATACTATTTAAAAGGTAGTGATATCTAAACCCTATGGTTTTATCTTGTAAATAAAAAGATGAATAAAGAAAATACAGCTCTTAAAGAAACACCTAATGACCATCCTATAATTGACAATATTAAAGATAGATGGAGTCCAAGGGTATTTGCAGATATGCCAGTTTCTCAAACAGATTTACAATCAATGTTTGAAGCTGGAAGATGGGCTGCTAGCAGCAATAACTTTCAGCCATGGAATATCGTTTGGGGAATAAAAGGAAGTGAAACATATGATCGTATAATGAATCATCTTGTGGAATTTAACCAGTCGTGGGCGACTAATGCGCCAGTACTAATGCTAGGAGTAATAAATACTAAAACTCCTGATGGTAAAGAAAATTATCACGCCTTACATGATCTAGGTCAATTTACAGCAAATATGGCTATTCAAGCACACAGTATGGGAATAGCTATACACCAAATGGCCGGTGTGGATTTTGAGTCTGCAAAAGAAGATTTTGGATTTCCTGAAGAATATCATGTTGCTACAGCAATAACCGCTGGTTATTATGGGGGAAATGATGATGATTTAAATGAAGACTTACAAAAAGAAGAAAATACTCCTAGAAAACGTAAAAAACAAGATGAATTTCTCTTTAACGGTGATTTTATAGAAAGAGAATCTTTATAAAATGATTACAAACTTAAAAAGGCTCCTAATTCAATTAGGAGCCTTTTTTTATGCAGATAAAAATCGATCTGTTTGATCAAAATAGCTTTTAACATCCTCAATAATGATACTTGCAGATTTTTTAAATCGTCCTTTAATAGCTTTAAAGGATATTAAACGATTATTATATCTCAAGTATATGGAGGCAGATTCTTTTGTTCGTCCGTTATGATCTATAACAAGTTGAAAATCAACCTGAACATGCTCTATGGCATTGGATTCAAATACCGGCAATAATTCTTGTTGAAATAAATTTTCAAGTCGTTGTTTTTGTTGTGTATGTTTATAAGTGTACGTAATCATCGAGCATATTTTATAGATATACGCTAGAATGTCACCATATGGTTTTGAAAAAAATGTTAAAAATAGAGAGCTTAATAATCTGTATTTATTTTAATCAATCGTTATTAGCTTTCATGAGGTAGAAATTTTGAGGTAAGTGCGCCTACCAGTAAAGCAGTAAAGATAAAAGTTAAGGATACCCATTCAGGGAAATGAATGTAGTGTACTAATATCATTTTAAGACCTACAAAAGTTAGAATAGCTATAAGACTATAATGGATGTATTGAAATTTATCTAATAGATTAGATAAGAAGAAGTACATACTACGTAATCCGATTATAGCCATAATGTTACTAGAGAAGACCAAAAATGGATCAGAGGTAATGGCTAGGATTGCAGGAATAGAATCTAAAGCAAATAGTACATCTGTTAATTCAATTACGATTAAGGCTAAAAAAAGAGGAGTCGCTATTAATTTCCCCATTTTTCTAATAAATAAGTCTTGTCCTTCAATACGATCAGTAACAGGAAACCAGCGACGTGCAAGTTTATAGATTACAGATTCCTTTGGATTGAAATCATCATCTTTACTAACTAGCATTTTAAAGGCTGTATATAATAGAAAAGCACCAAAAATATAAGTCATCCAGTCTATTTCCCTTATCAAGGCTACACCAAAAAAGATCATAGCAGCTCTAAAAATTAAAGCTCCAACGATACCCCAAAATAGAACACGATGTTGATACCGTTGTTCAATCGCAAAAGACTTAAATATTATAGCTATCACAAAGATGTTATCAATACTTAATGATAGTTCAATTAGATAACCGGTAATATATTTTATAGAAGCCTTATTAGCAGATAAACCTTCAGGATTTGCCATATAAGATCCGTTATAGATCAAATAAATAACACCTGTAAACGCTAGTGCTATAGAAACCCATAGTATAGTATATTTCGTTGCTTCTTTTGTTGATATTACATGTGCATTCCTATTGAAGACTAACAGATCTAATGCTAGCAGAATGGTCACAAATATTATAAAGGATATCCAAATTGTCATAATATCAAAGTTAATACAGTTACATGTAAAAAGGCTTTGATTTATGCAAATCAAAGCCTTTTTTAAAATTATGATTATTAATTAATAATCGTTTTCTTTTCCTATTTCTGTTTTATCAATTCCTATGCTGTCAGGGTCATGAAACCTAGTTACTTCGCTGTAATTCTTAATGATTTTAGCGGTATCATCTTTCACCATAATAGGGAAGATGAGCATCTCGGGATCGTTTTGTAAAATCTTTATAGTATCGTCTGCACTAAGTTCTTTTTCCTTACCATATCGATTCTCAAAGGCAGAATGATCTGTATCAATCAGTCCATGTACGGTTATAGAAAGTTTTTCAGCTACTTCTGCCCATACGGTACCTGTTACTTTTGTTTTGCTAATGTCCACGGCATGATAATCCTTTTCTGCACTTTTAGTATAAGCATAGATTTCCTTGTGATTCTTTATCTCAGAATTATAAAAAAGGATTAATAAGTTTTCTTTGGTATTGAGTACTGACATCTGATTAGGCATGGTCTATAAGTTCTGATTTACGTTTCTCACACTGCGTTTTTAATTGATTCACTACTTTAGAAACAGCATCGTTAAAATTAGATTGTGATTCTTCTGCAAATAATCTAGGACCTGGTGCGCTTAGCCTTATTTCTGCAATCATTCCAGATTCTTTACTTTCCGTATTTTCTACTCTGTAAAAAACATCTGCTCTGGTTACCCAGCTATATCGATCTGCAATAACTTGCAATTTTTCTTTAGTAAAATTTTCTAGCTCTGTACTTCCAGAGACATGCTGATAATTGAATTGGATTTGCATATTATTTTTTTATTGAAGTTACATTCAATATCTGATTATTACATGTGCTTTCATAAAGCTTTAACGTGTTATTAGTAAGAAATTATGAGATTTACAGACGTATTCATAAATTTATACCAATTCTATTAAAGATGTATTGTTTTGTTATTCTGTTTTCTATGATTAATCTTTGATTATGTTGGGCAATCATATAAAATTCTACCGTATATTTTCAGTATGATAAATAGGATTACTCTAACCTTACTGGCTTTATTGAGTTACGCTTTCGCGAAAGCGCAATTACAATTCTGTGATGGAATATTAGGTCCAGCCATATTTACAGAAGATTTTGGGTCAGGCACAAATAATGGTCCATCACTTTCTAATGCAGTAACTTCATATCAATATGTAAATGCTGCACCGCAAGATGGTGAATACACTATTTCTAGTGACTCTGGTCAATTGGGTAGTTGGTTTTCTTTCCCTGATCATACAGGTAATAATGATGGTAAAATGCTTATTGTTAATGCTGGTTTTAATGCTGGTCAGTTTTATAGAACGCCTATAAATGGATTGTGTGAAAACACACCTTATGAATTTAGTGCATGGATTATGAATGTACTCGATGGCGTACAAAATGTGTGTGGTAATACAGAAATACCGATACAAGTGCGTTTTGAAATATGGGATGCTACAGACACAATTTTATTAGCAAATGGTACCATGAGTCCTAAATTTGCAGATCAACGTCCTACATGGATTAAATATGGTTTAAAATTTACCACAAGCACTGGACAGAACGGTGTTGTTCTTAAAATGATTAATGTAGGTGCTGGCGGCTGTGGTAATGATCTCGCCATTGATGATATAAGTTTTAATGTATGCGGTGATGATGTTTTAGTAACGACGATTACTGGCGAAACTGTAGTAACAAAATGTGAAAATGATCCTGCACAAAGTTTACAACTTAATGCAACTGTTCAAAACGGCGCTCCATCTTTAACAGCATATCAATGGCAGCAAAGTGCTGATGGAAGTAACTTTACAGATATAGTAGGTGAGAACAGCTTTTCGTTTACCACACCACCATTAAATTCTACAACTTATTATAGAGTTAAAATAGCAGGCGCACCTGCAAACCTTACTAATTCTAGTTGTTATTCTTTTTCACAAATTTTTGAATTTAGAAATGTCGTAGTTCCACTAGCCGTTCCTAGACAAAGTCCATATATATCTTGTGATGGCGAACTGGTCGATTTAATAGTAGATGTTTCTCCTGGTACAACGGCATACTGGTATGAGAACGCAACAGGTGGTAATTCTATACATGATGATTCTTTAGACTACACCACGCAAATCGATGGCACTTACTGGGTTGAAACAGAAGATATTGTTTCCGGTTGTATCAGTAATTCTAGAGTACCTGTTAATTTTATAAATCGATCTTCACCCATTGTAAATAGCGAAGACTTTTTACTATGTCCTGAAGAAATAGCTTTACTAAACACTCAATTTCCAAATGGTTTTTATAGATGGAGTAGTGGGGAAACTACAGATCGTATTAGTGTAGATGTTGCTGGCATTTATACGTGTGAGGTAACTAACCTAGAAGGATGCACTAGTACCGCAATATTTCAAGTAGAATATATTGAAACACCTATAATAGCTGGTGTTGAAGTTAATAATGATGAGCTAAATATTATCACAGAAAACACGGGTGATTTTCAATATAGTATCAATGGTTTAGATTATTATAATAGTTCTATATTTAATATTAGTGGTTTGCTACAGGTTAATGTGAGAGTAAAGGATAGAACTGGTTGTGAGGTTTCATTTTTTACTTATAACCGTATAAAAATCCCTCAATTTTTCACACCTAATGATGATGGATATCACGATACATGGGACATTAATAATATAGAAGCTTTTCCAGGAGCTATATTAGAGATTTTTGATCGACATGGAAAACTACTTAAGCAAATTAACAATCTTGTAGTAGGTTGGGATGGGATGTATGATAATCAACCGTTACCTAGCAGTGATTACTGGTATAAACTACATTATAACAATCAGGTGCTAACGGGACATGTTACTTTAAAGAGATAATGGGTTAGTGGTTGGTAGGTATTCCGCTTTCGCGAAAGCGGATTAATCTAAATTTTATGATATAAAAAAATCCCAATAAGCAAAGGCCTATTGGGATTTTTATCAGTAATCATAAAGATGATTACTGAACAATTTTAAACTCACATCGTCTATTGATCTCATATTCTTTATCAGTACAAATACCTTCTTGGATGCAATTATTAAGTGGTTGCATTTCTCCATAACCTATACTTCTAAGTCTACGTCTTTCTACACCTTTGCTTACCAAGTATTCAAGCGTTGACGCAGCACGTTTCTTAGATAATTCAAGATTGTATGCACTAGGTCCACGTACATCGGTGTGCGCAGATACTTCAATATACATCGCTGGATATTTCTTCATGATATCTACTAACTCATCAAGAGTATGTGCCGCTTCAGGCTTGATAATAGCCTCATCAAAATCAAAGAATATCTGATCTAGTTCTACCTGCACATCACCTTTACGATCTGGTTTAATTGTAGCTTCAGCATCTTGATAGGATAATAAGGTTAAGTAAATATCATGACTTATGCGGCCATTTCTGTCTGTTGAAAATTGAACATCTTGAGGAATGTATAATTTACGCGTACCTCTTAAGGTATATTTTTTATTAGGTTCTAATTTAAAGAAGTATGTAGCGTCATCACCTACAATCATATCATCGATTAGAATTTCGCGTTCGTCAAGCAATGATACTAGTGATCCTGGCAATAATTTATTAGAAATACTGTCTTTAACGATACCTTTTACCGCATATTTAGTAAGAACATTTTCTTCTCTCGTTGTTCTGTATAGTTTATCAATACCAGTTCTGTTAGACGAGAAATATGCTTTATTAAGGTTTTCATTTATGATAAATGCAAAATCATCTCTCGAACTATTAATAGTAGTTCCCAAATTGATAGGTGTGGTAAATTCACCGTTTACCATATCACTTCTATGTATATCTAATCCACCAACACCTTGTTTACCATTAGTAGAAAAATATAAGGTATTAATATCACTGATATAAGGAAATTGATCAAGATGTTGTGTATTAATTTCCTTTCCTAAGTTTACTGGTTCACCGTATGTTCCATCACTATTGACGCTAACTTTGTATAAGTCAAATTCTCCATATCCACCAGGCATATCACTTGAAAAATATAAAGTAGAACCGTCTTTACTAATTGCAGGATGTTGAACACTATACATATCATTATTAAAGGAAAGAGCTTGTACATTGGTCCATATACCATCTACTAATTCTGCCTTATAGATTTTCATATTAGAAACTGGTATGTCATTAATTTTAACACGTTTCTCATTATTTCTATTAAAGTACATTACAGTACCGTTTTCAGTAAAAACGGCATTGCTCTCATGTAAGTCTGTATTAATATCAGAGAATGGCACAATGGATTTAAGAGCTCCATCTCGTTCTAGAGTTGCCTTATACAAATCCAGATATGGTAATCCATTCCATGCATATACAGGTCTTTCCATATTGCGGGAAGAGGCAAAAACCACTTCAGTATCGTTTAAGAAACTCATTCCAAAATCGCTGTTAGATCCTTCATTACGTATAGTAGCTACAGTAAAATTATGTGGTGTACTTTTCTCTAATTCTTTTAAAAACTCTTTTGTATCCCAATCTTTACCTTGATAATAGAGTAAATAACTATCTGCTTTATCATAATCTTTAAGAGCTAGAAGAGATTGAGCATATCGATAGATCCTATTATAATCTGTTATTTGTCCATTATTATCTTCAATAGAAGAGTAGGTGAAAGCAGCCTGTGCCATATCACCAGTGTAGTAATAACAATCACCTAATTTCTTAAGAACTTCTTCCGTTTGTTTGAGGTTCTTATAGTTTTCAATTGCTTCTTTATAAGCTTGATTTTTGAAAAGCCTATTGGTCTTTTTTAAGCTCAAATTTTGTGCTCCAACAAGGCTAGTGGAGCATAAAATAATCAGTATAGAGGTTATGATTAATCTCATAATAGTAGATATAATATTTTTTAAAAGAATCTAGGTGAGCGGTCATAACCACTTTTCCAGAATTTTGATTTTACATTGAAGAGTAACATGATTTCATGCGAACCTGTGTTGTAGTTACCTAAATTATTAACCGTATAATCATAAGCATATCCAATTCTCAAATTAGGTGCTACTCTATAATTGACTAATCCGCTTAAAGCATCTCCAAAACGATATGCTAGACCAGCTTCAAATTTCTCATTAAATAAAACATTTGCTGTCAGGTCTAAACTAAGAGGAGACCCTTTAACACCTTTTACCATAAATGCCGGTTTAAACTTCAAATCATTATTAATGTCAAAGACATAACCACCAGTTAAAAAGAAATGAATGTCTTGAACACCTGTGGATTGGATTCCATTTTCATTCTCTAGATGGGTTGTTGTCAATAAATTAGGAGCAGATAGACCGACGTAATATTTATCAGTAAAGTAAAAGGCACCTAGACCTACATTAGGAAAGGTTTGAGTTACGTTTTCATTGAATGCTACGTCTGTATCTACACCACCAGACTGTAAATTAAATCCATTAAAGTTGGCATCAAATAATGTAACACCAGCTTTTATCCCTAAAGATAATTTTGCCTCTTCTGAAACTGGTAAAATGTACGCAAAATCAGCATAAATGTTATTTTCAGTAACAACATTACCGATATCATCATTTGTAAATGAAAGGCCTAATTCAATGCGCTCACTTACTGGATAATGTACAAATAAGGAGGCTGTTTTAGGAGCACCTTCTAATCCTACCCATTGAGTACGGTATAAAGCTCCTATGTTTAATTCGGACTTATTACCAGTAGCATAAGCTGGATTGATGATGTTTTGGTTGTACATATACTGCGTGAACTGTGGATCTTGTTGTGCAGTACTATTCCACGCAGTACATAATGCTACTGCTAGGAATATATATATTGTATAAATGTTTTTCATGTTTGTTTTCTTTCTAACCACTATCGGCTTAGGTAAAGTCTTCCTTGTTCAGGCTTTGTGCTTCCGTCATTAAAATTTAAAATGTAGAAATATACTCCTACAGGCAGTTCACCATCACTTAAAAGGGCTTTTTGATTAGCAAAACCATTAAATCTTGGAGTGCTGTTAGTTCCTTCATAAACTAGATTTCCATATCTGTTATAGATTTCCATTTTAAAGTTTGGATATAAAAAGCCTAAGTTTTCGACATCAAAAGTGTCGTTTACACCATCATTATTAGGTGAAAAACCATCAGGGACTATTACTTTACCACATGCCGTTAAATCTGTTGTCACGGCTAATCTTACATTACTCTCACATCCGGTAACAGAATCAATAAGAGCAGCATAATACGTAGTTCCATTAACTAAAATCGTTGATAAAGAAAGTGCCGTAGAACTATCAACAGCATCATACCAGACCACATTAGAGCTAATCATATCGTATTCGTTAATGTTGACAATCAAGTTTTCTAAGGTTGGACTATCATTGATACAGAATAAGTTTCCATCTATAGATAGAGTAGGAGTAGGTGCATCACCAACTACTACTGAAACTTGAGCTCTTACACTAGATTCACATCCTGTAGCATTCGTCTGAGTTGCATAATATGTAGTTCCATCTATTAGCAAGTCTGCATCTGCCAATGGAGTTGTACTATCGATAGAATTATACCAAGTAATCATTGTACCATTCACAGCAGCATCTAAATCCATTACCATGGCATCATCAGTGGCACAAAATTCAAGGGTAGCATTTACAACCGTTGGAGCAGCACTATCATCGACTTGTATTACGATTTGCGATGTAGCATCAGCACTACATGGTGTTGTAGCGGCAACAGTGTAAACATATACACCTGCGGTATCTACGGACGGATCAAAAATATTTCCACCACCGTTTAACATAGGCAACCATGTTCCGGTTGAATCAGGAGTACCACCTAATTGCGTTAATAAATCAATGGGCGCATCAATCACACAGATATCTAATGTACTATCTAAACCAGCGTTAGGCGCTGTAGTCAGATTAACAGTAATTGTAGCTGTATCTGTATTGCAATCATTCATCACTGTATATTGATAAGAACCTGCGCTATCTACTAAAGGATCAAAAACACCTGTAGTACTATTTAACATAGGAGTCCAAGTACCTCCTATATCAGCACTTCCAAGTAAAGTAAATAAGTCAATCATTCCATTATCATTACACAAATCTATAGATGTACTACTACCTGCTGTTACTGGTGATTGTACAACAATAGTTACGACAGTAGAACTATCTGCACACGGAGCATTTCCAGTAATTGCATATTCAAAATCATAACTTCCATCAACAACCATAGAAGCATTAAACAAATTACCAGTTAAA
The DNA here is from genome assembly GCF_045063665.1 of Nonlabens sp. Asnod3-H03. Lineage (NCBI taxonomy): Bacteria > Pseudomonadati > Bacteroidota > Flavobacteriia > Flavobacteriales > Flavobacteriaceae > Nonlabens > Nonlabens sp. Asnod3-H03. Next base: position 1,614,920 of record NZ_JBEFOD010000008.1, read on the forward strand.
GCACCAGTTCCATCTGTATCTAACCAAATTCCACCATTATCTTGTGAACCATCCAACGCTGAGAATAAATCTACTGCTGTCACATCACTACATACGGTTAATGGTACAACAATTCCAGTATTAGGTGTATTAGAAATAGTAACAACTACAGCTACCGCAACCGAGGATTCACAATTTGTAAGTCCATCTATTTGAGTCGCATAATAGTCTTCTCCATCAATAAGTGCATCCGTAGAATTTGATAACATCGTTAGTGCCGCATCTTCATACCATTGAATATTATTTCCAGTCGCGACTAAATCTGCTACTGTAGCATTGTCGCAAAAATCTTGATTCATAGAAGCACTAGGTGCTGCTATGTCATTTAAAGTTATAGTAACAGTAACAGAATCACTTGCACAAGTTCCTAAGGCTGGAACAGTATATGTAAAATCATAAGATCCAGTTGACAAAAGTGTCAGGTCCACATTTGAACCTGATAAAACTCCAGTAGTATCATCGTCATTCCATGCTCCACCAGCATCATTACCAGTTAGTTGATTAAACAAGTCTAACGTTTGTCCTGTAGTTATGTCACTAATGCAAATATCAAAATTAGTTGCTGTTCCAGCTTCAGGAGCTATCTCTACAGTCACAGGAACTATTGATGTAGAGGTACAATTACCATTAACTACTGTATAGCTAAAATTATAAGTTCCTATTGCAAGTAAGGTTAAATCTACATTTGCAGCAGTTAAAGCACCAGTAGCGTTATCATCATTCCAATTACCACCTATATCTTCACCTGTCAACTGACCAAATAAGTCTAAAGGAGAGTTTGCTGCCAAATCGGTTTCACAAACAAGAAAAGGTGTCACTGTGCCTGAGTTTGCCAACTCATAAATTACAACCGTTACCGTTACATCAACATCAGTACAAGTTCCTATGGCTGGAACATTATAAGTGAAATTAAAGGTTCCGTTTCCTAGTGTTGTTAAGTCAATAGGATTTGTTACTGCTGTTCCTGTTGAAGAGTTTCCAGCATACCATGTACCGTTTGTATCTTGAGATCCATCTAGTAAATTGAATAAATCATATGGCGAGTTAGCCGCTACTTGATCTTCACAAATCTCAAATGGCGTTCCTACATAATTACCCGATTCTGGTGCTGGCTCTATAGTTATAGCAACTGTTGAGCTATTCATACATCCATTAACATCTGTTATAGAATAAGAAAAGTTATAAGTACCTACAGCAAATCCAGTGATATCGACAGTACTACCTGTTAAGGCACCAGTTGCATTATCATCAGACCATGTTCCTCCTGCGTCCTGACCTGTTAATTGATTAAATAAATCAACAGGAGAATTAGCTGCTAGATCATTGATACATACTGAAAGTGGAGTAGGAACTCCTGTATCTGGTAGTGGATTAATAATAACCGTTACGGTTACATCAACATCAGTACAAGTTCCTATGGCTGGAACATTATAAGTGAAATTAAAGGTTCCGTTTCCTAGTGTTGTTAAGTCAATAGGATTTGTTACTGCTGTTCCTGTTGAAGAGTTTCCAGCATACCATGTACCGTTTGTATCTTGAGATCCATCTAGTAAATTGAATAAATCATATGGCGAGTTAGCCGCTACTTGATCTTCACAAATCTCAAATGGCGTTCCTACATAATTACCCGATTCTGGTGCTGGCTCTATAGTTATAGCAACTGTTGAGCTATTCATACATCCATTAACATCTGTTATAGAATAAGAAAAGTTATAAGTACCTACAGCAAATCCAGTGATATCGACAGTACTACCTGTTAAGGCACCAGTTGCATTATCATCAGACCATGTTCCTCCTGCGTCCTGACCTGTTAATTGATTAAATAAATCAACAGGAGAATTAGCTGCTAGATCATTGATACATACTGAAAGTGGAGTAGGAACTCCTGTATCTGGTAGTGGATTAATAATAACCGTTACCGTTACATCAACATCAGTACAAGTTCCTATGGCTGGAACATTATAAGTGAAATTAAAGGTTCCGTTTCCTAGTGTTGTTAAGTCAATAGGATTTGTTACTGCTGTTCCTGTTGAAGAATTCCCAGCATACCATGTACCGTTTGTATCTTGAGTTCCATCTAGTAAATTGAATAAATCATATGGAGAGTTAGCTGCTACTTGATCTTCACAAATCTCAAATGGTGTTCCTATATAATTACCAGACTCTGGTGCTGGTAAAATAGTAATAACAATCGATTCTGTATCTGTACAAGAACCGTTATCAATCGTATAAGTATAATTATAAGGACTTCCTGCAACAGTTAAACCAGTTATGTCAATAGGGTTGGCTACTACAGAGTTTGAAGCATCCATCCATGTTCCTAGGTTATTGTCTTGTGTTCCATCTAATGAACTAAATAAATCATATGGTGAATTAGTTACTAAATCATTCTCACAAAACTCAGTTGCGATTGCGGTTCCTGCATTAGGATCTTGAAGAACCGTAACTTGAACCGTTGTAGATTCTTCTGGACATGGATTAGGGCTTAGGTTTTGACTATAAGTAAAAGCATACGTACCAGGCATTAATCCAGTAAAATCAAATGGTGAATTGATAACTGGCGAAGCGCTTGTAGAACCTTGTGTCCATGTACCACCAGCATCTTCATTGTCTAATAATAAAAATAAATCATAAGCAGTAGGAGCTTGTGACTCACAAAAATTAAGAGGAACGATTGCAGATGCTATTCCTGATGATAAAACATCATTAATAACAATGACTATCGTTGTGTTTTCATCTGGACATGCACCTGGTCCAGGAACAGTATAGACATAATTATATGTTCCCGCAATTAGAGTACTAATATTAGTTGTTCCTTGATTACCATTTGTTATAGTAGTAGGACCAGACCACGTACCTGATGTATCTGGCATACCCGTTAATAGAGGAAATAAATCAAAATCTGAAGCTGGTAAACTATCAACACAATACTCTATCGTGTCTCCTATACCAGGATTTGCAGGGTCATCAATTTGAACCGTTACCGCAACGACATCACTTTCACAAAAGAAATTATCTGCTTGTATGTAATATGTTTCACCATCTATTAATGGAGTCGTAAGCTGTAATGCTGGCGGAATAGGATTATTTGCTATATCAACATCACTATACCAATTAAAATTATCTGTAGTTCCAGGATTCAAATCGGCAACAGTAGGATTGGTATCACTACAAAATTCTTGAGTTAAAGGTGGAGTAGGAGCATTAGGGGAAGGAAATACAGCAGTACTACCAGATTCTATCTGTCCTTTACAACCTGTAGCATCTACAAAAACTATAAAATAGTTTGCATTTCCAGATAAAGCGCTCGATGGACTAACCATCATTGTCAATGCAAAGTCTGAATAAACTTCAACGCTACCACCAGCAGGTATATTAACCGCAAGAGCAGTGTCTATGTAACTTTGTACGGTAGGCGTTTCATTAGAACAAAAAATAGCATCTAGACTTTGTCCACTAGGATCTACAGTAAAATCAATGACTAATGGTGATCTAGTACCACAAGCACCTGTAGTATCACCAGCATAGTATGTTCCTTGTCGAACTAGTTGTGTTTGTGGTATTGCACTACCACCAGTAGGATTTAAGAACCAACGTACAGCATTTGGTCCTGATGTTACAAATGCATCTAAATCATTAAAGGTAAGTTGAGAAGCATCACAAATCACTTGAGGTGAAATCGGTACTGTTGGGCATTGTGCCTGTATGCTTAAAAAAGGTAGACCTAAAAGTGCAATGAACAGCAATTTTCTTTTGGTCCAGCTAGTGAGTAAGTTTTTTTTCATAAAAAATAGTCATCTATTATTCAACTTGCAAAAATAAGTTGTCGGTAAACCCTTTAATAGTAAGAGATGTATAGAGTTATTAAAAGTTCATTAACAATCGTTAAATCACCTGAATATCGGTTAATATGGATTATAGCTATTCATTTGGTCGTCTTTTTCTGAATCAATGAGGCAATTTCCTTAAAGAAAAGATTGTATTTAATTCTGATGCTGTATTTTTATAAGGTAAATTTTATATACGCTTTCGCGAAAGCGTAATTATAAGGTCCATGTTGCAATTACCTTTTAGAGCGTACTATTTTATATCAACTAATTTTAAATGAAACATATAACAATAGCCATTCTTGTAGTATTAACATTAATAGGTTGTAAGTCAAACCTTAATAGTGCAGAGATTGCACAACAAAACCAACAGCTTGAACAGATAGCGGTTAAGGTAAAACAAGACGATTTTCAAATTGTGATGAATACTGCTTATCCACTAGCAACTAATGCTGTGACTAATGTTCTTAACGGTATTTTAATTCCTAACGGCGATAGTGCAAACCGTATTGATTTATCTGATCGAGATGATTATATCGAGTTAGGAAACAAATCTGTAAAAGGTGAATTATCATATTATGGAGAACGACGCATATCATCAGGTTATGGAAATCAAGATACTGGAATCGAATTTAATGGCATACCGACCAACTATACACAATATATCGATTATAAAAAAGGCTTAGTACGAGTTGAATATCAAATCAGCAATCAGGCAGAATCATTTGACATTACCATTGAAATATTTACAAACCGCAAGGCAAATATAAATGTGAGCAGTTCACATCGTTCTAATATCAGATATACTGGTGTAATGGAGCAGATTAAAGAATTACCATTATAGAATGATACTATATCAGTTTGAATTTATTATCCATAATCATATAAAAGATTTGAAAGCTCTTTTAAAAGAGTAGTATTATTCACAAATATTCTATTTGACATAATATAAATTATAGAACAAAAGGATAGTTTAGTTCATAAGAGCACTTTATCCATTTGACAGCTATAATGTAGTATTATGAAAAGTATACCTGAAGTATACTTTTTATAAGAATACTTGGAACTTGGGATTCATTACTACTTTAATTAAAAATCGCGTATTCGATAAAATGTACGTGATAAAAAATTTTAGACGATTCTCGTGGATTGTCACAAGATCATTAATTTTAAAAAAAATAAAATTCTTTTACTTGTTTGTTAAAGAACATCAATTGATCATTAATTAAGGTTTGATAATTAAGTATTTTGAATATTGTTGTAACCAATCTAAAAAACTACATTAATTGCCTCTAATTATTTCATTAGTAAGATTCAATAAAATATTAATTTTCTCTTGATTAGTAGAATCCGGATGAGCCATGGCAAAACTTCCTTTATCATTGTCAAAATATTTTCCAGAATCATTTTTAAATTCCTCTGATAAAGCTAAATTGAACAATATATTAGCACCTTTATCTGCTGGAGACCAATGTTGTCCATACGCTTCTTTGACCATTTTTGTATTTAATAAAGATCCTGGGTTTACGGCTATGGTCGTAATATTAGGATGCTGTTTTGCAAAATGAAAACTCCACATCGTTAAAGCTAATTTACTTTGTGCATAAGCATCGCTTGCGTTAATAGCTACAGCTCCTGTAAGAACACCTTTTTTAACTGTAGATTGTGCTGCAGAACTTAAATTGATAACTCTAGTTTCTGAACCTTTTTCTAATACTGAAATAATGCTTTCTGTCAATATATAAGGTGCCAAGTAATTTACTGCCATTCTAATATCTAAACCATCTTTGGTTTTATCTGAAGCTGTTTTAAATATTCCGGCGTTATTGATAATTATATCTAATTTTTCAACTTCATTTTTGATATTTTCTGCCATTTGTTTTACAGCATTTAGATCTGAAAAATCCGCTACAAAACCTTTGATGTTTTCGTTGTTTGAAGCCTCTTGTATTTCATTAATCACTGTATTTAACTTGTCTTCACTCCTACCATGAAGAAATAATTTGTGTCCTTCTTTGGCTAGTTTTAAGGCTGTAAGTTTCCCTATGCCGTCGGTACTTCCTGTTATTAATATAGTTTTCATTTATTTATTTATTTTTTAATGAATTGTCAGTTCGAGAGATATTCTCGATACTTTTTCTTCAGAATATCTTTTTGAGAACAATCACTCGAACTTACATTTCAATTATTTTCTCATTTTTAAAACGGTGCAACAGTATCTTTAGGACCATCTGGCAAACTCCATCGTTGTCGAGCCGTAACGCTTTCTAAAGCAACATCCTTGATAGAATTACTGCTAGTATTTCCATAACTACTTGTGCTTCCACGTGGTATTTCCATATTATCGCCATATAGCCAAACCACTAAATTACTGCGTTGTCCGCTTGTAATTGGGTGCGTTGCATGTGGCACATTACCTCTATGGATGATAGCTTTACCTGGTTCAAAAATAGCTTGTATTGTTTTTCTTGAAGCTTTATCATAAAAATCAACTTCAGATCCTGTAAATACTTCATCAGGTAAATTAATATTAATATTTAAAGTAGCTGCTGAAGCATCGGTATGTGCATGTAAATCCTTGTCCTTATCTGGATTATATTGAATTGAAAAACCAAAAGTTTGGTTATCGTAACCATAAGTACCAAGTAATAAACGTGCAATTGGACGCATAAAACGATCCATCATGTCGTTATAAAAGGCTTGGAAACTTGGTGCAGCTAAATGACCTTCAGAACGTGGATCTAGCATCAAACCATATCGGTTTAACTGTATACCGTAAGGTGCACGTTTTGGCACTCTTGAGTTTGCAACAGCTTCTAAATAAGTCCGGAAATCTGCTAAGCGTTCCACATCAAAAAACTGTGCAACATAAACACCAGGAATAATTTCTTCCCATAAATCGGCTACAGCATTTTCTTTTTCTGGGTTTTCCCAAGCGTCATTTATTGCTTTACGCAATTTTGGATCAAGTAGTGTTTCATCAGGAACTAGTAAATCGTCTTTGTTTTCTATTTCCCACTCTGCCCAAGCTTCTTCAAGTAATCTTCGGTTATTATTCCAAAATTGAGAAACAGAAGGGTCGCGTCGTAATGATAATTCTCGTGATGGTACTTCTAGAGCTCTAGCTTCTGCAAGTGCATTTGTATGTTCCATTGTTTTCATAATATCTATTTTAAGAATAGCTATTGCTATTGTTTTTATCTGTAACAAAATTAAGCACGTACAACTGCTTGCCTTTGGTACAAAAACCAGAGGTATTAGTAAAAAATAAGGTTTCTGGTAAAGACTTAGACCAGATTGGCCTTAAATGCACTTAGACTAATGCCACGATAGGTTTTAAAGATTTTGTTTAAGTGGCTAGAATCTGTAAAACCGAGTTCTGCAGCAATTTCGGAATCTTGTGCATCGGTATACTTTAATCGGGTTTCTACCAATTTTAATTTGTAGTTGATAATGTACTTTTTTAGTGACACATCCGTATGTTTTTTGAAGTACTCACTGATATAATTATCGGCCATATGAAACTCATTGGCCAAACGTTTAGTAGTTAACAAATCAGTATTATAAATGTTGGAATGAATGTAATTAATGATTTGCTGGATTTTGGAGGACTTAACTTCCTTTACTTCAGAAGCGTTTAAATATTGAATATTACGTGCAATTAAATGCAGAATTACGGACAATGAATTTTGAATGATAAAAATATCGTGGGATGTTTTATTTAAATACTCGGCAGCAACCATATTTGTAAGCGATATAAGATGCGCTCTATCCAAAGCCGTTTCAAACTGCATTTCTCTTAATTGATGGCTTTCACTGTTCAAGATTTCTTCGATTTTACGAAACCAATCGTTTACCGGAAGTCCTTGGCTTACCGTACTGGTATTTCTAAAAAAACTTTTTAAGAATTTAATAGCAATGGTACTTGAAGGTGTTTTAGCTTCTACGATGTAAGTGTCATCTGGGATAAATACAAAGACACTACCGGAAGTATAACTAATGGTTTTTCCATTTATTTTTATACTGCCACTACCCTTCTCAAAATATAAGATTTCAAAAAAACGAATATTGGTATACTCACAAAATGAAAAGAAAGTTTGGTCTTTATATTGTTGTATAACGATATTTTCTAAAATAGTTCTTGCCATTCTTTAAAAATTAAAACAAAAAAGGGGAAATACCTAATAGTAATCCCCATCATTCCATTTCATAACAATTCTTATGGTTATTTCACCTTAAAATCCCCATTACTACGGATGTATATGACCGTTTCTACATCAGTTTTTATAAGAGGTGTAGCTTTTTCTTCTGCACCAAAATAAGAACCTGGTTCCAATATATTTTCATCATCTTTTCTAGAAAATTGATGAGTGACTTCCCCAGAAATAAGCACAGCTCTAAAATTTGTACTTAAATTTTTAATCTTTCCCTTAAAACCAGCTGGTAATTTTATTAAAGTAGCTCGTAATTGATTTTTTTCATGACTTCCCCATAAAAAAGCGGTTTCTACATTACTTTTTTCAGAAACCCATTCGATATCGTTGGCATTTAACCACACTAGATTGGATTCATCGACATTAATAGGTCTTTCACCATTATCGAAAGCTTCCGATGTAGGTTGTACTAAGTATGGTCCTTCTTGAATATCTAGAAAAGCCATATTATCTTCACCATCAGCAGCTGTAATATGCGCCTCTCCTGCCGGTTGTTGCCAGTAAGAACCTGCTGGTAGCCATTGTTTCTCGGCATTTTCATCATCATTATGCAATAAACCTTTAATGACTACACCACGATACGTGATATTGTGAATATGTGGCGGCGAGGAAAATCCTTTATTGAATTTCACTAGAAAACCTGCTGGTTCGTTTTTGGTCCTGTCTCCCCAAAGTTTTCCAGCTGCAGGACTTTTATCGCCTCGTAACGGATTTAACCAACCCCATTCAACATTATCTGCAGTGACTACTTCGTTTATAGACTTAATATCGTCTGTTGTTGGCGTTTGTGCTTCAGCAAATGCTGTTATCACAAATACTAATAGTATTAAAATATACTTTCTCATCATATTAAGCTTAAATTTAAACACTAATTAAAGCACCGTAAAAATTTCACTTTCAGGTAATCTTGATTTTGGTGTTTTATCTGTAGTATTAAAATCAGATTCGGCTCTATATCCTATAGAAACAGCTACTAAAGCGGTAAAACCTTTCTCTCTTAACCCGAATTCTTCATCTAATGCCTTTACATCTATACCTTCCATTGGAGTAGCATCAATACCTAAACTAGCAACACCTAATAAAAAGCTTCCTATGTTTAAGTAAACTTGTTTTTCCATCCAGTGTTGTTGATCTTTTAAATCATACTTGTGAATACCTGCAAAAGCTTTAACAGCTCCTAGAAAACCGTTTTTTATGTCTTCATTTGGAAACCTACCATTTTTATCTTCAGTGTCTGCAATATGTTGGTAATACTCGTCATCTGCATCCGTTTTAACACAAAATAAAACTACAGCTGAAGCATTAGTGATTTTAGGCTCATTAAAATGAAAGAAACCTTGTGCTCCTTTTGCCATACGTGTTTTTCCTTCTTCAGTTTCAGCAATTATAAAATGCCAAGGTTGAAGATTTACGCTTGATGGACTCATCCTTAGCAAGTTTTTAACCTCTGACATATCTGATTCAGATATTTTCTTAGTTACATCGTATTCCTTAGTTGTGTATCTCCAGTTTAATATTTCTTTTAAATTCATCTGTTATTTTTTAATTGATTAAAATCATACTATCAAAAGTATAGTGACAAAAGTATGTATAGTATACTTTGCACACAATAACGGTCATAAATGATAGTACCTTTTTAATAATCACAATACAACACAAATAATTAATAATCAATGTTTTAAGATTAAATTAAAATTTTCATAAAAGCCAGATGACGTACTTTATATAGTATAAACTAAGGATTTTACCCACCATTTTCTGATAGTTACAAACGATGAATCCATCTTCTTTTAATTAATATAATAGTACTGGTTTATCGATTCTTTGTCTATTTTTTGAAGCTATTATCTCTAGTCAACGCTTTCTATAATCCCATATTATTGATATACTTTTGAGGATTGATTTTAAATCGATATTTATCAATATTATAATGATATTCCTTATACTCAGATTCTAAAAATGATACCTAAACTTCATTACATATCACAAGCAGCAACCGCCGCACTTCACCTAGAAAACATTCAAAAAGCCTGTAGTTCAGGAGCTGAGCTAATACAACTGGATCTCGAACACATTTTAGAAAATGAACGAATGACACTAGCCACAGAGGTTCTTAAAATCACCTCTCATTTTCAAACTAGATTAATCATCAGGTCCCATTATAAAATTGCTGTAGAACTTAAGTTAGATGGTGTCTATCTATTGCCTAGTGACTCCAGCCCTACTCATGTACGCGAGCAATTGCATAGCTGGCAATCCATTGGTGCCGCAGCACATCATCTGCAAGACTGCGAGGATTTAAAAAATAGCGATGTAGATTATATTGTACTAGGTCCATTTAAAAATTCAACAAATGATTCTATAAAAGCTTTAGATCTCACAGCTTATTCAGTACTCATAGAAACATTAAAAACAGAGACACCACTACTCGCTTATGGCGACATCACAACGGCCGATGTAAATAGCTTACTAGATACAGGTATCTCTGGACTTGTTGTATCAGAAGCCATACAACAAGATTTTAATAGCATTAAAACCTTTAATCAACTTCTAGGAGCCTCATCAACCGGTGAGATGCGACATACTTTTTAATGAAATAGCTATAGATCAATTGATATTATGATTTTATTTAACTTGCGGTAAAACCAAGCTTCATGAAAAAAATTACTTTTATTATAGGAATCATCATACTTTGTGTAGCATGTTCTTCTTCAAAAATGACGACTTCAAAATGGTTAGCAGACGATTTTAATAATCAACCTACAGATAAAGTACTAATCTATGCCAGTACACCAGATATCGTTTTACAAAAAGAATTTGAAAATGAGACAGCACAGGTTTTATCAGATCTAGATATTACTACCTTTAAAATGCATGATACCTTTCCTGACGTGACCTATAAAGAAGAGAGAACACAAGAAGAAATTGCCGCTTTTCTAAAACATTGTAAAGAAAAGCAAATCAACAAAATACTTTTTGCCTCAAAAAAGTCCCAAACTGTAGATACTGTAATGAGTAAATCCTTGCATAATTATATGAACGATTTACATGCCTTAAGTATAGAAGGTTATGATGACGATCTAGAGTATGAGACCGATCAAGTTACGACCTATGTTATTGAGGCAGCAGTTTATGATATCAACAAAACGTCAAAAGATGCGCCCGTAGCTACTACTAGCATCACTGCCATGAATCCAAAGTCTTTAGACCATATCAAAACTCGTTTACTTAAATCAATAAAGCAAATCTTTAAAAAATAATCCTTGATCATTTATAACTATAAATGTTTTTAGGACGTTTCCCTATTGGGTCAGGCTTTTCACTATATCTTTTGCTCCATCGCAAAAGGATGCCGTTACAATCCTTAACGCAGCACAAACGTCTTTTTAAAGTAACCTATTATCATCATCATTAAAATTAAAAGATGTATTCTTCTATCACATCCATAGACGTTAAAGATCTAGATTTAAATCAAGTAGACTTGATACAACAGCACTCTGGTAAGGTGCAATTATTACTTATTTATAATAATGACTGTCTAGGCTGTACTGGACGTGCCATACCACTCGCCTATGAATTCCAATTACAATATCCAGACATAGAAGTAGCTGCTATACACAGTGACTTTACAAATCGCGAAGGCACAAAAGAGAATATTAAAGCTATTTTTACCAGTGGTGAGATCCCATTTCCTATTTACATCGACCAGCATCATCAGGTATATGACCAGTTTAAAGCAGAAGGTACACCACAATGGTTACTCATCACCGCAACAGGTGAGCTTTACCGTTCTATCTTCGGTTCTCAAGATAATGCTAAGAATCGATTGTTTTATGCGCTAGAAAGTTTAGTAAATGCATAATTCCAATGTTTTTTATGATTCTCTTTTCGCATAAGCGAGATTATTGCAATCCATTATTTAAAAAAAAATAAATCTCCTAAACCACTAGGATTAAACCACCTAAAAACGACCACTTCAAATTGTGAATATCTATTCGGTTTTTTGAAGATTTGAGTTGTTGTGCTAGGGTATATTTGGCACCCTAAAAACAAAAAAGATGAGCGCAACCTGGTACGAATGTAAAGTGAAATATAGAAAATTTGATGAAGCGTCAGGCACACAAAAAATTAAAACAGAACCGTTTCTAGTAGATGCCATTTCTTATACAGAGGCAGAAAGTAGAATCACTCAAGAAATGGCAGCTTACTTGCCAGAAAGTGAAGAGATTAAAATCACTAATATAAAAGTGGCAAATTTTGCCGAAATCCATCCGTTTGAGAATACTGATCGATGGTTTAAATCACGTGTGTCCCTAATCGCGTTTGATGAAGAAAGTGGTAAAGAACGTAAGACCAACCTGTATCTATTAGTACAGGCAAACGATGTAAAAGAGGCATATGATAATACCGTGAGTACCATGAAGGATACCATGGGAGAATATACCATACCTGCCATTACAGAATCACCTATTATGGATGTATTTCCATATTTTACGGGTGAAGATGAAGATATGGAACGTTTAAAAGCTTTTGTAGCTCTTAAAGATTCAGTACCGGCAAATCACGCTATGGATGAAGATCTAGAAATGGCAGATGTTCTCGCTACTGCAGACGAAGAGGAGTAATATTTTTTATAGTTTTATAAAAGCCCAACAATCATCGATGATTGTTGGGCTTTTAAGTTTTCTAACCATAAGCTCCTACCCTTTTTCTAGGCTAATGGAGTGCTTAAAGATTCCATAATCCACTAGATTTCATAAAGATTGTTAAACAGACTTTTATTGATTTATTGATGGTTAATTTTACAGCCTGTTAGCTTGATCAAATCATTGATACACAGTACAAGATTAAAACGGTACAACTATGAGTATGAAACACTTTATATATGATTATCTAGTAGAGACTGGTATGACTGCAGTGTATGCTAAGTATTTAAATATGCTCATTCTTCTTGTAGCTTTACTGGTCATTGCATTTTTAGTGGATTATATCATTAAAAAGATATTTATAAAGCTGTTCACACAGTTTACGGTAAAGACCAAGACTAATTTTGACAATTTTTTAGTTTCTAATAAAGTACCTCAAAACATAGCGCATATCATTCCACTTATTTTTGGACTTGAGTTTATTCCTATTGTTTTTCAGGACTTTCCTTATTTTGAAAACATGGTAGAAAAAGGCTTTAAAGTTTTTGCTATCATATTGACATTATGGATTGTACGCAGTTTATTAAACGCGCTTAAAGATTATTTTAAAACCTTACCTCGATTAAGAGATAAGCCCATAGACAGCTATATACAGGTGTTTATGATCTTTGCTTGGGCACTGGGATTATTATCTGCGTTTGCTATTATAACCAGTGTTGAGTTTATTAAATTCTTTACCACTCTAGGTGCTGCATCTGCTATTATTATTTTGGTCTTTAGAGATACTATTTTAGGATTTGTGGCAAGTATACAAGTCTCTATTAACGATATGGTGCGTATAGGTGACTGGATCACCTTTGAAAAATATGGTGCAGATGGCGACGTGATAGAAATTAACTTATCAACCGTTAAGGTTCAAAACTTTGATAAAACTATTACCACAATACCTACTTATGCGTTAATATCAGACTCTTTTAAAAACTGGCGTGGTATGGAAGTGTCTGATGGTAGACGTATTAAAAGAGCCTTAAACATTAAATTAGATAGCGTTAGTTATTTGACTAAAGATGAAGTAGATACCTTAAAAGATATAAGCTTGATATCGAGTTATCTAGAGACTCGACAATCAGACATAGACAGTTATAATAGTGAGCAAAATATCAATAAAGACGTCTTGTTAAATGGCCGCAACCTGACTAATATCGGTGTATTTAGAAAGTACCTTGAAACCTATATTGAACAACACAGTGGTGTAAATAAAGACATGATGATCATGGTACGACAGCTCGCTCCTACTGCCCACGGAATTCCTATAGAAATCTATGCCTTTAGTAGTGATAAGAGATGGAAAAATTATGAATATATCATGGCAGATATATTTGACCACACGATTGCAGCTGTTCCTTATTTCAATCTTGAGATTTTTGAGTATCCTAGTAATTCAAGTTTTAAGGATATTATGGCATAACTGGACTATGAATTACGCTTTCGCGAAAGCGTAATTATATCATCACACAGCATTATACCGAGCTAGTATTTGACTCTATTAGTAAATCGTTGATTTATCTTAACTACTTTAACAGAAGTGCTATATAAATTACAATCTATTGTTAATCATTGTTGTGGTATTGTTAATTGAGACCTAGGTCTTCTATGAGTTCTTTATCTTTAAGTAAAAGGAAAAATTATGAAGACTGAAGAATCAAAAAACAAAGAAAACTTACCTTATAATCCAGACGTGACTCAAGAAGATTTACAAACCTTACGTAATGATAATGCTAACATTCATACGGATGATCAATCAGATCAGCAATTAATCAATCGAGAAGAAAAGGTCGATTTTACTGGAAAAAATCTTGATATACCAGGACGCACAAGTGCACAAAAAAATCATGGCTCTAATGGACTCAATGATGAGGAAAATAAATTGCATAGTCAGGGATCTGAACGCAAAAACAACCTAGAACGTGACGATGCTGCCCGATAATGGTCACAAAAATATAATTCATTCAAAGCTCTCTGCATTAGGAGAGCTTTTTTAATGGACTAGCCTTAATGCATTACTTGATATGAACTATAATTACATAGGCTTAAATGATAATCGTCATAGATTATAAATCTAATGAATTACTATCTTCGAATTCTATTAAAGTCCCTATTCTAGTGAAGCAGATTAAAGCATATCTCGAGCAAATTGCCTCCATATCTAATGAAGATTGGGAGTTTTTTATGTCAAAATTACAGCGCCGTTTTGTTGCCAAAAAAGAGGTGTTCTTAAAAATAAATCAAATAGAGAATCATATTTCATTTATAGAATCTGGTGTGGTACGTTTATACATACCTAAAGAAGATACCGAGAAAGAAATCACTTTTGGTTTTAGTTTTAAGGATCAATTTATAAGTGCTTATGATTCTTTCTTAACACAATCTCCGTCGGCATATCAATTACAAGCTTTAACAGACACCACAATTTTAAGCATTACTTATGCAGATTTACAGTCGGTTTATCAAACCACTCAAATAGGTAATCTTATAGGTCGACTTACTGCAGAACGTCTATTTTTAATAAAATCAAAGAGAGAACAAAATCTTCTTAATCTTACTGCTGAAGAACGTTACATCAAGCTATTTAAAGAGCGTCCAGAGCTTTTAAAAGATATACCGTTAAAGTATATCAGTTCTTATATAGGTGTAACCGCACAAGCTTTAAGTAGGATAAGAAAGCGCATTTAATTGATTTAGGTTCATTGTTTAGCTTGCTGCCTGAAATTACCTTTGTAAAAAAAACATGACTATTATAATTTTTGTTTTGGTGCTGTGGTATGGCGGTTTGTTTTTTCAATCGTTTTTCCTGCATCGATATGCTGCTCATCAAGTATTTACGATGTCTAAGACGATGGAGCGCATTACTTTTATCCTTACTTGGATATTTCAAGGCGCTAGTTATTTAAGTGCTTATGGATATGGGATTATGCACCGCATGCACCATGCCTATACAGACACTGAAAAAGATCCTCATTCTCCATCACATGACGCAAATTTATTTGCCATGATGTGGAAGACTAAAACCATATATCAAGATATTAATAAACAACGTATTGAGGTAGATCAACGTTTTACTAAAGACGTGCCACAGTGGAAAGGCTTTGATCAATTTGCTAGTTCTAGATTCTCTAGACTTTTATGGATTACTGGTTATGTATTATTCTTTGCCCTATTTGCAACAGCCTGGTGGCAATGGTTATTATTACCGCTTACTTTTTTGATGGCACCTGTTCATGGTGTGATCATCAACTGGTTCGGTCATATATATGGCTATGTAAACTTTAAAATGAAAAACACGAGTAAAAACTTATTCCGATTTGATTTTTTAATGATGGGAGAAGGTTATCATAACAATCATCATAAACATGCTAGTAGAGCAAATTTTGGTGTGAAATGGTATGAAATAGACATGACCTACTTAGTCATTAAAGTATTGAATTCAATAGGTGTTATTAAATTAAAAAGAGTTTAATTTTATTTTATAAGCAACTCCATTTTTAGAACTAAAACGTATCCTCTATCCTTCATGATATTTATGAAGTTTAATGGTTTAAAAAAAGGTTCCTAAGTAATTCTTAGGAACCTTTTTTGTTACCGCTTTATGAGAAGCTGAGCTAATTATGTTATTAAATATCTCACGTAAATTAAATGAATAGTACAATCCTAATCTTTCTGTAAAAGCTTGTGATATAAATTCAATAAGAGTAAATTACTAACTCATTAATAATATATGACTTCCTTTACAGTAATAGCCTTATTCTCTGGCGCCTGTTTCCTTTTTTACGGTTTCAGTTGTCTACTTTCTAACCGTATGGTATTAGAGTTTGAGCGATTTGGTATTCCACAATATCGCAATTTGACTGGTATACTTCAAATATTAGGTGGTTTAAGTATAATACTAGGCCTTTATACCATATCGATACTTGGGTTTATGGGTGCTCTAGGCTTATCCTTACTGATGTTTTTAGGATTTGGAGTACGTTTAAAAATCAAGGATAGTTTTGTGCTATCTGCACCAGCATTTCTGTTTGGTTTATTAAATGCTTATTTGGCCTACCGCTTTTTCCTTATGCTTTAACCTTTATATAATAGCAATGATTAAACACATTGCTAAAAATATAGCTGCAGGAATAGATTTAAACATTGGATCCTTAATTCTAATATGCATAGATATAGAACCCGATAACAATAAAGCAAGACCTATTGCAGCCATATTTTCTAAGTTAGAATACCATATAGAAGCTATTAAGAGTAACGATAGAGTTACTTTAAAAAAGCCAACAGCATAGCACATCCATGCTGGTAAACCATAAACCCTAAATTCTTCAATCATATTTTGTGCATTTCCACCGCGCCATTTGGTGGCTTTATTAAATTGTAATAACCATACATTTAATAAACTAATTGCTACTACAGCCTTAAGGGCGATGATAAAATATTCCATGTTTTTTTTATTATGCTTTCGCGAAAGCAGATTTAAATACTCTCTTTATATTTTTAATAAATTTAAAGGAACATGTATGAATTTATGTTAAAATCAATCTAAGAATCAAAACAAACTCTTTTTTTAAGAATATCTATTAATTCTGAAGATCCATATTTATAGATGTCGGGAATATGTAGAATTGTAATCTTATTAAAGAATTGATTCCCAAATTTCTTTTGTAAAGAGATCTGATGTTTGGTCTCCATAACATATACTTTATGGGATTTTTCCATCATATCTTTTGTAACTAGGTTCGTCCCTAACTTTTTACAAGTCACATCATTTGTGCCTGCAGATTCAAAGGACATTTGTCTATATTGAGAACTGAAAAAGTCTTCGGCCGTTTTTGATCGATCCTTATTTGCAGAACATATGAATAAATATTGAAGCGCGATAGTGTAATATCTTTTATGAATTACTAATTTATGTAAATATCATTTATTCATAGCACTTAATAGTATATGATAAGTTTAAAGAATAATTTTGCATACTTAAAATCCTATTGAATATGATTAATGATATACCATGCATTAAATGTGACACACCTATCGCTGTAGACACAGAGCTATATTTAAAAGGTCAAACATTTACTTGTTCAAAATGTGACACTATTCTAGGAATAAATGAGCCTACTGATGTCGATGCTCAAAAGCTTAAAGAATTGAAACTATTTACTAAAAGTAAAAAAGTTAATGAAACAACAATTCCATGTCCTGACTGCGGCACGATAATAAGCTTTAAAACAAAGGATTTGACTGCAGGAAAAGCTATGACTTGTGCAGCATGTAATGCGAGCGTATCTCTACAAGGTTAAAATTTTGATATAAAAAAAGCCTGTCTCGTGACAGGCTTTTTTTATATCAGATAAGTTTTACTCACCAGGCATAGCAACCTCTCCAGCACCATCAGGTTGTGCATAGAATGAATCTTCTTTATTAACAAACTGGATATTTTTTATAGTAGCCAGACCTATTTGATTGGTATAACCATCTTGTGGATTCCAATTATGAAAAGACCAATTAGTAGCAAACGGCACACCGTCAACCATAGTTAACTCGTTATATTTTGCAGCATGTGGTTCTTTTTCTGCAGCCTCAACTCCTTTACCATAACTAACGATGTAAGCAACTCCTGCAAGAACATTAGTTTCTGGGTTTTTGTAAACCTCGTACCAGTCCTCAGAGGTATCACCTACTCCATTTTCAAAAGATAATCGAGCTGTCGGAAAAGTTGTATCGCCCCATGTCATTGCTTTTTCATCTTGCCAAATCGTACCGCCATCATTTAATTTATATGGCATAGAAAAGAAATATGGCCAAGTGAAGATGTGAAATCTAGTCATTGGGTTAGTTAAATCAGCTTCATTACTAGCAAATACTTTATCACCATCAAAAACAATTACACTACCATCGTTTTTCACCATATGTATCATTGAACCATCTGTTTCCTGAGTAATTACACCTTCAAAGATTGTATTACCACCAAATGCTACACTAAAGTCATATTGTACTGCATCCTTATTTAAAAAAGCATCTTTTTTGTGTGCCATTTCAATCGCTGCTGTAAACTCACTAATAGGCTCTAAATCAACTATATCAGTAACTTTGGTCGTTTCTTTTGTTATCTCAATTTCTTTTTGTGCTTCCTTACAACTCGTAATAGCTATGGCTAAGACCCATATCAGTAAGATTTTTTTCATAATTATATTTTATTTTTTTGGAAATACAAATTTCAATATTAATTATCATTTGAGTTGTGATGTGCTGTTAAACTTATCTCAAGCTTTATCTCTAATTACTGATTATTCTAGAAAATAGATCATAAAAAAGCCCATCACTATGGATGGGCTTTTTCTAAAACTTTAAAAATATATTTCCTATAGAACTTTAACGTTCACGGCATTTAATCCTTTGTTTCCTTCTTTAAGATCAAATTCTACTTCGTCACCTTCACGGATCTCATCGATTAATCCTGAAATGTGTACAAAATGATCTTTGTCTACTCCTTCTTCAGTGATGAATCCAAATCCTTTGGTGTCGTTGAAAAATTTTACTGTTCCTTTACTCATTGTAATGTAATTAAATTTATTATAATATTTAGTTAGCAAAGCACGTGCCATCTTTTAAAACATTTATTATAATCATATCTCTATTCTTATGAATACCACTCATCACCAATTCACAAAAAATAGCGCATAAAAAAGCCCATCACATGGATGGGCTTTTTCTTAAACTTTGAATATATGTCTTAAAGAACTTTTACGTTCACTGCATTTAATCCTTTGTTACCTTCTTTAAGGTCAAATTCAACCTCGTCACCTTCACGGATCTCGTCGATTAATCCTGAAATGTGTACGAAGTGATCTTTGTCTACTCCTTCTTCAGTGATAAAACCAAATCCTTTAGTCTCGTTGAAAAATTTTACTGTTCCTTTACTCATCTTAATGTAATTAAATTATATAATGTAAGTTGCAAAGATAGAGCCATTAAACTGCTAATCGGCTTTATTTTTTGATATATCTTCATTTATTGAGGTTTAACAAGCCTTTCAAGCTTATAAAACTAATATATCACTACTAAAAGGCATTCTTTTTCAAGCAATTAGATTAACTAAAGTTCATAAATGCGCACCTTTTTCTTTTTAAGCCGCGTATTATTAGTCTTTTCAATCACATCATAAAGTTTTTTCTTAGG
The DNA here is from genome assembly GCF_045063665.1 of Nonlabens sp. Asnod3-H03. Taxonomy (NCBI): domain Bacteria; kingdom Pseudomonadati; phylum Bacteroidota; class Flavobacteriia; order Flavobacteriales; family Flavobacteriaceae; genus Nonlabens; species Nonlabens sp. Asnod3-H03. The sequence continues at coordinate 1,634,870 of NZ_JBEFOD010000008.1, forward strand.
TACGGCTACAAAAGCACAATCCTGTTTCAACTCTATAACTCCTAACTCATTTTTATTTAATCCACCTTGCTTAAAGAATAACCCAGCGATATCACCTTTAGAAATTTTATCCTTACGACCACCAGAAATAAATACGGTAGCCCATTCTGTTTGTAAAGAACTTTTAATAGCATCTGGTACCAGAACGTCTTCTGTTGTTATAAATTCCGGCACTGTTTCTTTATTCCATTGCAATACATATGCAGTTCCAGCAGCATTCATTCGTGCTGTTCTACCATTTCTATGCGTAAACTCTTCTGCTTTTAGAGGCAATTGATAGTGTATGATATATTTCAATTCTGGAATATCTAATCCACGTGCTGCAAGATCTGTTGCAATGATAATTTGGTGAGTACCGTTTCTAAATTTTATCAGTGCACGTTCACGCTCTTGTTGCTCCATACCACCATAGAAAAGTCCATGTTCAATATCGTGAGTACTTAAGTATTCGCTAACAAAATTGATCGTATCCTTAAAATTACAAAATATGATACCTGGCTGGTTTCCTATATGATGTAATAATTCTACTAACGTTTTTAATTTATCCTTATCTGGAGAGCTCACTTTTTTAATAGCCAACTCTTTAACACCTGTAGCGGTATAATCTATTACCTTAGGATTTTTAACTCTCGCAAAATCTGGTATACGTATGTTTTGAGTAGCACTAGTTAGAATTCGCTTTTTAACATTGACTAGGATACTCATGATATCACTCATTTCACGTTCAAACCCTATTTCTAGAGACTTATCAAATTCATCAAGTACAATTGTTTTAAGATCATCAATTGAGAAACTTTCACGATCTAGATGATCTAGCACACGACCTGGAGTACCTATTAATATAGTTGGTGTATGGGCAAGTTCTATTTTATCTTTTGATATAGGACGTCCACCATATACCGCGTTTGCCTTAAAACCAGTTCCCATATCACGTATCACTTGCTCAATTTGAATAGCTAGTTCTCTCGACGGAACTATGATAAGGAGCTGTACCTCTTTAATTTGTGGTTTTAATAAATCAATGACGGGTAATAGAAAAGCGAGCGTTTTTCCGGTACCTGTAGGTGACAGTAAAATAGTATTAGGATAGGCAGGTATGGTTAGTAAGGCCTGTTCTTGCATAGGATTCAGTGTTGTGATTCCTAATTTTGCAAGTATTTGTTCTTGATTCTTTATAGTTGTTGACATAGTGCAAAAGTAGTCGTTTCTTATAAGGTGATGCCTTAAGAATGATCATAAGTGAATTTGATGATGTACTTGTTCAGTAAATAGGTGTTCCGCTTTCGCGAAAGCGAGGTTAAAGACGGATATTATGCAATGTAATGTTCAATAAATAGAACCTCTACTTCCACCACTGCCCATAAGCTGATGCAGTATCATCAAGATGTATCACATCACCAATTTGAGGTGTGATAACAGGTAGATTTAATAATTCACCAGCAGTAGTAACACGATTCACTGGATCTCGCCAATCATGTAAAGCTAGTTTGAATCCTGCCCAGTGAATAGGCATTATTGCGCGAGCATTAAGATCCTTACCAGCTTGAGCTGTTTCCTCTGGCATCATGTGAATATCAGACCACAACTCGTTGTACTGACCGCATTCCATTAAAGCTAGATCAAATGGACCATATTGATTCCCAATAGCTTTAAAATGATCGCTATAGCCACTATCACCACTAAAGAATAACTTTTCAGTCTCATTTTGTATCACCCAACTACTCCATAAAGTACTTTGCTCTGCTCCTATCTTTCTACCAGAAAAATGTTGTGCGGGAGTACACGCTAGTTGTATATCACCTAGTGTCACCTCTTGCCACCAGTCTAGTTCTGTAATAGCACTGGACTCTATTCCCCATGCTTCTAAATGAACGCCTACACCTAATGGGACATAATAATGAGAAACTTTATCTTTTAAAGCTATAATAGAATCATAATCTAAGTGATCGTAATGATCGTGAGATATAATAACGGCATCAATAGACGGTAAATCTTCAATTTCAATAGGTAATTCACTATTAAAACGATTTGCACCTAACCATGGATGTGGAGCTGCCACTTTACCAAACATAGGATCTATGAGAATGCTTTTATCATTCATTTTTAAATAAAAAGCAGAATGACCAAACCATATCAATTGTGTAGAATCCTGTTCTTTTAATATCTTTTTATTGACTTTTTGTACCTGAAGATCATGTGATGGTGATCCATTAGGAACCTTAGTAGTAAAGAACTTATAAGCGATACCTAAAGTTTTACTTAACCCTAAATCAGGCGGTACACTAGCATCAATGTTTCTAAACTTATGATCAGAAAAGTTTGATGATGATTGATATAAACGTTGTCTATCTTCATTTACATCACCTCCAAAAGTGGGATAGAAATTGACAAATACAAAATATACTACAACAAGTAAAATAATGATGCTAAGGATGGTCCAAATCATGCGTCGTAGTATTTTTTTAAATGTCTTCAATTCTTTAAATAAATAACAAAACTAAGGCTAGCACTATACCAGCTGCCGTATAATACATTCCTTTTTTGAATATAGAAGTACCAGGCATAAACATCCAGAAACTGGATAATACAAAGAATAATAATCCAAGACCAAATGTGATATTTAAAAAGAATAAAGGTTGGCTAGATTTTGCTTTGTGTAAGTGAGTCATTTTATCCAAAACATATGGTAATTCCATTTTTGTATAATTTACAGTACCAGTTGCTTTGTTATAATCTCCATTTTTAAAGGTCAATACATCGCCATTCACTTTTTCAATCTTTAATCGCTTATCACCTATAGCCTGTCCTAAAGCTTTCTCATTGAGTTGTGCATTAATTGTTTTTGTATAGGAAACCTCGCGTTTCATTACATCACTATCACGGAAAATTAAAACAATACCACTTATTGCATAAATAGCCATTATTCCTGCAAGGAAAAACCCTAAATAGCGGTGAAATATTCTCATTTTAAGCGATGTAGCACTTGGTCTTGCCATAATATATAAAGTTTAAATTTATTTAATAACGCCATCTACGGCTTTAATTATTTCATCATAGGTTAAGTCTCCTGTAAATAAGGAAAAACTCTTTCCGTTAAAAGGTTCGTATACGTGACGATTAGTTCTTGAAAACAATCCTACAACAGGTGCTCCAGATGCGCTTGCAAGATGCATGATTCCACAATCGGCACCTATCCACACATCAGTATGAGAAATGAAAGCTGCAATTTCTCTTATATCCTTACTGTAATAAGATGGCGCTGTAAAATTGATTTGTGAAACATTTTCATAAGGCAACACCTCTACAATGTGATAATCTGGATACTCTAATTGTAATCTTTTATAAAACGGTATCCACCACTCTGGTTGATAACATTTATCTCCAGTAGCAAATGTGAAAATTGAAATGACCTTCTTTGAATCATCAACTATTTCTCGTAGTCTTTTTAGTCCACTTTGTAATTCCTTATTACTAAGTTTTAAACTTAGGTTAGGTACTGGTAAATTATCACTAATAAAACCTAATCTTGTCATATAAGCTCTGAAGGCATAGACTTGTTCTTTTGCGATATGACGTCCATCCTCAAACTGTTGAGTAAAGTCTTGTCCTTCTTCTCCAAAGACTTTATACTTAGCTCTAGCCATTTGTGTATATAATCGACCAGAAGAAGAGCCTATCACAGCGTTAATAGCAAAATCATATTTGTATTTGCGAACTGATGTTGCTCCTTTAATATAATCTTTAAGATTCTTAAATGGCTTTTTAGGAAGTCTAGTGATATGATCAACTGCTTCATAATTTTCAAAGATTATAGGTCCTAGAAACCCTTGAACAATTAGGTCAATTTTTGCATTAGGAAAAGTACGTATGACTTCTTGTACTAAAGGTGTTATTAAAATAAGATTGCCCAATCTATGATTAGTGCGCACGATTAACACTCTTTTTACTTCTTTAAGGTCTTTTAAATCGCCAGGCATCGGTTCATGATTGCTCCCTAACTTTCTCGTTAGAGATTTCATGATTTTCCTGCGATAATTATTGACTTTTTTAGAAGACGCCATTGTTTTATTTCAAACGAATGGCAAAAGTAAGCAACAGCAACCAAAGTGTTTAATTAAATATTTTATTTTAATCTGTGAGGTTTTTAACGATCTCGCTTTCGCGAAAGCGCAATTATCATGATCTATATAACATTAACTATAATAATGATAAGTAATAACATATAGTCTTTAAAAAAGTGATTTTCAGAGTATATATCAATGGATAATACTCTTAATTTGCATTTATAATTTGACAACAATGATAGCTCCACCTATTCCTAAAGATGAGATTCAAAGACAGGCTGCTGTAGAAAAGTATAAATTACTAGATACCATGCCCGAGGAAAACTATGATAACATCACTTCTATTATTTCTAGTATTTGTGAGGCTCCTATTTCATTGATTACTCTAGTGGATAAAGACAGGAATTTTTTAAAATCAAGACAAGGTGTTGATTTAAGTGAATCACCACGAGATATTTCTTTTTGTGGGCATGCTATTGTAAGTGAGGAAGATATAATGATTGTGCCTGATGCTAGAGAAGATGAACGATTTAAAGACAATCCATTAGTAGAAGGTTTAAAGGCTATATTTTATGCAGGTGTACCTCTTGTAGATGTAAACGGTTATAAATTAGGGACTTTATGCGTTTATGATCATAAGCCACGAGTATTAACTAGTCATCAAATTAGTGCTCTTAAAGCAATGGCTAAACAGGTGATGTCTCTCTTTGAAGAACGATTTAAAACTTTTGAATTAGATAGATTAGGCAACATATTAAAGGAGCGAAATGATGAGTTAAAAGATTTTGCAGGTATTGTGTCACACGACTTAAAAGCACCGTTGTCCAATATCCTTATGATATCAGATTTACTTAAAGAAGATTCAAATAGCCTATCCTCACAATCTATAGAGTATCTAGGTATTCTTAAAGATAGTACTAAAAGTATGAGCCGTTATATAGACGGCATGTTGCAATTTTATCGCAGTGAAGAATTGGTTACTGAGAACTATGATAATGTAAGTTACGTGGATTTAATTGAAGATGTTATTTCTATGACTATAATGGATGATAGTGTAGAGGTTATTTATATACCAGAAACAGACACAACGCTGGTAACTAATGAAATAGCACTTCAACAAATTCTAATTAATTTATTTACTAATGCTGTAAAATACAGCGATAAATCAAAAACAGCTATAGACGTTGTTCTGATAAATCATTCTAATGAATATGAACTACATATTAAAGATAACGGAATGGGTATTGCGCCAGATAGAATACAATCAATTTTTAAGTTATTCTATATAGCCACTCAAGAGGATAAGAATGGTAAACCAGGGACAGGAATTGGTCTTGCTACCGTCGCTAGACTTTTAGAACACATGAATGGTAGAATTGAAGTAAGCTCAGAATTAGGAAAATGGACTGAATTTAAAATTTTTCTTCCTAAAAAAGAGGTATAAAAAAAACGTTGAAATTTTATTTCAACGTTTCTAAATTTTAAATTATAAACTTAGACTTTAGTACCGTCTTTTCGGTACATGACGTCCATATTTTTTCCTTCCTGTTTGAATTCAATATCATAGAATTCACCTTGTGTTGCGCTAATAACGTGTTCTGCCTCAGTGATTTTCTTATCGGGATATTCTTTTTCTATTGCATCTTGAATGGCTTTAGGAATCTCTGATTTCTTAATTGAATTTTCAGTTTCTCTCCATGAACCATCGGCATGAAAATCGGCACGATAACTTTCACCATCTTTTTTAAAATGAGCTTCCCAATAACCATGATCATCTAGCTCAAAATCTGGGTCATTTTCTCCAGGATATTTAGCTTGAAAAGCATTGAGAACCACTTGAGGCACTTTGTCCGACTGCTCCTGACAACTAGCCGTGGTGTAGATAAATAATATTAAAAAAGATAGTATGGTAATTCTCATGTTCTTAATTTTCTAACAATGTACTACACTTAAAGTAATACATGTCTTAAGACTATAATAATTACTGTTAGGGATTGTTAAATCAACGTACTTTACGAGAATTTATAAAATATACACCTGTTAACATTATTGCTGCTGCAATCATAGATTGTACTGTAATGCTTTCATTGAGAAAATACCAACCCAGTAACAAAGCGATAATTGGATTAACATAAGATGATGTAGCTACCTTTTCTGTACTCACTACTTTAAGTAAATAGTTAAAAGCTGTAAAAGCCGCAATGCTACCAAATAAAATTAAACAGACTATAGCAATTTGTGTATTCAATTGCCAGCTCAATGGTTCTGACCAACTTTCATCAAACGCCCAACTTCCTATGGCTAGTATAACTCCTGCACTCAACATTTGATATCCAGTTGTTATAAAAAAATTAGATGGAGTATCAGCTTTTGCCACAAATAAGCTACCAGCACTCCAACTTATGATACAACTCATAATCATGAGAATTCCTATCCAACTATCTTCTTGCATCTGTAAATCTTTCTGACTTACCAATAAATACATTCCAAAAAGACCAAGAAGAACACCTATTATAGATTTAATTTTTAATGATTTGCGTTGTACAAATCGCATCATTAATAACAAGACTAACGGTTGTAATGAAGCTAATAAAGAAGCAAAACCACTATCAACATATTTTAATGCCCATACAAAAACACCATTTCCATAGGCTAGAAATAAAAACCCAGCTAAGACAGTATTGAGAAGTTGTTTTTTTGTGATGGTAAGTTTTTTACCCGACAAAACTGCAATAACAAATATAATAGCACTTGCTGTGCTAAATCTTATGGAAGCAAGCATAAATGGTGGCAGTTCTGTTACCGCCATTTTATTCCATAAATATGTAGAACCCCAAAAAACGTAAACCGCAAAAAAAGAAAGGATGATTAATACTGGTTTCTTTTCCATTACCAGCTTATAGGTCTGTAATCTTTTAAGAACTTACCACACCAATGCTTTCCAGTATTGATACCGTCAAATAAAGGATCTAAAACTCGTGCCGCACCATCTACAATATCTAATGGTGGCTGAAAATCGTGTAATTCTTGTTTTCGTTTTGAAAGCTCGGCCGGATCTTCATCTGTGACCCATCCGGTATCAACAGCATTCATGTATATTCCATCCTTAGCTAGTGTTCCCGCAGCAGTATGGGTAAGCATATTAAGGGCTGCTTTTGCCATATTAGTATGTGGATGACGATCTTCTTTAAAAAAGGTATGAAACTTACCTTCCATGGCGCTAACATTGATAATATGTTTTTTACCAGTATTTTCTTTTTTCATCAACTCAGCAAGACGATTACAAAGTACAAATGGAGCCACAGAATTTACTAACTGTACCTCAATCATCTCAGTTGTTTCAATTTCCCCTAATTTTAGTCTCCAGCTGTTTGTTTTCCTCAAATCTACCTGTTGTAAATCTGCATCCAGTTCACCTTCGGGAAAAACTTCTGGAGCACTAAGGGCTTTGTCAAAACTATAAGGAATTTGAGAAAGTTGAGCACTAGCTCTTAATCCTATTCCAGGTTCTGGACCATGCCATGTTACAGGCATGTTCTTATTTGATGAAGCTGCTGGTGAAAGTGCTTTAATCTCTGCAAGGCAATCTTGATGATCCTTAAGTAACTCTTGAGCATAAGGTGGTAACTCACTGTAGTCTAAGTTTTCATTTGGCATTAAATGCGCATAAAAACCGGATGGCCTACGTACTGTTTGTGCTGCATTATTAATGAGAATATCTAGCTTTTCATAGCGTTGTTCTATGAAATTACAAAAGATTTCTACACTAGGAATATGTCTTAAATCTAAACCATGAATTTTCAAATTATGTGCCCAATCATTATAATCGGGTTCTTTTGAAAAACGTATAGCACTATCTGCAGGGAAACGTGTTGTAGCAATTACGGTAGCGCCACCACGTAGTAACATTAAGGATATATGATATCCTATTTTCAATCTTGAACCTGTAATTAGAGCTACCTGACCTTTAACGTCTGCAGTTTGAAAGCGCTTTGCGTAATTGAAATCACCACAATCTGTACACATCTGGTCATAAAAATGATGCAACTTTGTGAACATCGTTTTACAGACATAACAGTTTCTTGGAGTACTTAATTCTCCTGGTTCCTGTTGTTCAAGCTGTTGTTGCAGTAAGATTTGTGGAGCAACAAAGACACTAGCTTCACGAGCACTACGTATTCCAGTTTCTTTACGAGCGTGTTTATCTCTAGTTGCTCTTTTACGTTTTGCAGCTTTTACAGCATCCTTTTTTCTTCTTTTATATTCGTCACGACTAGGTCTAGAGAGCATTCCAGCTTGTTTAATAAGCTCTATACGCGTCTCCATAGGAATTTCAAATATCTCATCAGTATCTGTATTCAATCTATTAAGAATATCAATACACTGTTGTATCTCTTCTGGAGATAAAGATTGTTGAGATGATTTAAATTCTGCCATGGCCCTAACTATTAAAACAAAAATACAAGGATATAATTATGCTTGATCTTGGTCTTGATCTTTTTTAGACTTGCGATAAAGGTAATTACTAAAGATATTACGTTTACCAAATCTATAACGGTTGTCTGCGTTTACTAACTTACGGAAAACAGGCTTTTGAACACCAAAATATTCATAAGTTGACCCATCAGTAAAGGTTACTTCTAGTACTTGACCTTTATGATCAAAGTCTTCAATACCTGTATTAGTTATTGTTTCTGTATAAGCCTCTAGGTTTGCTTCCTTAGTTTCTGGAGCAATACTTACTAGAAAATGATAACCATCAATAATCTGACGACTCATAACCTCTGCTTCTTCCTTCTTATCATCACCATCCTGAAATTTATCTGGATGCCATTCCTTTACAAGATTGCGATAACTCTTCTTAAGTTCTTTAAGATCAATATTCTTTTCAACACTGAACATCTTCTTGTACTGATTAATACGCTTCATTTTCTACTTTTTTATAGCGCGCAAAAGTAGTCTATTCTTTAACGATAATTACGTTAAATATGCTAGCCTTGATTTTTATTTTCAAGTTCGTTAGGATCTAACTGTAATTTTTTAGGTTTAATCACAAATGGCGTAAACCAATCCCATGTCACACCAACTGTAAAGCGAGGAAAATTATCTACAAAACGGTAATTATAGTTATCTCTTCCAAAAGAGAATTTTGTAAAAAAGCCTAAATCATTATCCCATGGATATAAAATTCCAGTAGTGACTGATCGATACGGGACACTGGAAGGATGAGAACCTATGGTATAATCAAACTGCTGACTTAATGTAAAACGCATTTTTTTAAGATGGGAAGTAAACTCATATCCTAGCTCAAACTTATGTCTACCGTAAATGTCAATATCCTGTGGATTATAACCACCAAAATCAATTAAGCCCATAAATTTATCATGATACAATTGATAGGTAGCCGTCATAGAATGTATTTTTTGGGGAATATTGTCTTCGTTAAACGTATTTAATCTATAATTAAAACTAAAACGAGTCAAGTTAGTAGAGAAATTACCTGTACTCCTATTAAGTAGCGCTGCAAGATCAGTATCATCAGTAATACTATCATAGATAGCTATACTTTCTTCAGAATTATCTTCAAACTCAGTACTGAAAGCACTGCCTGCTTGCCCATTACTGAAATGACCTGACTCTATAGCTGCCGTTAGGAAGTTATCATCATCAGTTTTAATAATACGTTGCCATCCTATAAGAACTTTATAACTAGGTGTTTTAACTGGCTTAGATTCTTCATTATAGATTCTAAAATGAGGCTGAAAAGATAAGTAAACTGCATCACCGCTAGTAATTGTATCCTGATTTAAAGAACGACGCATATCATTATAGAAACCATAGTAAACCACAGGAGTTGCCTCTAAAAGAATTTGTTCATATGGATTATTACCTAATCCTATAGACGCTTCTGGTCTTACTGATATTGGATAATAATCTTTAAATCCTTTTAATTGATCTGTTTGCGCGTTTGAAACACTCACAAATAATAGTAATGATAATAACTTCACAAACTGATTCATGATCAAATAGTAATATTAAAAAACATCTTTATTTAGCAAGCTTGCGCAGTGCAACCCATTGCTTAAGCATCTCTCGAGAGTCCGTTGCTGGATAGCCCAGTACTGTTTTACCAGCAGCTACATTATTCATAACGCCACTACCAGCACCTACCGTTGCTCCTGACTCAATAGTTGTATGATCTTTTATAGATGCACTACCACCTATAATTACTCCATCACCTAAGGTTACAGACCCAGCAAGACCACTATGACCTGCCATGATACAACATCTTCCTAATATACAATTATGTGCAATTTGTACTAGATTATCAATTTTACAACCATCACCTATTATGGTTGAATTAAACTTAGCTCTATCCACACAAGAATTAGCACCTATCTCCACGGCATTACCTATTACAACATTTCCTATGTGTGGTATTTTAATAAGTCCACGACCATCATTTGATGGACGATATCCAAAACCATCTGCACCTATACTCACGTTATTATGAAATATACATTGAGCACCTATTTGAGAACGTTCTCTAATCACTGTTCCAGACCAGGCAACTGTTTGTGAACCAATAGTAGAGTCATCAAACACGCTTACATTATGATATAATTTCACTCCATCGCCTAAGGTTACATTTTTACCTACATAGCAATGCGCACCTATTTGGACACCTTTTCCTATAGTTGCCGTTTCGTGTACCACTGCTGTAGGATGAATATCTGTTTCAAAAACAGGTGTAGGTGGTAAAAAAGCTTCTAACATGTTAGCCATAGCTAGATCTGCGTTTTTTACTTTTATTAAAACGCGATTATCACCTGGCGCTAGTTCAATATTTTCACTAATGATTGCAATTGATGCCTTAGAATCTGCCCAGAATTTTGCATACTTCTTATTTCCTATAAAGGTTAAGTCAGATTTTGTAGCTTTTCTTATTTCTTCTATTCCTGTGATTTCTTGAGTTGTAGATCCTATAAGGGTACCTTCTAAAACGTCACAAACTTGTTGGGCAGTAAATGAATTCATTAAAATATATAAAGATGAATGGTAAAACTAACTCTTAACAGGCATAAAAAAAAACTCAGCACCATAGATGCTGAGTTTTTAAGAGTTTTAATAAATACGCTTTCGCGAAAGCGAGATACTACAACGTCTCCATATCAATTACAAAACGATACTTAACATCGTTTTTCTGAACGCGTTCAAAGGCATTATTAATATCTTGCATGTCAATCATTTCAATATCTGATGTGATATTATGTTCACCACAGAAATCTAACATCTCTTGCGTTTCTTTAATACCACCTATTAATGATCCAGCTAATTTTTTTCTTCTTAAAATAAGATTTGCACCGTGCACATTCTCTAAAGGTTCAATGGCTCCTACTAAACACATGGTACAATCTCTTTTAAGCAAGGCTAGATAAGGATTAACGTCATGGCCTACCGGTATCGTGTTAAGAATAAAATCAAAAGAATCATTGTGTTCTTTCATTTGACTTTCATCTTTTGAAATAATTACTTGATCTGCTCCTAGTCTTTTAGCATCCTTTGCTTTTTCTTCACTAGTGGTAATCATCACTGTTTCTGCTCCCATTGCAGCAGCAAATTTGATTCCCATGTGACCTAGACCACCAAGGCCAATAATACCTACTTTATCACCTTTTTTAACATTCCAGTGTTTTAATGGTGAATAGGTTGTAATACCAGCGCATAAAAGTGGTGCAACTGCTTTAGTATCAAGGTTAGTCGGTACTTTAAGAACAAATTCCTCTCTTACCACTATAAGTTTAGAATATCCTCCTAGTGTATGACCTCCTAAATGTGGATCTTTACTATTATAAGTACTGGTAGAACCATTCTCACACCACATTTCTTGATCTTCCTTACAAGCACTACATTCCTGACAAGAGTCAACCATACAGCCTACTCCTACTAAGTCTCCTATTTTATGATTAGAAACATTGCTTCCCACAGCTGTCACTTTACCTATTATCTCATGTCCTGGTACGATAGGATATTTTGCATTTCCCCAATCATTAAGCTTTGCGTGTATATCACTATGACATACACCGCAATACATGATGTCTATGGAAACATCGTTATCTAATAAATCACGGCGGTTAATATTAACTTCTTTTAAAGGCGCATCGTTTGCAGATGCTGCATATGCTTTTACTTCTTTCATAGTTATTAATTGTAGATACAAAATTTATAAAAATTATTGATTGATGGTACTAGAGAAATCATAAAGTGTTTAATTTTAAAAAGAAATACTTAACGCCATTTTAAATTAGTATTGAAATGACAAACAGTATCTTTACTATAAGATTAAAAACCATGAATAAATTTCTCTACATCGCTATTGCTTTAATTATAACTTCTTGTAATTCTAAAACATCAAGCACCAATACAGATCATAGTACTGATAACAATCGTCTAGAATCACTAGAAGATCTTACCTTAACACAAGACTTTAAAGACTATTGGTACAGTGGTAAGGCAGAAATTTCTAGTTATGAACTCTCACAATCTAGATATGGAGAAATGCGTGATGGAAAATCTGTGATGATTTTTGTTACTGAACCATTCAATACAGTAGATGAAGTTAAGGCTGATAATCCATCAGATGATAATCGTCCTATTATGAAACTAAATGTAACTAGAGATTTTAATACAGGTATCTATCCTTATTCTATTATGAGTAGCACCTTTTTACCATTAGATAAGAAGGATAATGCGATTAAAATATCTTCTAGTATTCAAGAATGGTGTGGACATACATACATGCAATTAAATCAATACGATAAGGTGTATGATGTAAGTTTGTTTTCTTATTTCCAGTCTGAACAAGAAGATTATTTTGAAGTCGAGCATGTCATGACTGAAAATCAAATTCCTGTGCAATTAAGGATAGACCCGACTTCAATGCCTACAGGCGATTTAAAATTAATTCCTAGTCTTGAGTATTTAAGATTAAAGCATGTCGAGACTAAACCTTATGAAGCAACTGCAAGTTTTAGAGAGATTGAGGATGGTTATTTATACAGTGTTAGGTACAAAGACTTAGATCGTATTATTGCTTTTAAAACTCAAAAAGAGGCTCCTTATAAAATCCTTTCTTGGATGGAGCGTTATAATGATAATGGTAAACCTGCCGTTTCTACAGGTACGTTAATTAAAACATTAAATACACCATACTGGTCGCAAAAAGGTAGTGAGTATCAAGTTTTAAGAGATAGTTTACAATTATGATCGATTTCTTAATTAGGACTGAAGTTATATTCACAATTGTTATCCTAATACTAACAATAGGTGTACACCGATTTGTGACTTGGAGTGCTGCAAAACTTTCAAAAGATCTTAATCGATCAAAATTAAGACGTCAGTATATCAATAGATATGTAGGTTACTTACTATGGACGTTATCAACCATTGCAATTATTTTTGTTTGGGGAATTTCTAAAGACGGTTTCTGGACAGCACTGGCATCTACGTTTGCAGTAATAGGTGTTGCGTTGTTTGCAAACTGGAGTATTTTAAGCAACTTAACCTCTAGTTTTATACTATATTTTGCCTTTCCATTTAAAATAGGTGATCGTATTAGAATACATGATAAAGATTTACCGGTAACTGCTGTAATAGAAGACATTAAAGGCTTTTATACCGTACTTAAAACTAATGATGGCGAGACCATCACCTACCCTAATAACCTACTAATGCAAAAAGGTGTTAGCATTCTAGGAAATAAAAAAGAGTCTGTTTTTGATATTAACCATGTAGATGCTGATCCTACAGCAAGATAAACGGACTGTGATAGATTATGTTTTCAACATTGCAGGTACTTTAGCAATTGCTAGTGCTTTATTTTATATCATATATAGCAATTTCTTTAAGGATCGTTCTAAAAATCAATGGATTTCAAACGAAACAATAAATACATTTGATTTATTAACTCAAAGAAAAGAATTACAACAATACCTTACTAATCTGTTCTATGAAGACAGTAATAAAAACAGAAGTGCTGTAATAGCTTTTGATAATGATTATGTACAATATGCCATCTATTCAAGAAGGGATATCAAGCCACGTCCTATTTATTGCGAGGCTTCAAGTGGTGATTTTAATAAAACAGTTGTCAGAACTATAGAACCCAATTATTCTCTATTATTAAAAAACGGTTTCTCTAAAGAGCTAGAATATAAATCTAACTACTCTAAGGAATACGATCGAAATCAAATTACAACCGTAGAAATAACTGAAGAACTATTCAGAATCATGGGAAAAGTATATCATATTGATTTTTCTACATCTCAAATTATAGAAATCACGCACTTTTAGTTAAACAAAAATTCCATTCTCGATATTACTAATTACCGCTTGCGCTGCAGCCTTACCATTCAGCATTGCTGCATTTAACGATCCATTACTCAATTGATCACCAGCTAAGAAGATGTTTTGAGTAAGTTGAGTTTCAGTAGGGCTCATAGCATATTGAATGCTATCAAAGGTTGGCAATGCCTTTTTAATTTCCATCATTTGAATCAAATCGCCAGCCTTAATATGAGCCTGCTCTATAAGTTCTTTACGCACACGTTCTTCTAGTTGATCTTTAGTGAGATCATGTTTTGCCACAACGCTTACACTAATCACCTTTGGATGATTTTCAAAAACATCATTTAGAAAATGAAAGTTATTACTTAAACAATCATCACCAGCAATTAAACCAATGATAGGCTGGTCAAAACCATGATCATCTGTATCAAAATATAAAGTCTGAACACTGTGCCATGGCTTATTTGACTTAGGTAAATTGGGCACTAAAACATCTGCAGGAGTAGCTATAATAGTATAATCACTCTTAAGATTGTCGCCGTTAACTAGTTGAATTGTATCTGCAACAACTTCTTTAACGGTGGTGTTTAATTGGATTTGTCCATCTAATTGATGAGCCATTTGTTCAGGTATTGCTTTGATTCCAGCAGCAGGAATAGTTGCGTTTCCTTCACTGAACATTTTAAAGACAAACTCAAACATACGACTACTCGTTTGCAGTTGAGTTTCTAGAAAAATACCGGAATAAAAAGGCTTAAAAAAGCTTTTGATCATCTTTTCAGAAAAACCATAATCTTGAAGATATTGAAGAGTAGTTTTTTCTGGGCTTTTAAAAATATCTATTAGATTTTTCTGTTTTAGCTTTCGCGAAAGCGTGTATACCTTCCATTTATCACTGACACTACCTACTCCAGCAACAATCGTTTTCCACGCATACTTCATATCACGTTGCGCATCACCTATTACGTGCTTTTTACCATCTATATAAATGACAGACGCAGGACTAAACTTTACTAAGTCTAAAGAATCTAAATTAAGGAACTCTTGCGCTGCTGGATAATGATCTAACAAGACCTGGAAACCATGATCAAGCTTCATTGCGCCATTGATAGTTGTGTTTACTCGACCACCAATTGTAGCAGCCTGTTCTAATACTTGAGCATTATAACCAGCTTTTTTTAATGTAAGAGCCGCAGCTAGTCCACTTACACCAGCACCTATTATATGAATCTTTACGTCTTTATGAGCCATCAATATTTATTAAGAATACAAAGATAATAGCGCGACATCATCTACTTCCATTTTAACAAATATTTTACCAACAAATACATGCTTTTACAATCATGATAAGCAGTAAAAAAATCGCTAGAGCTTATCTTTGCATTTATAATTCACTGCTATGAACAAGTTTTTCAAATATCTAGCCATTACAGAAGGTTATTCTTTTTTATTAATCCTTTTTGTAACCATGCCGTTGAAGTATCTAGCAGCAATGCCTATGCCTAACAAGATTATAGGAATGGCACATGGTGTCCTTTTTCTTTCTTACATAGTCGTAGCGATATTAGTAGCTCAATTAAATAAATGGAGCTTTAAAACTTTACTTATTGTTTTAGCGATGTCTGTTGTACCATTTGGAACTTTCTGGATGGAAGAAAAATACTTGAACGATAATCAAGTAAAAGCTTAAAAGCCTTTCTTTTTCATTCGATCAGATTGATATTCAACTTCGGTCTTTCCATGTGCGAGAGGTTTACCATCTTCATCAAGATTTACTAAGATGATGTTTTCAATAGTAATGATTGTTTCATAAGTCATCTTATTACGCACCTCGCATTTAAGATCTATAGATGATCTACCGAATTTGTTAACCTCTAGTCCTATTTCAACAATATCTCCAGGTTTTGCACTGGCTCTAAAGTTGATCTCACTCATGTATTTAGTTACCACCTTTTGATTCTCTATTTGGATTATAGCATAAAGCGCTGCTTCCTCATCAATCCATTCTAGCAATCGGCCACCAAACAAGGTGCCATTAGGATTTAAATCTTCGGGTTTGATCCATTTTCTAGTGTGAAAATTCATAACATTTATTTTAATATAAAGATAATAGAATCATGGTTGCAGCCGAGTAAAAGTAGATACTCAAAATCAATAATTAAATAAGAAAAACTGACTATAAACGCAATCTATTATCTATTTAAAAGATTGTATCATCATTTTAAATATCACTCAATTTCCACTTACCTTTGCTTTAATGAAACACATTACCAGTCCACACAACGCCATCATCCGTCATGCAGAATTATTGCAACGCAAGAGTAAAGCACGTAAAAAAGAAGGCCTATTTCTTATTGAAGGACAACGCGAGATCATGCTAGGTGATCATGGTGGTTTTGAGTTACAGCAATTATTAGTCTGTGGATCTATTCTATTAAATACAGAAGATTTTGAAGCTAGTGATGTCTACCACAAAATAAATATCAATAGTAATCCAGAAGTTATATCAGTTACTCAAGAAGTGTATGAGAAACTTGCATACAGGACAGGAACAGAAGGTGTTATCGCTTTCGCAAAAGCGAAATCTCAACAACTACAAGATTTAAAATTATCTAAGAATCCTTTAATCCTTATAGCAGAATCACCTGAAAAACCTGGGAATTTAGGTGCTATTTTAAGAACTGCAGATGCTGCAAAAGTAGATGCCTTTATCATCGCAAATCCAGTAGCAGATCTTTTTAATCCTAACGTAGTACGATCTAGCGTAGGTTGTGTGTTTACCGTTCCTACTGCAACAGGTACAACTAGCGAAGTAGTGGATTTCTTAAAGTCCAAAAACATCAACTTATATGCAGCTACATTACAATCTAGTGAACGCTATGATGTCATGGATTATACTACCGGAAGCGCCATTGCACTAGGAACTGAGGCAACCGGATTATCTCAAGAAATGCGAGACGCTGCCTTGAAAAACATAATTATCCCCATGAGTGGTGCTATAGATTCTATGAATCTTTCAGTAAGTGCAGCGATATTAATATTTGAAGCAAAAAGGCAACGAGATTTTAAATAATCAAAGCTTCTTATTTACCATTACATTTGTGAAAAATTAACCTATGGACGCTATTTCATTGTTCTATCTTATTATAGGAATACTTGTTTTTGATTTTATATTAGATCAATTATTAGGTTATCTTAATTATACATGGTATTCTAAAGATGTTCCCCAAGAATTGAATGACGTCTATGATGCCGATGAGTATGCTAAATCACAAGAGTATAAAAAGACCAATTATCGATTCAGTCTTTTAAGCAGCAGTATTTCCTTTATTGCAATTCTGATTTTTTTATTTTATGATGGATTTGCTATTATCGACACATGGGCACGCACTTTAGTAAATCACGATATACTAGTTGGCTTATTATTTTTTACAGTCATTGCGGCCGCTGGTGAAATCATCTCACTACCTTTTTCCTACTACTCTACTTTTGTGATTGAAGAAAAATTTGGTTTTAATAAAACAACGATAAAGACTTTTATCATCGATAAAATCAAAGGTTGGTTGCTTACCGCAATTCTAGGCGGTGGAATATTGTCTCTCGTAATTGTATGTTATGATTGGGCTGGAGCAAATTTCTGGTGGTATGTATGGATTTTGATTTTTGCGATCTCTCTATTGATGAATATGTTCTATGCGCGCTGGTTTGTTCCACTTTTTAATAAACAAACACCTCTAGAAGAAGGAACTTTAAAAACGTCTATTGGAAATTATGCACAAGGTGTAGGTTTTCAACTCGATAAGATTTTTGTGATTGATGGTAGTAAAAGATCTACTAAGGCTAATGCGTACTTCAGTGGTTTTGGAAGTGAGAAACGTGTAACACTTTATGACACATTAATTTCTAAATTAACTGAAGAAGAAATCGTTGCCGTACTAGCTCACGAGGTTGGGCATTATAAACGTAAACATATCATTTATAACTTGATAGCAAGTACTATAACGACAGGTTTTACACTTTGGTTGTTTTCATTATTTGTCGATAGCGCTACACTTTCAGAGGCTCTAGGTGTGGCCATACCTTCTTTCCATGTCGGTTTAGTGGCATTTGGACTGCTCTACTCGCCTATTTCTACGATTACTGGAATAGTGATGAGTTCGCTTTCGCGAAAATTTGAATATGAAGCCGATGCTTTTGCAAAAGATACTTATAAAGGAGAACCGCTCATCGATGCACTTAAAAAATTGAATAAAACCAGTTTAAGCAATCTTACACCGCATCCAGCTTATGTCTTCTTCAACTACTCGCATCCTACACTATATCAAAGAATGATGGCGATGAGAGAAAATTAGACAATTGTATCCATCAATGAAATTCAATTAATTGCCAAGATGCAAAATTTCATTTCAATCAGAAAATTTATTTGAAATAACCATTAATTTCAAATTAAAGTTAGCCCATTAGTTCGAGTTCAAATTCAAGTTCAAATCCCTATTTTTGCACAAATAAAAAAATCAAATGCTTATACTAGGAATAGCTGGTGGAACTGGAAGTGGAAAAACCACAGTCGTGGACCAAATGGTCCATACCTATCCAGATCATGAAGTAAATGTAATCTCGCAAGACTCCTATTATAAAGACACTTCCCATTTGAGTTATGAAGAACGTGTGAAAATCAACTTTGATCATCCAGGAAGTATCGACTTTGAATTATTAGAGAAACACCTGCTGGAGCTTAAAGAAGGTAAAACAATTGATCAACCAGTTTATTCTTTTGTCGAGCACAACCGTACTGGTGAAGTGGTTAAAACAGCACCTTCTAAAGTGGTAATCGTTGAAGGGATTTTAATACTTACCCAACCACGCATTAGAGATCTATTTGACATTAAAGTCTACATAGATTGTGATAGTGATGAACGATTGATACGCAGGTTGAAAAGAGATATCGCAGATCGCGGTCGTGATCTCACAGAAGTTCTGGAACGTTACCAAAACACATTAAAACCCATGCATCAGCAATTTATTGAGCCTACTAAGGCCTATGCAGATGTGATTATACCTACTAATCGATTTAATACAGTAGGTGTTCAAATCTTAAGAGGTATAATCGACCAACGATTGGCTGAATTTTCTTAAATTTCACATAATGAAGTGGAATCAGTTAAAACAGAATAAATATTGGAAAGTTTTTACTAATAAGTACGTACTTATCAGTATCATATTTGTGATATGGATTTTGTTCTTAGATGCAAACGCTTGGCTTACTTCCCATAGAGAACTGGACCAACAAATCGTAGAAAAAGAACAAAATGTTGATTTCTATAAACGAGGTATCCAGAAGGATCAAAATAGAATTAAGGCATTAAAAGATAGCGCTGGCATTGAAAAATTTGCTCGTGAACGGTATTTAATGAAAAGAGAAAATGAAGAAGTGTTTATCATACAACACGCAGATTCCCTAAAAAAAGACACAAATGAGTAATCGATTGTTTGAAGATTTTGAACCTGTCTCAGAAACAGCCTGGAAACAAAAAATCCAGATGGACCTTAAAGGTGCAGATTATAACGAGACACTAGTCACTAAAACAAATACTGGAATCGATATTAAACCGATATATCACAGTGACAGTGCTCCACAATTAAATATTCCTGCTCGTGCCACAGATAACTGGTTTATTTCTCAAAGAATCTATGCTGGTAATGCTACGGCAGCAAACAAGAAAGCAAAAGACGTATTAAATCGTGGTAGTGAAGGTGTACTTTTTGTTATCCCTAATAAAGAAATTGACCCAACGGTTTTACTTAAAGGATTACCGGAATATGGAATTCAAATCCATCCACAATTTATGGACTTGGATTACATAAAACAGGTACATGATATCAATCCTAAAGCTTACGTACATATTGATATTATCAATCAATTAGCAAGTGATGGAAACTGGTTTAATGATTCTAAAAAGGATCATTACAACTATGCTGAGTTCATTAAATCATTCTCAGGATACTTTTCTCAGTTTACAGTAAACACGAGTTTATATCAAAATACTGGTGCTACTACCACTCAAGAATTAGGCTACTATGCAGCACATTTAAACGAGTATTTAAATCACTATTGCGATACCAGTAAAGAGCATGATGCAGGTGTTTATGACGCTTTCGCGAAAGCAGAAAAAAGAATCAACATAGACACTACCATAGGTAATAATTACTTTATGGAAATTGCAAAATATAGAGCATATCGGTTAATAACCAAAGCTATAGGTAACCTCTATAGTGTAGACTTAAAATGCTATATCACAGCGAGTCCAAGTCTCCGAAATAAATCTTTACTTGACTATAATGTCAACTTATTACGCACCACGACAGAATGTATGAGTGCCGTCTTAGGAGGCGCAGATACCGTATATAATTTATCTTATGACGCGTTCTTTAATAAAGAAAATGAGTTTGGAGATCGTATAGCTCGCAACCAACTACGCATCTTAAAAGATGAAGCTTATTTAGAAAAAATAAATAATGCAGCAGATGGTTCTTACTATATCGATACGCTAACAAAACAACTTACAGAAAAAGCCTTAGAGCTTTTTAAAATGATTGAAAATGGCGGTGGTTTTGTACAATCGTTATTTGATGGCACGATACAACGCAAAATAAAAGAAAGTGCGGCACAAGAATTAAGTGACTTAGGCAATGGTAAAAAAATTCTCGTTGGTGTCAATAAATATCCAAATGCAGATTTACCACTACAGAAGGAGTATGAATTATACCCATTTGTAAAAGCAAATCCTCGTAAGACTCTTATAGCTCCTATTGTTCCTACTCGACTAGCCGAGTCTATTGAAAAAGCACAGTTGTAATGAAAAGAAAAGATATATCTCAAGTAAAAGCCGATTTTAATTTTGCTTCTTCTCAAAAAGCTGATTTACCAGTTTATGAAACATCTGAAGGAATTGATATCAAAAGGTACTATTCTAAAGAAGATACTGAACATTTAGAACATTTAAATTTTGTAGCTGGACTTGCGCCTAATTTACGTGGTCCTTATTCTACAATGTACGTGCGTCGTCCATGGACCGTTCGCCAATATGCTGGTTTCTCAAGTGCTACAGAGTCTAATGCGTTCTATAGACGTAATCTTGCTGCTGGGCAGAAAGGACTTTCTGTTGCCTTTGATCTAGCAACTCACAGAGGTTATGATTCTGACCATGATCGTGTCGTTGGTGATGTAGGAAAAGCTGGTGTTGCAATCGATAGTGTTGAAGACATGAAAGTTCTTTTTGATGGAATACCATTAGATAAAATGTCTGTTTCTATGACCATGAATGGTGCTGTGTTACCTATCATGGCATTTTACATCGTTGCTGCTATGGAGCAAGGCGTAGATCCTGCTTTATTAAGTGGAACAATACAAAACGACATTTTAAAGGAATTTATGGTGCGTAATACTTATATCTATCCGCCATCGCCTAGTATGCAGATTATCTCTGACATCTTTGAATACACGAGCAAAAACATGCCTAAATTCAACTCGATTTCTATATCGGGTTATCACATGTATGAAGCTGGTGCGACTAGTGATATAGAACTTGCCTACACGCTAGCAGATGGATTGGAATACGTGCGTAAAGGGCTTGCTGCCGGAATGGACATCGACACCTTTGCTCCTAGACTATCGTTTTTCTGGGCCATAGGAATGAATCACTTTATGGAAATAGCCAAAATGCGTGCTGCACGCATGTTATGGGCTAAAATGATTCAACAGTTTAATCCTAAAAACGCTAAGTCTCTAGCTTTAAGAACACATTGCCAGACATCTGGTTGGTCGCTTACAGAACAAGATCCTTTTAATAACGTGGCGCGTACGACTATTGAAGCTGCTGCGGCCGCCTTTGGTGGTACACAAAGCCTACACACCAACGCACTAGATGAAGCTATTGCTTTGCCTACAGACTTCAGCGCACGCATAGCTCGTAATACACAGTTGTTCTTACAAGAAGAAACTGGAATTACTAAAACAGTAGATCCTTGGGCTGGTTCTTATTACGTCGAGTCTCTAACTAACGATATCGCTCATAAAGCCTGGGAACTTATAGAAGAGGTAGAAGAACTAGGCGGAATGACCAAGGCGATTGAAGCCGGAATTCCTAAAATGCGTATTGAAGAAGCTGCTGCTAAGAAGCAAGCGCGCATAGATAGCGGTATAGACACCATCGTAGGCGTTAATAAATACCCAAGTCCAGATGAAGATCTGATTGATACGCTAGAAGTTGATAATGCTGCCGTGCGCATTGAACAAGTCAATCGTTTAAAAGAGATAAGAGCTTCTCGAAATACCGAAAAGGTTCAGAAAGCGCTTGAAAATCTTACAGATTGTGCAAGAAGCAAGAATGGCAACTTACTAGAACTCGCTGTTATAGCTGCTCAAGAACGTGCTACTCTCGGTGAAATATCAGATGCTTTGGAGAGCGTTTATGGAAGATATCGTGCACAAATAAAAAGTGTTCAAGGTGTTTATAAAAAAGAGATTATGAATGATCCTGCTTTCGCGAAAGCGCAACAACTAGCTGACCAATTTGCTCAAAAAGAAGGTCGCCGCCCTAGAATCATGATTGCCAAAATGGGACAAGATGGACATGATCGTGGAGCAAAAGTAGTCGCTACTGGTTATGCTGATGTAGGCTTTGACGTAGACATAGGTCCACTGTTTCAAACACCAGCCGAAGCTGCAAAACAGGCTGTAGAAAACGATGTGCATGTGTTAGGCGTAAGCTCTTTAGCTGCAGGACATAAAACCCTTGTTCCTCAAGTAATGGAAGAGCTCAAAAAATATGGGCGTGAAGACATAATGATCGTCGTTGGTGGTGTGATTCCACGCAAAGATTACCAGTATTTATTTGACGCTGGAGTAGCTGCTGTCTTTGGTCCTGGTACTAAAATCAGTGATGCAGCAATTGATATTTTAGGGTTGTTGATGGAGGATTAAATTGAAAGGACTTGGAACCATTATTACGATATGGGATAAAATAGTAGTGCTTCTTTATCTATTATCTGGTTTGTTACTTTTTGTAACATATTATTATGCTCTTTTGCCTATTGCGGTCATTCACAAATTATTTGTTGCATTTGGTATCGGATGGTCATTTATGCTTTATGGATTATTTTACAAAAAATTAAAACAACCTTTTATTGTAACAAGCTTTATTGTATTTTCTATAATTCAAATTATTATTTATGTAAGTTTCAAAAATGAATCCATCTTTTTTGATAGAATTGGAGGAACATATTTAAGTACACTCTTGTTCTTACCAGCCATGTTAATTTCTTATCATTTATTTAATCTATTAAATCGATTCATATATAAAGATGATTTAATCATTACTGGACCTGGTAATCGTTTGGGACAGCATCAAAACGGAAGAAAAATTAGAACTTTAGATTTTGTGTTTTCCTTTGCAGGAGCATTATTGTTCCTTTTTGGCGTTACTATTTTATTTTAATTCGTTATCACATCAGTCCCCAAGAACTTATCATCTTTATTATAATACCATTGGCGCACTTTAGGCATATTGATTCCGCTGGTTTCATAATTTTCAGTTAGAATAATGTATTCACCACTAGTTCTATCGATATCACCTTTTTGATCACGCTTGAAAAACTGATATATTTCCATTTTATAGGTCGTAGGGTCAAAATAAAAGTACCACACGTCGCTACCTACATTTTCATCATACATCACTTCAAGGACTAGGTATTCTTTACCTTTAAAGCTTTTACGTTCTACTTGATTTGTTATAAAAGTTCCTGGATCTTCTAGCTTCATAGGTAAGCCGTAGAGATAAGTGTAATAGTTTTGCATAAATAACGCTCGTTCTTCATCTTTAAAAGTGGTTTCTAGTTGAGCCATTGGTTTCTTCTCATCTATCTTGAGTACGGTAGCATCACCTTTTTCTACTACATATGAGGTTGTAATACTATCACGGTTGACCACTAATGCAAATCGCTCAGCTGGTAGGTTTATATCAATATTACTTACACGATCAGGATTCCCAGGAGTAGTCATAGTTACTTGAAAATAATCTTGAAACGTTCGCCAGTTCCCATCAGGATCATGATGTTGGATCGCCTTATCTAGCAATTGTTGTCCTGTTAATTCTTGAGCTTGTAAGATAAAAGCGTTTATAAAAAGAAATAAGTAAAAAAATCGCATAGTCTGAATAATTTTAGAAAGCCTAAATTAGAATATTAATTCTATTCAGATATTAAAATATGCTACTCATTCATTCACCCGTTGGTCCATTAGCTATTATAATTGCTAGTATCATCATTTTAGGACCTGCTATAACTCTCTTTACCTTTGGTTATTTAAAGCGTGAATCAAACAAAAATCTTTCTACCATTTGCTATTATCTAGCATCGGGATATTTGTTCATGATACTAATAGCATATTACTTTACCGTGATTTAATTTTTTCTCGCTAATCTTCTAGCGAGACGTTTTTTATAAATCTTTAAACGGATACGCTGTACTCCACCACGTTGATCTTCAGGTATCGCCTCTATCCTATCGATATCTCTTTTTAATCGGTCGATACTTGCTATATTATCACTAATTCTTACTCCTATCGCAACATTAAAGTAATTACCGCTATTAAAAGTATTACTTAAAGCTGGTGCTGTCGCTATTTTATAATCTACCATTTCAAAGCTAGGACTAGCAAATACAGATATCGCTGGAGTAAACTCATATTCAATACTCGTTGTAAACCTGAATAGAGTTCCACTATCTCTAAATTTTGCGCCGCCTTGAGCTGTTGTTTGACGATTCTTATTCTGGCTGTATCCTATCCCTATGTCTCCAGTAACATGCCATAAATCTGTAAAGCGGTAATCATATCCTGCAAACAGGTATACGTTAAATTTTGTAGCTCTATCATAATTACCAACGATATCCATATCGTTAACTTTCATAAAATCATTAGATAATGCTGCACCGATATAAAGACCTTTATAAAGATATGCCTGTGTACGAATACCAAAGCCTAAACCACCGCTTAATCCATTACCTATATAATTATCACCCATAGGCGTACCTCGCTGTATAAAAAGATCAGTCACATTTCTTCTTAACCGACTACTTTCTGGATCAGATATTGAATCTGTTTGTGCAAACATGCTATTAGAAAGCAATAGAGTTATTGCAATAATTAAGAATCTAAAATTGAACGACATAATTCTCTGTTGCATTAGTAACCATAAATTGCTCTGTAATTAAAGCACCTGTAGCATCTTCATATTCAACCGTCATTATAGAAGGATAAACCGTTTCAATATCGATAAATGTATCGCTAGACGACTGATTAAAAGGTAAAAACTCTCGATCTTCACATACAACCTCAGTTGTAATTCCTTCTTCTGTAAACTGGGAACAGTTTAATGATTCAAAAAATATTGAAGCATTAAAAACCTCTGTCACGGCAGTTGTGTTTGAGAAACTTAAGTTGACCACGGCCGACTGTTTCAATGTCTGAGTTGGAATATTATAATCTAACGTACCGGCATAATTTCCATTACTAATACTTATGTTACGTCTAGGATAATCTGTAGATGTAAGACTAAAACTGGTTTGCTCATCTGTATTAACAAGCATTAAAAAAGAAACATCACCATTAGAATCAGTAATACCAGAACCTAGAATAAAATCCTCATCTGCAGGACTAAATTTAGTAAAGCTACTGGATTGAAAATCATAAGAATAAAATCCGCTATACACAACGACTTCTACATTCTCAACAGGATTATTAGCTCCATCTACAACAGTTGTAGAAAACAATGCTCTTTTATTATTATCAATTCTGGCCTCGCAAGAAATTAATAATACTATAAGGCTTAAGCATATTAAATATTTCATGTTTCCTATTTTACAATAGATGCAAAGTAATTATAATAGTTGCGTAACAGCTATAAAAAAAGGCCACAACTTCTAGTTTATAGAACTTATGGCCTTAATTATATCAAATAATAAATTTATTCTTTGTGCATAAACGCCTGTTTTGCTCTAAGAGTTGTTTCATCTTCCACATGGTTATCATCTGGCACACAACAATCTACAGGACATACTGCCGCACATTGTGGCTCCTCATGAAAACCTACACACTCTGTACATTTATCTGGTACGATATAATAAAACTCGTCACTTACAGGTTCTTGAGTCTGATTAGAATCTACTTCTTTTCCATTAGGAAGAACTACATTTCCATCTAGATCTGTACCATCTGCATAGCGCCAGTCGTCTGCTGCTTCATAGATTGCGGTATTAGGACACTCAGGTTCACAAGCACCGCAGTTAATACATTCGTCTGTTATGATGATTGCCATAGCTGTTTTATTTACTTTTGTGCAAAAATAATGCCCATTGAACTCACTGGCAATTAATACCACGTTAAATGATAGAATTTCCGCTTTCGCGAAAGCGGGATCTCTACTTACCTCCTATTTAAAAAAGGAGCCTACAGACGCAACGACTAGAATTGAAGCTGCTTTTTATAAAGCACAGGCTAAAAACTCATGGTTTACAGATGAAAATCTAAATCATGCCTTTGAGCAATGGTCTCTAGCTCTCACTGAAGATGCTCTTAAAATATGGACTGCACCATACCATCTTAAAAATATTTCACCGAGAACGGTTGCCATTATCACAGCAGGTAATTTACCATTAGTAGGATTTCATGATGTGTTATCTGTAATTATTACAGGTCACCATGCCATGATTAAAAATAGTAGTAATGATGATGTGTTAACTCCTATGTTATTGCAACTTGCGACAGATCATTTACCAGAATTATCACCATCTTACAGCTATAATGATGGTCGACTTACGGGCTATGATGCTGTAATTGCCACTGGAAGCGACAATACGGCTCGTTATTTTGAGTATTATTTTGGTTCTAAACCTAATATTATACGTAAAAACAGAAATAGTATTGCTGTGCTTACCGGTTCTGAAACTATTAATCACATGGAGGCTTTAAGTGAAGATGTGTTCAATTACTTTGGTTTAGGATGTCGTAGCGTTAGTCATTTAATGGTGCCACGTGGATACAACTTTGATTTATTCTTTAACGGTATGTTTAAACAGCAACACTTGATAAAGAACGAAAAGTATGTCAACAACTATGACTATAACAAAGCTGTTTATCTAATGAGTGAATTTGATTTATTGGACAATGAATTCTTATTAATTAAGGAAGAAAATGAGAGTTATAGTTCACCAATAGCTTCTTTAGGGTACAGTTTTTATGATGATATCAGTGATGTGGCAGACCAAATCAAAAACGACGCTGATAAGCTACAATGTGTAGTTGCTCAAGGAAAAGCTGCACAAACAATTAAAGCAAATCTTGGAAATTTAACTGCTCCAGCTGTGGTAGATTTTGGCACAACACAATGTCCTATGTTAAACGATTATGCAGATGGTGTGGATACGGTTGATTTCTTGTTGACATTATCTTAATCATTTATTGATTTTCTAACGTGCTTTGGGTTGATAATTTGCATTTTTGTAAATATCGTAAACTCTCAATTATGAAAATCCATAATTTTTCGGCAGGACCATGTATTCTACCACAAGACGTATTTCAACAAGCTTCAAAAGCGGTTTTAGACTTTAACGGCCTTAGTATTCTTGAGATATCGCATCGTAGTAAAGACTTTGTTGCTGTTATGGAAAAGGCTCAATCACTGGCATTAGAGCACTTAGGCCTTACTAATAAAGGCTATAAAGCACTCTTTTTAGGTGGTGGAGCAAGTATGCAGTTTTTAATGACTGCTTATAACTTATTAGAGAAAAAGGCAGCTTATTTAAATACAGGAACTTGGTCAGATAAAGCTATTAAAGAAGCTAAAGCTTTTGGTGATATTATAGAAGTAGCTTCTTCTAAAGATGCTAATTATAATTTTATACCTAAGGATTATCAGGTGCCTACTGATGCAGATTATTTTCATATCACTAGCAATAATACCATCTTTGGCACACAATTAAAAACAGTTCCTCAAGTTGATATTCCTCTAGTTTGCGACATGAGTAGTGACATTTTCTCTCGTCAACTAGATTTTACGAAGTTTGATTTGATTTATGCAGGAGCTCAAAAAAATATGGGACCAGCTGGTGCTACATTAGTAGTAGTTAATGAGGATCTTTTAGGAAAAGTGACACGTCACATTCCTTCTATGTTAAACTATAAAACACATATCAGTAAAGATTCTATGTTTAACACGCCACCTGTATTTCCTATATATGTAAGCATGTTAACCCTAGAATGGTTGAAAAATAATGGAGGAATTGATGCCATAGAAAAAGCTAACAATGAAAAAGCAGCATTAATTTATGGTGAAATAGATCGTAATGAACTATTCCAAGGATTTGCAGCTGTAGAAGATCGTTCTAATATGAATGCTACTTTCTCTCTAAAAGATGAGGCTCATAAAGAAGCATTTGATAACTTATGGAATGCAGCAAACATAAGCGGCCTTAACGGTCATAGATCTGTAGGCGGTTATAGAGCGAGTATGTACAATGCATTACCTTTAGAAAGTGTTCAAGTGCTAGTAGATGTAATGAAAGAATTAGAAAAAAAGGCATAAGCAGTACAGATTTTATAGATGCGTAAAGGGAGATTTACTGATAAAATTTTATCACGAATCTCATAGAAATAAAGAGTAGTATAAAACCTAATTAAAAACTACAGTTATTGATTAACTGACAATAGACAATACAATTAAGATGAGCAAAAAAGTATTAGCAAACGATGGAGTTTCACAAAGCGGAATAGACAAGTTAACAGCAGCTGGTTATGAGGTGATTACTACCAACGTAGCACAAGATCAACTAGAAAGTTATATCAATAAACATGAAATTGCAGTATTGTTAGTGCGATCAGCAACGACAGCTCGCAAAGAACTTATAGATAACTGCCCTAGCCTTAAGATTATAGGTCGTGGCGGTGTAGGAATGGATAACATCGATGTAGAATATGCACGTGAGAAAGGCTTAAAGGTTATCAATACACCAGCTGCAAGTAGCGCCAGTGTGGCTGAGTTAGTTTTTGCTCACCTTTATGGTGGTGTCCGTTTCCTTTACGACAGTAACCGCAATATGCCTCTAGAAGGAGATACGAATTTTAAAGGATTGAAAAAACAATATGCAAAAGGTTCTGAACTACGTGGTAGAACTCTCGGTATTATAGGAATAGGTCGTATAGGTCAAGAAGTTGCTAAAATTGCTGCTGGTGTAGGAATGAAAGTTGTGGCTCATGATTCTTATGCAGACACTGCTCCTACCGTTTCTTGGGAATTATTTGACGGACAAACCGTTTCTGTAGAGATTCCATTAGTTAGTAAAGAAGAATTGCTAGCACAATCAGACTTTGTCACTTTACATGTTCCTGCTCAAAAAGATTACGTAATTGGCGAGCTAGAATTTAATCAAATGAAAAAAGGCGCTGCTATTATAAATGCAGCTCGTGGTGGTGTTATAGATGAGGTGGCACTTGTAAACGCATTGGAATCTGAGCATATTTCATTTGCCGCACTCGATACTTTTGAAAAAGAACCACAACCAGAAATGGTCTTACTTATGAATTCTAATCTATCTTTAAGTCCGCACATCGGTGCTGCGACTAATGAAGCTCAAGACCGTATAGGAACTGAACTTGCAGATCAGATTATTGAGATATTAGGATAAATAGATGAATGCTTAGATTTAATTTGATGTAGTTTTTTACTTACTTTACTCCTATATTTACACTTCTAAAATTATTTTAATGAAAAAATTATTATTAGCCTTATTTGCAATTACTCTAGTTATTTCCTGTTCTGATAACATTGAACCCATCGACCCAGGTCTCAATCCCAATGGTTCTGGAAACGGAAATGGAAATGGAAACGGAAATGGAAATGGAAATGGAGGAACAGGTACTTGTGGTAATTATTTCTTTAGAGCAGAGATTAATGGCCAATTTTTTGAGGCAACAGAATTTTATTTGGAAGAATTCAATAATTTCATTGCCATTAACACATTAGTCGGTAGAGATCCGTTGACAGGAAGACAACTTGCAATTACTACAAATACTCCTACTACTGGAACATACACGGTCGGTACAAGTGGCGCATTAAGGATTGTAGAAATTAGATATTTCGAGGCAGATGATAGGACACATGATTCAATATCACTTAATGGATTAATTCCTGAATCAGGTGAGTCAGGAGTATTAGATATTAATGTGGATTTGTCATCTAGATCAGCGAGTGGTACTTTTGAAGCAAATGTTATTGATGATGATGATTCTAATAATGTAATTGCAATCACCATGGGCGAATTTTGTTTACCATATCTAATGGTTGACCCTTTAAAAACAGGTCAAACTTATAACGCTCTCAATACTAATTTTAATTTTGATGCTGATGGGATTCCTGCAACTCCTGTTTCTATAGATTTAAGGGTACAAGGAGCCAGTTCACCTAGTTTAAGTTTAGAGATAAATGATTTTATTGCTGATGATCAAAGTGTAATATTTAATATAGATGATTTCACACCAGGTGCTTTTAATTTTCCAATAACGTTACCTAATGGAGAACAAACTATGCGATTTTTTGATGATGACTTTCCAGTTCAAGATCGTTACATAATTGGAGTTGCAAGCAGTGATATTGGTGTATTAAATATATCACAAGACCCTACAAATTTAACTTATAGTGGTACGTTTAGTGGAACCTTGAGCAGAGAGCAACTGGATGCAAATGGTGGTATAGATACAGACAGTAGTGGTAATCCTATAATTAATACAGCGATTGTTTCTAATGGTTCCTTTAATAATGTATTTGATTTTGATGAAGTTAGTAGTAGTTTGGGACTTACAAACGATGAGATTATCATTAATAATACTCCTAATTTTGATAAACGTTTAGATAGTGAAGTTATCTTACGCGAAACAGACGTTGATATCTATGAAGCCATTGCTTTTAACAATAATGGTGATTACTTATTGGTTATAAGAGTTCCTCTGAATGTTAGAACTGGTTCTTATGATCTTTCCTCAGGTCTTGGAGATTTTAGCGGTTATTATATAGATGCCTCTGGAAACAAGGCACAATTGGAAAGTGGGACTATACATATCACCAAACATATATTAGACAGTACAGAAATATTTTTCTTTTTTGATGCTAATTTCACTGGTGGTATTAATATCAAAGGTTTCCACGACTATAGTTTTTAATTAAAGTATTAAAATAATTATTGAAACCGAGATATTTTTCTCGGTTTTTTTATGCTAGATAAATACGCTTTCGCGAAAGCGTAACAACACAACACTATCCTTACCTTTGCAATCCAATAACATTTTATGGACAATAATGACATTTTAAGACGCTTGCGATTTATACTCAATTTGAGTGATGATGCAATGATTGATACTTATGCAAAAGGTGGCGCACCAGTTACACGTGCTGAAGTAAGTGACTGGCTTAAAAAGGAAGAAGATGTAGATTTTAAAGAAGTTGTAGATGTTAATCTAGCGACCTTTCTCAATGGTGTGATTGTTAATTATCGTGGTAAAAAAGATGGCGTTACTCCTGAAGCAGAAATGGTTCTGGACAACAATACGATTCTGCGTAAACTTAAAATTGCTTTTAACTTTAAGTCAGATGAATTAATTTATATCTGGAAAAAGGCAGATGTCGAAATAAGTGAAACAGAACTAAGTGCTTTCTTTAGAAAAAAAACACATGCTAAGTATAAATACTTAAATGATCAATACTTACGTAAGTTTTTAAAAGGCTTTCAAATTCAGCGTAAAACACAACGTGAAAAAGAGGAGAAACGGAACTCTTACAAAAAGTAATATATAAAAAAAGCCTCATCGTTAATGATGAGGCTTTTTTTATGCATAGTTTCATTCAAGGATTATTCTTCTCGATCCTTCTTTTTAAAGACTTTCTTTTCTTTTATATAAGCTGGTATACCGATGGCAGCAACAAATATTAAGAAGTATCCAACATATTTTAAAGACAAGACTTGATCTCCACTAGCATAACTATGTAAGCCAGATAAGTAGAAATTCACACCGAAATAAGTCATTAAAATCGATAGAAAAGCAAGGATAGACCACAAATTAAATGTCCACCTACTTTTTAGTCCTGGTACTAATCTTAAGTGGAGTACAATGGCATAAACAAAGATGCTAATAAGCGCCCAGGTCTCTTTAGGATCCCAGCCCCAGTAACGTCCCCAACTTTCATTTGCCCACATACCACCTAAAAAGTTACCTATGGTGAGCATTATTAATCCTATGGTAATGGCTGCTTCATTGATATAAGTAAGTTGCTTAATATTTAAATCCATGCGCTTTTTATTCTTATCATTTGAAAAAATCATAAGTATAAAAGTGATAATTCCTAAAATCATTCCTAAAGCAAATGGTCCATAACTAGCCACAATAACAGCAACATGTATCATCAACCAATAACTATCTAGGACTGGTTGTATGTTTGCCACATCTGGATCTAACCAGTTTAAATGTGCAACCCATAATACTATAGCTACCACAAAAGCTGCCGCTGCCATCGTTAATTCGCTCTTACGACCTAATAGCAAACCGAATAGCATGATTGCCCAAGCTACATACAGCAAAGACTCATATGCATCAGACCATGGTGCGTGACCACTGATATACCATCTAGTAACTAAACCTGCCATGTGAACGACAAACAGTCCAATAATCACTACTTTATGAAATTGAATAGCGTATCGTAATTCTTTCAACGGTTTCTTCATTAAAATTTCAGAAACCAGTAGAATGATTAAGAAAACACCAAACCATGCATACCACATGTAAAGGTTTCTAAAAACATCATATTTGTTATAGAGGATTTCAGCTTTAATTTTATTCTCGCTAGGCATCACCTCGCCTCCATATGCTTTTTGAAAACGATTAAGACTTGCTAATACTTGATCGGCCTCGGTATAATCTCCTTTTACCTTTCCATATCTCAATGTTTGAAGATATGCTGGTATAAACTGTTTAGTTAGTACAGAGTCAGTAGATTTAAATCCTGCATCATTCAATTCTGGATAAGAATACCATTTATTGATAGGATCATTAGGTTTAGGAAATATTCTAATCATAGAACTAGAAACCACCTGATCTAGTATTCCTAGGTTTGAGTTAACATCGATAAAATCTTTTTGAAAAGCATTTTTGCGATCCGACTGATTTGCTTCATCTAGATATGGTGCAAGTTTGAAAGCTATAAACTCACCGTCTGGAGATCTAAAAAAGTCCATACCAGCAGCATATTTTCTAGAACGATCTATACCTAAAATATCTCTGATAGAATCATTACCTCTTTTTAATCTAATCAATGGAACCTCATACCATAGGTTACCAAACTGCATCATACTTAACAAAGTCTGTTCTGGCGATAGACGCACAACACTATCTCCTACCGTTGCTTCATAATAATCACGCTCTGATATCTTACGCAATAATTCAGAAGCTAGTGTACTAATAGGCTTCATACGACCATTATCCTGTATAATCACTTCACCAAACTTATCTGCCTGTTCTTGCGGTATCATATTAGCAACAATGATGCTATCCAACCTAGATACTGGCGTTTGTCTTAATTTAGTGTTTGTAGCCGTTACCTCTTGATGTTCTCCAGGAGCGTGATCGTGACCTTCATGTCCATCTTGGGCAAAGCTAAAAGTAGACATCAATAAGATGAGAACAGCGGTGATATTCAATTTGGCTTTTCTTTTATTAACACGTTTTATCAATCGTCCTAATTCACCAAATCGAGTATTAGGATCAAATAATAGGGCTAGTAATCCTAGATATAAAAGATAATAACCAGCATAAGTCACAGTCTTACCCCAAAAATCATAATTAACAGATAAGTGAGTTCCTAGTTCGTCAGGATCAAATCCTGCTTGAAAAAATCGATATCCTTCTTTATCTAAAACGTTGTTCATATAAATACGTTCTGAGGTACTCCCATTATCGTCGTTTACTAAAACTTTACTCTCAAAAGCGGCATACGCCTTCTCGGTACCAGGATGCTTATCTGCTATAAAATCCTCAAGAGTGATAGAAAATGGAAGTTCACGCATGATAGAACCATACTTAATGTAAAGATTCACTCCATTAACTTCAACATCTACATAATCAGACACTATACCTTTTCCACCTAGCATTTCTATTCTCTTACTATCACCACCAGATGTTACCGTTGCCTTTATACCATAAGCTTTTGCCGCAGTAGGCTCAGGTGATTTAATAATACCAACGTTACCAGCTGTAATCGGTTCTGGAATCACAAACTGCATATTCCCTAAAGTATATAGAGATCTTAAATTTAAAGTCTGAATACTATCTTTAAAAACTTCTCCTTGCATCTGATCTGCCATACGCATGAACTGACCTTCAAAAGGAGTTTGAATAGTATAACCATTCCAGTTTTCTACAATATTGACAATGTCCTCTGCTGCTGCTAGTTCTGGATCTAAATTAACTCCAAAAAGTGTATTGTGTATTAAAGCCTTTTCACCATCTTTCAATAAGTGATCATGACGTGTTCCTTGTCCGGCTTCTACAATTTTAAGATAACGTTCTTTTCCATCTTCACTAGGTATTAAACCTTCTACAGCATCAAAAATCAATGTGTCGATTGTTATGGAAATGTCTTTATCATAAAACTCTTCATTTAAAGAGTAATCATAATCGTATGGTGTGATTAACATCTTATCCTTTATCTCACGCTGCATTTCTTGCCCATCTGGACTCATTCCTTGCATGATCACACTCATATAAGTTTCATCAGAATAAAAAGCCTCTTCTGTATTTCCTTCACGTATCAACATCATTCCTTCAAAAGAAATATAACGTGTAATACCAGCTCCTATAATGATAAGTATCCATGATAAATGTAAAGTTAGCGTTGCCCACTTTTTCCACTGTAATAATTGATAACGCTTTATATTCCCTATAAAATTGAGCACCAATAAGAACATCATTGCACTAAACCACCATGCGTTATAAATCCACTTTTTTGAAGTAGGTGTGTCATAAATATGTTCTATCCATGTACCTACCGCCATGCTCAACGCAAATGCAAATAATAAAAAAGTCATGGTTCTAGTAGAGAAGAGTAACTTGACAATCCAGTGGTCTTTCATAGCGCTGTTTTACAGTTTGCAAAGATACTTTACAAAACCCGTTTCACCTAGCTTGTAGGTCGTTCCACAGTTTGTATTTTTACAACATGATGGAGATAATTGTAATCGGTACTGGTAACCTAGGTTTAAATCTATGTAAGGCTATTGAAAATCAATACGTTAATAATGATTCCGCTTTCGCGAAAGCAAAAAACACGAACGTTAAAAATACCCTAAAATTAATAGGTTACTACAACACGAGCGCTATGTGTATAGATACTCTAAAGGCACCACTTCTCTACTCTATTAAGGCTCTTCCTAAAGCAGATCTGGTTATTATCGCAACACCAGATGATCACATTGTTAATGTAAGTACTACTATTAACAGTAACGCCATTGTTGCTCATACCAGTGGTAGCGTTGCAATGCAGGCTGTATCTAACCATGTTAATCACGGTGTTTTTTATATACCACAAAGTTTCAGTAAGTCTAGAGAAATGAACTTTGAAGAATTGCCTATCTGTGTCGAGTTTAATAACAGTATTGCTCAAGAAGGATTGGAGAAATTAGGCAATCAGTTGTCTAGCAAGCTTACATATCTTAATTCACAACAACGTGGACGTTTACACATCGCTGCCGTTTATATGAATAACTTTGTCAACCACTGTTATACAAAAGCCGATGAAATTTTAAATGAAGCTAATATTGATGCTTCTTTACTATATCCTTTAATGAATGAAACGCTTGCAAAAGCACAAGAAATAAGCCCATATGAGGCGCAAACAGGTCCTGCAAGACGTAACGATGTGCAAACCATTGCGAGACATCTTGAAGCTTTAAAATCTAATGATCGCAATATGTATGACGCGATTACACAATCAATTAAAAACACCTATGGCAATTAGTTATAAAGAATTATTACACGAGATTACAACCTTCTTCTTTGATGTAGATGGCGTACTTACCGATGGTAGAATGTTAATATCAGAAAGTGGCGAGTTATTAAGAACGATGAATGCCAAAGATGGTTATGCAATTAAAACTGCGCTACAGCAAGGTTTTAATGTTTGTATTATTACTGGTGGCCGTAATAATGGAGTAAAGTCTAGGTTAGAAGGTCTAGGCGTTAAAGATGTATTTCTAGATGCGCATGATAAAATGAAATACCTTCATCAATATGCTGCTGCACATGATTTAAAACCCGAACAAATGCTTTACATGGGTGATGATATGCCAGATGTCGAGGCTATCGAGTTTGTAGGCCTAGGAACTTGCCCACAAGATGCCATTGCCGAAGTTAAAGCTGTAAGCGATTATATATCACACAAGCATGGTGGTGATGGTTGTGTGCGTGATGTCATAGAGCAGGTTCTCAAAGTACAAGGAAAATGGCATGTGGCTGGTGGAAAGAATATTCAATCATCTTAAATAGATTATACACTTTCTACTATTATAATGACAATGCTTACATTTCTTAAATTAATTCGCTGGCCTAATGTTTTGATGACCATACTTACACAATTGGTCATCGTTTATGCTATTTTAAATCCGTCTGGTGTTGATCTCGCTTTAAACTGGTGGCAACTTACATTACTTATTCTATCGACCGCATTATTAACCGCTGGTGGTAATGTTATTAATGATATACAAGATGTAGAAATCGATAAAGTCAATAAACCTGAAAAAGTTCTAGTAGGCAAAGTAATTAGCGAGAATAATGCGTTTACCATCTATGGTGTATTAACGATTATAGCGGTTATTGCTGGTTTTGTTCTTTCAAACAGTCTTGATAAACCTATCATGGCCACTGTTTTTGTTTTTATAGCCTTTGTACTTTACATCTATGCAACTACCTTAAAAAGTATGTTATTGTTAGGCAACCTGTTGATTTCAATATTAGTGGGATTAGTGATTATGATTACTGGAATCTTTGAATTATATCCAGTGATAACACCGGTAAATCAAAGTGCGCAACAAGTCATGTTAAAGATATTATTTGATTTTGCCACTGGTGCATTTTTAATAAATCTAGCTCGTGAATGGGTAAAAGATTGCGAGGATATTAATGGAGATCATTCTGGTGGTAGAAATACGCTAGCGATTGCCATAGGCAGAATAAGAGCTGCACGAGTTGTAAGTATTTTTCTATTAGGCGTGATAGCCTTATTTGTGTGGTACATCTATAATTACCTTTATCAAAATCAAATAGCACTATTCTACTTTGTATTTATCATTATTGCACCACTTATGTATGTGATGTTAAGGCTATGGAGTTCTGAAAAAACAGCTCAATTCACACTGTTGAGTATGATTCTTAAAATCGTATTATTTGCCGGAATATGCTCTATGGCAGTCATCTCCCTAACTGTATAACTATGCTTCAAGAAAAATTTAAGAATACCGAAATCATTCTAGCGTCGCAATCACCTAGAAGACAAGAGCTTTTAAAAGGACTAGACATCAATTTCAAGATTGAGACCAGACCAGTAAATGAAGTATATTCTAATGATTTAAAAGGTGCACAAATCACTGATTACCTATCAGTTCTTAAAGCTGATGCCTTCATAAATGATTTAAAGGATGATCAACTATTAATTACAAGTGATACGATTGTTTGGTTCAATGATGCACCGCTGGAAAAACCTAAAAATGATCAGCATGCTATCGACATGATTACTTCAATGAGTGGTCAAGTTCATGAAGTTTTTACCTCAGTTTGTTTTACCTCTACTACTCAACAAACCGTAATTAACGATTGTACTAAAGTGCATTTTGCAAATTTAACTGCTGCAGAGATTGAATATTACGTAAAAACATACCGACCAATGGATAAAGCCGGTGCATACGGTATTCAGGACTGGTTAGGCTATGCAGCGGTTACCAGGCTTGAAGGCTGCTATTACAATGTAATGGGATTACCATTGCCTAAGGTGTATGGGTTTTTGAAGAGTTTATAAAATGAAAAAAGTCATTCTATTAATCATCATTCTATCCATTGCGTTGGGGACACTTTTTTACTTCTCACGTATTTCCTTTCAAATAGATGCCTTTAATTTTAAAGTATGGGCCAGTGAGCTATTATTTTATCTAGTAGTAGGAGCTATTAGTGGCTTTATCTCGTTAAGGCATGGCAAACGATGGAGCCGGAAAAAAGATGAAAGTCAATAATTAATTACACAAACTTGATGTGATTACGCTTTCGCGAAAGCAAACTTAAACTTTCTAAAAAGTTAAAATGCTATACGATTACTAAACGATTGTTTAGTTTTATAGTTCATAAATACAAGAATTATGAAACTAAAAAACAAATCCATAATCGTAACAGGTTCCTCCAAAGGAATAGGTAAGGAAATTGCTCTTCTACTCGCTCAAAACGGTGCAGAATTAGTCGTGAACTATCATTCAAATAAGGATGCCGCAGATCGGACAGTTAAAGAAATCCTTAACTTAGGTGGTAAAGCCATTGCTGTTCAAGCAGATGTAAGTGTTAAAGCAGATTTTACTAGATTATTTGACACTGCGATAAAGGCTTATGGTAAAGTAGACGTTCTTATTAATAATGCTGGTATTATGATTAACAAGCATGTTAAAGATTATACAGAAGATGATTTTCAAGCTATTATGAATGTCAACCT
The DNA here is from genome assembly GCF_045063665.1 of Nonlabens sp. Asnod3-H03. NCBI lineage: Bacteria > Pseudomonadati > Bacteroidota > Flavobacteriia > Flavobacteriales > Flavobacteriaceae > Nonlabens > Nonlabens sp. Asnod3-H03. The sequence continues at coordinate 1,674,162 of NZ_JBEFOD010000008.1, forward strand.
TAAAGGTGTTTTTAACGGGCTACAAGAAGCTGATGAAAAATTAGCAGATCACGGAAACATCATTAATTTCTCTTCGAGCACTGTAAAAATGATGTTGCCTACTTATGGGTTATACTCTGCCTCTAAAGCAGCTGTAGAGCAACTAACTAGAGTGTTTTCAAAAGAAATAGGTCGTGGAATTTCAGTAAACTCCATTGCGCCAGGTCCTACAGAAACGGAACTTTTTTTAGAGGGAAAATCAGAAGAATTTATAGAAAAACTAAAAGGTATGTCTGCATTTGATAGAATCGCAGACCCTATAGACATCGCAAAGGTGGTATTATTTCTCGCTAGTGATGATTCAAAATGGATATCTGGTCAGGTCATACTAGCAAACGGAGCTGTCGTTTAATAATCAATAAAATTATAATTATGAAAGATAAAAACCTTACCTATCTATTAATGCGTCTTATAATAGGTATAAGTATGCTGGGTCATGGATTAGTACGTTTACCTAAGATTGTAGCATTTAGCAACGGTATGGTGGCAAAATTCAGTGAATCTATGATCCCATCCTTTTTAGTAGAACCCTTTGGTTATGTTCTGACAATAGCAGAATTTTTACTAGGTGTTTTATTAGTAATTGGATTGTTTACTAGACAAGCACTAACCGGTAGCATCATTACGATGATGTTATTAGTCTTAGGAAGCACGATGGTTGAAAACTGGTCTGTGATTAACTCACAACTTATTCATGCAGCCGTTTTTGCATTTCTTTTATGGCACATCAATTATAATAATTGGTCGCTAGACACCATAATTAAAAATAAAAAGTAAACTTCTCTAACTTATATTAAGAATAAAATGAAAAAACTTTTAGCCATAGCTTTTATCGCCAGTTTGATAACTACCAGCTGCAAAGAACAGATGGAAACCAATGTTTCTACAAACGATCAGAAACCTGACTTAGAAACAGATGTTCAATTTGCAAATCAAGCTCATCAATTAGTTTATGATATGGTGCAAAATGTGGGCAACTATAATCAACTGTTAGAAAAACAAAACGTTATTTACACGTATACTTACCAAACGCCTGATGGTAAGACAGACCAGTCAACAGAAATGTATCAATTTGAAGGCGAGCTTTCTTATGGTGCCTATCAAAAACATGAACGTACTTTCCCTGATTTAACTGGAACTATTGTACAAGGATATGATGGAACCAATTACTGGCTCAATCATAACAACCATAACATTCTAGATGAACAAAAATTAAAAAGGGTTGCTTTTAATAGGCCTACAAATTATTACTGGTTCACCATGATGCCTAAATTATTAGATCCTGGTGTAAATTATGATTATATAAAGGAAGAGTCTATAGGTGATAATACCTATGATATCATAAAAGTATCATTTGAATCAACAGATAATTCACTTAAGGATATTTATCAATTGTATATCAATCGCGATACAAAATTAGTTGACCAATTTTTGTTTACCGTTGCAGACTTCAATAAAATGGAACCTTCATTGATGCAAATGGAATATGAAAATATTGATGGATTATTAATACCTACAAAACGAAAATATAAAGCATCCGACTGGCAAGGAACGGTAACAGATGCTCCTTGGATATATGTTAATTGGACAGATATAAAATTCAATAATGATATAAACAACCAAGACTTTCAGAACAAAGCCATCTAGTTCAAATCTTTATAAACAAAAAAATCCACCTATCGGTGGATTTTTTTTCTAGAGACCAGCCCTAGATAATATGATAAATGTCTTCTAATTAAAACATCTCACGACCAGAGAAATGGAACGCGCCTTCTATAGCAGCATTCTCATCGCTATCACTACCGTGAACAGCATTTTCTCCCATACTAGTTGCATATAACTGACGGATTGTACCTTCTGCAGCATCTGCTGGGTTAGTAGCACCTATAAGCGTACGGAAATCTGCAACTGCGTTTTCTTTTTCAAGAATAGCAGCAACGATAGGTCCGCGAGTCATAAATTCAACTAACTCACCAAAGAACGGACGCTCGTTATGCACAGCATAAAAAGACTCAGCATCTGCCTTAGTCATTTGAGTTTTCTTCAACGCTACGATTCTAAAACCGCTTGCTGTGATTTTTTCAAGTATAGCACCGATGTGTCCGTTTTCAACGCCATCAGGCTTAATCATTGTAAATGTTCTATTAGTTGCCATCTTTATTTTTTTAAATAGGCTGCAAAAGTACTATTAAAAGTCGCAGTGGCAATACAATAGCCTTTAGTTTTTTAAGGACTGCTTGCTTAAACTACAATCCATTGCATTTCCAGCCCGCTACACTCCTATTTCAATGACTATGGATTACTTTTGTAATTATGAACACAGCACAAATTCAAGAGCTCAAAAATCACTTGAGCACACCTCAAAAAATTGTAATCGTACCACATCGTAATCCAGACGGTGACGCCATAGGATCTACCACTGCTTTATATGGTTACTTGAAGCAATTAGGCCACAATTGTACTATTATCTCACCTAACGATTATCCAGACTTTTTAAAATGGATGCCATTTACAGATGAGATTATGGTTTATGAAAAACAAAAGACTGTAGCCGATTCATTAATTCAGGACGCAGACTTTATTTTTATACTAGATCAAAATGCTTTTCATAGAGCTGGTGATATGGAAACCATACTTACTGCCACTGACACGACTTATGTAATGATTGATCATCACCAGCAACCAGATGATTTTGCAACATATATGTATAGCGACACATCTATGAGTTCTACTTGCGAGATGATTTATCATTTCATAGATATGATGGGACATACAGACCTTATTACGGTAGACATGGCTTCTTCAATGTACACCGGTATTATCACAGATACTGGTAATTTTAAATACCGATCCACTACCAGTGCAACATTAAGAGTCGCAGCTCATTTAAAAGATAAAGGTGCAGACAGCGAGGCGATTAATCGTAATATATATGATGTAAATACGCCATCGCGTATGAAATTACTAGGTGTAGCGCTTAATAATTTACAGATATTACCAGAGTTTAAAACAGCCTACATCACTCTAACACAGCAAGAGCTTAACGATAATAATTTTAAAAAAGGTGACACAGAAGGTTTTGTAAACTATGGATTAAGTTTAAAAGGTATCGTGTTTGCTCTTATTTTTATAGAGAATAAAGACGACGGAATTATAAAAATTTCTTTACGATCTAAAAGTGATTTTGACGTTAATCTATTAGCAAGAGAACACTTTCACGGTGGTGGTCATAAAAATGCAGCTGGTGGGCGTTCAGACCTAGATATGAAAGCTACAGAGCGAAAATTAATTAGTATATTGCCTTCTTATGAAAAAGCACTTAGCGATACCATTATTTAAAGCTATACTATTACTATTTGTACTAGTTACCTATAGTTGTAAAACACCAGAACCTCGTAAACCTATAAGTCGTACTACCAGTTCTACTACAGAATTATCTATCGAAAACAATAAACAAATATATGCTGCCGAAGAAGCCGCCATTGAAAAAGTTATTGCCGGATTAGATCAAAAGTTTGAGCGCTCAACTTATGGATTCTATTACTCCTTTACTCATAAGGATAGTCTAAAAGGAAAAACTCCTGCTTTTGGTGATCGTGTTACTTTTGAATACAATGTTATAGCGCTTAATGGTGATACGATTTATAGTAAAGATGAACTTTCACCTATTACTAAAAGTATGGAGCAAGAATATGGGATCTTCCGCGGTATGCGTGATGCTTTAAAATTGATGCAAACCGGTGAAGAAGCTACCTTTTATTTTCCATCATACACAGGTTACGGATATTATGGTGATCAAAACCGTATAGGAACTAATGTACCTTTTAAAAGTGATGTCAAATTACTAGGTATTAATATAGAAGAATAATTCTTATCATTGCGATTGGTATATGATATTCGCTTTCGCGAAAGCGTAATTATCAGTAACAAAACAAGTTTCAAACTAGAATTTAAAATAACAACCCAATTATTAAAAATTAGAATAATGAAAAAAGTACACGGATTACTTTTATTACTAGCTGTCATTCTTACAGCAGCATCTTGCGAGGATAAATATGCAGATGCTCCAGATGGAATTTATGCCGAAATAGTTACCGATAAAGGAACTATGCTTGCTGAATTATATTATGAGGCTGCACCGTTGACTGTTGCAAATTATGTAGCCCTTGCAGAAGGAAACCATCCACAATTAGGCGTGGATAGCCTTAAAGGAAAACCTTATTATGATGGATTATTGTTTCATAGGGTAATGAAGGATTTTATGATTCAAGGTGGTGATTATACAGGCACTGGATCAGGGAACGTAGGTTATAAATTTGATCAAGAAATTGTTGACACCTTAAACCATAATGCAAAAGGTATTCTTTCTATGGCAAATGCTGGTCCCAATACTAATGGAACTCAATTCTTTATCATGCATAAGGAAACTCCATTCTTAAACGGTAAGTATAATGTTTTTGGAAAAGTGGTAGAAGGCCTTGCTGTTATCGATTCTATTGCTGCAGTACCAGTGAATGCTCAAGCAAATAACAGACCTATTGACGATGTTAAAATGCAAACTATTCGCATTATTAGAAAAGGTAAAGCTGCAAAAAAATGGGATGCTGTTGAAGTTTTCAAAACAGTTCAAGAAGACAAAGCTATGGCTGCACAAGAGGCCGCAGAACTTTTACAAAAAAGAATGGCACAAGCGCCAGAGATGCAAGCTAAAAAAGCTGCACAATTAAAAGAATGGAAGGCTAAAGCAACTAAACTTAAAGATAGTGATGTATTAGTTTATAAAATTTCTGAAGGTAGTGGCGTTCAACCAGCGATGGGATCTGAAGTTTTCATAGATTATAGCGGCTTCTTTATGGATGGTAAACTTTTTGACACTAGTGATGTAGAAATTGCTCAGACTTATGGAAACTATAATGAGCGTAAAGATCAAGCTGGAGCTTATCAAGAAATACCTGTTAAATATGATCCTGCAACACCTATGGGTGCTGTAGGTTTTAAATATGCTTATTTAACGATGAACTATGGTGATAAGATTGTGGCTTTTGTACCATCTGATCTAGGATATGGTGAGCGTGGTGCTGGAAATGTAATTCCACCTAATACTGAGCTTATTTTTGAAATGGAAATCTTACCACAAGATTAATTTCCTAAGTTAAATGAAAATAAAAAAGCGCCCGATGGGCGCTTTTTTTATACGTTTATTTTTAAATTATTTAAACTTTTCAATAACGGCTTCTGGTTGTAACAATTCTTGCTCACCAGTTTCCATATTTTTTAAAAGTAAAGCTCCTGCAGCCATTTCATCTTCACCTAGTAATATGACATAAGGAATCTGGTTACGATCAGCATACTTCATTTGTTTATTAGTTTTGGTAGCTTCAGGATATAACTCTGTTTTGATACCGTTATCACGGAAACGGAATACTAAATCCATAGCATGCGCTGCTTCTTTATCTCCAAAATTTATGAATAACACGTCAACTCCAGCTCTTACAGAATCTGGGAATAACCCTAACTCTTCAATCACTAGATAAATACGATCTAATCCAAAACTAATCCCAACACCGCTCACATTCTTTAAGCCAAACATACTAGTAAGATCATCATATCGACCACCACCACCTATACTACCCATCTTCACTCCTTCTGGAGCAGCTACTTCAAAAATACAACCTGTATAATAATTAAGTCCACGAGCAAGAGTGATATCTAGATCTAAGGTTGCCGATTTTAAGCCTAATTTCACAACTTTATGATTAATAAATTCAAGCTCTTCAATACCCTTTAATCCTATTTCAGATTCTGATAATAGAGATCTCATTACCTGAAGTTTTGTCGCAAAGTCACCTTGAAGACTAAAAACAGGATTAAGCTTTTCAATGGCTGTTTCAGAAATACCTTTTTGTACCATTTCTTCTTTAACCTTATCTGCCCCTATTTTATCTAGTTTATCCAGTGCTACGGTAAAATCGATCAGTTGATCTTCTGCACCTATCATTTGAGCAATACCTGCCAGTATTTTTCTATTATTAATCTTTATAGTGCAGCCATCTAATTTTAAATCTGAAAATACAGCGTCATATAATTTGACTAGCTCAACTTCTTGCAATAAAGAATCGCTTCCTACCACATCGGCATCACATTGATAAAATTCCTGAAAACGACCATGCTGTGGTCGATCTGCTCGCCATACCGGTTGGATTTGATAACGCTTAAATGGGAAAGCAATATCATTTTGATGTTGTACGACATATCTAGCAAATGGTACCGTTAAATCATAACGTAAAGCACGTTTACTGATTTGTGGTGAAACTTTATATTCATTTTTAGATTGTAGGTCTTGATCATTTACTTTACTCAAGTACTGACCATTATTCAAAATTTTAAAAATGAGACGATCACCTTCTTCACCATATTTACCTAGTAGAGTATCACTATTCTCAAAACTAGGTGTTTCAATAGGCATAAAACCATAATGCTCAAAATGATGCTTAATGGTATTCATAACATATTGACGTCGCTGTACTTCAACAGGACTGAAATCTCTAGTTCCTTTAGGTATAGAAGGTTTTTGTGCCATAACTTTATTTAAAGATGCAAATATAAACACATCAATCAGGCTAGACTTCATAATTATATTTTAAAGTAATGGGATTTACTTTCTAGAACTTGTAACATTGTGTAGAAAAATGAGTCTAACAACGTATGGCAGGATTATTAAGGCAAAATATCAATATTGCACAGCAAAGTATTAAGGGACAATTCTTGAGAACTGCTCTTACTGTTATAATTATAGCTATAGGAATTACGGCACTAGTTGGTATTTTAAGCTCAGTACGTGCTTTAGAAAGCACTATCGGTGGTGGCTTTTCTGGTATAGGTGCTAATACCTTTAGCATGCAACGCTATCCCTTCACCATGCAGCGTCGTGGTGGTGGTGAACGTGTAAAAGTAAATCCAATCATTAGTTACCGCGAGGTGAAAGATTTTGAAAATCAATGGGACTACCCATTTTCTCAAGTAGGAGTATCTTTTCAGGCCACGTCACAAGCCGAAGTTAAAAGTGAAGATCGCAAAACAAAACCTAAGGTTATCATCTCTGGTGTTAATGCAAACTATGTTGAGAATGCGGGATTAACAATTAATGAAGGTCGTGGATTTTCAAGTTTTGACATAAAGAATAATGCCCGTGTTTGTATTATAGGAAGTGATATGGAAGATGAACTCTTTCAAGGTCTTAATCCTATAGGACAGGTTTTAAGTATAAGAGGTAATAAGTTTACAGTTGTAGGTTTACTTGAGGAAAAAGGTTCCACGTTTGGAAACAATATAGATTTGAGAGTATTAATTCCCATAGATGTTGCACGTAGTATATACACTAGTCCTAATATCAATTATGATTTAAGTGTGAAAGTTAAAGATGATCAATTTATGGAAGGAGCTAAAGATCGTGCTGTTGTCCTTTTCCGTAATATTAGAGGTCTTGCACCAGTAGAGGAGAACAACTTTGGTGTGATTCAAAGTGATCAATTACTAGGTGCCGCAAATGAGATAAAAGTAGCCCTATATGCTGCAGGATTTATTATTAGTATCATTACAATCTTTGGAAGCTCTATAGCGTTGATGAATATCATGCTTGTATCAGTTACAGAACGTACTCGAGAAATAGGTGTACGAAAAGCTTTGGGCGCAAAGCGTTCTACCATATCGTGGCAATTTTTTATAGAAACCATGCTCATCAGTCAGTATGGAAGTATTTTGGGTATATTATTCGGTATCCTTATAGGATATGCCGTTTCAAATTATCTGGAAGTTGAATTTATGATGCCATGGACACCAGTGATTTGGGCCACGATTATTTCTATTATTATAGCCATTTTCTCTGGTGTAATCCCTGCAATTAAAGCTGCTCGATTAGATCCTATTGAGGCTTTAAGGCATGAATAAAATATTTATAAAGCCTTACCAATCTCATCTAGGTAATGTATTAATAGGTATTTATGATCATCAACTTTGCTTATTAGACTGGCAATATCGCAAACAACGCGTGGCTATTGACCACCGAGTTACCAAGTATTTAGATGCTTCTTATATTTTTGAAGATCATCCACTTCACCAAAGGGTTATTGAGCAACTACAAGAATACTTTTGTAAAAAACGTAAACAATTTGAAATTCCTCTACTATTAACCGGAAGCGCATTTCAACAAACAGTCTGGAATGAGTTAATGAAAATTCCATATGGGCACACAATTTCATATTTAACGCTTTCGCGAAAGCTAAACCATGAAAAAGCTATTAGAGCAGTAGCTAGTGCAAATGGTGCAAATGCCTTATCTATACTCATACCATGTCATCGAGTGATTGCGTCTAATGGTGAATTAACAGGTTATGCAGGTGGATTAACTGTAAAGAAAAAGCTCCTACAAATTGAAGGAGCTTTAAATAGAGGACAATTAAATTTATTCTAGAATCCGTTTTTTTCTTTTCCTAGTTCCATTAAATCATCAAAGTAGTTGAAAAGATCACCTTTTGTGATTACCGCTCCTTGTTCAATCAACTTAAATTTATCGCCGTTAGGATCATCACTATATTTTTTTACTGCTGTGAATAACTTTACAGTGTCGTCCATCAAATTCTTCTGTAACCAGGCATAACCTTCCTTGGTAGTTATATCGATCAGCTCATCACCTACCATTACAGATATTAAAGAAATTTCTTTTTCTTGTAAATGAAATAAATTCATGGTTTGAGGTGAGATATGTTCCAAGTACTGAGCTTTAGTAAGTACTCCTTCCCATACCAAATCAGAGAAGACATCGAGTTCTTGCTCTGCAACTTCTGGTTTATTATTTTTTATTTCATCCCATTCTCCAGCTGTGATGGTTTGTGTCGCTAGAAAATTGATGAATTCTGGATGTAATTCTTCTAATTGTTCTTTTGTTAACCTTCTATACTTCATAATATGATGTAAAAAAGCCGCTCCAGTAAAGGAACGGCTTAGTTATTATTCTAAATTGAAATGACTAGTTCTTAGCACCAACTACGTCAAAACTAAAAGCAGTTGTTACCTCTCTGTGGAAACGTAAAGTTGCTTCATACTGACCTAGACGCTTGATGTTTCCACCAGCTACAGTAATAAATTTCTTATCTAATTCAACACCTTGCTTAGCAAGTGCATCTGCAAGATCTTGTGTAGTTACAGATCCAAAAAGCTTATCACCGTCACCAGTTTTGGCGGCGATTTTAACATCAAGACCGTTTAACTTATCAGACTGCTCTTGAGCAAGTTTAATATTGTTTGCTTCTTTATGAGCACGTTGCTTGATGGTTTCAGCTAATTGTTTCTTAGCACCAGGTGTAGCCATAATAGCCATACCGTTAGGAATTAAGAAGTTACGACCATATCCAGGCTTAACAGTTACTACATCGTCAGTAAAACCTAAATGTTCTACGTCTTTCTTTAATATAAGTTCCATATCGTTAATCTGGTTTTATTTTAATAAATCACCTACGTAAGGCATGATAGCGATGTGACGCGCACGCTTAACAGCTACAGCCACTTTACGTTGATATTTTAATGAAGTACCTGTTAAACGACGTGGTAACAATTTACCTTGTTCGTTAACAAAGCCCATTAAGAAATCAGGATCTTTATAGTCTATGTATTTAATACCGCTACGCTTAAAACGACAGTATTTTTTTCTTTGTTGAGTTTCAATTTTTAAAGGAGATAAGTAACGGATGTCACCATCTTTTTTTCCTTTAGCTTGTTGTTGTAAAGTTGCCATCGGTTACGCTTTAGCTTTGTTAGACATTCTATCTCTTCTTTTACCAGCCCACTCGATAGCATACTTATCAAGTTTTACAGTAAGATAACGCATTACACGTTCATCACGACGGAATTCAACTTCAAAGTCGTTGATTACCTCACCTGGTACTTCAAATTGGAAAAGTGTGTAAAAACCACTCTTCTTGTTTTCGATTGTGTAAGCTAGTTTTTTCAAGCCCCAATCTTCTTTGGCTACCATTTTTGCACCACGTGTAGTAAGGAAATTTTCAAACTTCTTTACTGCTTCCTTTACCTGATCATCAGATAAAACGGGATTCAAAATGAAAACAGTTTCGTATTGATTCATAATATATTGTTTAAAACGGTTGCAAAAATACTCCTTTTCTTTTGTTCTCGCAACACTTTTAAACCATAGAGATAAAATAATTCAGCACAACATATTTGCATATAAATTCGATGAAAAACAAAATAAAATCGTTTAAACAACAGATTTATTTGCATTACATCAGTTAAAGTGTTAACATTGTCACGTTAATATAACACTTAAACGATGAACAACACTATTTTAAACTGTTATGTAGTTGATGACTCAAGTATTCAACGCCTTGCTATAGTGAAGATGATTGAGAATCATCCTAATTTAAAATTAATTGGTGAATTTAGTAATGCTATTGAAACTAAAGCGGCTATTAAGGATCAAAAAGTAGATCTTATCTTCTTAGATGTAGAGATGCCTATACTTACTGGTTTTGATTTACTAGATGATATTACAGAAAAACCAGGCGTTATTTTTGTAACCGGTCAGACGAAATATGCTTTTAAAGCTTTTGACTATGCCGCGATAGATTATTTACAAAAGCCTATTAAGAAAGATCGTTTTCTTTATGCTGTAGAAAGAGCATTACTTGCGCACAAGTTACGTACAGAAATGATTGAAGATCGTGGAGAATTTATTTTTGTTAAAAGTAATCTGAAGAAACGTAAAGTCTACCTTAAAGAATTAAAATATATTCAAGCGTTAGGTGATTATGTAAAACTAATAACCGAAGATGATAGCCTAGTTGTTTTATCTACAATGAAAAGTTTTGAAAACGAACTTCCCTCAGATGAGTTCTTACGTATTCATAAGTCATACATTGTTAATTTACGTAAAATAGAAAAGTTTAATTCTAAAGCAGTTGAATTGGGTAGTGAAGTGTTACCATTAAGTAGAAATCGTAAATCAGAATTAATCGATGCCTTATCTCAATTTTAAAATAATAGAACCCTAATATCCCCTAATTAAGTAAGGTCACTAGAAATAGTGACCTTTTTTATTTATAATTATTACTTCATATTTAAAGGAGTAACTATAACGATTTCGGTTTTTGGCACGCTGATTGTAATTACATAATCAAGTACGACATTGAAGTCTACTTATAATACCCAGTAATTATGAAAAAGCTATCTACCCTACTATTAGTATTCTTGATGGGAATCGGGATAAGCTATGCAACCACAATTGAAGATGATCGTTATCAAGGATATGATAACAGTTTTATATTCAATGAAGGTGGAATTGAATTTGCAGTTTTTCCTGATGGTCAATTTGACTTTAATTATCTTAATGATGGTCCTCAATTTGGAGCCGTTATCAATACTCCTAACGTAAGTATATCATTTAATACAGGATATGACTATGATGCTTATGTACAATATGATACATATGGAGCTGTTATTCAAATAGAAAACACTCCTATCTATTATGATAGTTATGGTCGCATTATTCAAGCAGGAGACGTTTTTATAAATTATCGCAATGGTTATGTAAACCGTGTTGGAAACCTACGTGTTTATTATAATAGACCTGGAATAATTTTAAGGACCAGCGGATACATCAATAGGTTTAATAGACATTATGTTTATCAACCATGGCATGGTTACTATGGAATCCCATTAGTGAACAATTGTATTGTATGGAATAATCCTTATCGTCTATACTATAATCCTTATAGATATGGATGGAGCTATCACCGTACAAACTGGAACAGACCTAACTATTATAACGGTCGATTTACAAGAGCTAATGTTAGACGTTCTTTCCATAGACCTAACGATAGAGTAACTTATCGTAATTTTGAAAGAGGTCGTAGAAATAACAATGGTCGTGCGATAGCTACTACAGATGCTAGAAGAGATCGTGAGGCAATTACTAGAGGTCGTAGAACTATTACCAGAAGTGATAACCGTGTTGCTAATAATAGTCGTAACAGTCAGGCTAGATCAACCAGGCGTAGTGATAATAATGTAACATCTAGTAGAAGTAATAGAAGTTCAAGAGCGACTACTACAACGACAAGATCACCACAAGTAGCTAGAAATAGTAGAACATCGAGAAGAGCAACTACAGCAACGACAACTCGTAGTAATAGAACGAGCGCACCTGCAATTTCTAATCGCAGTAGTAGATCGACACCAGCAGTCTCTAATTCTAGAACAAGTAGAAGGTCTACGCCTGCAGTAAGTAGTTCATCTAGAACTAACAGAAGCACTAGTACTGTTTCTGGTTCTTCCAGAAGTTCAAGGTCTAATACGGCTACTTCAAGAAATAGTTCAGCGAGAGTAAATACTAGAGCTACCAATTCTAGCAGTCGTAAAGCTACAACAACTAGAAAACGTTCAACTTCAACGAGAAGATCTGGAAGAAGTTAATATTATATTTGATAAAGCATTAAAAAGCCAACTCAATAAAGAGTTGGCTTTTTTTATAGTAGATATTTAGCAAGCAATCCATTTATTTCATCAGATAATTTTAGTTTCCTGACAATCAAAATATAAGATATGGTAAGTAGAACGCTCTTTAAAAATATATTAGCCACAGGATGCCAATTAAAATCCCAGAAATAAAATATCCCGATAAATATTAAGATTAATAAAATCGAATGGCTAGTTCTAGCAGTCCAAGGATGTATATTTAATTTATGATATACATATAACGCTTTTGCGAAAGCGTAGGAAACATAAGCTATACATGTCGAAATAGCTGCTCCCATCAACCCATAAAGTGGGATCAACCACATATTAAGTACTATAGCCAAAACCGCTAGCAATAAACCTAACCATAAAGTCACACGATATAAATCAGAATTATATAGTATGGCATTATTGCTACCTAAAAGACTTTCTGAAAATTTAACAACAGCAATCAACATTACGACTGGTATTCCCACGCGATATTCTGGACGCATCAACTCGTAAAATTCATTAACATTACACACAATAATAATTACTAAAAATCCAGCTATAATACTTAGGTTAAGTGAGCTGCGCTTGTAAAGATGCTCTACCTCTACCATCTCACCTCGATTAAAGTGGCCAGCCGTTAAAGGATGCATAATTTGAGCCATACCACGCGCAGGGACAGCAATTACAGTAGCGATAAAAACAGCGACATTGTACCAGGATATATTATCTATTATAAGATAATCATTAATCATAAATTTATCTAGATCTAGCAGTGCTGTACCTACAGAACCTGCGACAATCATTAATAATGAATAATTAACTAAATCCTTACTAGCTTTAATTCTACCCAACTGCCATTGCGGTGTGTATGTTTTCAAAGCAACCATTTTCATTATAAAAGCCCTTAATCCATATATTAAAACAAGACTATATATAAATTGTACCTGCGTAATACTGTCCAGTGCTAGTAATATTAACATTATAGTAGCACCAAACCGATAAAAGACTTCCTTTAAAAAATTCCCGCCTATGGTTTTCATGTGAACCTTAGTCCAAGCATAAAATATTTCAAAATAGGCTTGAAAAACTGCTATGATAGCAATAGACCACACATAATCACTCGTTATTTGATTGCGATTTGCGATATACAATCGGATAGGATCATAAAAAATATAGATGAGGATAAATACTGGAATAATAACAATAAGTGGCCATAATAACATTTGGGTTAAAAAAGAATCACGTTCTTTCTTATCATCATATCTAGAATAGAATTTCACAATAGTGTTATGAATACCAAAAGACATTAAAGGAAATAATAAAAAAGCTGTCGATAATATATAGCCCCATAACCCATAATATTCATCATCTAGATAAGTCGTTGCTAGTAGCAATACATTAAGCGCACCTAATACAAACCCAGCCGCAGTAATAGCAAGATTCCATCCAGATTGTTTAATAACTATTCCCATGTATAGGCGATCGTTTTAGCTAGTGTCTTTGAAAGGTTTTCTCTTTTATAGCTGGTAATGTTATCATTCAATTGACCTTCATTATTACCATTCTTATATAACTTATATTTTTCAAGAATATAATTTTTAAGATTTTGCTTTTCAAGATAATTAAAATATTGACCAGAGTGCGTGTGTTGAATAAGGTTTTCGATATCGGCATCTTTTGGTCCTATCGCTATAATGGGTCTTGCACTGGCAAAATACTCAAAAATCTTACCTGGTATAATCGCTTTAGTATCATGGCTATCAATTTCAATTAACAATAAACATTGTGAGTTGAACATGACCTCTACAGCCTCTTGATGAGAAAGGTAACCTAACTGTTTTAAATTCGTGCCTAGACCATATTCCTTAATGGAACCTATAATCTCATCACTTACATTACCAGCTAATTGCAATTGAAAAACAGCCTTAAAACTAGCATCATCATTACACAAATCTGCAAGAACTTCCCATAAAACTAAAGGATTACGGTCTGATAATAATGTACCTACATGTGATAGTGTAAAAGCACCATCAGGTTGACGTGTCGTTGAAGCTGTTGTTATATCAAACCCATTAGTAATTACCTGGATAGGTGTACTAGATTTAGACGCAAATTCTCTTCCAGTATGCGGACTGGTAACAATTATCATATCCGCACTATCTAAAACCTCTTGCTCTAATCTTTCATGCTTTTTTTGAGCTCTCGTTCCTATTTTTAAATGTTTATGATAGCCTATTGTTGTCCATGGATCCCTAAAGTCTGCCAGCCATTTAAAACCTGTATATTTTTTCTTAAGTTCTAATCCTACTAAATGAATTGAATGTGGAGGACCAGTCGTAATAATTGTTGGATTTTTATGTGCTAATAGGTAAGGATGTATCCCTTTAAGAACTCTAGACTTCCATCCTACTCGAGCATCTGGCACAAATAAATTACCTCTCATCCATATCATTGCGCGTTGTAAAGGTCCAGCATTCTTAGGTAGTATACCTTTTTGTAGATTTTTAGTTCGCTTTCGCGAAAGCGAACTCGCCAGACGACTAGGCTCATTAATAGGAACTTTAATAATACTAATATGATCAGGTACTTCTGCTATTAGTGATTCATCAACCACTGGATAATCTGCATTATCTGGTACGACTACCGTTACATCAAAATTATGTCGACCTAGGTATGTAGCAAATTTTAACCAACGTTGAACACCAGGACCACCAGCTGGTGGCCAGTAATAAGCTATAATAAGAACAGGATTTTTCATTTAAGAATTTTTCTTAAACGTATAGAATAACCCACCTAAAATGATAAGCAACAACATAATATTACTTCCTAGCATGATATTGCTTCCTGTTTTAACAACCTGAGGCTCAAAACTCATAACAATTTCATGTGATCCCGCAGGTACTTTAATACCACGTAGGGTATAATTAACTCTAGCAATAGGTGTTTCTGACCCATCAATAGTTGCTTTCCAGCCATAAGGATAAAACATCTCACTAAAAACAGCTAATGCTTCTTGAGTATTACTACTTCTATAGACCAATCGTTGCGTATCATAATCTACTAATTGTATGCTGGCTGTAGAATCTGCATGTGTGGTCGTAAGATCCAGTAATTCTTTTTGACTTTGCTGTATAACCGCAAGTTGATTTCCATTAAGTTCAGAAAGTCCTGTTATCTCTTCATTATCGCTAGATACCGTTTTTAAGGAATCGACGAACCAAGCATTACCCATCGCCATAGGATTTTCTTTAGCAACATAGCCTGTTTCTTCTGTATCGATGACATAACGTACGTTGAACATACTTAAAATTTCAATATTTTCACGACCTATAGGAGCTATTCCATTATCATCAAAAAGATAAAATTCAGATAATTCTTGAATACGTCTAGGCTTTGCTCCATGATAACCACCTATAGATTTATGAAAATAAGGTGCTCTACCTGAGTTAAACGGATTAAGCAATAAGTCATAAACACGATAATGGTCACCAGCTTGTGCGTCTTTCATAGCGATATCATCTGCAGGAGTTTTGCGATGTGCATTGTCATATTCACTAGCTGTTACATAATCATCACTGTTGACATAGTTCATATCAAAGCTCACTAAGTCAAATAGAATAACGACTCCAGCAATTACTAAAACTAGATTTTCTGATAGTTTCTTTTTAAGCAATAAGAATAAAGCACCAGCGATTACTCCTACAATTAACAAAGATCGTAATGCATCTGCTCGCATAACTTCAAATCGATCATCTCGTAACGCATCTACAAAACCGATTCCTAATTGATCACTATCCATATAATACTGATCCATAGCACTGGCAAAATCAAATAATTGACCACCTAAAGTGATTAAAATTAATAGAAAACCACCGACAATTATACCAGCATATTTTAGGGCTTTTGCTTTTGTCTCTTCGGTATTCTTTTCATTGAAATACTGCCAAAGTCCTATTGCAGCCAATATGGGAACGCACAATTCAATTAAAACCTGGATAGATGTAACGGCACGGAATTTATTATACAACGGTACAACCTCAATGAAAAAACTAGTAATCCAATCTGCGTTTTTACCATAAGATAATAGCAAGGCAAGAATAATCACAGAACTAGTCCACCATCTTAATCTACCCTTAATTAAAAACAATCCTAGCACTGCAAGAAATACTACACCTATCCCTAAGTAAGGTGGTGCTTCAACAATTATTTGATCACCCCAATATAAAGGTACATTGTCGTTTACAAAACGCACCACGTCTGCTTTAGGTAAGCCTTGATCTGTGAGATACTTTACCGTATTAGAATCCTCATCTGGTCTTGCACTACTACCACCACCAGCAAATCTAGGGACTAATAAATTTAAGCTCTCGCTAAGTCCATAGCTGTATTGCGTGATATAATCATAATCTAGACCTGATTGTGGAATTACTTCTTCGCCTTGAGCATTGATGGAAAGATCAGATTTACCACGAGTACTTTCTTTTGAATACTCGCTAGTTGCCATAAGGTTTCCAGCATTAGTTCCTAAAGCTAATAGGACAGCAGCCACCATGATACCTATAGACTTAAAATAATGTGGCACCATATTTTTACGAATTGCATCGATTAGATATGCGATACCTAAAATCAAAACAGCTAATAATAAATAGTAAGTCATCTGTGGATGATTAGCCTGTAGTTCTAGTGCCATAGCTAGTGCAGTCACGATAAACCCTAATAAATATCGTTTCTGAAAGACTAATATAATTCCACTGAGTACAAGTGGGAAATAAGCAATGGCATGAGCTTTGGCATTGTGCCCTACACCTAAAATAATTATGAGATAAGTTGAAAAACCAAAGGCTAATGCACCTAACAAACCTATCTTCCAATTCACACGCATGACAAGCATGAGCATATAAAAAGAAAAGAAATACAGAAATAGGTAATCTGCCGGACGAGGTAAAAATCTTAAAGCACGATCTAATCCATCTATAAAATCATAAGGATATCTTGCTCCTAACTGATATGTAGGCATTCCTCCAAAGACGGAATCCGTCCAATACAATTCCTCACCAGTAGCAGCGCGATGCTCTATAAGTTGTCTGGCGTTACCTTTATATTGAACAATATCATTTTGGTATAGTTTTTTACCGCTTAACACTGGATTAAAATAAGCTAATGCAGCAATAACCAATACGGCTAGAACAGCCAGATGTGGTACTAATTTCTTAAAATTAAAAGTCATGAAGTCGTCTAGGTGGATGAAAGTTGAAAATTAATCAATTTCCTCAAAGTCCACATACTCACCTACGGTTTTCTTTTCCTTAGGATTATTAACTTTTTTCTGATTTGTATTAGAGCCTTGTTGTTGATTAAATAAGTCATCTGTAGACATGCCACTGCGTTTTTCAAAGCTGCGAGACATGCGCTGCATTGCCTTTTTACCTAACCACTTTATAATACTAGCGCCATAATATTTAAGTATTAATCGCACAGATACATAGATCACTAAAACAATAAGTATGACTTGAAGAAGTTTCAATAGAAGTAATTTTAAGTAAAATTAAAAAGTCATTTTATTATTACTCTTTAATATATCTTAAATTTGAACTTTTAAGGAATCATTTTATGACTGCTTTTACGCAAAAACTATTATTTGTATCCCTATGCCTATTAAGTGTGATGGCAACGGCGCAATACACAGAAACTATTAATACTAACAATCCTGGTTTATCTCAAGGCGCATTTGCAGTAGGTAAAGGAGTTGCTCAAATTGAGGGAAATCTATTCTATCGAACAGAACAACATGATTTGCAACGATATGAAAGAGATTATACCGGATTAAGTATGCAACTACGTTATGGTGTATTTATGGAACGACTAGAATTTTCTTTTATAGGTAGCTTTGCTTCTGTAAATCAAATGGATAACAGAGGTTTTGGTAATGTCGAGAGCAGCTTTTCTAATTTTTCTAGAAGTACAATAGGAGCAAAATATTTAGTATTTGATCCTTTAAAATTCTTTGGAGAGAAAAAAGTAAATATCATGAGTTGGAAAGCAAACAATAGATTGAACTGGAGAGATTTTGTACCAGCGATATCTGTCTATGCTGGTGCAAATATTGATTTATCAGATAATAATTTATTAACGCCGCCTAATGATCCAACATTCTCACCGCGCTTTGAATTAATAACTCAAAACAATTGGGGACAATGGGTATTTGTGACTAATTTTATTGTAGATCGCATTACCACAGACTATCCTTCTTATGAATGGATACTAACGATGACACATAGTATTAACGGACGATGGGCTGTTTTTGGAGAATATCAAGGATTTAAATCAGACTTTTATAGTGATGATTTAGGCCGTGGTGGATTAGCTTATTTAATCACTAAAGACTGGCAAGTTGATGCTAGTGCTACTTTTAATTTTAAAGACACACCTTCAGTATTTCAAGCAAATGTAGGAATGTCTTATCGTTTTGATTTTCATAAAGATGATGAAACAATAAGCCAGAAAAAGAATTTGAAAGGTACTGGTGACGATAGCGGTAGAAAAGCCAAAAAAGAAAAAAAGAAAAAAATCGATTTCTAGGAATCTATTATGATTGAAATCAAGAGAATTACAGCAAAAGCTGATATCAAAAAATTTGTCAAATTCCAGCAAGAGCTGTATCAAGACAATACTTATTATGTACCGCCTATCGTCAATGACGAAATGTCCAACTTTGATCCTGAAAAGAATCAAGTATTTAAAAATGCAGACTGCTGGCTTTTTCTAGCATATGAAGGTAAAAAGATCGTAGGACGTATTGCCGCTATTATTAACTATGTAGAAATCAATGAACAGAAAAAATCTAAGATGCGTTTTGGATGGCTGGACATGATTGATGATATAGAAGTTACAAAAGCCCTACTCGATAAAGTACACCAAATAGGAAAAGAAAAAGAGCTCGAATTTGTAGAAGGTCCGGTAGGATTTTCTAACATGGATAAAGCTGGCTTGCTAATAAAAGGATTTGAAGAATTAAGCACCATGATCACTTGGTACAATGCTCCTTACTACAAAGAGCATTTAGAGCAGTTAGGTTATGAAAAAGCAGCAGAATGGGTAGAGTTTAAATTTAAACCGCCAAATCCTATACCAGAAAAAATCAACAAGTTTGCTGACATCATAGGTAGACGTTATAAGTTGAAAACCCTTAAATTTAAATCTACTAAAGAGATTCTGCCTTATGTAGATGACATGTTTGATTTACTAAACAAGACTTATAGTCAACTGGTTACTTTTGTTCCTATACAACAATATCAGATTGATCTTTATAAAGAAAAATACCTACCATTTATTAATCCTGATTTCCTAGAGTTAGTGGTAGATGAGAAAGGAAAACTAATCGGGTTTGCAATCACAATGCCTTCTTTTTCTAAAGCCTTACAAAAAGCAAATGGCAAACTATTTCCTTTAGGCTTTTTACATTTATTGAAAGCCAAAAAGAAAAATGACAGAGCCGCTTTTTATTTGATAGGTATCGATCCAGAGTACCAAGGTAAAGGCGTTACTGCTATGATGTTTAGAAATGTTACACAAAATTTCATAGACTACGGTATCACCTTATGTGAGACCAATCCAGAACTAGAGGATAATCTTGCAGTACAAGCATCTTGGAAAAATTATGACCCTATACTGCACAAACGCAGGCGTACTTATAGAAAAGATATTTCATAATTCTAATTGTGTAATGATTCGTCTTACTATCGGACTTACACAAAAAAGATTATGAAACTTACCTTACAATTAGCGGCAATCTATAACCTTATTTGGGGTGCATGGGTAGTCCTTATGCCCAATCATTTTTTTGAACTTGTAGGTATGGAGCCTTTAAACCATCCCATGGTGTGGCAAGGTATGGGAATGGTTATAGGTGTTTATGGATTGGGATATTGGTGGGCTAGTTATAATCCGATGCGCCACTGGCCTATAGTTGCTGTAGGTTTTTTAGGAAAAATATTTGGCCCATTAGGTTTTATCTTTAATTATTTGCAAGATGTAGTACCATTTGAATTTAGTTATACTCTAATAACTAATGATTTTATCTGGTGGATACCATTCTTCTTAATTTTGAAAAAAGTCCATACGGACTATAAATGGAGACTAACATGATCCATAAACTACTACTCTATTCTTTTATCTTTTTATATGGCATCGCTGGTATTTTACATTTTGTTCAACCAGATTTATATCTAGAAGTCATACCTGAATGGCTGGGTAATAAAGTAATCATTAATTACCTCGCTGGTGCTATGGAACTGCTGGTTGCCATACTTGCTTACTCTAAAAATACTCGTGTAGTTGCCGTTTACATTACAATTGCCATGTTACTAGCCTTTACTATATCACATGTATATTTTATACAACAAGGTAGTTGTGCAGGTACTTTTTGCATTGCACCATGGATTGCATGGGTGAGATTGTTAATTATCCACCCATTACTTATATGGTGGGCATGGTTTATTAGAAAGATATCCTATTAATCCCGACACAGATTTAGTTATTGTTTACTAGCACGACGTCTTTTGCGCTCTAGTTTTTTGCGTTTCTTCTCGTTTTCTTTAGCCTTTTTTTCAAGATACTCTTTACGTATTCTGGCACGCTCTGCCAATTGTATAGAATCATAGTCTTTGGGTAGATTATCTTCATATTCATTCCATGCAGTACGACCTTTAAAATAATCATAATCTATTGCAGGTGCTTGTTCTTCAAGGGTTTCTTTTTTGAACTCATTGAGCAAGACATCTTCGATATAAAAATCTTCGATATTAGTTTCTGGGCTATACTCTGCTTTTAAATCAATATCAAAGAGACTTGCCGCATTTTTGAACCAAAAAGCACTCCAGCCACTACGCAATTGTTTTAAAAGTTCAAAAGTGGTCATACCAGTTTGACGATGCAATAGCTTAATTAATATCTGACCTTCTGTTGTGGTTAATTTTTTAAGCTCGGCTGTAAACTCTTCTTCTACATAGCGTTGGACTATTTTTGTGTACTTCTTTTTATCGCTTTCATACTCTAGCGATGCAAGCCTACGATCTAGCTCGGTTAATCGTTCTGCCGCTAGTTTTGCATAAGGCCACACTTTTTTAACCTTGCGCTTGATGATTTGGTAGCGTATATTTTCATACCGGCTATCAAATTTTAGAGATTGTAATAACATTACTCGATCCAGTTCTATCGCACTCAAAGAATCACCATCTATAAAAAAGTACTGTGGTGTTTGAATCGTATCTGATTCTATAGGCAATGTGGTAGGTGTTGTTTGCGCTTTCGCGAAAGCGGAACCCAACAATACTAGTCCTATAATAATTATCTTATTGATCATAAAATGTTAATTGCCAAAAGCATTCCAAAAATAAGAAAGCTGTCTATTAATAGCGATTTATGAAGGTGTTTATTATCTTCACAAACTAAATTTTATCACATGGCTCAAGAAAGCATTTTAAATAAAAAATCTCTAGATTTTCTAGAAAAATACCTAAACACGGCATCACCGACTGGTTATGAATGGAATGGTCAGAAAGTATGGATGGACTACCTGAAACCGTATGTAGATGAGTTTATTACAGATAATTATGGTACAGCAGTAGGTGTGATAAATCCGGATGCTAAGTTTAAAGTTGTTATTGAAGGACACGCAGACGAGATATCGTGGTACGTCAACTATATTACAGACGATGGACTTATATATGTTGTGCGCAATGGTGGATCAGATCACCAGATTGCACCGTCTAAAAAAGTAAATATTCATACTAAGAATGGAATCGTGACGGGCGTTTTTGGCTGGCCAGCAATTCATACACGATCACGTGCAAAAGAGCAACCGCCTAAACCTGATAATATTTTTATAGATACTGGTTGTGAGACTAAAGAAGAAGTTCTTGCTCTAGGTGTGGATGTAGGTTGTGTAATCACCTATCCAGATGAGTTTTTTGTATTGAACAAAAATAAATTTGTATGTCGTGCATTAGATAACCGCATGGGTGGTTTTATGATTGCAGAGGTAGCTCGTCTATTGAAAGAAAATAAACAAGAATTAGACTTTGGCCTTTATGTAACCAATTCTGTTCAAGAGGAAATAGGATTACGAGGTGCAGAAATGATCACGCAGACTATAAAGCCTAATGTAGCTATCGTTACTGACGTAACCCATGACACGACTACACCAATGATCGATAAAAAATCAAATGGTGAGGCTGCTATAGGAAAAGGTCCTGTACTAGCCTATGCGCCAGCAATACAAAATAACTTGCGCAACCTGATAATGGATGCAGCAGATGCTCATGAAATTCCATACCAGCGACGTGCGACATCACGTTCTACTGGTACTGACACTGATGCGTTTGCATATTCTAATGGTGGTGTCCCTAGTGCGCTTATCTCACTACCTCTACGTTATATGCATACTACTGTTGAAATGGTACATAGAGATGATGTTGAAAATGTGATTAAAATGATCTATCAGTCTTTATTAAAGATTGAAAACAATCATGATTTTAATTACTTCAACAATAATAATGAAGGTTTATTCTAGTAGTAGCCCACTACTCTAGCATAAAATTTATTTTAAACAATTTAAAACCCTACTGGCATGTGCTGGTAGGGTTTTGTTTTTTTTAATCATCGCCACTTAACAATAGTTTTAGTAATTTTAAACTAATTCAATATAGCTAAGTCTCAAATAAATAATATCACACTTATGAAGTCTTATATCTACTTATTTTTCTTATTATTTATTTTACTTTCTTGTAAATCAAATCAAGAACAAGGCAGTTCTAACTTATCTAAAGACAACAAACCATCTGCAGCGCAATTGATAACAGAAATGGACCGTAACAACGATGGTCGATTATCTAAGGAAGAGGCTCAAGGACCAATATCTAGTGATTTTAAAAATATAGATACAGATCAAGATGGCTTTTTAACCTTAAAAGAATTAAATACTACAGGGACAAATCCAGGAAATAGGCCTCCTAAACCATCTAACAACGATAAGGATTTATCAAAAGAGGTTAATCATGATATCAAGGTTGTTCCTGTAAATACAGATTATTTTATTTCAGAAAATATGATTGATGGCATTCAAGAACAATTGATTAATTTAAATGGAATAGAAACCCTTTGTTATGTATTCAAGACCAACTCACAAGCTACGGAACATCAAATGGGTCCATGGTGCCCAGAATTAATCACTGATACCGATGAAAAAGCTGGAATATGGTTTGATGGTGGTAAGGTTTATGACGTTTCTGGTCATTTTATTGCTAGTTTAGATGATTTCTATAATGATGATAAATGGAAACTTTATCGCGAAGATGGAACTGTGAAATATACAGATACCAAAGAAGGTTGTTTAGCAGCTGCAAAGCCAGATGTTGAAGAAGCCTATCAAAATTATTGTGTAGAATGCTTACCAGAATATTTCAAGGATCAAATCACCACGTATGTTATACCTGTGACACCAGTTTACGTTAATACCTCTCAAAGCTTTGGAAGAGGTGCTATAGGTGTTGCTTTTAATGGCGTTAATTATGATCCGCCTGCTCCTACTGACGCCATCCTTGCAGCACATACTATAGCTCCATTAGATGATCATGGTGGACATGTAAATCCACATGGCGGTTATCATTATCATGCCGCTACAGGATCCACAAAAGAAGTTTCTCAAACAGATTTACATTCGGCTATTATTGGATATGCTATTGATGGATTTGGTATTTATTCAATGTTAGATGAACAAGGTCATCAACCTACAGATTTAGATGAATGTGGTGGACATTCAGATGAAATCAGAGGATATCACTATCACGCCGGAGAACCTGGTGGCAACCAAATAATAAAGTGTTTACATGGATTAGCGGGATACACGCAAGTTGAAGAGTAATAATAGAAATCAGTTAGCTTTAAAAGAATATTATTTTTCATGTCAAAATTCTTTATCAATCACATCGCATTATCTGTTAAGGATGTAGATAAATCTGTATCGTTTTATCAAAAAGTATTTAATTTTAAAGAGATTGAGAACACAGCTTCTAATTCTTTAACTAGATGGCTTTCCATAGGAAATGGTATGCAATTACATTTAATACCGCGACCAAATGCTTTAATTAAAACAAATAAAGCAGTTCATTTTGCCTTAACTACTTCTGAATTTGAAAATTTTGTTTTAAGGTTAAAAAAATTAAATATTGAATATTCGGACTGGCTAGGAACAGCTCTCAAAGATTATATACGAAAAGATGGAATTCAACAAGTTTACTTTCAGGATCCCGATGCCTATTGGATAGAAGTTAATAATGACATCTAAAAAATAACGTAAAATTATAATAGAACTAATTTATTTACTTTTCATTTGTTATGTGATTTAAGAGTTCAAAACTGACAAGTTTTATATAACCTAAGGATTCAAATTATAGTGAGAGCGATTCACAACATATTTATTTTTACAGCATTAGCCCTTCTTTTTCTAGGAAAAGCAAGTGCTCATGGACCTTTATTAAGTGAATCCTCCATAGTCACATCAATTAATGTAGAATCTACTGTTCAACAGAAATCAAGCATCACAAAACTGTTTGTTATTGATTCTCAAACAGAATTAGTCGTAAATACATCCACTACTGATGGTTATTCTTATTCATTAGATTACTTCACTATTACGATAAAAGGTCTTTTAAAAAGAAGTCAGTTATTAACTTCCGTGAGTATAAATCGTCTGTTATTATATGCTCACTTATCCTTTCAGAACTCTTATAAAAAAGCTTTAATATTTCCTTTTCATACATTTTGGTAATCTCATAGTTGACCTTACTTCGATTATGGCATCCATCATTATTAGTATAATGAATGGTTGCTAACTATTTATATTATCAAATTATTTCAAATTATGGAAACATCAAAGGTGATTATTTCAATCACACTTATAATTATATGCGTCTTACCTTTTTTAATCATAAATGGTAAGGCCAAAAAGAGAGCTCAATTAATTAAATCAACTCTCGAAACTAAAATTCAAAAGGACAATAAGATTTTAGGGGATTACGAAGTTCATAATAGTTTTGCTATCGGCATAGACAGCAATAACAGTCTCATTTATTTTTATATTAAAAAGAGCGAGATGGAACAATTTAAAAAGATCAAACTAACTCAAATTTCTACCTGTCAGGTTGTGAAAGTTACAAAGCGTATCACAAATGGTAAGTCGAATTATGAATTAATCGAACGAGTTAAATTAGTATTTTACAACTCAAAAAACAGTGAAGAAGAACAATTTGAACTTTATAACGATGAAGATAACTCACAACTCGATGGTGAAATAGCACTGGCTCATAGCTGGAAACAGAAATTAGATGAGATCCTACATACATCAGATACGAGGCCTACAACAATGACTACATTAGAGTCTATTAATATTTTTGTGTAATCCTACAGATTGACCAAAATCATTATTACTAAAGGGTTGACATTAAGTCAACCCTTTAGTTTCTTTTTAAAGAAAATCAATTATCAATAATGATTTAACATAATACTCACTTAATAACTCTTAAATACTTTTATTTTTATGATATAAACATCAACTATTTACATAAAATATTAATATGGACTGGATTTATCAATCGGACGACCCAATTTTAATCACAATAGCAGGAAGCTTTTTAATATTCTTTGCCATTATCATTATCACACGTCTCGTAGGTTTGAGGTCTTTTGCTAAATTTACTGCTTATGATTTTGCTTTTACCATAGCCATAGGTAGTATTATATCTGCGACGCTTACTTCAAGCACAACAGTAGTTCATGGAGTTACCGCGATTGCTACTCTTCTGTTTTTAACGTTTATATTTTCGTATTTACAAAGAGTACTTCCTAGTATTAAAAAACTAACGTCTAATAAACCATTACTATTAATGAATGGTAATCAAATTTTAAATGAAAATTTAAAACACGCTCGAATTGAAAAAGAACAGATTATTGCAAAATTAAGAGAGGCTAATGTTATGAGTTTTGATCAAGTAGAAGCTGTTGTATTAGAATCTACTGGTGATATTTCAGTTTTACACCGCACAGAAGGTGAAGATTCTCTACACCAAGATTTATTAGAAGGAGTGCGTAAAACTCCTTAACCTATTAATAACATCCTAAACCTTTCTAAACTTTATGATCTAAGATTGCTGTTTTAATCTTAGGCACTCTTAATAAAAGCACCACTCCTATTGCAAAAAATACTACTAAAAATAAAATACTACCACGCATAGAACCGCTCCATTGTGTAACTAAGGTAAAAATGGTCATACCGATTACAATTCCTATTTTCTCGGCAACATCATAAAAACTAAAGTAAGAAGCAGTATCTGGATTACCTTCTGGTATCATTTTAGAAAATGTACTTCTCGAAAGCGATTGAATGGACCCCATGACAAATCCCACTGCCGCGGCTGTTAAATAGAATTCCATTGGTGAATACACAAAATATCCATAAATGCATATAGCTACCCATATCATATTGATACCTATAAGCACTTTTATATTACCATAATAGTTAGATAATTTGCTTGCTATAAAAGCTCCAGCAATAGCAACTATTTGAATGAGTAATATAGATACAATTAATCCCATAGTTGCGCCACCTTCTTCCCATTGTACTTCCTCTGTACCAAAGTAGGTAGCGACCAGCATCACTGTTTGGACTGCCATACTGTAGACAAAAAATGCAGCTAGATAACGTTTCATTTGTATATTATCACCTAGTTGATCCCAGATTTTATGTAGTTCTTTAAAACCATTTGTAAAAATGTTTTTAACCTCACTGGTGTCTTTTTTATTTCCTAGAGGTAAATAGGCATATGTATATTGAGCAAATCCCATCCACCAGACTCCTACAAGAATAAATGACATTTGTACGGCATCAAGTCCTAATAAATAGCCACTTTCAGGATAAAGACCAAATTCATTCATTGCTAGACAAAAAACCAACAAAATTACACTACCTATATAACCTAAAGAAAAACCCTTGGCACTAGTTGCATCTTGCTGTTCTGGTAAAGCAACATCTGGTAAATAACTATTATAAAAAACCAAGCTACCCCAAAAACCTATCAAAGCAAGAAAATACATAGCAAGACTAAACCACAAATAATCAAAACTAAAAAAGGCTAAACCGATACAGCAAGACGCACCTAAATAGCAAAAGAACTGCATGAATCGCTTTTTTTGCCCAGAATAATCTGCAATACCAGATAAGATAGGAGACAATACACTGACTACTAAAAAGGCGATTGCCGTGGTGACAAATATGATATTCTCATTATTAACATCCTTAAGAAAATCAGGCACATTTCCTTCCTCATAGGCTGTTTTACTAACGGCCGAATAAAATATCGGAAATATAGCACTGGTGATTACTAGGGAATAAACAGAGTTTGCCCAATCATAAAATGCCCAAGCATGTAGTAACTTTTTGTGACCTCTCGGTAAAATATTTTTCATAAAAAAAGGGTTCTATTAAGAACCCTTTAAAAGTATATAAAAACGAGCGTTTATTTGAAACTTGTCACACCATATTTACGAGCTTCAGCTTTTGCTAGCGGTGCTAGTTCTTTCAAAAATGCGATACGACTATCGTTAGATGGGTGCGTACTCATAAATTCTGGTGGTGCTTCTCCACCACTATTAGCTTTCATACGTTCCCATAATTCAGAGCCTGCGTCTGGGTTATAACCAGCAATTGCAGCAAGGTACAATCCTATTTTATCTGCTTCAGTTTCATGAGACCTTGAGAAAGGTAGCATTCCACCTACCTGAGAACCAATACCATAAGCCTGATTTAATATTTGTTGTGTACCTTCATTAAGACCACCTAGTTGTCCACCTACAGCAACACCTACAGCACCTAGTGCTTGAACTTGACCAGCACTCATGCGTTGTGCACCATGATCAGCAAGGGCATGCGCCACCTCGTGACCCATTACTATAGCAACACCTGTTTCATCTTGACAAATAGGTAAAATACCTGTGTAAAAAACAATTTTCCCACCAGGCATACACCATGCATTTACCGTTGGGTCATCTACTAAATTATATTCCCACGCATAATCTTTTAAATACTGTTCTTCTCCTAATGCATTCAACCAGCGTTGAGAAGCTACCTTTATCTTACTTCCTACACGATTAATCATTTCAGAGTCTGCCGTACCTGTGACTACCTTATTAGTATTGAGAAATTCTCCATACTGACTAAAAGCCATAGGAAACAACTGACTATTAGACATAAAATTAAGGGTCTTTTTACCAGTAAAAACGTTTGTTTTACAAGAAAACAAGGTCACCGCGATGGTAAGGATC
This sequence comes from Nonlabens sp. Asnod3-H03, assembly GCF_045063665.1. Classification (NCBI taxonomy): domain Bacteria; kingdom Pseudomonadati; phylum Bacteroidota; class Flavobacteriia; order Flavobacteriales; family Flavobacteriaceae; genus Nonlabens; species Nonlabens sp. Asnod3-H03. The sequence continues at coordinate 1,703,091 of NZ_JBEFOD010000008.1, forward strand.
AGTAATTTATTAAACCTCATATTATTTCTCTTTTTTTATTAATTGTTCAACTCTTTTAATATCGATTCCGTGGTGGGAATCTGTGTGTATAATCTCCTCATTATCAATAACAATAATTTGAGGCGATTGATGCATCACATTTAACTTACTAGCTATAGTGTTACTTAATTCTCTATGATTTAATAAATCTAATAAGTAAAAACTAGCATCTTCATCTTTTAAAGAATAACCGGCTTCAAAATTCTTGAGTACCATTCTAGAAATACCACATCTAGTACTGTGTTTAAAGATTACCTTAGGAATTCTTTTTGAATTTGAGATCAAGTTATTCAATTGATCTTCAGACTCCAGCATTTGCCATGGTAATCCTTCTTGAATTTCATCTTTTGCAATATCACGTTGTGACTTAAACAACTTATCTAACAATCCCATGTTGTATATTTATTAATTATCTCGCTTTCGCGAAAGCGGAACCTAACTCATTCCACTACTAAATTACAAAGATAAGGGATGTAACAATTAAATCTCGCTAATGATTTACTAACAGACAGTTTGTCGTATTTATTTGCGTTTCATGTGACTTTTTGGCAATTTTTAGAAGAGGTATAACATTTGACTACTAAAAGGAAACAAAGAAAAAGACATGAACATGAATCAACTTACAATAAAGTCGCAAGAAGCGCTCCATGCAGCGCAACAACTTGCACAAGAGTCAGGTCATCAATTTATAGAAAACCTGCACCTTTTAAAAGGAATGATACAAATAGACGAAAATGTACTTCCTTTTATCTTTAAAAAATTAAATGTAAACTTAGCATTGGTCATACAGCTTATAGACAGTAGTCTTAGCGCTCTTCCTAAAGTAGAAGGCGGTGATATTCAATTATCTAGAGATGCTTCTAAAACCGTTAATAGCGCCATGAGTATTGCTACAAAAATGGATGATGAATATGTAAGCTTAGAACATCTATTACTCTCTTTATTTGATGGTAAATCAACAGCCGCACATATTCTAAAAGATCAAGGAATTACTAAAAGTCAACTAGAAAAGGCTATCGAAGAACTAAGACAAGGCAGTCGTGTAACCAGTGCTAGCGCAGAAGAAACATATAATAGTCTTAATAAATATGCTAAAAATTTAAACCAGCTCGCAGATCAGGGAAAACTCGATCCAGTGATAGGCAGAGATGAAGAAATCAGACGTATTTTACAAATCCTTTCCAGACGTACTAAAAATAACCCTATGTTAGTTGGAGAACCTGGTGTAGGTAAAACAGCTATTGCAGAAGGTCTTGCACATAGAATCGTTGCTGGTGATGTGCCTGAAAACCTTAAGGATAAACAAATATTTTCACTTGATATGGGAGCACTAATTGCTGGTGCAAAATATAAAGGGGAATTTGAAGAACGATTAAAAGCAGTTATTAAAGAGGTTACAGAAAGTTCTGGAGATATTGTTTTATTTATAGACGAAATACATACACTAGTAGGTGCTGGTGGTGGACAAGGTGCTATGGATGCTGCTAATATTTTAAAACCAGCGCTAGCACGAGGAGAATTACGTGCTATAGGAGCCACTACTCTAGATGAGTATCAGAAATATTTTGAAAAAGATAAAGCATTAGAAAGACGTTTTCAACGTGTATTAGTAGATGAGCCAGATACAGAGAGCGCTATATCCATTTTGCGTGGTATTAAAGATAAATACGAGACGCATCACAAAGTACGAATCATGGATGAAGCCATTATAGGTGCTGTTGAATTATCACAACGATACATTACAAATCGCTTTTTACCAGACAAAGCTATTGACTTAATGGATGAGGCTGCTGCAAAGTTGCGTATGGAAATTAACTCAAAGCCAGAAGAACTAGATGTACTGGATCGCAAGATCATGCAATTAGAAATTGAAATTGAGGCCATTAAACGTGAGAATGATGAGACTAAATTAAAGGCTTTACGCAGTGAACTAGCAAATTTCAAAGAATCTCGTAATGAGATTAATGCTCAATGGGTGAATGAGAAAGACATTGTCGATGCCATTCAAAATGCAAAAAGTGACATAGAAAACTATAAACAACAGGCAGAACGTGCAGAACGTGATGGAGACTATGGTCAAGTAGCAGAACTGCGTTATGGAAAGATAAAAGAAGCTCAAGAAGAGCTAGATAAATTACAAAAAGAAGTAGCGCATAATGATACCGGTAAATCTTTAATACAAGAAGAAGTTACTTATGATGATATTGCCGAAGTCATTGCAAAATGGACTGGTATACCTGTTACAAAAATGTTACAAAGTGAGCGTGACAAATTATTGAAATTAGAAGATGAATTACATAAGCGTGTTGTAGGTCAGCAAGAGGCAATTATCGCTGTGAGTGATGCCGTGCGACGCAGTCGTGCAGGTTTACAAGATCAAAAAAAGCCTGTTGGATCGTTTCTATTCTTAGGTACCACAGGTGTAGGTAAAACAGAACTTGCAAAAGCGTTAGCAGACTACCTCTTTAACGACGAGAATTCTATGACACGTATTGATATGAGTGAATATCAAGAACGTCACAGCGTGAGCAGGCTTGTAGGTGCACCTCCAGGATATGTAGGGTATGATGAAGGAGGACAATTAACAGAAGCTGTTAGAAGAAAGCCTTATAGTGTAGTTCTTTTAGATGAGATTGAGAAAGCTCATCCAGACACCTTCAATATTTTATTACAGGTACTAGATGAAGGAAGATTAACAGATAATAAAGGACGAGTAGCAGATTTTAAAAACACTATCATTATAATGACTTCTAACATGGGAGCAGATTTAATACAAGATCGTTTTGAAAACGCAAGTTCTGTGACCGAATCTTTATTAGAGGAAACAAAAAAAGAGGTTTTAGTAGCCTTAAAACAACGTGTTAGACCAGAATTTATCAACCGTATTGATGATATTGTAATGTTTACACCACTCACAAAAAAGGAGATTCAGCAAATAGTCGGTTTACAGTTAAAAGGTGTTACTAAAATGTTAGCCCTTCAAGGTATTACTATTGATGCTACACCAGCTGCGATTGAACTACTTGCTATACAAGGCTATGATCCACAATATGGTGCTAGACCAGTTAAAAGAGTCATACAGAAAAATGTACTCAACGAACTTTCAAAACAGATTCTTTCTGGAGAAATTTCTACAGAAAGTATCGTCCTTATCGATGCTTTTGAAAGTCAAATAGTTTTTAGGAATGAAACAGACGCTGTAGAAGTATAATTTAATAGGCACAAAATGATAAAACAGCATATTCTTTATGTAAGAATATGCTGTTTTTTTTATGTAATTCCATTTCATATCGCTTTCGCGAAAGTGAAAATAACAATTTAATATCAATACTTAATAACCAATTCGACTTACCAAGAATATTTTCAAGAAACGTTCAATAATGAACAATTTAACGTATTACAGCGTTAAACTCAGTATTTCATCCAATTATTTATAAATGGATTTAACGCATTGCGTTTTGAGAAAAGTATATGTGATTTTTGTTTGAAGTTAATTTTTTATTATGAAATTATTATTGAATTTATTGTGTGTTTTGTTTCTCCTAATGGGTGCAATTACAACCGCACAAGTTAAGATAGGAAACAACCCTAATACAATTGATCCTTTCTCTATTTTAGAGTTAGAAAGTTCTGAAACTGTATTAGTCGTTACTCGTATCACTGATGCAGAGATGGTTGCCATTTTACCACTTAATGGTGCGATTATTTACAACACCTCGCAAAACTGTTTATTTCAATACCGAAATAACAACTGGGAAAGTCTTTGTAACGGTGGTATTCTAGTAGATAACAATGATGGAACATACACTTTTACTAATGATAACGGTGGTATTGTCTCTATTGATACTAACGCCATTGCTAATCCATATAACAATGCAACATCAGGTCTAGCCGCAATGAACATTCAAGATGCTATCGATGAACTAAGTGGACTCGCATCTAATGTCTCTTTAATCGATAATGCAGACGGTACATATACATTTACAGATGCCGCTGGTAATACAGTTACTATAGCAGACACAAGTATATCTACATTAATAGATAACACCGATGGGACTTATACTTATACCGACGAATTAGGTAACCAGACAATAATCGATACATCTTTTATTGAATCACTTACATCATTAGGTTTAAATGCTTCCCAAACTGGGCTAGAATATACCGATGAGGATGGAGTAATCACTACATTAGATTTAACCACCGTTGTTCAGAACTTGGAAACGATCACGACTCTAGTGGATAACACCGATGGTACGTTTACGTATACTAATGAAGCTGGAACGCCAGTTACCATTGATACGAATGCTGCTGAGACGCTTACGACTTTAGTGCTGAATGCTGATGATACGAATTTGGATTATACCGATGAAGATGGTGTAACGACTCAATTAGATTTTACAGCTCTGGTTCAGAACTTGGAAACGATCACGACTCTAGTGGATATTGGGATGGAACATATAATGGTAACCCAATGCCATCTAGTGACTACTGGTATTTAGTAGAACTAAGCGATGGACGTAGCTTTAAAGGACACTTTGCCCTGAAGAGATAACCCAATAATCTATATATAAAAGCGAGCTTAGGCTCGCTTTTTTTATGAGTCTAATTTTTAATAACGCTTTCGCAAAAGCGATAAAAATCATAACTAACAATTCCATATTTTTATAGATGTGAAAAAGAATCTTCTCTACATCTGTTTTCTTATACTATCTATAAGTTCCTATAGCCAGAATCAAGCAAACTGGTGGTTTTTTGGGAATAACTCAGGATTAGACTTTAATACCGGCACACCTATTCCCAATAATCTAGGACAATTGAGCACCAATGAAGGTTGTGCATCCATTGCAGATGCCTGTGGTGCCCTACTCTTTTATACCGATGGTATTACTGTATGGAATCAAAATCATATAGTAATGCCTAATGGTATGAATTTATTAGGCGATCCATCGAGTTCACAATCTGCGTTAATAATTCCGCAACCAGATACACCAGATTTGTATTACATATTTACGGTAGGAGATTTTAACCCTAGAAATGGACTTAATTATAGTGTGGTGGATATGACTCTTAACGGTGGACTAGGTGATATAATTCCTTCTCAAAAAAACATTAATTTGATTGCAGATAGCACTGAAAAAGTAGCTGCAGCAGTTACAGATAATGGCGATGCTTGGATTGTTACTTATGCAGAAGATGTTATAGGTTCTGGCTTATTTGATACCTTTTACGCCTTTAAATTAACATCTAGCGGTATGGATTTAAGTGCTACCGTTACCTCTATATTTAATAATGTTCAAGCAGACGATCGTCGAGGTTATTTAAGAATCTCACCAGATGGATCAAAAATAGCAATCATGACTCAATTACCGGTAACTCCAGGAATAGTAGGACAGACTGGTCGTGGTGCTTGGTTATTTGACTTTGATAATAGTACTGGATTGGTTAGTAATTCAGTAAGACTCAATTTTCCTTTAACACATCAGGCTTACGGTACTGAATTTTCTCCTGACTCTAGAAAAATTTATGTGGATATCAATACTCAAAGCAATGGAAATGATGGAGATCGTATTTTACTACAATACAATTTGGACGCTCCTAATTTTGAAGATAGCCCTTTAACAATTTATAGCACAGATCCTACAGATTTTACAGATGATGTCGCACGCGGCGCTTTACAAATAGGCCCAGATAATAAAATATACTACTCACGTAAATCTACACAATGGTTAAGCGTTATTAATGATCCTGATCAATTAGGCGCTGCCAGTAATTTTATGTTTGATGGTGTACAAGTTGCTACAGGAACACAAGTGAATGAAGGATTGCCTCCATTCTATAATGCCTTTTTTAATCCGTCTTTCTCTTTTATAGAAGCTTGTGAAACAGACGCTAGTCAGTTTTTTGCAGATGATATTGCAAACTGTCCTGGCAGCAGCGTTATTTGGGATTTTGGAGATCCTTCTAGCGGTTTAAATAACACATCAACATTACCAGACCCAACACATATTTACAATAGTGCTGGTACTTTTAATGTGACACTGAGTATTGATACAATTAGAGGCAATTATACGACCAGTAAAGAAATCACTATAGTACCACAACCTGTAACAAATACAGTCAGTGATATTATAATTTGCGATGATATGAGCAACGATGGAATAGCAACGTTAGATTTAGTACCAATTAGATCTACTGTTTTAGGCTCTCAATCCAGTACAGATTTTCAAGTGACCATACATGAAACGCTTACAGATGCACAAAATGATTTTAATGCTTTACCAGATAGTTATGATGCTATAAGTGGTACATATTATGCCAGAATAGATAGTAGTGTCTCAAACGGTTGCTATGCTACTACAGCATTCGATATTATTATCAATCCTCTACCTATAATTAATAATATAGATGATTTGTACTTGTGCGATATAGATAATGATAATGTAGAAAATTTTGATCTTAATATCGCCGGTTTACAAGCTCTAGGAACTCAAGACCCTATAGTATTTGATATTTCATATCACAATGGTATGGGCGACGCAATGACTAATTCAAATTCGATTAGCTCATTTTATGATAACAATACAATCAACGAATCAATATGGTTAAGAATTGAAAATGTAAATAATACGAACTGCTATGCCATAGATAACTTTACCATTAACCTAATACAACAGCCAGAAATTAATCTTTTAAATGATTATGAATTGTGTGATGATGAGAGTAACGACGGAATCGAAAATTTTGATTTATCAACAATGGATGCTCAAGTGTTAGGCAATCAACCATCAACATTTGTTATTAGCTATCACAATAGTATGATGGAGGCAGAACAAAATATTAATGCGCTACCTAATAATATCGATTCTGGGACAACCATGATATGGGCACGATTAGAAAATAATCAACAGCAAGTTTGTTACACAATTGAACCATTACAAATTACTGTTTTTCCGCATCCTGTGGTTGATTTACCTGAAAATATAACTAAATGTGTAGATGATGTGGTCACTATAGCAGCAACTCCTGGATTTAACCAGTATAGTTGGGATAGTGGAGAAACAACGCGCAGTATAAATGTTCAAGCGGCAGGCAATTATACGGTAACCGTTACAGATGATAATGGATGTACAGATACAGAAACCATCACAGTCTCAAATTATGAAACTACAGTCATTACCAATATTGAGGTAAGACAATTTACTTTAAGAGACAATCGATTAGAAGTGAGTGTTACCGGTAGTGGCCCATGGGAATATAGCATCGATAACTTCTTTTATCAATCGTCACCAGTTTTCGCTAATTTATTACCAGGTTATTATGATGTTTATGTACGTTCTTTAAATGGCTGTGATCAAGTAACTGCTCCAGCAACAATAATTGCAGCACCTAACTTTTTTACACCTAATCAAGATGGATTTCATGATTACTGGCAAGTAATTGCCATAGAAACTGAACCCGATGCACAAATATTTATATTTGATAGATTTGGTAAATTATTAAAACAGCTCTCTCCTACAGGTATCGGTTGGGATGGTACATACAATGGAAACCCGATGCCTAGTACCGATTATTGGTTTAAGGTGGTGCTAAATGATGGTCAATCTTTTAGAGGACATTTTAGTTTGAAGAGGTAAGTTTTTAACTTCGCTTTCGCGAAAGCGGAATTCAAAAAATCTTATTTTTACAACACATGAAATTTAAGATACAGTCAGAATTTAAGCCCACAGGTGATCAACCTAAAGCGATTAAATCATTAGTCGAAGGAATCAATAATGGAGATCAATATCAAACACTTTTAGGTGTTACAGGTAGTGGTAAAACATTTACTGCGGCAAATGTGATTCAACAAACACAGCGTCCTACATTAATCCTTTCACATAATAAAACACTAGCCGCACAACTCTATTCTGAAATGAAAGCTTTCTTTCCAGATAATGCTGTAGAATATTTTGTGTCTTATTATGATTATTACCAGCCAGAAGCTTTTATACCTAGTAGCGGTACTTATATTGAGAAAGATCTCTCTATAAACGAGGATATTGAAAAGATGCGATTGAGCACTACATCTGCCCTGTTATCAGGTCGTCGTGATGTTATTGTAGTGGCTTCTGTATCTTGTTTATATGGTATAGGGAATCCTGTTGAGTTTCAGAAAAACGTTATTAGACTAAAGCGCGATGAAGTTATAGCTCGCACACAATTATTACATAAACTAGTTCAAAGCCTTTATTCTAGAACCACTGCAGATTTTAATCGAGGTAATTTTAGAATCAATGGTGATACGATTGACGTGTTTCCGAGTTATGTAGATTATGCTTTTAAAATTCATTTTTTTGGCGATGAAATTGAGTTAATAGAAACTTTTAATCCTGTCGATGGACGATTGATGGAACAATGGCAAGAAATCACCATATATCCTGCAAATATGTTTGTTACATCACCAGATGTATTGCAAAATGCCATACACAGCATACAAGAAGACCTGGTAAAGCAGGTTGATTATTTTAAAGAAATAGGAAAACCACTTGAGGCTAAACGACTTCAGGAACGTACAGAATTTGATTTAGAAATGATAAGAGAATTGGGTTACTGTTCTGGTATTGAAAACTATAGTCGCTATTTAGATGGACGATTACCAGGCACACGACCTTTTTGTCTTCTTGATTATTTCCCTGAAGATTTTTTAATGGTTATTGATGAGAGTCATGTTACCGTACCTCAGGTAAGTGCTATGTACGGTGGTGATCGCTCTCGGAAAGAAAATTTAGTCGATTATGGTTTCCGTTTGCCTGCAGCAATGGATAACAGACCTTTAAAATTTGAAGAATTTGAGATGCTGCAAAACCAAGTCTTATATGTGAGTGCAACACCAGCAGATTATGAGCTTGCAAAAACTGAAGGTGTATATACGGAGCAAATTATAAGACCTACAGGACTGTTAGACCCGATTATTGAAGTGAGACCTAGTCAAAATCAAATTGATGATCTAGTAGAAGAAATTCAAAAGCGTGTTGATCTTGATGAACGTGTTTTAGTAACTACACTTACTAAAAGAATGGCTGAAGAATTAACGAAATACATGTCGCGTATTTCTATAAGATGTCGATATATCCATAGTGACGTAGACACTTTAGAACGTGTTGCTATAATGCACGACTTACGTAGTGGTATTTTTGACGTACTAATCGGAGTTAATTTATTGAGAGAAGGATTAGATCTACCAGAGGTGTCATTAGTTGCCATTTTAGATGCAGATAAAGAAGGTTTTTTAAGAAATAATAGATCTTTAACGCAAACTATAGGACGTGCCGCACGTAACGTCAACGGACTAGCAATTCTTTATGCAGATAAGATTACAAACAGCATGCAACAGACCATAGACCAGACTGAATATAGAAGATCCAAACAAATTGCTTACAATAAAGCTCATGGTTTAAAACCTATGGCGATCAAGAAAAGTTTAGAAACAGCTCTTACTAAAAAGCGGGAAGCGACATATACCATCGAAAAATCTCTTAATCTAGCTGCTGCTGAAGAAGAAGCTACTTATTTAAGTAAGGATAAACTAGAGCAAAAAATAAGGGATACACGCAAACAAATGGAGAAAGCAGCAAAGGAATTAGATTTTATGGAGGCTGCGAGACTGCGAGATCAGATTAAAATGCTACAAGAAAAAGTAAAAGAAGCTTAATACTTACTTATTCATTAAAAAAACAATCTTTTTCAACGATTTTAATCGGTTTTTAACGTTTTTATTCGATATATCGATATAAATCACGATTAAGAACATAAAACCTTAGAAGCAGGACCATTGAGCCTATGTAAACCGATAGTTTTCAAGTATATTGAGATACTTTAAAACGTTCACCATGCTCAAACCAAATATATTATTATTCGCACTTTTACTTTCCTTTATAGGATTTTCACAAGTCGGTATAGGAACCGTTGCTCCAACTGCTGATTTGGAGATTATGGCTAGACCTAGTTTAGCCGCAGGAGAATTTAATGGAATTATAATTCCTAAAGTAACGGCATTACCAGCAACAGTAGCACCATCTGGTACAATATTATATCTTGAAGGTGGCGCAAATGCAGGATTCTATTTTAGTAATGGAAGCTCTTTTCAAAATGTAACTGATATATTGAGTGCTAGTGGTACGGGAGCCTTTTATGATCGAGGTACCACAACTGATGTTACTGTTGATACATCTTCTGATTCTTACAGAATCGGACGCACAGCTTTTGGGCAAGACTCATCCAATGCTGCAATTGTAAGTATAGAAAACGAAACACCTGCTGGAGGAGATAAAAGGTTATTGGATCTTGAAAACAGAAATTCAAGTACAGCAATGGGGACAAACACATCTTTAATCAACGGGAGCAATACTAGTACACCAGGCGGACAGAAAGCTGGTGCTCTTTTAAATATCAGTAGTACCGGAACAGGTAGCCATGTAGGTATCGAAAATACGGTCTTAGTTAATAACAGCAGTGTCGTAGAAAATTTTGGAATTCATAATATCGTTGATGGAAACTCTACGGCAACAGGACCTGCCTATGGAATTAAATCTGTAACAGGAAATACAAACAGTTCAGGAATAAGATATGGCGTACATAGTACAGTTATTAATGATGGCTCACAAAATTCATACTCGGGTTGGTTTCAAGGTAGAAGTTTTGCCATAAGAAATCAGGATGCTACCGACGGATATGACATGCCTACTATTTCTGGAAATGCCGGTCAAGTTTTAACCACAGACGGTTCTGGAACAGCAAGTTGGAGTGATGCAAATTCTGCTGCTCCTGTTCAATACAGTTTATGGCAAGCTGGATCTGAATATGTTATTCCTCAAGGAAACACTGGTGATTTCAATTTATCAAATTGCGAAACAGTACTTAACCCTACATTAATCAATCCATCAGCAAATCTTCAAATAAAAGTTATAATTCGTGTAACATCTGGACAAGGAAATGCCAATTTTCAACTGACTACAAATAATGTAACAGATGGAACTAATTATACTATAACTAATACAAGTTTTGTTTCAACTCCTCTTCCTTTTGGAGCTTTATTTGAAAGTAATTGGATTAATTGGAATCCAAGCACAGACCCTAGTTTAATTCAATTAACAGGATTTACATCAAGCAATACAGGAGGAGATGTTAGATTTAATAGTGCTTATATTTTAGTTAAATCTCAATAAGAGATAACTAATGGAAAAATTCAATCAACAAAAAATCCCAGCCTATCGGCTGGGATTTTTTTTACCTTACGTTAAGTATAAGGACTTGTAACTAACCAAAAAAACCTCTTAACTCTCAATTGTGCAGCATTTATAATTTCACAATCTCTATCCGTTATTACTTCAATGTAATCATACGCTTAGGCTGTGGTAATGCTTCTTCCTTTTTAGGAAGTACAATATTTAAGATACCATCATTATAATCTGCTGCTATATCTTCTTTATTTACCGTATCTGGCAAATTGAAGCTACGACTGAAAGATTTTAATGTAAACTCCTTGCGTGTAAATTGCTCTGTTTTCTCTTCTTTATCGTTAATTACTTCAGAAGAGATGGTTAATACATCTTGATCAACCTCGATAGTAATATTCTCTTTTTTAAAACCTGGAATGATCATATCTAATTCAAATTTGTCATCTGCCTCAGATATATTAACCGCAGGATTCCATGATTTAATCGGCGCAGTGCCACCCATATAATCATTAGTAAACATTTCATCAATTAATGATGGTAACCAGTTGTTTGTTGTTGTTCTATGTGCAAGTTTCATAATTATTATTTTTAAAGTTGAACTTGCTTTCTATTAGACAAAACTAATACCAACACAAAAAGCACGACATAATGTCGTGCTTTTTCAATTAAATAATGACGTTATGTCAATTAATTATGATTTCGTTGATGAATTGACATCAATTCAGAAGGTGGAATCTCTCCATGTGGATACTTTTCCATGGTATTGAGTAAGGTATCTACAGTCGATTTACGAATCCCATATCTTAAAGCAGTCTGATATAATAACTGTAATTCAGCAGCATCTACATGGCCATCGATGTGCATCATCAACATAAGTCTATGAAAATGCACTACTCTTTTTACAAATTGTTTGGGTATCATAGTTTCTAACTCCTCAGGATGTTCCAACATATGTGATAACTCCTTCTCGTCTAACTCTAGTCGTTTACCTATTGCATGAATAAAAGCTATTTCCTCTTTTTTAATGTGCTGATCGGCATGTGCCATCATAATAAGTTCACTCAATATGGCTTTCTTTTCTTCTAGAGTATAAGTCATTTTTCTAATTTTCAGTTAGCAATTTAATAGATTTATTTGAGTCTATATTTGTAACTGTCTATAATTAATCTGATTAATCTATGAAACCTTTACTAATCTTTTGTTTTTTAATTACTCAACTTATTTCTGCTCAAAAGGTAGTTGTTGATTCTGTCCGGTATAAAGAAGACTATCGTAAGGTTAGATTATATCTTCCTGATAATTATCAAACAAATCAACTACCGCTATTAGTAATGTTAGATGGGCAAAACCTGTTTGATGAACAGACGAGCTATTCTGGTGAGTGGAATGTAGACGAAAGTATTGCTTCTTTTCCAGAGAATAAGCAATCTATTGTGATTGCCATAGATCATGGCAACGAGTTGCGTATGGAAGAATTAACTCCTTTTGAAAATGAAAAATATGGTGGTGGCGATGCAGAAAACTTTCTGCTATGGATTATGGAAAAGGCGCTTCCAGAGACCATAACAAAATTTGAATTAAAAATCAATAGGAATAAAATTGCCATAGCTGGTAGTTCTTTAGGAGGTTTATTTGCATATTATGCAGCGATTCAACATCCTAATTTTTTCCAATCAGCAGGTATATTTTCTCCATCATTTTGGTGGAGCAAAAAATCCTTTCAACTCATAGACCAAATTGAAGGAATAAAAAATCAACATTATTTTTTTGCAGCAGGAACAGAAGAAGGAAAAGATATGTTAATAGACATGAAGAGTATGCATGATTTGACACTTCGCAAAGGCGCCACAGTTACTTATCTTGAAGAAAAAGGAGCACAACACAATGAGGCTCAATGGCGAGCCACCTTTCTTACATTTTATCACGTATGGATTAATGACCTATAATTTCAAATTAGGATAGTTGTGATTATTTTAACCAGCTATTATATTATCTAGCCTTAAATTGAGGTAATGAAATTCATTTATCTAAGAATAAAATCATTTTTTAATTCTATTACAGGAAGTATTGCCTTCTACCCTACTTTATATGCTGTTCTAGCATTAGGATTTGCATTTCTTATGAAATGGTTAGAATCCATCGGTATATCGAGATATTTACAAAATTCATTTTCCCCATTAGTAGTTAATGATATTGAAACGGCAAGAAATATATTAACCACACTTATCGCTGGTGGCATTAGTATATTAGTTTTTTCATTTTCAATGGTAATGCTTTTATTGAGTCAAGCAGCAACAAATTATTCTCCTAGAGTTCTACCGAGTCTGATTTCTAACAAAACTCATCAGGTAATTTTAGGGGCATTTTTATCTAGTATAATATACAATATCATAACCATTATAGGTATAGAACCATCTGGAAAAGATTATCAGATACCTGGTTTTTCAGTACTCATCGGTATCATAACAGCATTAATTGCACTAGCAGCATTTGTTTACTTTATACATAGTATTTCTACCAGCATACAAATCAATAATATTCTTAATAATATATACCAAAACTCAAAAAGTCAATTAGAAACGGAAATTGAACATGATAATGGTAAAAAGGAATTTCCTATTAGTAAAAACTGGAAAACTTACAACTCTATACAGTCCGGAACTATTCAAAACATAAGCTCTACAAGTTTAAAAAGTTATTGTGCCGATAATGATATCCAACTAGAAGTATTATTTCATAAAGGTGAATACCTTATCATGGATAGTCCTTTGTTTAAATGCAATAAAGAACTAGACAAAGAGGAAATTGACGAAATACTTAAAAACTTTTTATATCAAGAATCAGAAATTGTAAAAGACAACTACGTATTAGGCTTTAAACAAATTACTGAAATAGGTATTAAAGCAATGTCTCCGGGAATTAATGATCCTGGAACCGCTATTAATACCATTAACTTTCTTACAGATCTATTTGCTATACGATTAAAAAAATCTGATCATTCCATTATCATGAATGATAACAAACCCATTTTAAAACTATCTATTATTCCATTTGATCATTTCATGCATAATATCGTTGCGCCATATAGGAATTACTGCAGCCATGATTTCACGGTAATGATGTCGTTAATTCAAATGATGAATCGTTTGAAAAAATGTAAAAACCTTAGTAATGATAACAAAGCTGCATTAGACCATCAATTAAAATTGATGATGCATGATGCAGAAAATGGAATTAAAAATCCAGCAGATTTAAAGATTTTAAAAAGCACTATTGATAGTTAATATTGCTCTTTATCGTTAGGGAAATCAACATCCTTCACATCTTTTACATATTGACCAACAGCATTACCCATCTCTTCATAAAGATTTAAATAACGTCTTAAAAAGCGAGGATTAAACTCATGAGTCATACCAAACATATCATGAGAAACCAGCACCTGACCATCCACACCACTACCAGCTCCTATTCCTATCACAGGAATGGTAAGACTGTCTGCTACCTCTTGTGCTAATGCAGCGGGAACTTTTTCCAGAACAATGGCAAAACAACCCCAACGTTGCAATGCCAGAGCATCTTCTTTAAGTTTTTCGGCCTCTGCTTTTTCTTTTGCTCTGACAGTATAGGTTCCAAATTTATAAATCGATTGCGGTGTCAAGCCTAAGTGTCCCATCACTGGTATACCTGCATGCAATATGCGCTTAATGGAGTCTTTAACCTCACTACCACCTTCTAGTTTTACAGAATGCCCACCACTTTCTTTCATGATTCTAATAGCACTACGCAACGCCTCTTTGGGATCACTCTGATAACTACCAAAAGGTAAATCGACAACAACCAGCGATCGCTCTACAGCTCTCACCACACTACTTGCATGATAAATCATTTGATCTAGCGTTATAGGTAAAGTCGTCTCATGACCTGCCATTACATTACTAGCACTATCGCCTACAAGAATAACGTCTACACCAGCATTATCTATAATGCGCGCCATTGTATAATCGTAAGCGGTAAGCATCGATATTTTCTCATTATTACGTTTCATCTCAGTAAGGGATTTTACTGTGATTCTTTTGTACTCTTTTTTTGCAGTTGACATAATTTTGGCAATATATATTTAGTAAAAATACTAATATTACCACACTAAATAGGACAACATGAGAAGCTCTTTATTATTGATAGGTTTTATGATACTCGCTTTCGCGAAAGCGTTTGCTCAACAACCTACTGTTACAGACAGCGTTACTACTACAGTAAGCATAGTAGAAAAGGTTAAACCTGCAGATGCTGTTATAAAATTTTTTGAATATTTTCATCAAAAAGATACACTGGCAATGAGAGAAATGATGGCCGATAAGGTAACAATTAATTCACTGATCATATCTGAGAGTAATGGAAGAAGAGTGATAGATACTACTGTCGATGATTTTCTTAAAGGTATTGCTCAAATTCCTGACAGTGTAAGTTTTGAAGAACGGTTAATTCAAATAAAAACCACAAATAGTGTTGATATTGCCACGGTAAGTGCTAGTTATGAGTTTTATATGAATAAAGGATTCACACATAACGGGACTAACGTTTTTACATTAATTTACATAGATGATAAATGGATGGTTGCTGGTATTACAGACACTAGACAGTACCCATAAGGACTACATCCAGCTTTTGTTAGATTGGATGACTTGATTATTAATATCGTTTTGCATCGCGTTAATATCTTCATCTTTCAGATATTTAAGTTGTCTAGAGCCACCAGCAGTATGTACTTTAAGATGAGCTTCTCCTCTACGTTTAATAAAAATACTGCGCCATTTCTCAACCGCTTGTGTTTTATAAACTGGTGAGATTATGATGGAATTAAATAACCATCCTTTATAAAAGACTATAAAATCATCATCTCTGGTAAGTTTACTATACTTACCGTACTGGTAAGCCATGACTCCTACTATACCAACAAATACTACTGGTATAAAAATAGCCCAGTAAAACTCAAAAAATATAGCTATACCAATCAACGGTAAACCAAAAATACTAGCGATGTACATATCTAATCTCGCATGAGACCATGGGTTTGCTAACAATTCTTTCTTTGGCTGTTCTAATGTATCTTCAAAAATGAGGTGTTGTAATTGAGACTGTAAAACTGATTGACATGCCGGGACTTCTACACTAGATATTTGATTGTTTTGCGATTGCGCTTGATAAATGCGAGCCGTTTTAAAATCAAGAAGCTTGCGTAATGGGTTGGAATGAAATTCTAAAAGTTGAATCTTAGATAATGGAATCTTAATTTCTTTTTTACTCAGTAAGCCCATTCTTACTTCTAGATAATCATCTTTTAATTCCATTTTATAATCATAAAACTTATTAATCGACATTACTAAACTCACCATTACTGAGGCTATTATAAATATAATAATAGCTCCTATTCCTATTAATAAAATTGATGAACCGAAAGCTTCTGGTTGTTTTACAGCTTGTTCAATATCAACATCTACAGATTCAAAAATATCACCAAAAAAATTCTCTACAACATCTTTAATTTTATACCAAAAACCTACAACCACTCCTATAGCAAGTCCACCACTGCGCAAATGATTTTGAGTTATACCAACTTTTAATAGGTCTATAAAACTCAATTGCAAAATAATTTTGGAATCATTTTTTACAGAAGGGATGTCTTCTGTATCAGACGTTTCGACATAAGTGATAGGACTAGCTTCTACAGCCTTCTTTTGTTTTTCTCGTCCTAATAATGTCTTAAGCTGCTCAGCAAAATGTCGATCTAGCGCAGGTATTTCTAATTCTTTTGCTTTAGATCCTGCTGTATCAATTTCTACAGCAACCAGACCTAGAACGCGCTGCGCAATATTTTGTGTGATATTAATGGATTGTATACGCTCTACAGGAATTGCTTTACGCTTTTTAAAAATCCATCCTTTTTGGATAATTAGCTCATCGTTTTCAACATGAAATTTAAAAAACCAATACTGTACAATTGGCCCCACTAAAGTTGCCATTATAACTAGTAAAGAGACTGCCGCTATCCCCATAAAACTATTCCATGAACGCATAGAAAATGCAGCAAAAAAAACGAATGCAATCAGACCTTTTATACCTTTAAAAAGATAAAATAATATGGAAAGTTTACTTTGTCTAGTTGGCTTTGAAATATCAAGCATGCTGTGCCGTCTTTTCAGAAATGTATTCTTTTATAGCAACCGCTTTATCTATATCTAATCCTGATATGCTAAGATCACTACTAGATCCACCTGCCGTATAAATATCTAATTCACATAACTTAAAATATCTATCGATAGGTCCGTGATTAATCTCTGTATGTTGAATGCGATTAAATGGTATCGTTATCTGATGATGGAATAACCATCCATGCCTGTAAGTAATATCATGTTCACGTAGTACGTATCCACGAACAAAGAATTCCTTATAAGAAATAAAAACACTGAGTATTAAAAATACGAACCAAGCAACACCTGCAGCTTTCCAAATCCAAGGATATTCCTCTACCATAAAAAATAGAATAATTACTCCAGCAAGTACAGGAATAAAAAAGAATAATTTTGCTACTAACTTTTTATTTAAAAAACGTCTAGGATGTTTTTCAAAATTGCTATGTTCTACTACAGGAAGTTGATGAGATAATAATTGTTCATTAGTCATATTAATTCATGAGTCTAATAAGATTAAGAAATGTTACATAATCGCATTTATCTGCATAAAAATAACACATTCATTAATATCAAAGAAAGACAATTCTAACAATCAGATAATGCAACATTAACAGCAAGTCCGCCTTCACTAGTTTCTTTATATTTTGTATTCATGTCTTGTGCAGTTTGCCACATCGTCTCGATCACTTTATCTAGAGGCACTTTAGCATTTGCAGCGTCTGCATCTAGTGCCATTTCACAAGCATTAATAGCCTTTATCGCTCCCATAGCATTACGTTCTATACATGGTACTTGTACAAGTCCACCTATAGGATCACATGTCATACCTAGATGGTGTTCCATCGCTATCTCACTAGCCATAAGAACTTGAGCTGGTGTTCCTCCCATTAATTCAGTAAGAGCACCAGCAGCCATAGCACTACTCACTCCTATTTCTGCCTGGCAACCACCCATTGCTGCACTAATGGTTGCTCCTTTTTTAAATAAAGAACCTATCGCACCGGCAACTAGTAAATATTTTTTTATATCCTCAAAATCTGCATCATGATTTTCTATTACCATGTAGTACATCATAACTGCAGGAATAACTCCTGCGCTACCATTAGTAGGTGCGGTCACTACACGACCTAAAGAAGCATTTACCTCATTTACGGCTAGCGCAAAACAAGAAACCCATTTTAAAATTTCTCTAAATTTTACTTCAGTAGCTCTGATGGCATCAATCCATTCATATTTGTCAGAGTATTCAGCTCCTTTTTTGAGTTTAAAATGTGTATCATAAGCACGACGTCTTACATTTAATCCTCCTGGCAGGGTACCTTCAGTATGACATCCTATGTACATAGAATCTAGCATTACGTCCCATATTTCTTTAAAACGCTTATCTATTTCCTCTTCAGTATGAAGATATAGTTCATTCTCTAAAACGATATCAGATACACGACGACCTTCTCGATCACAATAATCTTGTAGATCTTTTGCTTTCTCTATAGGTCTTGGAAAACATTCAAAATCCAGTCTTTTTTGCTTTGCTCTTTTACGTTCTTCTTGAACGACAAAACCACCACCTATAGAATAATATTTTTCTGATACAATTTTTCCATTTTCTAAAAACGCTCTAAAACGCATACCGTTAGGATGATAAGGTAAAAACTTCTTGTGAAAATGGATATGAGTATTGGGATCAAAATCAACAAGATGAACACCATCTATTTGTAGTTTCTTATGCTCTTTCAGATAATCAACTTCTACAGGTATTTGATCAATCTCACAGGTCTCAGGATCTGCATCTAATAATCCCATGATAACTGCAATGTCTGTAGCATGACCTATACCTGTTAATGATAGAGATCCATATAAATCAACCTCAATACCTTTAACAAGTGCAATTTTATTAGTGTCTTGCAATTTTTTAATAAAACGTCTTGCAGCACGCCATGGTCCTAGAGTATGAGAACTCGAAGGTCCTACACCTATTTTGAGCATGTCAAATACACTTATGGATTCTATCTTTTTAGCGGTCTCTATCATATCTTAAAACATTGCTATTTTATTAGTACTACAACGTTATTTCAGGCATCAAATATAGAAGATATTATATGATAAAGAATGATGAATTTGATTAAGAAATTCATCTAATTATCAGTTTTAAAAGACATGCTTATTTTATTTCACAAATGGTAATTTTCTAACCACCATAACGACTTCCTTTCTAGAATTATATTATATAGATTTGTGTTATGAGAATTGAAATAATAAGGCTTGCAATAGATTTTGGTTTGGTTGTACTAATTTGGATGGTACAACTATTAATATATCCCGGTTTTAAATATTTTGGCAATAAAGGACTATCCAGCTGGCATCGTATTTATACCCGTAATATAACATTTATTGTAGCTCCTATGATGATAATACAGCTAGCTATAATGGTGTATTTCTGGATGTATTATCCAGCGATGCTTGCCCCAAATATCCTATATACCATTTTAGTGTCTTTAACATGGCTAACAACTATGATATTTTTTATCCCAATGCACGCCAATATAGATAAAAACGCAACCGATTTAAAACTATTGAATAAGTTAACAAACTGGAACTGGATGCGTGTACTATTATGGAATGCTATTTTAGTTCTTGATCTATTCTTGTTGTATTAAATATTTTGAAATACACTCAACACTAATTGACCTTTTTTAATCGATGGAGATAATTCATGCATATAGCCTGCCTGAAACTTAAAGTCATCATTAAGCTTATAACCTATTCCTGCAAAAGTCCAGTTTCTATCAAAATACTGTACACTTCCTAAACCTGTGCTGGTCTGACCATTAATAAAGATCTCATTCCACAGAGCAAGATAATAGGTATCGTCGACAATTTGTTTATTATTAAAAGGCACATTTACAAATAGCATGTATCTAAAACGGGTACGGAAATCTTGATTCTCTACAAATCTTTCTTCAATTCTTATACGATGCTTGATTTCAAAAAAATCCGATACCTCACTATCCCACCAAATGTCTTGATGTAAGCGGTGCTCGTAACTAGTAGCGTCACTACTACCAAAAGAACCGCTATTAAAATAGCCATATCCAGTATATAATTTAATTTGAGTTCTTTTAGGTTGATAGCCTATAGATACACGACCTATAAATTGTTGAAAATCATCAGGAATTTCATAAGTTCGATATTGAAAATCAACAGCCACTTTTAATCGAGCACCTATATTGCTATTTACAAAGTATTGAGTCCACAGACCTGTTTTGTCTATAGACTCTTGCCCTGACAGAATTAAACATGACATCAACAATATAATAAGGAGTGTAACCTGTCTCATAATTTAAAAATAACTAACAAATAAAGTACTCTGAAATCACAAAAAAGGTATTCTTAACCCAATTCTAACAATAAAATAAAAATTATTTATCAATTGTAAAGTCTTTGTATTACTAGCGCTGTTGATGTATACGCTTTCGCGAAAGCAGAATTATCAAACAATATATGTAACAAAAACTGCGTTATCACGACTAATGAATTGTAGCGTATCTCGCACTATTACTGGTCTGAATAAGTGTCAGAGAAAGTTGTTTTGGTATGATTATTGCTACTATTATTTTGTATGGCAAAAGCTGTCATGCGACTATTAACTTTTTAATCTTTATACATTAAATGAGACAACTCAAAATCACCAAGCAGGTTACTAACCGTGAGTCTAAATCGCTAGATAAGTACCTACAAGACATCTCTAAAATTGATTTAATCACTGCAGAGGAAGAAGTGGAACTTGCACAGCTTATTAAAAAAGGTGATCAGAGAGCTCTTGAGAAATTAACTACAGCAAACTTACGTTTTGTGGTTTCTGTGGCTAAGCAGTATCAAAATCAAGGGCTTAAACTTCCAGATCTTATTAATGAAGGTAATGCAGGTCTTGTAAAGGCTGCCAAAAGATTTGATGAAACTCGTGGATTTAAATTCATCTCATACGCAGTATGGTGGATCCGTCAGTCGATTCTTCAGGCACTAGCAGAGCAGTCACGTATCGTGCGTTTACCTTTGAACAAAATTGGATCTATTAACAAGATTAATAAGGCATTTTCACATCTTGAGCAATTGCACGAGCGTCCACCTTCACCAGAAGAACTAGCAAAAGAGCTAGACATGACGGTAAGTGACGTGAAGCAGTCTCTTAAAAACGCAGGTCGTCACGTATCGATGGATGCACCTCTTAAAGAAGGAGAAACTTCTAACCTTTACGACGTAGTACGTAGTGGTGAGTCGCCTAATCCTGATAGAGAGTTGATGCATGAATCTCTTACACTTGAGATTACTCGCGCACTAGAGACACTATCGCAAAAAGAGGCAGATGTTATTTCTCTATACTTCGGTATAGGAAATCAGCAGCCTATGAGCCTAGAGGAAATCGGTGAGACTTTTGATTTAACTCGTGAGCGCGTGCGCCAGATTAAAGAAAAAGGAATCAAAAGATTGCGTCAAAACTCAAGAAGTAAAATCCTTAAGTCATATTTAGGGTAGTCAGTCCCTACATAATTTACTAAAAGCGCCTCTTGGGCGCTTTTTTTATGAGCTATTTTTAAATACATTTGAATAAGGTGATTATCAAGGTTGATAATTAAAAAAGTAATTCCAGAAACATAATTAAATTGTAGATTCATAATCTATGTCAATCACCACTAATTCAATCGAAGAACATTTATTCAAAGTATGGATGAATGAATCGTTGATAGCAGAATTTGAACAATGGGTTTATCAATCCGAGGAACTAAAGGAGTATTTATCTGCAGATGCTTATTTTGATTTTTTAGACTTGAATTATAAAAGTGAAACAGCTTATCATGATTTAAAAAGTCTCATTTCTAAAGAAATATCGATAAGTCAGCTTGAAACTTGGTCATTATTACATCAATTAGATTGTGTAAAGCAGCGTAAAGGTGATTATTATAAATTCATTGAAAATTTTTATAATCTAGATTATTATGGATATACCTTTATGAGCAAACTTGCTTATGACTACTCTTTTTATATGAACTATCCATTTGGGAAATATGGAACCTATGATTTTAACGAATTAACTACGTTTAAGCAAAATCAACTTATTAATGAATTTTATCCTTCCATAATAGAAGCTGTTAACGAAGTCGAACAGTGGTTACTAAATGAAAATGTTATCCTTTTAGGTGGCAAGAAATACTTTAATGATTTAAAATTTATTGACCATAGAGCTTCATCAGAAACCAAAAAGAATCATACTGAAAAAGCAGAAAAAAAGTGGTGGAGATTTTGGAAATGAAAAAGCTTGTATTAAAATATAGCTTTATGTTTTTAGGTGCTGTTTTAATGTTTGTTCTCAATTACAGCTGGCTACACAATGTCCTCTTTCCTGATCCGTGCTATTATCATTTCCATAATCCTAATGTCGTGATGGAACTTTTTTATGATTTTGGCTCGAGCTCAAACAATCATCCCGAGCCTAACCTCATTAATTTACTATTCACGATATCATTTGGGCTAATTATAGGTTATTATACTTTTAAATTTTTAAACGTTTGTTAATGGTTTAATGATTATAATCTAATCATCTCAAATAATTAATCAAGCTATTACACTTCTCATTTTTGTATCTTTAAATATTCTCTGCAACTAAAGCCTTTACATTATGAAACATCTTATTATCATAGCATTTACATTATTAAGCATTACGTGTCATGGTCAGAAGAAAAAGATGTGGGCAAAATCATTTCTTCATAAACCTGCTCCGCAATTGGTAGTAGAAGAATGGGTTTCTAACCAACCAGAAACTGAAGGTAAATTTATATTAGTTGATTTTTGGGCTACTTGGTGTGCACCATGTAAAAGAGCGATAGCAGATTTAAATGAATTTCAAACAGAATTTAAGGATGACTTGGTAGTTATTGGCATTAGTGATGAATCAAAAGAAAAAGTACTGAGACAGCGCAACCCTAAAATAGAATACTACAGCGCACTCGATTCTCAACAACGCATGAAAACAGCTCTAGAAGTAAAAGCGATCCCTCATGCTATATTGATTGACCCAGATGGTATAGTAGTATGGGAAGGTTATCCATTATTAGCAGGAAACGAGCTTACCTCTGAGGTTATCGCAAAGCATATAGCCAGTTATAAAAAGAAGAAGGTTAAAGGACGATAAATTCACAAAACACAAAAATATAACATGCTTTTCATCGGCTTTTAATTACGCTTTCGCGAAAGCGAAATTAAATAGGTCTTCCAAACAAGCATAAAAGTCTTATTATATCGTAATTTACATATTATTAACCTTAATTAATTTAAACAACAATGGCTTCAATATTAGACTTATTACAATCAGATATAGGACAAACTCTTATTAATGGTGCAGCACAGAAAACAGGTCAACCTGCAGATAAAACAGCAAACGTACTTTCTCAAGCAATGCCTTTAATACTAGGTGCAATGCAACGTAACGCATCGACACCTGAAGGTGCTAGTGCGTTAAATAATGCATTGAGCGATCAACGTCACAGTGGTGGTGTTTTAGATATGCTAGGTGGTCTTTTTGGTGATGGTGCTGGTAGCCCAGACGATCTTTTACAAGATGGTGCTGGTATATTAGGTCATGTTTTAGGTACCAAACAACCACAAGTAGAAAATGCCCTTTCTAAATCTAGTGGTATGGATATGGATTCTGTAAGCCAGATTATTAAAATAGCTGCTCCTATCTTAATGGGTGTTATAGGAAAGCAAAAACAAACTTCAAATGTAGATCAAAACGGAATAGGTGATTTATTAGGATCTGTTCTTGGACAATCTGGTTCACATGATCAATCTTTTATAGAGCAAATTCTTGATGCAGATGGTGATGGTAGCATCATCGATGATGTAGCTGGTATGGTACTAGGTGGAGATAAAAAGAAAGGCGGTCTAGGTGGACTTATAGGAGGTTTATTTGGAAAATAATTCTTAACTCAATGAAACAGGTCATAGGCTCATCCATATATAGTATAGACGAGTTATGGCATGCAAGGTTGTTTTTATGTAGGTACTTTTACCACATGAAAACAACCTTTTTTTTTATAGCACTGCTCACAATTATAATAAGCTGCAACTCATACCAGCCTACTGTGAACAATAATAATGCTAACGGACCAGTAACGGACACATTGCGTATTGCAAATGATAGTTTAGAGTATGAGGTTATTATTATAGAACCAGGCTTTAACTCTTGGCTGGCAACACAACCACCTTGTGGTTTTTATTCACAAAGTACTTTAGAACTGCGTAATGATTTTTATGTAAGAGAGTATAACTTAAGAGTTAACAATTCTATCAACTATAGTCCAGACCTGTACGTATGGCGTATCGATTATGATCGTAAGGTAGATTATGGTTATGAAGTCAATTATCTGTTGTATAATTATTTTCTTTTCTTTGAAAAACGATATGGACAGAAGTTGCGGTAGTGTATTTTTGCACTATGCAAACATTCAAAAAAAACTGGGATATTACCAGTAACTGGCAACTCATTTTTCCTTTTTTAGGTATTATAGGCTTATTGGGCTGTGGCTATTTTGTAGCTACACGCATCATGCCTTCTACCTTTGAGGACGTAACGTATGAGTATATTTTTATTTATGGAATCACCCTAGTACTAGCATATGCGTTTTATCGGTTTTGTATGTGGGTTTTTCCTAAATTAATAAATAAATGGAATATTAAAAACCGTTGGGAAATGATTGCTATATTCATTGTGTTTGCGATCACTGGATCAGCATCTGCGAGACTATCTGCTCCATTATTAGAGGTTATAGGAATTGATAGAGACTCTATGTCTGGATGGTTTTTCTGGCCATTAAGGCTTATAATTATCTTCCCTATTTATCAAGTACTATTAGTAGTTATGGGATGGATTTTTGGTCAGTTTGAATTCTTTTGGGCTTTTGAGAAAAAGATGCTGGCAAGATTTGGACTTAAATTATAATATTATGTCACTAGAAATTAACAAGAGTAATGCCATCGCTTTTTATAAAATGGCATATGAAGGAAATCCTAAGGAAGCTATAGCAAAGTATGTAGGTAAGCAATATATACAGCACAATCCAGATGTAGCAGATGGAACAGCTGGTTTTATTGATTATTTTGAAAGAATGCAAATAGAATATCCACAAAAGTCCATTGAGTTTGTTAGAGCTATTGCACAAGATGATTTAGTAGCACTACACACACATCAAATATGGCCCGATGATGATCAATATGTGACCATGGACTTTTTTAGATTTGATAAGGAAGGTAAGATATGTGAGCATTGGGACGCTATTCAACAGATCCCTAAAAAGGCTGCTAATCCTAATACTATGTATTGATACATTCTCTTTTAATGAACTTATAATATTAGAAAACATATTTAAACTAAAAAGTCCTGATCAATAAATTGATCAGGACTTTTTTTAGAATGCTCACAATAATACTGTGAATCTGTGATCGCGACAGGATTCGAACCTGTGACCGTCTGCTTAGAAGGCAGATGCTCTATCCAGCTGAGCTACGCGACCTAATACCACTTAATTTCTAAGCGGTTGCAAATATATATATATTTTACAACCTCTCTCTCTATTTTATTTAAAAAATTAAAGGTTTTTAATCACTTTTTACAATCGGTGCTCCACTAGCCTATATTTCAAGGTTTTTCATCTGGTAATATTTATTATTAAAATAAAAACTTCAAAATAATGTTTAACAAAATATTTATTTACTTAAACAAATATGACGTAACTTTACTAAAAATATTAAATAATGCCCTACAGAGTTTTTGAAGAGTACAATATCGAGGTTACAGAAGATATAAAAAATCAATATAAAGGAGTAATTCAAAATATAGGTGAAAACGTTGAACGTGAAGGCTTGATTAAAACTCCAGAACGTGCTGCAAAAGCCATGCAGTTCTTAACCTCTGGTTATGATAAGGACCCTGCAGAGATTCTGAAAGGCGCCATGTTTGCAGAAGACTATAATGACATGATCATTATTAAGGATATAGAACTGTATTCTTTATGTGAACATCACATGCTACCATTTTTTGGAAAAGCACATATCGCTTACATACCTAATGGACATATTGTAGGACTTTCAAAAATCCCACGTATCGTAGATGTATTTGCTCGTCGACTACAGGTTCAAGAAAGGTTAACACACGATATACTAGAGTGTATTCATAATACTTTAAAACCATTGGGTGTTGCCGTTGTTATTGAAGCTTCTCACATGTGTATGATGATGCGTGGAGTGCAAAAACAGAATAGTGTCACTACCACAAGTGGTTTCAGAGGACAGTTTGAAAAAGTAGAAACACGTAACGAATTCTTAAAACTGATCACGGCAAAACTACACTAGATTCATTTTTGGAACGTTATTTGACTATCTTTAAGTAGTTAAATTATAATTACATGTTTGAATCAAAACGCTCTAAACTTATTTTCGGAATCATCTTTGACCTAGTCGGTATGGCTTCTTATATCATTCCTGGTATAGGTGAGTTTACCGATATAGGTTGGGCACCCGTTGCCGGCTATTTAATGACAAAACTTTATCCAGGAAAAACTGGTGTAACCGCTGGTATCATAACCACTATTGAAGAATTAGTTCCAGGACTAGATGTAATCCCTACATTTACAATCACGTGGATCTACACTTATGTTATTAAAAAAGAAGACCCTAAACAAGTCATCGATGTAGAATCATAATTATCTTACAAGATCTGCATATTGCGTCATTAAATTGCGCACTTTAGGATCGATTACATATTGGCAATAGCCTTGTAAACGATTATTATTATAATAATCATCGTGTATGTCATCTGCATCATAAAATGGTGTTGCTGGCGCTACTTCTGTAACAATTGCATTTTCAAAAACACCTTGATCAGTGAGTTCTTTAATATAATGCAAAGCGATTTCATGTTGTCCTTCACTTGTATAATAAATGGCACTACGATAATGCGTCCCCACATCATGTCCTTGTCTATTAAGCGTGGTAGGATCATGAGTTGCCATAAACACCATCAATAGCTCTTTATAACTGATAATTTCAGGATCATAGGTTATTTTAACAGCTTCGGCATGACCGGTACGTTGGGTTACGACTTCTCTATAAGCTGGGTTTTTAATATGTCCACCGCAGAAACCAGACTTTACTTCCTCTACTCCTTTAACTCTTTGAAATACGGCTTCTGTACACCAGAAACATCCACCTGCTAGAATTGCTATATTCATGATTGCTTTTTAAGCAAGTTAATTTACAGATTGTAAATCATATGTTAAATTAACATGGGTTTAATGAATCTATAGTTTTTAGCTTTTAGCTTTGGAAATTCATAAAAAGTCATGCTCAGAATTATTGTTTTCACATTGTTATTTTTTAGTTACGCTTTCGCGAAAGCGAATACGACTACAACATTACAAGACACAACCAATATCGCGAGAAAAGTTTACCGAGCTACTCGTATATCTACACCACCCAAAATAGACGGTAAACCTTTTGATAAAATATGGGATCGAGTTACTACTGGTGGTAATTTTATAATGGCACAACCTAATAATGGTGACGCCGAAAGGGACACACACAGAACAGAATTCAAAGTAGCCTATGATGATGCCGCTATTTATGTAGCCGGTTATATGTATGACGAGAATCCTGAATCTGTTTTAAGGCAGTTCTCTCAACGTGATCAAGTATTTGAGCAAGCAGATCTATTTGGCTTTTTTATTAATACATATAACAACCAGATTAATCAAACTCGTTTTTATGCCACTAGTGCAAATGCTCTAGGAGATGCCATAGCCGAAGGTAATAGTCAAGATTTTAGCTATAATGTAGTTTTCTTATCTGAGGTCTCTTTTGATGAACGCGGCTGGTATGTTGAAATGAAGATTCCATATAGAACCTTACGTTTTCCAGAACAAGATGTGCAAGACTGGAGTTTTCAAATATTGCGTGTTATTAAATCACTTAATGAAGAGTATACATATAATTATATAGATGTTACTACCGGTACTGATACACAATATGATGCCTTATTAACGGGAATAGAAAATATAGATCCGCCACTGCGATTAAATCTATATCCATATGTATCTGTCATACATGATCGTTTTGACGGTATAGAATCTACTAGCTTTAATGCTGGTATGGATTTAAAATACGGTATTAGTGATGCATTTACATTAGATGCCACTTTAATTCCAGACTTTGGACAGGTAGCTTTTGATCAGGTAGTACTTAATTTGGGCCCATTTGAACAAACTTTTAATGAGAATAGAGCCTTCTTTACAGAAGGAACAGACCTTTTTAGAAAAGGTGATTTGTTTTTCTCTAGACGTATAGGACAACGACCTAGCGGATCTAGAAATCTAGAAGTTCTCGATGATGAAGATATCATCAATAATCCTAGAAACGCTCAATTATTAAACGCTATTAAGGTTACAGGTCGTACAGAGAAAGGTCTAGGAATAGGAATTCTTAATGCTATTACAGAAAAGACAAACGCAACCATACAAAATAGAGTCGACGGCACAAGACGCGAGGTAGAGACAGAACCGCTAACTAATTATAATATGTTAGTACTAGACCAGCAATATGGAAACAACTCTTCTATCGCCCTAGTTAATGCTAGTACCTTGCGCAATGGCTCTTTTACAGATGCAAATTCAAATGCCATTGTTCTTAATCATAACAATAAGGCCGCAACTGATAATATAAGTGCAGAGGTTAAAATGACCAATCGCTTCACACCAGACGGGACAGAAACAGGTTTTGCCACTGAAGCAAATTGGAGAAAAACCAGCGGTAAATGGCGTCCTCGATTAGGACACTTCTTTAGAGATCGCAATTATAACCCAAATGATCTAGGAAGAAACTTTCAAACTAATTTTCACACGTTTGCAGCAGATTTGGATTATGTGCAGTTAACTCAAAAAGGTATTTTTAATAGATATGAAATTAGTCTGCGCACTAGACATAGACGTGCAGCATCGCCTGGATATCATACGGGTTCTGAAATAAATTTAAATCCGTTTTTTATTACTAAAGAACGTTTTGCGTTTGGAGCAGATTTTAATTATTACACAGACCGCAAGGATCAGTTTGAATCTAGAATAGAAGACTTAGTCGTTAAATATGGACAAGGAATTTTTACAGGTGGTTTTATCTCTAGTGATTATCGTAAAAAATTTGCAATTGATATAAGAGCTGGTCGATTTAAAAGACTGAATGAGAAAGAGCATAATTATGATTTTAGAATCGCACCACGCTATCGTTTTTCTGATCAATTCTTACTTATCTATAGTTTAAACTGGGATAAGAATAATGACAGAATGAGCTATGTCACTTTAACTGATGATGATACCACTTCTATACTCAGTGAACGAGACACTCATAGTGTTGAGAATAGATTAACTGGGACTTATAATTTTAATAATCGACAGGCCTTAAGTATATCATTTAGAAACTTTTGGTCTCGAGCTACCTTTAGCCGTGATTTTAAAGAACTGCAATCAGACGGTTCTTTGGAAAATAGTGATTATGAGCTTGAAGAGGATTTTAATCCAGATGCTAATTTTAATGTGTGGAATCTAGATTTATCATATAGATGGCGTTTTGCACCAGGTAGTGAAGCTTCTTTATTGTATCGTAATTCTATTTCTAATTTTGATAATCAAGGAGCAATCCAATTTGAAGAAAGTCTGGACAATCTTTTTATGGAACCAGTACGACACAATCTGTCCTTGCGCATCACCTATTTTTTAGATGTGAATGCTGCAAGAAAGTGGTTTAAAGCTTAAAACTCGCTACATTTGTCTTACATGATACAAGCACGACATATATATAAAAGCTTTGGTGATTTACAAGTACTTAAAGATGTAGATCTTACAATTAACACCGGCGAGATTGTTAGCGTTGTAGGTAGTTCTGGTGCAGGTAAAACAACATTATTGCACATACTAGGAACTTTAGAACGTCCAGATCTTCATACAAATACCTCGTTAACAATAGACGGTACAGATGTTACCAGGTTAAATTCAAAAATGTTGAGTCGTTTCCGTAATGAATCTTTGGGATTTATATTTCAATTTCATCAGTTATTACCTGAATTTAGTGCTTTAGAAAATGTGTGTCTGCCAGCCTTTATTAAGAAAACACCTAAAGATGTAGCCATAAAAAGGGCCAAAGAATTACTAGATTACTTAAAACTCTCTGATCGTTTCGACCATAAACCGGGCGCTTTAAGTGGTGGTGAACAACAAAGAGTAGCTGTTGCTAGAGCCTTAATTAATAATCCTAAAGTTATTTATGCAGATGAGCCTACAGGAAATCTAGACAGTAATACAGCAAATGATTTACACGAATTAATATTTAAACTGCGATCAGAGTTGAACCAAACTTTTGTTATCGTAACGCATAACGATGAACTAGCAAACCTTGCAGATAGAAAGTTAGTCATGCAGGATGGTAGATTTTTAACAAATGAATAGAGCACAGCTCAAAGAATATCTAGATGCAAAAGTGGAACAGTACAATGTTCCTGACTTTATACCACACGATCCTATTCAAATACCACATCTTTTTACAAGTAAAAAAGACATTGAAATTGCAGGTTTTCTAGTTGCAACAATCTCGTGGGGAAATCGCAAGTCTATTATTAATAATTCCAATAAATTGATGGAATTAATGGATCACGCTCCTGCAGATTTTATAATAAATCATGAACCTGATGACTTAGATCGGTTTGATGGGTTTGTGCATCGCACCTTTAATAGTGAGGACTGTAAGACTTTTATACGATCATTAAGAAATATAGAACTAGAATATGATGGTTTAGAAAACGCTTTCGCGAAAGCGTATTTAGAAAAAAATCATCTTCAACATGCTATCTCTAGATTTAAAGAAATATTCTTTGAAATTGAACACTTACCACGGACACAAAAACATGTTAGTGATCCTTTGAAAAATAGCAGTGCAAAGCGTATAAATATGTTTTTAAGATGGATGGTACGTCAGGATAATGCCGGTGTAGATTTTGGAATATGGGATCAAATACCGATGAGTGCACTTTCTTTACCACTAGACGTTCATACCGGTAATATTGCTCGTAAATTAAAAATGCTTAAGAGAAAGCAAAATGATGGCAAAGCAGTCGCAGAATTAGATACCTACTTACGTAAACTAGATCCCAATGATCCTGTGAAGTATGACTTTGCATTATTTGGTGTAGGAGTTTTTAATGATTTGTAGGAATATAGTTTAAACCGCAAATGTTTCGTTTACCTTTGTGTCCACTAACCGGCAAATGAATGAACGCAATAGCTCATAAGAATGAAAATCAAAGACTTAAAGCTTTAAAGGAATATGGTATTTCTAAAGAGCGAGAAAAAGTATTTGATGATTTAACAGAATTAGTATGTCGTCTTACTTCAATTCCTAGATCTCTTATAAGCATAGTGGATAAGGAAGAAGTATGGTTTAAATCTCAAAGAGGTTTAGAGCTTAATTCCAGCACTCGGGAATTATCATTTTGCAGTCATGCAATTAATTCTGAAGAGGATATTTACCTGATTGAAGACGCTCGTAAATTAGAAGAATTTAGAGATCATCCGTTTGTTAATGCGCCTGATCCATTAATTTTTTATGCAGGTGTTAAACTAGAAAGTGAACAAGGCCTACCACTGGGTACTCTTTGTGTTTTAGATAATAAACCTCATAAATTAACTGAAGAAGAAAGAGCTTCTCTATTAATGGTAGCAGATCTAGCAAAAAGACAATTAGAATTACATAAAAAAAATACTGAGTTATTAAAACAGACCGCTATTCTTGAAGAGAATAATGAGATGTTGAAGAGTTTTGCCCATACTGTATCTCATGATATGAAAATGCCACTCGCAAATATGGTTTTAACGACTGACATCGTTGCAAAAAAATATGGCAGTAATATAGATGAGGCTGGGAAAAATTATTTGAATTATATAAAAGATGCTGCCTTTGGTTTATCTGATTATGTAACTCAAATACTAGCACACTATGAAAGTGAGTCGTTACTCGTGGAAGAAAAAGAAACGTTTGATGCATATACATTATTAGAGCATATACACGAGATTCTTGCTATACCAGATGATATCGATTATATTTTACCAGAGGACAATATTGAATTACAAATCAATAAAAGTGCTCTGGAGCAAATTTTAATTAACCTTATTGGTAATGCATTAAAGTATAATGATAAGAAGACCATTGAAATTAAAACAGATATTATTGATAAGGAAGAGTACTATATTATTAAAGTTTCAGACAATGGTATAGGTATCGCAGACGACAAAAAGGATGAGATTTTTAAAATGTTTCAAACTCTTAATCAGCCAGATCGTAATGGTAAACGTGGTAATGGAATAGGCCTGAGCACAGTTCAAAAGTTAGTCAAAAAATTAAACGGTATGATTACCGTTAATTCTGAACTTGGATTGGGAACAGAATTCGTCATTACTCTATCAAAATAAAGTAGGTGAATCTGAGATAAGATATTATCTTTGAATAATCCTAGATTTAAATGATATTTAAAAACCCTTCAATACTATACGGACTTCTATTTCTTATCGTCCCTATTATTGTTCATTTATTTCAATTAAGGCGTTTTACAAAAGTACCTTTTACAAATGTTGCTTTTTTAAAACCTCTCATTACTCAAACACGCAAGAGTAGACAACTTAAAAAATGGCTGACATTACTAGCACGTATGGCTGTGATTGCTTGTATTGTAATAGCATTTGCTCAACCATTTATACCAGGTAGTAATGTCGCTACCCAAGAAAAAGAAACTGCCATATACTTAGACAACTCCTACTCTATGCAATCTAGTGGATCAAAAGGAGAGCTTTTTAAGACAGCTGTCACAGATTTATTAGAGCGATTGCCTAATGATCAAAAATTCACTCTTTTTACAAATAGTAATACCTACACCAACACCACTAAAAAAGAGGTCGCTAACGATTTATTAAATTCTGAATATCAATCCAAACCTTTAAGTTATGAGCAAATACAGCTTAAAGCTAATGCCTTATTAAACGATAATAAGAGGAGAAAGGAATTAATCATTATTTCAGATTTTCAAAAAATTGATGAAACTTTTCCCGATACCATTAAAGGTTTAAAAAGAGAATTAGTATTTCTTGAAGCCGAAGGCTCTAATAATATATCCATTGATACGGCATACATTAGTAGAAGAGAAACAAACTCAATAGATATTAGTGTTTCAGTAACTAGTGATAAAGCCATTAATAATCCAGTGACGTTGAGCTTAGAAAACAACGATGTTCTAGTAGCTAAGACTAGTGTTGACCTCACTAATTTGAAAGATACAGGTGTTTTTAATTTTGAAACTAGTCAACCCTTACAAGGTCGCATTTACCTTGAAGACAATAGTCTTTCATTTGACAATGAACTTTTTATCAGTAACAATATAGATCGTAAGATTAAAGTACTAGCTATAAATACTGTTGATGGTGATTTTTTAAAAAGGATTTATACCGAAGACGAGTTTGACTTTACAGCGGTTAAATCTAGAGATCTAAACTTCAACCTTTTAAAGGAACAAAACTTAATAATTCTTAACGAATTAAATAGTATATCAGTTAATCTCGCTAAAGAAATAAATACCTACCTGAGAAATGGTGGCTATCTAGTAATGATACCGGCTTTAGATCAATCGGGTTATAGCTCTATTAACAATATTCAAAGTACAGATAACATTAGTGAAAATGAAAAGCGTATTACTGAAATTAATTATAATCATCCTTTATTAAAAGGTGTATTTAATAAACAAATTTCAAACTTTCAATACCCTAAAGTTAACGCTACTATAAACACTATAAGTGCTTTAAATCCGATTCTTAAATTTGAAGATGGTAGTAGCTTTTTATTTCAAAAAGGCAATGTATTTAACTTTACAGCTCCATTAAATAATCAAAATTCTAATTTTAAGAATTCTCCTTTAATAGTTCCTATTTTATATAATATGGGGCGCAATAGTTTACCAGTACAACAATTATATTATCACATAGGAGATAAAAACTCTATTGCAATACCAGAAAAGATAATCCGTGATGAAATCTTGGAATTAAGAAACGAAAGTAATGCGATAATTCCAAAACAACGTGCATTTGAATCTTTTGTATTAATAGAGGTTGAGGATGAATTAAATAACTCAGGAAACTATAAAGTCATAAAAGACAATGAAAGTATTACTACACTGAGCTTTAATAGCAGTCGTCAAGAAAATAAGCTTAATTACTTTACCGCATCAGAATTAGGCAGTAATAATATTGCATATTCCGTAGAGGATTTAGTATACAAATTGAATGAAGAAGATGGAGTATTAAGTCTATGGAGGTATTTTGTTATCGGTGCTCTCTTCTTTTTAATATGTGAATTATTGATTTTAAAGTTTTTGAAATGATATTATTAAAGAACGTTACTATAGTTGATGCTGGTAGTGATCTACATCTTAAGAAAAGAGATCTTTTAATTAAGAATGGAAAGATTTCTCAAATAGGGACAAGTATTGAAAGTGAGGAAGCTCGAATCATTGAAAAAGAAAATCTTCACATTTCTATAGGTTGGTTCGATAGTAGTGTATGTTTTGGAGAACCTGGTTTTGAAGAACGACAAACTATAAAAAATGGATTAGAAACTGCTGCAAAAAGTGGTTTTACTACAGTGATGTTAAACCCAAATAATCAACCTAATCCACAAGATGAGTCGGGTATTAATTATTTAAAAGGGAAAGCATCTGGAGAAGCTGTTACCGTTTTACCTGTTGGAAGTTTCACTTTGCAACAAAAAGGAGAACACCTTGCAGAGTTGTATGACATGCAACAAGCTGGTGCGATATCTTTCTATGACTTCAAGCAATCCATACAGAATACTAACTTACTAAAAGTAGGTTTGCAATATGTAAAATCCTTTGGTGGCATCATTCAGTCCTTTCCACAAGACAATTATCTTGCCGGTAAGGGAATGGTAAATGAAGATGAAACGACCATTCATTTAGGGATTAAAACAAAACCTGCAATTGCAGAAGAAGTTCAAATCGCGCGTGATATTCAAGTGGCCGCATATACGGGTGCTAGGTTGCATATACCTACCATAACAACTGCCGCTAGCGTACAACTAATAAAGGAAGCAAAAAAGAAATATTCTAATATCTCCTGTAGTGTGTCTACTAATCATTTACTGTTAGATACTAAAAATCTATCAGACTTTAATACGCATTTCAAAATCCAACCACCATTACGTGATGAGAAACAAAAAAACGCTTTAATAAATGGTTTAAAGAGCGGTGTTATCGACACAGTAACGTCAGACCACATACCTTTGAACATAGAACACAAAGCAGTTGAATTTGATCAAGCAAGTTACGGTAGTACTGGATTAGAAAGTAGTTATGGTATATTACAATCATTGCTTGATACAGAATCAGCGATTAAGGCCTTAACATCTGGTTACCTAATTTTTGGATTACAAAGACCACAAATTAAAGTAGATGAACTAGCTAACTTGAGTCTTTTTATACCAGACGTAAAATACACCTTTGAGAAAAAAGATATTTTATCAATTTCTAAAAACAGTGCTATTATAGGTAATAAACTAAAAGGTAAAGCTCTTGGTATTATTAATAACAAAAAAATAGTTTGGAATGGTTAAAGAACCTGCAGGTAAATCAATCGCAATCATAGCATATGCAAGTGCGCTATTTCTATTTTTTCATTTAATCGTTTGTATTGCCATTTTTGGTGTAGCCATAATACTAAACAATGGAAAAAATCAACCATTTGCTGCTTTCCATTTAAGACAAATGTTTGGAATTATAGCTGCTGCAGTTATTGTAAGTACTTTTTCTAGCATTATCCCTACGGGTATTATACCTCTTTTAATGATATGCTTCTTTGTTCTTTTAGCCGTTTTAGGACTTGTTAGTGCTTTACGAAATCAAAAAGACGAATTACCTATAGTCGGTCCACTATTCCAGAAATGGTTTAATTTTATCAAGTAATGAAGACTTTCTCAGATTTATCCCTTAAGCATGTCATAAGACCTGCAAATAAAGAAAATGCACCTCTACTTCTACTCCTGCATGGATATGGTAGTAATGAAGAAGATTTATTTTCTTTTGCTCCAGAGATTTCTCAAGACTTTTTTATAGTATCTGCACGAGCTCCATATAATATGGTACCTCAAGGTGCAGCTTGGTATGCTATTAACTTTGACGCAACCGGTGGTAAGTTTAGCGATGTGAATCAGGCAAAAGAAAGTATGGCCTTATTACTTAAATTCATTGAAGAATTAAAAGCTCACTACCCTATTTCAAAAGATAAAATCAATATTCTTGGTTTTAGTCAGGGCGCTATTCTTTCATATGGTCTATCCCTTTCTCATCCAGCATTATTCAATAAAGTGGTTTGCATGAGTGGTTATTTAAATGAAGAAATGATTGAACAGCCAGAAGATCTTGAATCTCGCTTTCGCGAAAGCGAAAATCAACCATCTTACTTTATCTCTCACGGAACAGTAGATCAGGTCGTTCCTTATGCATGGGCAAAACTGGCTCCAGATTTTTTGAAGAAATTAAACATTGACCATGTGTTTAAAGATTATCCTATAGGACACGGCGTGGCTAGAGATAATTTTTACGACATGAAAGAATGGTTAGAAAGAGATCTTTAATTATCGATACTTATTATAAAGTACCGCTTTTAAAGTCTGCATCGATAAATTATTGTTCTCGTCAAAGTTGTATTGTATCAATACTTCACCCCAATTAGTATTATCAGTAAAATTTGCAATTAACCATTTGTGATTTAAAACCTGTAAATCATTAATTTGATATCCACGTCCTTCACCTATGTAATCAACAAGCGGATTGCCACCATCTGTAAGGTTTTGTTCTAGTAGGTAATCCTGTAACACGGTTTCTATTTTATTACGATCTAGACCTGATGACTCAAAGTAATTATAGGCTTCTTCATTATTATCTAGTGAAAACACAGTAGCATCTGCTTTTGCTGCTTGAGCTGCGTCTAGTTGCTTTTGTGTGTTTTCTAGTTTTTCTTCTAATGTTCGATAAGCGCGGTCTTGTGACTCTTGTATATTTCTACCATTTACATATAGAATTAATGCTATTAAAGAGGCAAAAATAAATAGGTATAAATAAAGGTTACGTTTCATATTATAAATTGATTTCTAAATTATCATAGGCTAAATAGACTCCTTCTGGTAAGTTTTTCTCTACTTCTTCATGGAATCCTAGATGATGGCTGATGTGTGTAAAGTAAGTACGCTGTGGTTGTAATTCCCTTACTAATTCTAGAGCTTCTTCTAAATTAAGATGTGTATGATGCTCTTGTTCTCGCAACATATTAAGTACTAGCACATCTAGATTTTTCAGTTTTTGCTTTTCGCTAGTACTAATGGTTTTCACGTCTGTCATATAAGCAAAATCCTCGATCCTAAAACCGTGTACAGGTATAAATCCATGATCTGCTAGTACTGGTATGATTTTAATGCCAGAGGCCATAAAAGAATCATTCTCAAATTCGTGAACCGTTAGGTCTGCCACACCTGGATATTTATTAACGGTAGCAAACATATAACTGAAACGTTCCTGCAACGCTTTGTGGACACGAGATGTCATATGACAATTAATCTCTCCTTGTCTAAAAAAGAAGGGTCTTAAATCATCGAGTCCGGCGGTATGATCTGCATGCTCATGTGTAAAAAGAACGCCATCTAAATGGCTTACATCATGTCGCAACATTTGCTGTCTAAAATCTGGTCCACAATCAATTACGAGTCTTTTGTCTTTATATTCTATCATAGCACTTACTCGCAATCTTTTATCTTTAGAGTCAGTACTTTTACAAACGGGATGGTCACTTCCTATGACAGGAATTCCTTGTGAAGTTCCTG
Source organism: Nonlabens sp. Asnod3-H03 (assembly GCF_045063665.1). Lineage (NCBI taxonomy): Bacteria > Pseudomonadati > Bacteroidota > Flavobacteriia > Flavobacteriales > Flavobacteriaceae > Nonlabens > Nonlabens sp. Asnod3-H03. The sequence goes on from NZ_JBEFOD010000008.1 coordinate 1,741,561, forward strand.
TTCCTAAAATTGTGATTTTCACTTGAACTATTTTAGGTTAAAAATAGCTATATTTTTTTGTTCTACGTTGTGGTTTGCTACCTTTGTGTAAACGATATAACAACACCATAATGGGAGTTACCTTACCTGGAGATAATGATTTTGAATCAGTTCCATCAATAAAAAACAAGTCGCTTAGAATCAATTTGAATCGTAATATTTACGGAACATTTGCTGAGATAGGTGCTGGACAAGAAACGGTACGTCATTTTTTCAGGGCTGGTGGTGCATCTGGAACTATTGCCAAAGCCATGAGTGCCTATGACAAAGACTTCTCTGATGCTGTTTATGGCGTGCAAGATGATGGCCGTTATGTGACTGAGGCACGTCTTAAACGCATGCTTCAACACGAATCTAACCTTATTGAAGAACGTATTGCACGTGATAAACATCCAGAAAAGATGTTTTTTACTTATGCAAATACCGTAGCTACTATTGATTTTGCAAAAAAGTATAAAGGTCATGGTTGGGTAGGAATTAAATTTCAAGCAGCTCCTTTAGAAGAATACTCTGAAATTATTTTACATGTTCGTTTTAAAGAAACTGATGCTCGATTGCAGCAAATTACTTTAGGAATATTAGGTGTTAATCTAATTTATGGTGCTTTCTATAAACATGATCAACCTAAAAAATTATTGAAATATCTATATGATCATATCGATAAGGATAAGATTGAAATAGATATGATCAACTTTGATGGACCACGTTTTAAACAAGTGGACAATCGCCTGATGTCCCTACAGTTATTACGTAATGACATGACTGAGGCTGTCATGTTCGGTCCAGACGGTAAAAATATATTAAGCGCACGCATTCTATATAAGAAGAATGTCCTAGCATTAAGAGGTAGCTTTAGACCAGTTACAAAAGTGAACATGGATATGTATGAAACTGCAAAGGCCATGTTCATAAAGTCTGGTAAAGTTAAAGAAGATAAGCTCGAGACGATCTTTGAGATAACACTTTCTAATCTAAAGGCTCAAGGAGAAATTGATGAAGAAGATTTCATGCACCGTGCAGAACTATTGTGTTCTCTAGGGCAGACAGTTATGATATCTAATTTTAAAGAATATTATAGACTTGTTGAGTACTTTAATAACTATACCAAAGAGCGTATCGGACTAGTTATGGGTGTCAACAATCTAGTAGATATTTTTGACACAAAATACTATACACATTTAAGTGGTGGGATATTAGAAGCCTTTGGTAAATTATTCTTTAAAGACTTAAGAGTCTATCTATACCCAATGATTGATGCAGAAACTGGTGAATTAACGACCAGCGATAACATAAAAGTTCATCCACGTATGAAAGAGCTTTATAAGTTCTTTAAATATAACGGTCGCGTTATTGATATAGAAGACTATAATAAAGAAGTCATGCATATATTCTCTAGAGAAGTATTGCGCATGATTGCAGATGGTGAAGAAGGATGGAGAGAAATGTTACCTCCTGGAATTGCTGACCTTATTGATGAGCAAAATCTATTTGGATGTAATACCGTAGATTTATTAGGTACATCATAACAAACCATATGATTATAATAATAAAAAAGACCGCTTTAATAGCGGTCTTTTTTTATGAAGTTGTAAATCTACTCAACTACAGAATTTGAGCTGCGTGATCTTTGGTTTTCACCTTAGTAATAACATCTTCAATAATACCATTTTCATCAATCACAAATGTGGTTCTATGAATTCCGTCATATTCTTTACCCATAAACTTTTTAGGACCCCAAACTTGAAAAGCATTCAATAAGGAATGGTCCTCATCTGCTAGAAGGTCATAAGGAAGTTCATATTTATTTTTAAAATTCAATTGCCTTTTAGGACTATCTGCACTGGCACCTAGGATTTCATATCCGCTTTCGCGAAAGCGTAATACATTATCTCTCAGATTACAAGCTTCGGCAGTACAACCAGGTGTACTCGCTTTAGGATAAAAGAACAACACTAACTTTTTACCTTGGAAATCAGATAATGAAACGGTATTACCATCTTGATTAAGTACTGAAAAATCTGGAGCTTTATCTCCTGCTTTTAATGTCGTCATAGTTGTATTTTTGTTGAAAGCATAAATTTAAAAAATGAATAAAGAGGAAAAGGTCAATTTTATCATAAATAAATTGGAAGAATTTTACCCACAAATTCCAATACCTCTAGATCATAAAGATCCTTATACTTTATTGATTGCCGTTTTAATGAGTGCTCAAAGTACGGACGTGCGCGTTAATCAAATTACACCTTTACTTTTTGAACGTGCCGATAATCCATATGACATGATTAGAATGTCAATAGATGAAATCAGAGAAATCATAAAACCTGTAGGCTTATCGCCTATGAAAGCAAAAGGAATTCATGGACTGTCACACATGATTATTGATTTGCATGATGGTAAAGTGCCACAGACTTATGAAGAACTTGAAGCTATGCCAGCTGTAGGACATAAAACCGCTGCGGTGGTGTTGTCACAAGCCTTTGGCATACCAGCATTTCCCGTGGACACTCACATTCACAGATTAATGTACCGCTGGAATCTGACCAACGGTAAAAACGTGGTTCAAACAGAGAAAGATGCAAAACGCCTTTTCCCAGAAGAAAAATGGAATGATTTACATCTTCAGATTATTTGGTACGGTCGTGAATACAGTCCTGCGCGTGGTTGGGATCTAGAAAAGGATATCATTACTAAAACTGTGGGAAGAAAAACGGTGTTAGATGAATACTATAAGAAGTTGAAAAAGTAGACGCTAAACAGAACTTATCAGAAGAAACGTATAGGTTATAATTTCATAATATCGGTTATGACCTAAATTTCTCCACATGTTAAAATTTCTTCATTTAAATCAAAAAACCCATTAAAACCTTAAAGTTTCAATGGGTTTTTATAGCTGAAAACAAAAATTAATTGTTAAGTGTCTCAAACGTCATGTTCTTTATCTTCATAACACTCAATGCTTTTGAGAAGTTGAGCAGGAATTTCACCGTGTCATCTTTTGGTCCTAGTGGAGTCACTCTTTCAGGAATTGATTCATTGTAAAGTTTTGCCATGTGTTGCGTTTATTTTCAATATAAACGAGGCATTTTAAACTTTATTATAAAATCAAGCCTTTAATTTGTTAATATGATATTGTGTTTATCAATCACTTTGCGCAAGTTGATTAATGCATAACGCATTCTACCTAACGCGGTATTAATACTTACATCAGTACATTCTGCTATTTCTTTAAATGACATGTCCTTATACATGCGCATGATCAAGACCTCTTTTTGATCATCAGGTAATTCTTCAATAAGTTTCTTAACGTCCTGCTGCACCTGTAAAGATATCATCTCATTCTCTGTACTTTCTTGACCATTACTAATCACGTCAAAAATGTCAAAGTCGCTATTACTAGAAGAAAACTTAGGCATACGCTTATTTCTACGGAAATGATCTATAACTAGGTTATGGGCGATACGCATGACCCATGGAAGAAACTTACCTTCTTCATTATACTTACCTCTTTTTAAAGTACGAATTACTTTTATGAAGGTATCTTGAAAAATATCTTCCGTCACATCGCGATCCAATACTTTGGAATAGATAAAACTGTAAATTCTTTGCTTGTGTCTTGTGATAAGCACCTCAAGGCCGCTTTCATCACCTTTAAGGTACTGGGTTACTAGAACCGCATCTGTGGTAGTGTTTTCTAACTTCATAACTATAACAAACTTTAAGACCTTAATTAAGGTTCAAGATCTCTGATTTAAAGTAATTATATAGCTATACGCAGTCTGTTTAGAATTAGTAACGGGTTAAATATAACAACATTTGTTCCAAACCAACAAAATACTACCCAACAATTTAACATATTATATGAAATACATTGTTTTTATTGGTCGTTGAGCGTTTTATCTTTGTGCATATGACGCACGATACCTTATTTGCAAACATTGACGAGCTTAGCCCTAAAGACAATATACTTATTAAAGGAGCTGGACTTCATAACTTAAAAGACTTAAACGCTGTAATACCACGTAATAAGCTAGTTGTCATTACAGGATTATCTGGTAGTGGTAAATCCTCACTAGCATTTGATACTCTTTATGCAGAAGGTCAACGACGATACGTAGAAAGTCTTTCTTCTTATGCTAGACAATTCTTAGGTCGTCTCAATAAACCTAAGGTTGAGTATATCAAAGGGATTGCTCCTGCAATCGCTATTGAACAAAAAGTAAATTCTACAAATCCGCGTAGTACAGTAGGAACGACTACAGAAATTTATGATTACTTAAAACTATTTTTTGCTCGTGTAGGTCGCACCTATTCACCTATTTCAGGTAATGAAGTGAAAAAGGATACCGTTACAGACATCGTTAATTATGTAAAAACACAAGATGAAGGAACTAAACTTTTACTGCTTACTAGACTCATAGTAAAAGGTAAACGTGAGGTAAAGGATCAACTGGACGTTTTACTACAACAAGGTTTCACACGTATTAAAATTAATGATACCGTAGAACGTATTGAAGGATTAGAATATTCTTTTAAAAAGTCAGATAAAGTCTCTATTGTTATAGATCGTATCATTAAACGAGATGATGAAGATTTTTTTAATCGACTTGCAGATGCCATTGACACGGCTTTCTTTGAAGGCAAAGGAGTTTGTATGATAGAACATATGGACGGCAGCACTCACCGAGAGTTCAGTAATAAGTTTGAGTTGGACGGCATGGAATTCTTAGAGCCTAATCCTCATTTGTTTAGTTTCAATAATCCATATGGTGCCTGCCCTAACTGTGAAGGTTATGGAGATGTAATAGGTATTGATGAAGAGTTAGTAATTCCTAACACAGCTCTTTCTATCTATGAAAACGCTGTTTTCCCATGGCGTGGTGATAATATGAGCTGGTATAAAGACCAACTTATTAAAAACGCAAGTAAATTTGACTTCCCTATTCATAGACCTTGGTTTGAATTATCAGACGCACAAAAGGATCTTGTATGGTCAGGAAATAAGCATTTTGAAGGTATCAATGACTTCTTTGCAGAACTTGAAGCAAAAGCATATAAAATTCAAAACCGCGTTATGCTTTCTCGTTATAGAGGAAAAACGAAGTGTAGCGTTTGTAAAGGAAAAAGATTGCGTGTAGAAGCCAGTTATGTAAAAGTTGCAGGTGTTTCTATATCAGATTTAGTAAATCAACCTATTAAAGACCTTAAGGAATTCTTTGAAAAAGTTGAATTATCTCAAAACGAACTAGATATAGCAAAAAGACTACTTGCAGAAATTCAAAGTAGACTCAATTTCTTATCAGATGTTGGATTAAATTATCTTACACTTAACAGAAAGTCTAATTCATTATCTGGCGGAGAGTCGCAACGTATCAATCTCGCTACCTCTTTAGGTAGTAGTTTAGTCGGTAGTATGTATATACTAGATGAACCCAGCATAGGATTGCATCCTAGAGATACTGCGAGATTAATTAAAGTTCTTAAAAATTTGCGTGATTTGGGTAACACAGTTATCGTTGTGGAACATGATGAGGAAATCATGCAGGCAGCCGACATGATTATAGATATAGGTCCAGAGGCTGGTACTCATGGCGGTGAGGTAGTTGCAGCAGGAACTTTAAAAGAAATTTTAAAATCATCTAGTCTCACAGCGCGCTATTTAAATGGTAATCTAGAAATACCATTACCTAAGAAAAGAAGAAAGTTCAAACATTATATAGACATTAAAGGTGCGAGACAAAACAATCTTAAAAATATTGATGTTCGTTTCCCTTTAGGTGTACTAACTATGATTACTGGAGTTTCTGGTAGTGGAAAAAGTACACTCGTTAAACAAATTTTATATCCAGCAATTCTCAAAAAACTAGGTGGCTACGGTAAAAAAGCGGGACAATTCACCAGTATAGACGGGAAATTTGAAAACATAAAAACGGTCGAATTTGTTGATCAAAACCCTATCGGACGCAGCTCAAGATCTAATCCTGTAACTTATATAAAAGCATATGATGACATCCGTAACCTATATGCAGATCAAAAAGTTGCTAAAATAAGAAACTATAAACCTAAACACTTCTCTTTCAATGTTGAAGGAGGAAGATGTGAAACCTGTAAAGGTGATGGCGAAGTTACTATTGAGATGCAGTTTATGGCAGACGTGACCTTAACCTGTGAGACTTGTAATGGTAAAAGATTTAAAAAAGACGTTCTAGAGGTTCAGTTTAAAGATAAGAATATCGATGATCTTTTAAATATGACTATTGATGATGCGATCAGCTTTTTTGAAGAAGCTGAAATTTCTAAAATCATCAGAAAATTAAAGCCTTTACAAGATGTAGGATTAGGATATGTCACCTTGGGACAAAGCTCTTCTACCCTATCTGGTGGCGAGGCACAACGTATTAAACTGGCTAGCTTTTTAGTAAAAGGAACAACAGCAGATAAAACACTATTTATATTTGATGAACCTACAACAGGTCTGCATTTTCACGATGTAAACAAGCTCCTTGATAGTTTTAATGCACTGATTGAGAAAGGACATTCTGTTATTGTTATAGAACATAATATGGATTTAGTAAAATGTGCCGATTATGTTATTGATTTAGGTCCAGATGGTGGTATGAATGGTGGTTATTTAACGGCAACGGGTACTCCAGAAGAAGTTGCAAAAATTAAAAAGAGCATTACGGCACCGCATATTGCAGAAAAAATCGCTTAACTTTTGAAAGTTTATGTGATGTTATAGATACGATTTCGCGAAAGCGTATCTATAATATTTATATAGTTCTAAACATGATTATTAAATCATATAATCCCATTAACTTTTAGTAAGTTTACTATTCATCATTGCATTAACTATGGCGCGCAGACGTAAACGTAAAGCTACACCCAAATCTAGAAACTCTGTATTTCAACCACCTGGTACTATATCCTATGTAGGACTAGAAAGAGAGGGAAATGTAGCTACTGAAACCATATGTTATGATGAAACTTTTTATAAAAAGTACGAGAACATTCATCTAGTAAGTGACGAAAGTGAACAGGTTAACTGGTTTAATATAGAAGGTGTGCACGATATTGAACTACTAGAACAGTTAGGGAAAGACTTTGACCTACATCATTTACTAGTAGAAGACATTGCAAATACGACTCAACGTCCTAAGACCGAATTTTTTGACAACTGTATCTATCAATGTATTAAAATGATATCTTACGATGCTGAGCAGCATGAACTTAATGAAGAACAAGTATCTATTGTTCTAAAAAATAATGCGGTAATCACCTTTCAAGAAAAAACGGGTGATGTATTTGAAAACATTAGGGAACGTATAGAAACTAGCCGTGGTAGAATAAGGTCCAGCAAAAATGATTATCTCTTTTATGCATTAATTGATAGTATAATTGACCACTATTTTATTGCTGTAGAACAAATAGGTGAATATTTAAATGACCTAGAAGACGAAATTTTTGAAGAACCTGATAAAGAGTCTCTTAATAAGGTACAACGCAATAAACGATTGTTACTAGCCTTAAGACGTGCTATATATCCTTTAAGAGAATCGATTAGTAAATTGTTAAAAGAACAAAGTCATTTAATAGACCCTAAAATCGTGACTTATTTTCATGATGCTTATGATCATTGTATACAAATCACAGAGACAATAGAATCCTATAGGGAAATCAATACTGGACTTAAAGACATGTATTTATCTAGTGTAAGCCATAAGATGAACCAAATCATGCAGGTGTTAACCATCATGTCTTCTATTTTTATACCTCTGACATTTCTAGCTGGTATTTATGGGATGAATTTTGAACATATACCAGAATTAAGTTGGGAGGACGGTTATCAGTATTTCTGGATTATGAGCGGTGGTATCTTTATAGTGCTTCTTACTTTCTTTAAATGGAAAAAATGGCTGTAATTTTTATTATTATACAATATCAGATATCCAACATCTAATATCAAGTTTTAGCAAGATGATGTAATGGATAATAGTTTATTATGTAATTTATCTCACCTACTCAAATTCTTATATATACTGTAAGGTACCGCTCTCGTCATAGACTAACATATTATGAAATGTAAATTCAGTTTTACCATTTATGGCACACAAATTGAATTGTTATAATTGAAAGAGAAAATGTAAGAGTAGTTTCTTTCATAAAGTTTTTGGTTGGTTAGTGAGAATTCTCAAGGTGCATTATGCTCTTGAGAATTCTTCTTTTATAGATTTGTCAGCATATAAATTAATTATGCATGCATAATAGTTTGGCACGCAATTTGAATATTAATAGATGAAGGTAATTATTAGAGTAATTTACATTCATAAAGTTTTTTGGTTGGTTAGTAGGAAATCCTGAGAAGTCATTGCGACAACTCGGGATTTCCTCATTTATACCTATTTTTATGGTATGAAACAACTACTCCTTTTACTACTTTTAATTTCTAGCGTTGGCTGTAAAGAGGCGCAAGAATCTAGCACCACTGTCTATAACGATAATGTAGAATCGCAATTAACCGCCAATAAAAACATACTATCTACCGACAAAATATTTCCGCAAGATTTTCTAGGTGCTTATAAAGGTAAACTCAACATTACCACTAGTAGAGGTAAGGAATCCATACCTATGGAGTTTCACTTATTAGAAACGACTGACAGTTTGAACTATCAATATAAAATCTTCTATGGTGAAGAGCGATCTGAAAGAGCTTATAATTTAAAAAAGACACATAATCCTAATCTATACCTAGTTGATGAGAATAATGGAATTGTTTTAGAAACGGCATATGCAGATCAAACTTTGTTCAGCACCTATGAGGTAATGGGCAACCTATTAAACTGTACAGAAGTATTTCACGATGATTATATGGAGTTTATGATTACCATGGCTCGTGTTCAAGATACGTCTATGACAGGTAATGAAGAAAGTGCCATTGTGAAAAACTATCCGCTTTCTGTGATGCAGAAAGCTGTGTTGTATAAAGAGTAGTAAGTTGAATCACATCTTAAAAATTTTGCAGTTTAAGATTATTTATTAACCTTTCTGATATTCATGAATTAAAAATGTATATCAAAGTAATGTCATTTTAAACAACAAAAAAAGCTCTAGTTTCCTAGAGCTTTTTTTATAACATTTTTTCGCGCAAGCGTAAAATTATCTATTTATTCAAATGCAGCAGCTACTGAAGCACTTAACCTTTTATAAATACCACCTTCTAATCGATCACGTATAGCAGAGAATGCATCTAGTGTTTCATTAACATCTTCTAACGTATGCGATGCCGTAGGTATCAGTCTTAATAAGATCAATCCTTTAGGTATTACAGGATACACCACTATGGAACAGAAAACACCAAAGTTTTCCCTTAAATCCTTAACCAGTGCCATAGCCTCTGGAATACTACCTTTAAGATAAACTGGAGTCACACAAGATTGTGTTGTCCCTATGTCAAAACCTCTTTCTTTTAATCCGTTTTGTAGTGCGTTAACATTTACCCATAACTTTTCTTTAAGTTCTGGCATGGTACGTAACATATCTAGACGCTTTAAAGCACCTACAACCAATTGTGATTGTAATGATTTTGCAAACATCTGAGATCTTAAATTATACTTTAAGTAATCAATGATTTCTTTGTCTGCTGCTATAAAAGCACCCGTACTCGCTAGAGACTTTGCAAAAGTTGCAAAATAAACATCAATTTCATCTTGTACTCCTTGCTCTTCTCCTGCTCCAGCACCAGTTTTACCTAAGGTACCAAAACCATGTGCATCGTCAACAAATAAACGGAAATTATACTTTTTCTTAAGGGCAACAATTTCTTTTAAGCGACCTTGCTCACCTCGCATACCGAATACACCTTCAGAAATCACAAGAATTCCACCACCAGTTTGTTCTGCAATTTTAGTAGCACGTTGTAAATTCTTTTCTATACTTTCAATATCATTGTGCTTATAGGTAAAACGCTTACCATGGTGTAATCTAACACCATCTATGATACAAGCATGAGCATCCACATCATATACAATAACATCATCTTTAGATACTAATGCATCTACCGTAGACACCATACCTTGGTAACCAAAGTTCAATAAATAAGCTGCTTCTTTTTGTACAAATGCAGCCAGCTCATTTTGTAATTGTTCATGTAAATCTGTATGACCACTCATCATACGAGCACCCATAGGATAAGCACTACCAAATTGAGCACCAGCCTCTGCATCTACTTTACGTACTTCAGGATGATTTGCTAACCCTAGGTAATCATTCACACTCCAGGTAATTACTTCTCTACCTTTAAACTGCATACGATTTGCAATCGGACCTTCTAGCTTTGGAAACACAAAATAACCTTCGGCCACAGAAGCCCATTTACCCAATGGTCCTTTATCCTTGTATATTTTATCAAATAAATCCTTCATAAGAATATTTTAAACATGCAAAGATACAATTCTAAACGCAAATTGACCATTCATTATGCATGCATAGGAAATAAGTTTATAACAATAAACTGTTGATAAATAGATAGTTAACATGTGTTAGTTTTTACGCTTTCGCGAAAGCATAAAAAAAAGCCACTATCTTATTAAAAGACAGTGGCTTATGTTATGTGAAAAAAATATTAAGATTACTTAATGTACTCTATATGCTGCTCTGTAGCCGTCGATTTAGAGTCAAAAAAGCCTTGATCCTGCATCCACTGATCATTATAAATTTTACTCATGTAACGTGAGCCATGATCAGGAAAAATGATGACTACTTTAGAGTTCTCATCAAATCGCCCTTCGTCATTGAGAAGTTTTACTGCCTGCATTGCTGCACCACTAGTATACCCAACAAAAAGGCCTTCGGTTTGAGATATTTTACGAGCCATATGTGCTGCATCTTCATCTTTAACTTTTACAAAGTAATCGATGCTGTCAAAATCTGTTGCGGTAGGAATTAAATTTTTACCTAGACCTTCTATACGATATGGATAAATCTCTTCTGAGTCAAATTCTTTAGTTTCGTGATATTTTTTAAGAACACTACCGTAAGCATCAACTCCTAAAATCTCGATATCAGGGTTTTGCTCTTTAAGAAAACGTGCGGTACCAGATATCGTACCACCAGTACCACTACAGGCTACTAGGTGCGTAATCTGTCCGCCAGTTTGTTCCCAGATTTCAGGTCCTGTACTTCTATAATGAGCTTCTATATTGAGTTCATTGAAATATTGATTGATGTATATGCTATTTTTAATCTCTTCATGTAGACGCTTAGCGACCTCGTAATAACTGCGAGGATCATCTGCACTAACATGTGCAGGACATACATAAACTTTTGCTCCCATTGATTTGAGCATGTCAATTTTATCTGCACTTGATTTAGAACTTACAGCAAGAATACAATCATATCCTTTAATGCGACTTACCATGGCTATACTAAAACCTGTATTACCAGAGGTAGTTTCAATTATAGTATCGCCTGGTTTTAATATTCCTTTACGTTCTGCTTCTTCAATGATATGAAGAGCTATTCGATCCTTTGAGGAGTGACCTGGATTGAATGCTTCTACTTTTGCAAAAAATTCTCCAGTATAATGAGCTGTTGTAGTTGATAGTTTAATAAGTGGAGTATCACCTATAAGATCTAGCACACTATCGTAAGCTTTTATGTCTTTATTCATAAATAGGGTTTAATTTTTTGAACGTTCAGAACATTCCAAAAACTTGGCAAATTTACATAAAATTTTGCTAGCTTTCTATTTGTTCTAAATCTAGCAAAAATGCATAGTCTATCGCCACCTCTTTTAAAGCATCATATCTTCCAGAAGCACCGCTATGACCGCTAGTCATGTCTGTTTTAAATAACAATAAATTGTTATCTGTTTTAAGTTCTCTTAACCTTGCAACCCATTTTGCAGGTTCCCAATACTGAACTTGTGAATCGTGATAACCGGTTGTGATAAGTACGTTAGGGTAATCATGTTTAGCCACTTGATCATATGGTGAGTAACTCAACATGTATTCATAGCTATCTTTATGGTTGGGATTTCCCCATTCATCATATTCTCCAGTAGTTAATGGAATGGAGTCATCGAGCATCGTTGTGACCACATCTACAAATGGAACAGCGCTTAGAATACCGTTATATAATTGTGGAGCCATATTCATAATGGCACCCATTAATAAACCACCAGCAGAACCACCACTTGCGTATAAATGTGATGGCGATGTGTAGTTGTTATTAATAAGGTGTTCACTACACGCAATAAAATCAGTAAAAGTATTGCGTTTTGCAAACATTTTACCGTCTTCATACCATGGCCTACCTAAATACTCACTTCCACGTATGTGTGCAATAGCATATATAAAACCACGATCTAATAAACTTAATCTAGAGATTGAAAAGTAAGGATCTATTGTCGATCCATAACTACCATAACCATATAATAGTAAAGGGTTACCAGAACTCCTCTTTAGACTTTTTTTATAGACAAGGCTTATCGGAACTTTAACACCATCGGCGGCCGTTGCCCAAACTCGTTCTGATGTGTAATCATCAGGTGTAAACTTAGGGTCTTGTACCTTTTGAATTTTAAGTGCTTCTTCTTCCCTATTATCCATGTCAAATTCAATAACAGAAGGTGGCGTGGTTAATGAATTATATTGATATCTTAATTTTACAGTATCAAAATCATAATTACCGCCAGTGAATGCGGTATAAGTTTCATTATCAAAAGGCAGAAAGTAATCTACGGTATCATCCCAGGATTTAATACGGATTCTATTGAGACCATTAAAACGATCAGATATTACAAGGTATTTTTTAAAAATTTCAAAATCTTCTAGAAGTACATCTGACTGATGAGGAATTACATCTACCCAATTCTCCATTTCAGGTTTAGTAACTTCAGTCTTCATTATTTTAAAGTTGGTCGCATCATCTTTATTAGTCATTATATAAAAATGATCACCGTAATGTAGTACACTATATTCAATTTGGTCTGTACGAGGTTGCACTACTTTAAATTCACTATCAGGTTGATTTGCTTTTATAAATCTTACTTCATCAGTTAATGTTGATGATGATTTAATCATGATGTATTCTCTAGACTTTGATTTATATACATAACAATTGTAAATCTCATCATCCTCTTGATAGACAATAGTGGCTGTATCTGGATGAGCACCCAATTTATATTTAAAAATCTGATTTGCTCTTAGAGTTTGTTCATCTTTTCTAACAAAAAATAGTGTGTTATTATTTGCATCCCAAACAGCACCACCGGTAGTTAACTCTAATGCCTGAGGCATAACTTTATGAGTTTGCAGGTCTTTAATATAAATGGTGTATTGACGTCTTCCTACAGTATCTACTCCGTAAGAAACCATTTTATTATCTGGCGATACACTCATACCAGTTAATTGAAAAAACTCATGACCGATTGCCATCTCGTTTACATTAAAAAGCAGCTCTTCTTTATTAGAAAGAGATTCTTTTTTACGATAGTAAAAAGGATAACTTTCTCCTTTTTTCATTTTAGTGTAATACCAGTAACCATTCCAGAAATAAGGAACTGATTCATCATCCTCATTAATGCGACTTTTAATTTCTTCAAATAGATCAACCTTCAACTGTTTAGTATGAGCTGTCATCTTTTCATAATAATCGTTCTCTTGATTAAGATAATTAATTACTTCTGGAGCATCTCGTTGTGTCATCCAGTGGTAATTATCGATTCGTTGATGTCCATGAGCCTCGTGTACGTGAGGTATTTTCTTTGCAATCGGTGCTTGATGCTCTTTCATTCGTGCTTATTAAAAAACGTTGCAATATATAAAACAGACCTCTTATTTAGGTGAGGTTTAACGGATGTTATAATTTTGTTGCAAACAATTAAAACTTATAAATTATGTTTGGAGATATGATGGGTATGATGGGGAAACTTAAAGAAACCCAGCAAAAAGTTGAAGAGACAAAGAAAAGAATGGATACCGTTCTTGTCGATGAAAAATCATCTGATGATTTACTAAATGTAACCGTTACAGCAAGTCGTATCATTAAAAGTATTCATATTGATGATGCGTTATTAGAAGATAAAGAACAGTTAGAAGATTATCTGATTTTAGTACTTAATAAAGCTTTAAATAAAGCAGAAGACATTTATGAAAATGAAGTAGCAGCGGTTGCAAAGGACGGAATGCCTAATATACCTGGTATGGACATGTTTAAATAATATTAATTACAATATAAACGATGTAACATCGCCGCGAAATTATAAAACATTGTAAAAGCAAAAATCCCGTCTAGTAAACTAGACGGGATTTTTTTATACTTGATAGTCTATCGACTACTAATCAATGATTAGTTGTTGATTAAACGGAATGTAGTACGACGGTTTGCTTTGTGCTCACGCTCAGTACAAGAAACTCCATCAGCACAACGGTTTTTAAGACGGTTTTCACCATAACCATTTGCAACGATACGAGAGTTGTTGATACCTTTAGAGATTAAGTAGTTAGCAACAGACTGTGCACGTCTTTCAGATAAAGCTTGGTTAGAAGTCTTAGAACCTCTAGAATCTGTATGTGAAGCAACTTCTACTTTAGAACCTGGAGTGTTGTTAAGAACAGAAAGTAACTTTGCATCGATCTCGGCTTTATCAGCTGAAGTTAATGTAGAACTTCCAGTTGCCCAGTTGATTTGAAGGTTGTTCTCTTCAACAAGAGCACAATCAACCTCAGACCATACAGTAAGACCACCTTTAGAAACTAACTTCTCACGAGTAATAGTTTGTTGAGTTGAAGGAACTACAGACTCTGTAGTAGCAGCATCAGACTTAAGGATTGTACGAGTAATGTTAGCATATTCTTCTGGGATAGCGATTTCTTCAACACGAGCTGGTTGATCAACTACACGTACAGTATAAGTACCTGATTGCTCAGCTACAGGTACTCTGTTAAAGCTAGCATCATTTGCAAGAGTAGTTACAGAAACTGTAGTATACTCAGCTGGGTAACCTTTATAACACCAGTAACGACAGTCATCTGGGTTAGAAGAAGTACACTCTGCTGGTGGTACAGAACTCATTTCCCATTGTGCATAAGCTGGCTTAATTTCAATAGTTTCAGTAGACTTACCAAAAGAAGCTGGAGAAATAGTAATAGTAGATCCTGCTTGTTTCTTTACATAAGTACGAGTTTCAGTCTTATAAGTTGCAGGTATAACACGTAATTGCTTAGAAGCTTCTTTTACAAGAACTCTTTCAGTTACAGTTTCATAAGTTGCAGGTACAACACTTAACTTCTTATAAGAAGGTGTAGATTGTATGGATACAGTTTCATTTTCATACACATCTGGTGTAGTACAACGAACGTAACATTTTCCTGGCTCTGGATTAGAAGGTAAGTCTTGTGCAAAACCTACAGTCGCAGTAGCTACAGCTACTAAAGAAAGTATTAGTCTTTTCATTTTTGAGGTGTTAATTTGTTTTAATAATTAATTTGAGTTGCAAAGGTCAGTCAATAAGAAGTTTTACTAGAATATTTTCTCTACTAAATGACAACAGTTTGTTAAAATGACCACTATCATCGACCAACTACATAAAAACAGGACTCTACAACTATAAATATATTAAAATTTTCTTAAAACAGCCAACATTTGTTCATGCATTTCTGCAGTGTAATCATAATGGGTAACTAATCTTAATTTTCCATGCCCCATATCACTATAAATAATTTGATGCTTATCAAGGTATTTTGTAAAGGCATCTTCATTATTCACATTAAAAATAACAATGTTGGTTTCTACAGGTTCCACCTTGATAACAGCACTCATTTCAGATAAAGCAATCGCTAGCTGCTTTGCCCTATTATGATCTTCTTTTAATAGTGGGAAATGATGATCTAATGCATGTAATCCTGCTGCTGCCATAAACCCTACTTGTCTCATTCCACCACCTAGAACCTTACGTACTCTTATGGCATTTTTCATTATTTCATTTTTCCCTATTAAAACAGTCCCCATAGGTGCTCCCATTCCTTTAGATAAGCATACAGATATCGTGTCAAAGATCTCACCATACGACTTAGGATCTTGATTGGTGGCAACCAGTGCATTCCATAAACGTGCACCATCTAGATGTAGTCCCAGTTGATGTTTATCTGTTACTGCTTTTATCTCTCTAAAAGTATCTAGGGAATAACAAGCGCCTCCACCTTTATTTGTAGTGTTTTCTAAACATACTAATGTCGTTAAAGGACTATGATAAAAATCTGGCGGATTAATATGATCCTCTACCTGTTGGGCGGTAATCATACCGCGATGACCATCAACCAATTTACAAGAAACACCGCTATTAAATGAAACACCACCACCTTCATAATTATAAACATGAGCATACTTATCACATATCAATTGCTCACCAGGTTGCGTATGTAGCTTTATAGCTGCCTGATTTGCCATACTACCTGTAGGAAAGTATAAAGCTGTTTCCATACCAAACATTTCTGCAATACGTTGCTCTAGCAGGTTCACTGTTGGATCTTCCTTATAAACGTCATCGCCCACATTAGCATTAATTATAGCCTGCATCATGGCAGCAGTAGGTTTTGTTACTGTATCACTCCTTAAATCTATTTTCATGTCTGTATTAATTACGCTTCCGCGAAAGCGAGATAAAAATAACAACTGCCATACATATCATCCTAGTAAGTTCTCATATATTATAGACCTATTGCTATAGCTGAGAAGACAGATAATAATCCTATTTTTGTAATTAAACATAGTCCATATATGATCACAACAGATCAGCTCAAAACGTTACAAGAACGTGTTATCGCTTTAAAAGATTATTTACAAATAGATGCTAAGGAAATCGAGATTACTAATCTTGAAGAGAAGACTTTTTCTCCTGACTTCTGGAATGACGCAAAGGCCGCAGAACTGATCATGAAAGAATTGCGTAATAAGAAACAATGGACTACAGATTATGACACTGCCACAACTCTAGCCGAAGATGCAGAAGTTCTTTATGAGTTCTTTAAAGAAGGTGACGCTACTGAAGAAGAAGTCATGGTTAAATATAATGCCGCGATTGACATCACAGAAAAGTTAGAGTTTAAAAATATGCTTTCTAATGAAGGTGATGACATGAGTGCTGTTTTACAAATAACTGCTGGTGCTGGTGGAACAGAATCCTGCGACTGGGCAGAGATGTTGATGAGAATGTACATGATGTGGGCGCAAAAAAATAATTATAAAGTAAAAGAGCTCAATTTTCAAGCTGGTGATGTAGCCGGTATTAAAACGGTAACCTTAGAAATTGAGGGCGATTATAGTTTTGGGTGGTTAAAAGGAGAAAACGGTGTACATCGATTAGTACGTATATCTCCATTTGATTCTAATGCAAAACGTCACACTTCATTTGCCTCTGTTTACGTTTATCCTCTTGCAGATGATACTATAGAAATAGATATTAATCCAGCAGATATTAAATGGGATTTTGCAAGATCAAGTGGTGCTGGTGGACAAAACGTTAACAAAGTAGAGACTAAAGCAATACTGACGCACCATCCATCTGGTATCGTTATTCATAATTCTGAAACCAGATCTCAATTAGAAAATCGTGAAAAAGCAATGCAAATGTTGAAATCTCAACTTTTTGAAATTGAGCTACAAAAACGTAATGCCGCGAGAGATGAGATAGAATCTGGAAAGATGAAGATAGAATGGGGCTCGCAAATACGTAATTATGTAATGCATCCTTATAAGTTAGTTAAGGATGTGAGAACTGGTCACGAAACCGGTAATGTTGATGCCGTTATGAACGGTGATATCGATGCGTTTCTTAAAGCCTTCTTAATGGAAAGTGGTCAAGAAAAACCGTCCGATGAGTTATAAGCCTAGTCACATGGTAGTTAAGTGTCAATTGTCAATTTAAATTTGAGAAAAAAACCAACATTAAGTTAACTTAACTTTAGTAATGACGGCTTAAACCGTCTGATAGATTTGTAGTCCTAGTAGAAACTAAATTAACTACAATGAAACTACAATACTTATTTCTCGCAATTTTAATCCTTCCTATTCTTGCGATAGCACAAAAACCAGATTCCGATGGTATGATAACCATTTCTGGTACTCTAGTAGATCAGTCTACTAAAAGCCCTCTGGAATTTGCAACCGTATCCTTACTAAGCACTGAACCAGGATCAACTCCTCAAGGTGGAATAACTGACATCGATGGAAAATACAATATTCAAGTAACTCCTGGAACTTATGATGTGAAGTGGGAATACATCACATTTAAGACCTTAATTAAAAAAGCAGAAGTTCTAACTGCCGATAAGGATTATGGTACAATAGAACTTGAAATTGATGTTGCAGAATTAGATGCAGCAATTGTTATTGCAGAGAAAACGACTGTTGATATACGATTAGATAAAAAAATATATAATATAGGTAAAGATTTAACTGTACGCGGTGGTAGCGCCAGTGACGTATTAGACAATGTACCATCAGTATCTGTAGACGTAGAAGGTAATGTAGCCTTAAGAGGAAATGACAATGTAACTATTTTAATCGACGGAAGACCTAGTGCGCTCGTTGGTTTTAATGGAGCCGAAGCTTTAAGACAAATTCCATCTGACGCAATTGAAAAGATAGAGGTAATTACTTCTCCAAGCGCACGTTATGATGCAGAAGGTACAGCAGGTATATTGAATATTATACTTAGAAAAAACAAGCTTTTAGGCTTTAATGGTTCTATGCAATTAGACACCGGTTATAATCCACAGTTAGGATTATCATTTAATGGTAACTTACGTAGTGAGAAATGGAACTTATTTACAAATACAGGTTTTAGATACAGAGAAACACCAGGTAATAGTACCACAAGCACAGAATATTTATCACCTACAGCTCAAAACAGTTTTGTGAATGAAGAGCGCGTATTTGATCGATTAGGTCGAAACTTTTTTACCAGTTTAGGTGCAGAGTATTTTATTAATGATCAATCTAGTATTGTAGCAAACATTGTTTATCGTTTAGGTAATGACGATGATTTAAACACTAACATTATTGACCGTTTAGACGCAAATGGTAACCTAAATGAAGCTACCTCTCGTACTGAAGCAGAATCAGAAGATGATACGCGAATACAGTATTCATTAGATTACAAAAATGATCTTGATGATAATGGTCAGAAGATTACAGCTAGTATTCAATACTCAACGTCAGTGGAAGATCAAAATGCAAATATCTTAGAAACTGAAACAACCACAAATACGATTAATGATGTGGAGAGAACATTAAGTGAGGAAGATGAGCAAAATGCCACGGCACAATTTGACTATGTATTACCTATAGGAGAAGATACTCAATTTGAGGCTGGTTATAGAGGAAATTACCGCGATATTAGTAACTCCTTTTACTTAGAAGAACAATTAACTTTCCCTACTGGTCCTCTTGTGCCAGATGCTGGTCTTAATAACACCTTTGATTATGAAGAATTAGTAAATGCTGTTTATGGTCAATACGGTAAAGAATATGGTAAATTCTCATTCCTTGCTGGTTTAAGGTTTGAGCAAACCAATGTAACCATAAGACAAGAAACAGTTGATACTGAAGAGAAGAAAGATTATAGCAGCCTCTTCCCTACTCTTAACTTAGGTTATGAAATCCAAGATGGTGAAAATATTACTTTAGGATACAATAGACGTGTAAGAAGACCACGTGGTCGTTTCTTAAACCCTTTCCCTAGTAGATCTAGTGAATCTAATGTGTTTCAAGGTAATGTAGATTTAGATCCTACTTTTACAAACTCTTTAGATTTAGGATATTTAAGAAGATGGAAAAAAGTAACCTTAAGCACTTCTATATATTACAACCGTAGTGATGATAACTGGGAATTCATACAAGAAGATACAGGTGAGATAACAGATAATGGAGACCCTATCATCAGACGTACACCAGTAAACCTATCTACGCAAGAACGTATAGGGTATGAACTAACACTTACCTATAGACCTTTTAAATGGTGGACTATAAATACTGACTTCAATTTATTCCATGCAACTACAGATGGTGATTTTAACGGGACTAATTTTGATAATGAGAATACTTCCTACTTTGCTAGATTAAATCAAAAATTTAGTATCCCTTCTGGTATCGATTTACAAACTAGATTAAATTATCGAGGCGCATCAGAGAACGCACAAAGTACTAATGACGGAATTTTCACTATGAATCTTGCAGCTAGTAAAGATATCATGGGTGATGACGCGACTATATCCTTAAACGTTAGCGATTTATTTAATAGTCGTAAGAGACAAAGCACTACAATAACCGACGATTTTATAACCGATAGCGAGTTTCAATGGAGAGAAAGACAAGTGAACTTAAGTTTTGTATATAGATTTAATCAAAAGAAGAAAAACAGTCGTAGTAATGGTGGTGGTGATGGTGATGATTTTGAATTCGAAGGGTAATCTTAAAATTTTAAGGTATTCTCACAATAATTAACAAAATATAAAACATTCAACAAAGCAACCATTGTAAATTTGAATCAAAATAAATAATTATGAAAAAAACACTTTTGATTCTAGGAATTGCATTTAGCACAGCATTTATGACAAATGCTCAAACAGTATCTGAAAACGCAATAGGTATAAGAGCTGGTGATGGTGATGGTTTTGGTACTGAAATATCTTACCAAAGAGCCTTAAGTGATAACAATAGACTTGAAATCGACCTAGGTTATGAAGATGGAGACAACTTTGACGGATTTAAAGCAACAGGTTTATACCAGTGGATTTGGAATATTGAAGGTGGCTTTAACTGGTACGCAGGTGCTGGTGGTGGTTTAGGAACAGTAAGTCTAGATGACGATTTTCCAGGAAGAGGTAATTTTGACGATGATTCTGAAACATTTCTTTTTGGAGCAGCGCAAGTTGGGATAGAATACAATTTTGATATTCCTTTATTGATATCGCTCGATGTAAGGCCAGAATTTTATTTTGGAGACTTTAGAGATGGTAATGATCTAGACATCGCATTAGGTTTGAGATATCAGTTCTAAGAAATATCTAAATAACAATAACCGATAACGGCTTCTTAAAAAGAAGCCGTTATTTTTTTATCATCACGTTCCACCTTTATAATCTTGAACGGTGTTGTTATACTCATAGTGGCCATGTCACCATCTGCTTTAATGAGCTCAAAGTTAAAATGTAATAAACTCTTCTCATTGCGCACCTCAGTAACTTCGACAGAGAATCCACCTGTCGATTTCTGACCTCCATAAGCAAAGATTAAGGCCTCTTTTTTAAAATTAACGCTAGGTATTTTTAAACCTGGTTTGCGAGTACTATTGATTTGCGCCATCATCTCTTGCATGGCTTCTTCAGATACTACTATAATAGCCTCTTGATTTTCATGATTACTATTGTTGCCTTCTAGCATTACATCGTAGTAAGAAGTAAGCCCAAATGTTTTTTCTGGTGTATCTATTTTTTTGCCTCCACAGCCTGTAGTTAAAGTTAAACTACTTATTGCTAGAAACAGCAGAGAGAACGTTTTTATATAATTTTTCATATTGTGGTATTATTAACTGAATGTCAAATTCTTTTGCTTTCGCGAAAGCGTTGTTTTTAAATTTTAATAGTCTCGCATCATCTTCTAAAATATGAATAGCCTTTAGTGCCATTTCATCAATATCACCTACATTGCTCGTAAAACCTGTGACTCCATCTTCGTTAACCTCTGGTAAACCACCTGTGTTTGATGATATAACAGGAGTTTTATTTGCCATTGCTTCTAGAGCCGCTAGCCCAAAACTTTCTTTCTCAGAAGGCAGTAAAAATAAATCTGTAAAACATAAAATACGATCTATCTCAGTACTATTTCCTACCCATTTAATTTGCAATTGCAACTTCTTAGATTTGGCATATTCCTCTGCTTCAAATCGTTCTGGTCCATCTCCTACCATAATTAAAATAGCAGGAATTTTTTCTTGAATCTTCTCAAAGATCTTCACCACATCCATGATACGTTTTACAGGTCTCATATTACTTACATGAGTTATAATACGCTCTTCTGGAAAAGCCATCACTGTTCGGTCGCAATCTGTAAACTCTGTTTTATAATTAGACATATCAATGAAGTTAGGTACTACATCAATATGCTTTGTTATGTCAAATAAATCTAAAGTATCTCTTTTAAGACTGTCAGAAACTGACGTGACCACATCACTGTTGTTGATACTAAAGGTTACACTAGGTTTATAAACAGGATGGTTACCTACCAATGTAATATCTGTTCCATGCAAGGTAGTCACCATAGGCAATTTTATACCTAAATCCTTCAACATTTGTTGCGCCATGTAACCGGCATATGCATGTGGAATGGCATAATGCACGTGTAATAACTCTATATCATATTCTTGCACGACATTAACGAGTTTACTAGATAAAGCAAGATCGTATGGTTGATAATGGAATAATGGATATTCTTCTACATTAACTTCATGAAAGAAAATATTTTTTGCAAGTAGTTCTAGTCTTACTGGTTGTTTATAAGTCACAAAATGAATCTCATGTCCTCGTTGAGCAAGAGCAGTCCCTAACATGGTTGCCACTACTCCACTACCACCATAGGTAGGATAACATACTATTGCAATTTTCATTAAAATTTATTTTATAATTGGTTACTAAAACTAATCAATTATTGCATCATAAATGATTTGCTGGATATTAGTTCTTATATTCTCAGATAGAAGAAATCTATTCTCTGCACTAGGGAAAATACGATTTGACAGAAACACATATACTATTTCCGAGTCTGGATCTGCCCAAGTATAGGCTCCTGTAAAACCACTATGACCAAAGCTAGTCATACTAACACAACCACAGGTAGGACCTACTTCATCTAATTGTGGTTTATCAAACCCTACACCACGTCTCACTTCTTGATCACAGTAATAGCAGGTATTAAATTTAGATATTGTTTCTGGTTTAAAATAAGTAACATCTCCATAGCTACCATTTTGCAAATACATTTGCATCATTTTTGCAACATCATTTGCATTAGAGAATAATCCAGCGTGACCACCTATCCCACCTTGCATTGCTGCGCCTTGGTCATGTACAAAACCATGTATTAACTGACCCCGATATGCCATATCATTTTCAGTAGGCACTATTTCATCTTTAGAAAAACGTTGTAATGGTAAATAACCCATAGAATTCATTCCCATTCTTTTATAGAAATGATTAGTAGTTAATTCATGTAAAGTTTTTTTAGACCTATCCTCCATATATTTTTTAAGCAAGTAGTATGGCAGGTCACTATATTTATACTCCTGACGGCTTCTCAGTTCACTATTTGCAATTCTATTGAATATAGTATCCTGTATAATTCTATTTGTAAATAAATTCTGTGCTACCTCTACATTATAAACTGATGATTTTGAACTACTATAATATTGTGACATCGGTCTAGATGTTATACTATCTAAAGTATATCTATAAAAAGGAATCCATGCCTGTAATCTTGCATAATGTGACAGCATAGATTTAATTGTAATGTCCTTTTTATTTGTAGTAGATAGCGCAGGAATTAAAGTACCAATTGAATCTTCTAAATCTATAACACCATTTTCTTCAAGCTCCATGACTAGTGGTAAGGTCCCCATAATTTTAGTTAACGAGGCAATATCATAAACATCTTCATCCTTAACAGCAAGCTCTTTGGAATAAGTATGATATCCAAAATTTTTCTGATAAACAACTTTACCACGACGGGCAACTAATATTTGCATACCTGGAGCACCTAAACTATTAACGGTATGGTTTGCAATACTATCAATCTTAGAAAGTTTATAAGTATCTAAGCCTACACTGCTAGGCGTATTGCCATAAGCTAGACGACGCAGGTAAGGTGTATCTACACCATCACCTACTTGAAACTGGCTACCTGCGGTTACAGGCAATCTTCCTACCGCTGGTCTAGCTCCAAAGATAATTTGAGCACTAACCTTCTGACTCCATTCACTGTTTTGATAACTCATTAAGATACCCTCAAAGTTTTCAATGGTATTGAGCTGTGCAAGCATATAAGGTCTAACAAATGCATCAAAAATAACTTCATGCGTTCTTGCTATTTCATACAACCATGTCAATTGTGTGGATTTCAATTGATAACCTTTCCAAGGGCTTTCATTGCTGCGATGCAAACCAACAATAACTGTATTATAGGATTCTAGTTTTCTAAGTAACTCATCTAGTTGAGTTGCTTTTACTTGTGTAACTTTTGAGTATTTATTTAATTCCTTAAGAAAAATAGCTCCACTATCGTCACCTAATTCAACATATGCAATTTTTTTAAGTTCTAGATTTTTTAGTGGTAAAATGGAATCTTTATTACGCAAGACAGTTACCGCTTCAGAAATAGCTCGTTCATACACTACGTCATCACTCTCTGTATTTAAATCATTAATAAGATTAAAAGTACTTATAGGACGATATTTGTGTAAACCAGATGCATATTTAGCCTTTAAAATCTTTTTAACTGAATGCTCTATGCGCTCATCAGTAATTTCTCCACTATTCCATGATGCAATAATTTTATCAATTGCCTTAGGGACATTTTCAGAAATAAGCAGCACATCATTACCTGCCTTAAAAGCTTGTAAATCTATCTGTCCAGGCTCACTAAAATTAGACGCTCCTTTCATATTTAAAGCATCTGTAAAAATGAGACCTTTAAAGCCCATTCTATTTTTTAATAAATCTGTAACTACTTTCTCACTTATACTGGTTGGGTAACCTGGTCTAGGTTCTAAACTAGGTATATTTAAATGCGCAACCATAACGCTGGCCATTCCTTCTTTAAAAAGTTTACGATATGGATACAGCTCTACACTATCGATACGCTCTGCACTGAAATCCACAGTAGGCAATGTTTTATGGCTATCTTGATCTGTATCTCCATGTCCAGGAAAATGCTTAGCACAGGCCAAAGTTCCTGTACTCTGCATACCTTTCATAAATGCTTGTGATTTATCTGTCACATTATACATATCCTCACCAAAGCTACGATTACCTATAATCGGGTTATCTGGATTTGTATTAATATCAACATCAGGTGCAAAATTGATATGTACTCCTAATCTCTTGCAATGTTGCCCTATACGTCTACCTACATCATAGCTAGAACGTGTACTAGGTGTTGCTCCTAGTGTCATATTCCACGGAAATGCATATGTACTGTCTAATCGCATACTCAAGCCCCATTCTGCATCCATTGCAATAAGCATTGGTGTTTTAGACTTAGCTTGTAGCTCATTTGTTAAATGAGCTTGTTGAAGAGGTCCACCTTTAGAAAAAATAATTCCTCCTATTTTTTGTTCTTCAACTAATTTTCTAACCGCAGCAACATGGGCTTTTCCTTTATTTGAAAAAAGATCAACCATAAACAATTGACCAACTTTTTCACGTTGATTCAAACTGTTATAAACACTATCAACCCATTTTATTTGGGCAATAGAATCATTGGTAATTAAAGGGTCATGAGAAGAGAATTGAGCTTGTGAGGTATACGCTTTCGCGAAAGCGAATATCAAAATCAAACTTTGTAAAAGTGTCCTATTCATAATGTACAATAGCATTTAAGGAAAAGGTTTCAAGAACCGTTCCTAAAGCAACAAGATAAAGACTTAACGCTTCATCTTAAGTTAATAAAGAGAAAATAATAGCGGACTTTTAAACTAGTTTATCAACTAGAAAAAGCGTGAGTGCCAGCTCTCACTTGCAGGAACTTCCCAATGCTCACGGTACTCACCTACATTAGTCACAAGGTTATTAAAAACGATTGTGTTAGGAGAAACAGACTTTGCTTTGGCCATTTTTTTAAAGTCGCTTAATTCTTTATGCGCCACATATTGACCATTTTTAAAGGTGACATTCATTTTATCCATAAGATCAATCCTAAAAGATTTTTCTATCGATTGTATAAAACGTACACTAGCATCTATAGAACAACCAGTTGCTCCAGCTGTAGTTTGATCTAATCCTATTACAATAAACCTATTATATGGATACTCTACACCAGCTTTTAAATCCTTACCATGAGCTGTCCATTGCTGTAAAAAGTTATCCATTTGAGGCTTTAATTCATTAAGCTCATCTGTTGTAAATGGTCTATTTGCTTGATAGATCCACACTCTAGCTTCTTCTGGTAAATCTTTAAAATTTGCGTGCATAGTTATTCTTCTATTTTAGTGAGTACTAACATGTTTCTATATTCCTGTATCCTCAGATCATACATGTTTTTTTCTACATAAGTAAAGGTGTACTTCTTCTTTTTTTTCATTGCTATTTCTAACAAGTGATCATTTTCTACATATTCTAACCAGAGGAACTTACGTACTCTTCCGGTCTCATCTTTTATATTAATGGTATAAAATTGTTCATTAGAAAAATCTACAACCTTACCTGTCAAGGTAAAAGTCATTGGAACACTTTCTGAGGTATAACCCATTTCTTCAAAATCTTCATCACCTGCCATGGACAGGAATAATGATATAGATGACGGGCAATTAACTACCATATGCATCCCTAATTGTTCTCCATATGCCTCGAGCACCTCATCACCAGCGGTAAAGTCCAATCCATTTTCTTTATAATACTCTGGATCAGTAGCATATGCTTTAAACATACTCTCTGTGAAGACCTTCAAGGCTTCAACACTGGTTAAGTTATCCATATCACCTTCTTCTTTTAGATGTGTACATATACTGTTAGATAATTTATCTAGCACTTCTTCTTCTAACTTTTGTGCATTAGAAACTAAAGTAACCAACAATAGTAAGAGTGTAATTTTAAATTTCATCAGGTTTTACTTTTTCTTTTTTTTCACCATCCACCGAGTAGCAATGGCCATAAATGTTCCAAAAATTAATGTACTAAAAACGAACTTTACTTCATGAAAAGGTAAATCACTGGCATAATCAAATGCCGCCATGATTCCTGCATAGACTAAACCAGAAAATAAGCCTAGAACTATTCGATTTTTCCATGGAATTTTATCGGGCTCGTTATTGTTCATTTTAAAGATCTTCGGCACTTGCGATCATCTCAGCAATGTCTAAAACCTCCACATTACCTTCTTTCTCTGCCGCTTTGATTCCATCGCTCATCATTGTGTTACAGAAAGGGCAGGCAGCTGCTATAATATCTGCACCTGTATCTAGTGCTTCATCTGTGCGCTCAATATTAATATCTTTATTACCTGGTTCTGGTTCTTTAAACATTTGGGCTCCACCAGCTCCACAACACAAACCGTTGCGCTTACTGCGCTTCATTTCTACTAGTGCTGCGTCTAATTTTTCTATAAGTTCTCTTGGTGCTTCATAAATCTCGTTTGCACGTCCTAAATAACAAGGATCGTGATAAGTGATTTTTTTGCCTTTAAATTTCCCGCCAGATATAGTTAATTTACCGTTTGCTATAAGATCTTTTAAGAATGAGGTATGGTGGATAACTTCATAATTACCACCTAATTCAGGATATTCATTTTTAAGTGTATTAAAGCAATGAGGACATGCCGTCACTATTTTTTTAATTTCATAACCATTAAGAACCTCTATGTTCATCATGGCCTGCATTTGAAATAGGAATTCATTTCCAGCTCTTTTTGCTGGATCACCTGTACAGCTTTCTTCTGCTCCTAAAACGGCAAATTCAACACCAGCTTTATTCAATAACTTTACAAACGCTTTTGTAATCTTCTTTGAACGGTCATCAAAACTTCCACTACATCCTACCCAAAATAAAACTTCTGGAGTTTTTCCTTGAGCTATAAACTCTGCTGCTGTAGGTACTTTTATCAATTCACTCATAATTGTTATGTTGAGATATCTTTACTATGCTTTCGCAAAAGCAAAATCATCATCTTTCTATTTTTTAAACACTTCTATTGTTACTTCTTGCTCTACTAGATGCGTAAATTTGCCTTTATATCTAGTCGCACGTACCATATGATTATCGATCCAATGATAGTTACCACCTCTAGGTTTACCCATCAATAAACTATGATATTTAAAACCATGCTTTTTTAACCACACTTCTGTTACCTCTCTATGTTCTTCTGTTCTAGAGGTGAAAAAACAAATCACGTGACCTGCATCAAACCACTCATTAAGCGTTTTTAATGCGTCTGGAAAAGGAGCGCAAGTTGCCATGCGCTCAGGTTCTTCATTAGGCACATCATCAGTAATAGTTCCATCAATATCGATTAAATAATTCTTAACGCCTTCTGGTAATATAGGACTCGCTAAAGAACCATCATCATTTTTTGCTTCTAGGTATTCGTTTTTTTCTTTCATACTATAATTCGTCTGCCCAGTTTAATCGATCCATCTGGTTATATGGCCATGGTGCACCGTTGTTTTCAATATTTGTTAAAGCATTATTTAAATCTGTAGGTGCAGCACTATTTTCTAGTACTAGATATCTTCTCATATCCATGATGATACTTAATGGATCAATACCAATAGGACAAGCTTCAACACAAGCATTACATGTTGTACATGCCCATAACTCTTCTGTTGTGATATGATCATTTAATAGCTTTTTCCCATCATCTTTCCATTCACCTTCTTTATTAATAACAGATCCTACTTCCTCTAGTCGATCACGTGTCTTCATCATTATGGCACGTGGACTTAATTTTTTACCAGTAATATTTGCCGGACATTCTGAGGTACAACGACCACATTCTGTACAAGTGTATGCGTTTAATAGCTGGACTTGATCAAGGTCAAAAATATCGCTAGCTCCTAATGAGGCTGGATCTTCATCCATCGCAGCAGGATCTGGCGCAGCAAATGGATCAGCATCTGGATCCATCATCAGTTTCACCTCGGCAGTCACAGCTTCCATATTTGTAAACTGTCCTTTAGGAGTTAATTTTGCAAAATAAACATTAGGGAAAGCAAGCATGATGTGTAAATGCTTAGACCAATATAAATAGTTTAAGAAAATAAGAATTCCAACGATGTGAATCCACCATGCCGCTCTTTCTATAACGATAAGAGTAGTATCAGCCATGTTTTCAAAAAACACTGCTACAAATTGAGAAACTGGAAACGATCCAAATATCTCGCCTGCATGAGCATAACCTTCCACGCCTCTAGTTTGAAGGATAAAATCTGTTGCGTTCATTATTAAAAATAAACTCATTAATACAACTTCAAAATATAGAATGTAGTTGGCATCATTTTTAGGCCATCCTTTTAACTCACCCATAGTGAATCGTTTGATGTTCATTGCATTTCTTCTTATCCAAAAAACGACAACAGTTACTAATACTAATAAAGCTAGTATTTCAAACGTACCGATCAGAAAATCATAAACACCACCTAGGTAAGGTGCAAATATGCGGTGTGTACCAAAAAGTCCATCAATAATAATTTCTAGGACTTCTATATTGATAATCACAAAACCTACATATACAACAACATGTAAGAAACCAGCAATAGGCCTACGTACCATTTTGGATTGCCCTAAAGCGATACGTGCCATTTGGGCCCATCGTTCTTTTTTGTTATCTGAGCGATCAACTTCTCTACCTAGCTTGATATTGCGTATCATCTTGCGAATGTTACTTGTAAAGTAACCTACACCAGCGATTAATAAAAGGGCAAAAATGATTTGTGGAATGTATTCCATGTATAAAAATTATTTAGTTGGGTCTTCTGGTTCTTCGTATGGTCCTGGTCTCTTTCCAAAGACAGAGAAATGGACATAACGTTTAGGATTAAGCTTCATATCCTGCAACAAGTCTGCTGCTTGTTCTGTTGCTCTTTCCAAATTTGTATAAAGTTTGTCGTCGGTCATTAACTTCCCTAACGAGCCTTCTCCATTACTTACTTTATCAAGTACAGTATTAAATTTACCTATCGTTTCCTCTAACTGTTTTACTGTACCAGCTATTTCTACTTGTGCAAGAGTATCAGATATTTTAGCAAAATTCTCTGTTGTGACATCTAGGTTCTTAATAGTTCTCCCTAGACTTTCTTTATTATCTGCTAACAATGTATTTGCATTGCGAGATAAAGCCTTAAATTCTACAAGTGTCTTATTAAGCTCTTCTAATGAGGCAGTAATCGCAGCTCTAGCATCAGGATTAAGAGTTTTATTAACCGCAACTAGCACACTATCTGCACTTACTACCATATGTTCAATCTTATCTTTTAAAGGAATAAATTGATCCATAACCTCACCTTGTAAACCTTTATCTAGTTTAGACTTTAAGGTGTCTCCAGATTTTGCGGCAATGGCGGTAGATTCAAAATTAGGAACGATAGCCAGTGCTTTCCCTCCAATAAGACTAGTACTGTAAACACTAGCTGTACTTTCAGATGAAAAAGAGAATTCTCCATTCACATGAAATTTTACAATAAGCCTACCACTATCATCTAAAAATTTAATATCGTCTATATTACCTACTCTTAAACCATTAATAGTTACAGGAGCAGACTTAGTAAGTCCTTCAACATTATCGTAGACAGCATAATAGACTCTATTATCCTCTAAAAGATTACTACCTTTCAAATACGAGTAACCAAAAATAAACAGCGCTATCGCTACTACGGTAAGAATACCTACTTTAACTTCTTTGGATAATTTCACAGATACGGTGTTTTTGACAAATTTAAATAAAGCTACCTATTTTGTAGCCTATTCTCAACATATTTAGCAATACATTATAAACGTCTGGTCACACCATTCTCTACAACGACTATAAAAGCGCCATCATATCCTGCGTTATTGGCGCGTTTTTTAAGCTCGACTGCAGCTTCAAGATTGCTTAATATACCGGTATAATACCTATAAATACCGCCTGATTTCTCTCTAGAGATTTCAGGAAGCTTTTTAAAATTATAAGATTTTGCAGCTACTTCATTAGAACTTGCAGCAATTTGAACCATGTAAACGATAGATCCCTTTTCAACGCTTTCCTTAGGAGCAATAATTTGAGACCCGTTACCTTCTTCAATATCAACAGGTTCTACCTCAAAGTTATTGATATCCCTATTTTTTTGATAATTAAGAATAGCCTTAAAAATAGACTGTGCTACTTTATCTTGTCCCGCATTACTATTTAAGAAATTACGCTCTTCTGTATTTGTTATAAACCCAGTTTCAATTAAAACACTAGGCATGTAGGATAATCGTAACACTGCAAATCCAGCTTGTTTTACACCACGATTTTTTCTTTTTAAAGCTTCTTCAAATTTGGTCTGCACATTTGCAGCCATTTCTATACTGTTATCTAAAAAATCTTCTTGTGTCAAGAGGCTTGCTGCAAATGACGAAGGGTCATTAGGATCAAATCCTGCATACTTCTCTTCATAATTATCTTCTAATAGAATTACAGAGTTCTCTCTTTGAACTACTTCTAGATTATCATCACTGCGATGCAGGCCTAGCACCCATGTTTCGTTTCCTTTGGCACTTTTATTTGCCGCAGCATTACAATGTACAGACACAAAAAGATCGGCTTTTGCCTTATTTGCAATAGATGCACGTTCATGTAATTCTAAAAACTTATCTGTAGTACGTGTATAAACAACTTTAATATCAGGGTTTTTATTTAGTAAAGCGCCTATTTTCTTAACCACTTTGAGAGCGATATCCTTTTCATTTACGCTTCCTACTTTCTTTCCTGGATCATTTCCACCATGACCAGCATCTAGTACTATAGTGAACTTTTTACTACTTACAATGGTAGAATCTAAAGGCGTATTTGCCTGAATTACAACAGGAAAAGTGATTAATGCAATAATTAAAAGTATATACGTTTTCATTATAGTGTTCATAGGTGTTAAGGTGCTTTTGATAACTACGCTTTCGCGAAAGCGTAATTACAATAAAACGCATAAAAATTATACGTAGTTTTGAGGTTTCAAAAACCAGACCATTTCTATTAACGAATATAGTTTACTGAAGATTGCATTATTTGAAGAGGTACATTATTTTATCAATAGTTTTTTTAACAGCGAGCCTGATCTGTCATGCTCAAGAGCTGCCTAATAACAGTACCCCAATTCCTGCTGAAAAACCAGTTGAGAATGAGGATAAAAAACCACAACAACCTGTTGCAGAAACTATAGAAATAGATTTAGACACTTTACAACTTAATAAACCTAAAGATTCTACTAAGCGTAAACCTATCCTAGAGCACAAGCTTATCTCTAGTGCAACAGATTATAAAGAAATTGACCGTATTAACAATACCATCACGCTCTATAATGAGGCAAAAATTATATACGGTGACATTACTCTAGAGGCTGGTAAGATTATTATGAATATGAATACCGGTGATATTTTTGCCTACGGTGTAATTGACACAGCAGGTGTTTATGTTCAAAAACCGATATTTACTCAAGGACAAAATGTCGTTAAACCAGACTCTATTATCTTTAATAAAGACACACGCAAGGCTCTTACTTATAACTCTATTACAGCACAAGGCGAGTTTAATGTTAAAGCCGAAGTAACAAAGCGAGTGAATGACTCTGTTTACTATATGAAAAGAGCCATTTTCACGACTTCTAAGGACCCAAATAATCCTGATTATTACTTTCTTGCCCGTAAAATAAAATTTGTTCCAGGAGAGAAGATCGTTACTGGACTGGTCAATATGTATATAGCAGATGTTCCAACACCTATAGGGTTACCTTTTGCATATTTCCCGATGACTACAGATCGTAAAAGTGGTGTAATTATTCCTTCTTTTGGTAACAACAATAATCAAGGATACTTTTTACAAAATGGTGGATATTATTTTGCCATCAATGATTATGTTGACCTTACTGTATTAGGTGATTATTTTACAAATGGTAGTTGGGGTTCTAGAATCGAGAGTAGCTATAGAAAACGGTATGCATTTAATGGTAGTTTCCGTTTTTTATATGAAAATCAAATTCAAAGTGAACGAGGCTTTTCTGACTTCCAGCAAACCAATCGTTATAACATCAACTGGCAACACAGTCAGGACGCAAAAAGTAATCCTAATAGCCGTTTCAGCGCTAGTGTAAACCTAGGAAGTAGTCAATTTTTCAGACAATCATTTAATCAAGTTAATCAAAGTGCCACACTGGTAAACAACTTAAGTTCCTCTATTTCATATTCAAAAACTTTTCCTGGTGAACCTCAAGTAAATGTTACCACCACAGTTTCTCATAACCAGAACACCAATACAGATGTAGTCAACCTGACCTTACCAACTTTACAAGCTAGTGTGTCTAGAGTTTTCCCATTTGCACCTAAGGAAGGTGCAAAAAAAGGGTTAATCCATAACATTAACCTTCAATACAATTTGAGAGGAGAAAATCGTATTGCTACTACTGATGATGACTTTTTAACCAGTAAGATGTTTGATGGTGCCATAAGTGGTTTACGTCACACCATTCCTATTTCTACAAATTTTAAAATAGCAAATTACTTCTCTGTTGGTTTAAATGCGAGTTATGATGAATCATGGGTTTTTGAAACCTATAGACAGTTTCTCGAAGACAACGGATCTGGTGGGTTTAATACAGTACGCGATACGGTAAGCGGTTTTGACGCATATCGCACTTATAACTATGGTGCTAGTATAGGAACTACAGTTTATGGTAACTGGAAATCGACTGATAAAGAGTCTAAGATACAGGCCATAAGACACGTGATGAGGCCTAGTGTAACCTATAGTGCAAATCCTAGTTTTGAACAGTATTATGATCGATTATTGGATGAGCAAGGGCTAGACGTGTCTGAAGAAGAACGTTTTTATAGTCGTTTTGAAGGTACGCTTTATAATGCGCCTGGTAGGGTATATTCTAGTAGTCTAGGTATAGGTCTTCAAAATACACTTGAGGCAAAGGTAAGAGACAGAGATTCTACTAAAACCGAACTCAAAAAGATATCTTTAATCAAATCATTTAACGTTAACACATCCTACAATCTCGCAGGAGATTCTTTAAACTGGAGTCCTTTACAATTGAGAGGTGTTATCCCTATTTATAAAAATATAGATTTAAATCTGGATGCAAATTTAGATCCATATGCATTAGATAATACAAATCAACGCATCGATCGATTTAACATCAATAATGGTGGTAGTTTATTCCGTTTAACGCGTGCCGGTGCTCGATTTAATTTTAGATTGAGTAATACAGACTTTGAAAAACAGACCGATAAAAAGGATGACAAACCAGACGATCCTTTACAAAATAGAAATTTACAAAATGGTGGACGTGAAGATGATCTCTTTGGAGCATCCATAGACTATGCCGACGGTACTACCTATGATCAACGAGAACCTGAAAAAGAAAACGTTGATATAGACAAAACTAGATATCGTTTCAAAATACCATGGAATTTGAACTTTGCTTACACGATGACCTATAATAATGCGCAAAGACAAAATGAAATCAACAATCAGTCTTTAATGGTATCTGGTGATGTAGAACTATCTCCACGATGGAGTGTCGGTGGTAATACAGGTTATGATTTTGCAAATAAAGGTGTATCCTTTACCACATTGCGTTTTAACCGAGACCTAGAAAGCTGGAGATTAAGTTTTAACTGGACTCCTATAGGACCGCAAAACAGCTGGTTCTTCTTTATTGGTATTAAATCTGGTGCATTAAGTGACATTAAGTGGGATCAACGTAAGCAACCAGATCCGCAGTTCTAGAACGCGCCTCTACTCCTATTTTTAACTATATTTATCTAATGAAAAAAATCATATACACAGACCTTGCTCCTAGTCCTATAGGACCTTATAATCAAGCTGTACTCGTAGACACACCACATCAAAAAACTTTATATACTAGTGGACAGATCGCTATCGACCCAGCAACTGGAGAATTAAAAATAGATGACCTTAAAGAAGAAACTCATCTAGTGATGAAACACCTAGAAAGTTTATTAAAACAAGTTGATATGACCTTTGAAAATGTGATAAAGACATCCATTTTTTTGAGTGATATGAGCAATTTTGCGATAGTTAATGAAGTATACGGCAGTTATTTTAATGAAGCTACTGCACCTGCCAGAGAAACGGTAGAAGTAGCTAATCTACCTAAGTATGTAAACGTTGAAATTTCAGTAATCGCAATGACTTTTTAATTATGTCTCTAGAAGCATCAGAACTTATATTAAACGATGATGGAAGCATCTATCATCTCAACTTACAGCCGCATCAACTAGCACACACCATTATAACGGTAGGTGATCCAGATCGTGTAGGTGAAGTTTCAAAACACTTTGACACCATTGAGCACCGTGTAGGGAAACGCGAGTTTCACACGCACACGGGTACTTTAAAAGGTAAACGTATTAGTGTCGTATCCACTGGTATCGGTACTGATAACATAGATATTGTGTTTAATGAACTAGACGCGTTAGTTAATATTGATTTTGAAACACGCACCATTAAATCGCAATTGACACAATTAGATATTATTCGAGTTGGAACTTCTGGAGCTGTACAATCTGATATTCCAGTGGATTCTTTCCTATTATCACAGCGAGGAATTGGTTTTGATACTTTATTTCACTGGTATGACAATGATGGTGGTGATTCCGCTTTCGCGAAAGCGGTGGCAGAACAATTACATCTATCAGAACTAGCAGCAAGACCTTATACTGTGAATTGCGATCTACAACTTGCTGAAATTTTTAAAAGCGATGAAGTATTAATAGGAAATACGATTACTAACGTAGGATTTTATGGTCCGCAAAGTAGACAGTTGCGATTGAAGCCTGCTCATCTTCATTTAAATTCGAGTATTGAATCATTTAACTATGATGGAGAAAAATTAACAAATCTCGAGATGGAAACTGCGGGAATCTATGCTATGTCCAGTCTGTTAGGACATCGTGCCGTATCTTTAAATGCTATTTTAGCCAATAGAGCGACTGGAGAATTTTCTAAAAACCCTAAGTCGATTGTAGAAAAATTGATAACATTTACCTTACAACAAATCGTTGATAATTAACAAGGCTTTTACGCAAATCCTTTAACAGAGTTTGTATTTTTCAAATGTGAAAAAACAAACTAAATATCCCATAAGACATAGAGACCTTAACTGGTTAAGCTTTAACGACCGTGTACTTCAAGAAGCAAAAGATTCTTCAAATCCACTATACGAGCGATTAAAATTTATCAGTATATTTTCTTCAAATCTTGATGAGTTTTTTAGAGTGCGTGTTTCTCAATTGCGCCAGATTAAAAAGGTAAAAAAGAAACTGCGAAAGAAGCTTGCCCTAAGACCCAATAAAATTCTCAAAGAGATATTATTAAAAGTAAATGAGCAGCAAGAAGAATTGGGCGCTATCTTTTATGAGTCTATTGTACCAGAATTAAAGGAAAATGGTATTCAATTGCTATCTTATGAAGAGCTCATAGAGAATTATAATGAAGAAGCACAGAGTTATTTTAAAGACCACATAGAAGAGTTAATAGAACCAATAACGATTAAAGCTACTACAGATTCAGGCGTGTTTCTTGAAAATAGCGAGCTGTATTTTCTCGTCACTTTTATGTCAGAACATCACTATGGCATCGTAAATATACCGTCAGATAAGTTAAAAAGATTTATCCCATTAAAGGTAAAAGACGGCACGCATGTGATTGCTTTTATAGATGATATTGTAAAATCTCAGTTACAAACATTGTTTCAAAAACAAGATGTTTTAAGAGCTTATGCAATTAAATTATCACGCGATGCAGAGTTGTATCTAGAACAAGAGGTGGATGTAGATCAAACGCTAGCAGATCAAATTTATGAGTCGTTAAGTCAGCGATTAAATGGTCAACCTACTAGGTTACTATATGACAGTACTCTTCCTAAAGAAGTTCGTAAAAACTTAAGGAAAAGTCTTGGTTTAGGAAAAATAGACATGGTTGCCGGTGGTAATTATCACAACTTTGATGATTTCATTAAGTTTCCGGATTTAACAAATAATAAATCCTTGAAAGCTAAAAAACTGGATCCTATTGAGCATAGGTCTTTACATGGAACTAAGGATTATTTTAAAGTTATTAAAGAAAAAGATCAACTAGTACATTTTCCATATATGTCCTTTGACTATGTGCAAAATTTAATCAACCAGGCTGCAACAGATCAAGATGTTTTAGATATTAAGATATCCTTATATCGTGTTGCAGATCATTCTGCTTTAACAGATGCTCTACTTCTGGCACTAGAAAATGGTAAAAAACTAACTGTTTTTATTGAGGCTAAAGCTAGATTTGACGAAGAGAACAATATTAAATGGGGACGCATCTTTGAAGAAAAAGGTGCTCACGTCATTTATAGTTATCCTAAAATCAAGGTACATAGTAAGGTGTTACTAATCCTGCGAGAAGAGAAAGCTAAAGTACAACGATATGCATATATAGGTACTGGTAATTTTAATGCGCAGACTTCAAAGTTTTACTGTGATCATGGACTATTTACAGCTCACAATAAAATTACCAAAGAGTTACATAGAGTTTTTAAAGTGCTACAAGGAGATATGATTATTCCTAGAGCAAAAAATCTATTGATATCACCTTTTACCACTCGCTCTACCTTTGAAGAACTTATAAGAAATGAAATAGATGCTGCCATTGCAGGAAAACCGTGTGGTATCACCGCAAAAATGAATCAGCTCGAGGATGAGAAGATGATCAAACTACTCTATAAAGCAAGTCAATCTGGTGTACCTATAAGGTTAATTGTTAGAGGATTTTCCAGACTTATCCCAGGTCTAGATAAAATAAGCGAACACATATACATAACTAGTATTGTAGACCAATTTTTAGAACATGGTCGTATTTATAAATTTCATAATAATGGAGCTCCTCTTATTTATACAGGTAGTGCAGACTGGATGACGCGCAACCTAGATAGAAGAATTGAAGTTCTGACACCTATTTATGATGAAGATATCTTTAATGAACTAGACGATATTTTAAATATTCAATTATCAGACAACGTAAAAGCGCGTGTTCATACCATAAATGAGGATAATACAATGGTTCATAATCAAGAAAAAGAGATTAGATCACAATTTGAAATATACTCTTATCTTTTAAAAAAACATCATTAGATAGGATCGACAAGCTGATGGTTATCGGATCGTAAAATTATAGGTGGTCGTTAAAACTCTTCTCACATTGGATGAGTTTTCTGATAATTCATTTGTTACGATAATCACCGACTGTGATCCTTCATACGACATCGCTGGTTTAAATGTATAAAAATATAAGTCTGTTCCTGTACTATTATCAAGTGTTATTTCACTCGTATTATAAATATTTGCTTGTCGTGTAATTTCATATATCTCATGGTAAGCAGCTCCATTAAGTAAGGTTTTAAACTCCTCATCTATATTTAATGTGACATTAGCTTCTCCACTTAAGGTTTCAAAATTATCGTCTGGTGTGCATGAAATAGTGATAAAACATATGGTCAGTAGTATAAATATTGATTTCATAAGATTAATTTTTCAAAGTATTTATAAGTAATTACCTTCAACAAACATACCATACTTACCGAAACACGAACAGAACAAGGAACCTATTTATTCACATTATGTGATTATTTATTACAAGTACCAACAAATTATTAAGTAAACATTAGGATGAAGTAATCTATCTTTGTTAGACTTTTACTCATTATGACTACAATAAAGATAGGCGGCGTACCAGAGCATTTTAATCTACCATGGCATTTTGCTATAGAAGATGGAGCCTTTGAAAAAGAAGGAATTGATTTACAGTGGCAAGATGTTCCAGAAGGTACTGGACGCATGAGTAAATTACTGCGCACTCAAGAACTGGATGTAGCGTGTATTCTTACAGACGGAATCGTTAAAGATATTATTGCAGGAAACCCAACTCGTATTTTACAAGTGTATGTAGCATCTCCTCTATTATGGGGCGTTCATGCACCAGGAACTATTGAAGCAGAAAAGACACAACAACTAGAAGACGGTAAGTTTGCAATTAGTAGATATGGTAGTGGTTCTCATTTGATGAGCTATTTATTGGCCAAAAGACATGGTTGGGATATTGAAGACCTAAGCTTTGAATTAGTAAACACATTAGATGGTGCTGTTGAAGCTCTTTCTCAAAACAAAGCACAACTTTTCTTATGGGAACGTTACATGACACAACCTATAGTCGATCAAGGTATATTTAAAAGGTTAGAGACCATCGCTACACCATGGCCTAGTTTTGTTATTGCTGCAACGCAAGATTGTATTTCAGAAAAAGAAGAAGCCCTAGGAAAAATGCTAGCAATCATAAATCGTTATACAGCAGATTTTAAGCAAATACCTTCCATAGACCGGACTATAGCATCGCATTATGATTTACAGGTTGGTGATGTACAACAATGGTTGTTACGCACAGAATTTAGTGATGACCAATTATGGAACTCTACAGTCGATAAAATTAATGAGGAATTTAGTGCTGTAGGTATTATCGATAGAAAAGTCGCTTTAGATGAGCTGATCTATGATATTCCCAAAACGGATGAAGAAGAATAATTAAATGACTTCATTTACCATTGGATAGCCTCTTTACCCATCTTTAGAAGTATCTCATTCACCTGAGAAAAATGTTTATTCCCAAACCAGTATCCACGATTTGCACTTAATGGTGATGGATGACCGCTAGTAAGGATGTGATGTTTTTTCTTATCGATAAGCTTTGCTTTTCCTTTTGCAAATCCACCCCAAAGAAGAAATATAACATCTTCTCTTTCTTGAGAAATAGTTTTAATAACGGCATTTGTAAAACGTTCCCAACCTTTTTTTGCATGAGATCCAGCATCAGATTGTCGTACTGTAAGAACTGCGTTTAATAATAGCACACCTTGCTTTGCCCATCGTTCTAGATTTCCGCTTTCAGGAATAGGTAAGGAAAGATCAGATTCTATCTCTTTAAATATATTCTTTAGTGATGGAGGATGTACGATTCCATCAGCAACAGAAAAACACAAACCGTTTGCCTGTCCGTCACCATGATAAGGATCCTGACCTATAATGACCACTTTAACTTGATCTAAAGGTGCCGCATCAAAAGACGCAAAGATTTTACTAGCTGGTGGATAAACGATTTGATTTGAATACTCAGCTTTTACAAACTCAGATAATTCTTTAAAGTAATCACTATTAAATTCATCTTGTAGTACTTTTTGCCAGCTGCTTTCAATTGATACTTCCATAGTTTCAAATTTAAAAAAATAGCTGTTGTAATAAAGGCATACATCACAAAACAATTTGTAAATCGCAGATCAAAATAGATCCTTAAGTTATAATTATAAAACTTACTTATAATTAATTCTAAAACCTGCGACTACTACACTGTGCTAGTGTATTTTTGTATAACAATTATGAGTAAAATTTCCAATAAAACCATTCAAGATTTAGAATTCAACGTAGTGTTGGATCAGGCATCTTCTTTTTGCACCACAACAGATGGTAAGAAAAACATGCTTTTACTTGAGCCACTTACCTATCGCAATGCGGTTAAAGACTCTTTACAACATACAA
Organism: Nonlabens sp. Asnod3-H03; assembly: GCF_045063665.1. NCBI lineage: Bacteria > Pseudomonadati > Bacteroidota > Flavobacteriia > Flavobacteriales > Flavobacteriaceae > Nonlabens > Nonlabens sp. Asnod3-H03. The sequence continues at coordinate 1,782,180 of NZ_JBEFOD010000008.1, forward strand.
ATGAGTATTTACAATCGTATGCTAGTGAGTACCGCATACCTAATCATGGGTTTGACCCTATAGAGAAGGAATTGCAATTGCTAGGTATAGAAAATTCGACGTTAGAAAAAGACAGTATTCGTAAACTAGCAGTACTGCCACGTACTGTAAATGAACATCTTACCTTCTTTAAAAAGCAGCAGCTTTTATTTCCTAAACTATTTTCTAGACTGGAGAAGATAGAAAAGAATGAATATGTACCACAAGCAGTAGACGCTGTTCTAGATCGTTTTGGTGAGGTTAAAGATGACGCATCACCAGATCTTAAAAACTTAAGAAGAGAAATGAATAGTGTTAAAGGCCAGCTCAATGGTAGCTTTGGCGCAGCACTCAGTCATTACTCTCAAATGGATTATCTCGATGAAATCCGTGAAACGGTGATTGAAAACCGTCGCGTTTTAGCCGTTAAAGCCATGTACCGCCGTAAAGTAAAAGGTAAGGTAATGGGAAGTTCTAAAACGGGAAGCATTTCTTATATCGAACCAGAACGTGTGTTAACGCTTTCGCGAAAGCTTGCTGAACTAGAAGTTGAAGAGGCAGAAGAAATCCACCGTATTCTTAAAGCTCTAACAGAGACTTTACGTCCGTTTCTGGAAGAATTTAAGATTTACAGAGATTATTTAACTCACACAGACATTATCGCGGGAAAGTCTCGATATGCACAATCCATCAATGCTCTTTTACCTATTATGGTAGAACATCGAGAACTAGAATTAGTTGATGCTTATCACCCGTTATTGCTAGTATCTAATAGAGCGCGAAATGAAAAAACCTATCCACAAACCATAGGTCTTAAAGCAGACAATCGCATCATTGTGATATCAGGACCTAATGCTGGTGGAAAATCAATTACTCTTAAAACAATAGGTTTATTACAATTGATGATACAAACTGGATTTTTAATTCCAGTTCATGAGAAAAGTAGAATGAGCATATTTAAGCATGTTCTTACTGATATAGGTGATAATCAAAGTATCGATAATCACTTGAGTACTTATAGCTATCGTTTGAAAAATATGCGAGGTTTTCTTAAAAAGGCCGATGATAAAACACTGTTTCTTATTGACGAATTTGGTACAGGATCAGATCCAGAACTAGGTGGCGCACTGGCAGAAAGTATGCTAGAAGAACTCTATAGCCGTAAAAGTTTTGGTATCATCACCACACATTATACGAACTTAAAGATGCTGGCAAACGAATTGCCAGAGATGACTAATGCAAATATGCTTTTTGATGCGCAATCACTAGAGCCTATTTATAAATTACAACTAGGAGAAGCTGGTAGTTCATTTACATTTGAAGTAGCGCAAAAGAATGGTATACCTTACTCGCTTATCAATAAAGCAAAAAAGAAAGTAGAGCGCGGTAAAATAAGATTTGATAAATCTATCGCTGCATTACAAAAAGAGCGCTCTAATTTGCGTAAAAACAATGAGGCTCTTAGAGAACGTGAGATTAAAGCCACTCAAAAAGTTAATAAGTTAGACGATACTCAAGATCGTGTGCAGCAAAAATTACTGGACTTTCAAGAAATGTATGATAGCTATCAACGCTATATACAATTAGGGAAGAAATTTGATGGACTGGCTAAGGATTTTTCAAACAACAAAAAGAAAAAACTATTAGTTGATGAGCTTATGAAGATGGTCATCACTGAAAACGTAAAACGCCAGCCAGCACCTAAAAAAGCTGAGGCAAAAAAGCACAAGCAAGAACAAGGTAAAAAGAAGCAACTAGAAAATGAGGTTATCCAAAAGGTTGCAAAAATTAGGGAACAGAAAAAGAAAAACCCAAAGCCTGTTGTTGCTCCTAAACCTAAGGTAATACTTAAAAAGAATGATCGCGTACGCTTAATGGACTCAAAATCTGTAGGAACAATAGATCAGATTGAAAAAGGAAAGGCTACAGTTAATTATGGCATGTTTACTACCATTGTTTCTGTAGAACAATTAGAAAAGGTATAATGAAGAATAAGCAAAATGATGTGATTCTCTTTGATGGTGTTTGCAACTTATGCAATGGCGCCGTAACTTTTATTATTAAAAGAGACCGTAAAAATCATTTCAGGTTTGCTGCTTTAGAAAGCGATATAGGTGTCCTATATTTAAAAAAACATAATATCAATCCTGAAGAGGTTGATAGTATAGTTTTAATACGTGGTGAACGTGCTTATGTTAAAGCAAGTGCTGCCTTGCGCACTGCTCAGAAATTGAGTGGATTGTGGCCTCTACTTTATATTTTAATCATAATTCCAAAGTTTATCTCTAATGCGATATATGATTATATAGCCACAAATAGATATAAATGGTTTGGAAAGCAAGAGAGCTGTATGATCCCTACGGAAGAGTTACGTGATAAATTCCTACATAAGTAGAATGAATCATTTGTTTATCAAAGGTCTAGGTTTCTTATATTTAGCGTTAAATTTAATTTAGTGAAGAACTTTTTTACAGGCACATTAGCCTTTATAGTCTACGCAGGCTTATGCTTAGCTGTTTTCGGCTATTTTTTTATAGGTCGACTATCTGTTGATGATACGAACTTAGTAGACAATAATATTATTGAAGAAGAACCGATTATCGATGAATTAATCGCAATTGAAATCGATTCCACTCCTTCAACCAATACTACCCTAGATCAACAATTAGATTCAATAGCTGCTGCAAAAGCCTTGACTAATTCTATTTTGACTAGTGAAGATTCTCTTATCCCAATAGATAACAATATTATAGATACAGATACGGTACAGCATGATTTGAATGATGAATCAAACATGGCTTTAAACAATAAAGAAACAACAGTTTATGAAGCCAATACTTTTATAATCACCGATCAACATGGAAATCAATTAACCAGTTGTACCACCTTTACCACTATTTATAAAAACAATCCTAAAGTCAAAATACCATATCCTTGTAGAGCATATGGTAATGAATTGAAGGGAATTATCATTACTAATCCTAAATCTCAAATTATAATCAACGGTTATGCCTCATCTACAGAAGATGCAGATATGGGAATGAGAAGAGCACAATATGTAAAGAGACTATTAACTAACATAGGTGTAAACGAAAATCAAATTACACTTAAAAGTGCCATAAAAGATATTCCATTTAAATCAGGAATTGCACAAGGTGGAATAGATATTCAAGTATTAAACATAAATGAGAATTCTTCAATCAGTAATTCTACAAAATCTACTATAGTAACGGCAGCAAAACCATCTGTTACCGCAGGATCAGGACCATATGCTTATCAGAGATTTACTAAAGGATATCAAGGTGATTTCTTTTATGGCAATAGAGCTTTTACAGCCTATATAAAAGATATAGAGAACTATCTAAGTGAAAACCCTAGTAAAAAAGTTTATGTATATGCATATACGGATACTGTAGGTAATGCAACAGACAACTTTAACATAGGAAAAGATAATGTTAACACAGCAAGACGTCTAATGATACAAAATGGAATTACGTCTAATCGTATCGTTTCTATATCAAAAGGAGAAGAATCTTCTGGTGCCACTGGCAATAATCGCAGTATAGTAGTTATCGTAAAATAGAGATATGGAGTCATTTTTAAATTCCCAATGGGGTATATACTTAGTTCTCTTTTTGATGTTACTAGGTGCTTTTTTAATTGGATATCTTTTTGGTAATCAAAAGGATGAAAAACAAGTTGTTAATGATAAAGTTAAACAGGTTGTTGCACAAGTGCGAGAAGTAGAACGCAAGTTAGACCGTGTAGAAAAACGTGTCGAAATATCAGATTTAAGTGAACCTGGTCAAGTGCGTGCTATGAAGACTAGAGATCGAACTGGTAAATTGTCTGATGATGCTAAAACTGAGATTGTTGAAAGTGTTCTAGACCTAGAGTTCATAGGTAAAGGCAATCCTTCACGTCCCGATGATTTCCAAAAGATTGTTGGAATCGGTCCTTTCGTAGAAGAAAAACTTAAAATTATAGGGATAAACAGTTATGAACAACTCTCAAAACTACGCGATCAGGATACCGAAGCAATAACCATGCTTATTGAGTTTTTTCCAGGACGTATACATAGAGATGATTGGAAAGGTCAAGCTGCTGCACTATTAAAACTTAAAAATAAAGAGAAATAATTCTCAAACTTTAAAAGTCATAAAATAGAAAAGCGCAAATCGTAGGATTTGCGCTTTTTTAATTTTACTTGCTTATTTACTTATTGATTTCCCAGTATAATAGGTAAACCACCGCTCTCGCTACCACCTATTACGATAACTTTTGAATTAGGAGATTGAGAAAGCATCAATGTTGCCTCTATACCTTTTTCAGTTAAAATCTTATCTGTAAGTGAGGCACTTAAAATACGGTTTGCAACCGCTTTACCTTCGGCATCAATTTTTTGACGTTCTGCTTCCTTAGTTGCCTTAGTTAAACGGAATTCATATTCTAATGATTCCTGCTCTTGCTTTAACTTACGCTCGATAGCTTCTTTAATTTTAATAGGCAAAGTAACATCCTTTACTAAAACTCTATTCACAATGACGTATTGAGTTTTAAGCTCTTTTTGCACTTCTTCAAGAATCTCTTGTTGGATGACATCTCTTTTACTAGAATATAATTGCTCTGGTGTATAACGACCGACAACACTACGCGCTGCTGCACTAATAGCTGGAGCAAGAATTTCAGACTCATATTGAGTACCTTTTTCTTGATGTAAAAATGGTAATTTATCATATTCTGGCTGAAACCATACAGTAGCATCTACTTTTACTTCCAGTCCATTTACTGATAGAACCTGCATTTTATCAGACACTGATTGCTGTCTAGTTGGATATATAATCATATCATTCCACGGCGCGATGATGTGAAAACCTTCTCCATATGTATTTTCAAGATCTACACCATTTCCTAAAGTCTTAAATAAAACACCTGCTTGTCCTGCTCCTATTACCACAGAACTTTTAAGAATAACAATGATTAATAAAACAACTGCTATGATGGCAACTAATCCTGCCTTGGGTAATTTTTCCATTATAATCTAAATTTAGTTTTGAAGTGTTAAAATACAACACAACAAATGAATTGATGGCAATGTCTAGTTAAAAAGCTGTAGAACTAAAATCTAAAATTGTACGTGTTCAATACCTTTTTATACAAGACCACTGTATTTTCTTAAGAACCATTCTAGACCTAACAACAAAAGAATGAAACCTAGTAAATACTGCCAATCTACTAAACTAGCATAGCTCGTACTAGAACGTTCCACAGGTTTTAAAAGAGGATTTTTTAATAATTGAGTAATAACTTCATCTATCTGACCTTGATAATAAACTCCATCAATGCCCACTAATTGTTTCATACCTTGATCATGTGCGCTGATAAATTGTTTTTCTACGTCAAATTCTAAAATACTTAACGCACCGCTTTGACTCAATTGATCATTTTCTACCTTAACGGTGAATTTATAATCACCTGCTTCTAATCCACTTAAATCCACTGTATAGCTATTCCCATCTAAAATAAAAGGTCTTACCGTACGATTGTTAGATTTTTTATGAATTAATGTTATATTGAGAATACCATTATCTTCAAACTCATAATTCTTATCTAAGTATTGAGCATTAATAATGATTTTTTGGTTTTGATAATAAAAAGTCTTGTAATCAAGTTCTAATCGATTACGCCTTTTATTTGAAGCAAGGTATTGTATCTGACTACCTACTAACTCATCCCAATTTTTAAAATCTTTTTCGTCCAAATAGCTTTGTGCTCGCCATCTCCAGAATCCTTCAGCAAGAAACACTGCGTGTCTTGTCTCATTTTCTTCATAAGTAAACCACAACGGCTGTTGTGTCTCTACATCACCTATAGATTTGTAAATTAAAACGTCAGGTGCTGTATTCATCTTTACTGCTCCAAAGGGAACTTGTACCGGCGGATAATCGTCATAACTGTAGTCTTCTAAATTAAAAGTTGTGTACGATGTATTTAAAATGGGTTGTACCTCATCGACTTCTTCATCCACTTCAATACTATAAGCGGTCATCTGACTATTTAAAAATTCATAATCCGTACTAGGTCCTGTAATAGTCCATGTATTTTTATTAAGCTGTTTGGCTTGGTTATACGCTTTCGCGAAAGCGTTATCAGGACTATAAAAAATGACCATGTTATAGTCATTTAAATCTGGATTATCGTCTGTATTTTGAATACTAACGTCACGCTGCTGGTTTGAAGCTATCGCTTTTTTGAGGGCTGCAATATCTGGATGTATGACATTACTTAAAATCAATACTTTAGTCTGTTGATCAATTACTTCTACAGCAAAATTGCGATTATTATTGCTTATGTTTTTCTCTAACGTTAGTGGTGTGAGCGATGCCCTTAAAGATTGGGTACCTACTTTTTTACTCGTTAGATTAAGGTTAACAATCTGAGAAGGGTTGTCTTTAGAGAAACGTATTTGTTCTTGATGCAAAGTCGTATTTCCATTCGTTATTTTAAACTGAGTAGTGATGGCCTCTGATCCAGTATAAGTTGTGAAAATTTCTACAGGAAATTCATTATTTAAATAAGAGTACCGATTAACATTGAGCTGAGTGATCTTAAGATCAGGATAATTTGTAGTATCCCCATAAATCACAGGGAAAACAGCAGATTTTGCATCAATAGAAGCATAGCTATAACTATTACCACTAGTTTGATTACCGTCGGTAAGGATTATAATGGCTTTATTACGATCCTTGAATAATTTTTGTGGCTGTTCAATAGCGTTAAAGATATTAGTTTCAACACCAGCGAATTTTAAACTATCTAATGGTTTAATAACATCAGAAAATAGAAATTCTTGAACTTCAAAATTTTCCTTTATAGATGGATGATTGATTAAAGAATTGTAATCTGCTTTTAATTCTTCATCAGCTTTTAATTGGACTATAGAACTAGAATTATCAAGTTCTAATAATAATAATGGTTTAATAGTTTGATAAGTTGTTTTATCAAACTTAAGGTCTAAAAAAAGAATTAAAATAGTAAAAACCGTGAGAAACCTTAATAAGGCAAACCACGGTTTTCTTTTATTATTTTTTTTATTAGAAAATATATAACCATACTGGAATAAGGCTACAAGGGCTGCAACAATAGCCGCAAGAATAATCCAAAATATAGTCATATAATCAATCTATTTACTAGGTAAGCATACCACCATCCACGTTAAGAGTCTGACCAGTCACATAAGTTGAAAGATCACTACCTAAAAATACACACGCATTTGCAACATCTACTGGAGAGCCACCACGTTTTAATGGAATAGCATCTCTCCATCCTTGAACGACATCTTCATTTAATTTACCAGTCATTTCTGTCTCAATAAATCCTGGAGCAATAGAGTTACATCTTATATTTCTAGATCCTAGTTCTAACGCTACAGATTTTGAGAAACCTATGATTCCTGCTTTACTAGCGGCATAGTTAGTCTGTCCAGCATTACCTTTCACTCCTACGACACTACTCATGTTTATAATACTACCTGAGCGTTTTTTCAACATCGTACGTTGAACAGCTTTAGTCATATTAAACACAGACTTTAGATTCACTTCTATTACCTGATCAAAGTCTTCTTCACTAATACGCATTAAAAGATTATCCTTTGTAATACCTGCATTATTGATTAATATATCAACAGTCCCAAAATCTTCAACAACCTGTACAACTAGGTCTTGTGATTCTTGAAAACTAGCAGCATTACTTTTATAAGCTTTGGCTTTAACGCCTAGTGCGATGAGTTCTTTTTCTAATTCTAAGGCAGGTGCTTCAGAGCTGCTGTATGTAAATGCAACATTTGCTCCGTGCTGTGCATAGACTTGTGCAATTCCTTTACCTATACCTCTACTAGCTCCTGTAATAAGAGCCGTTTTACCTTCAAGTAATTTCATAGTTGGTTCAATTAAAAAAGTCTAGACTTCTCTTCATAAAAGAAAAGTCTAGACCATATGATTTAAAAATTAGCCTATTACTTCAGCTACTTTTTTACCTATTTCTGCTGGAGAATCTACAACGTGAATTCCACATTCTCTCATGATCGCTTTTTTAGCTTGTGCAGTATCTTCAGATCCACCTACAATAGCACCTGCGTGCCCCATAGTACGACCAGCTGGAGCAGTTTCTCCTGCTATAAAGCCTATAACTGGTTTCTTGTTACCAGTTGCTTTAATCCATTGTGCTGCATCAGCCTCTAATTGTCCACCTATCTCTCCTATCATAACGATAGCTTCAGTTTCTGGATCATTCATAAATAATTCTACAGCTTCTTTTGTTGTAGTTCCTATGATAGGATCTCCACCTATTCCGATAGCTGTTGATATTCCATAACCTTGTTTTACAACTTGGTCAGATGCTTCATAAGTAAGTGTTCCTGATTTTGAAACAATACCTACTTTTCCTTTTTTGAATACAAAACCTGGCATGATACCTACTTTTGCTTCTCCTGGAGTGATAACACCTGGACAGTTAGGACCTACTAATCGACAGTTTTTATCTTTAATATAGTCTGCAGCCTTTACCATATCAGCTACTGGAATCCCTTCAGTAATTGTGATAATTACTTCAATTCCTGCGTCTGCAGCTTCCATAATTGCATCTGCAGCAAATGCTGGTGGCACAAAAATGATAGTTACGTTTGCTCCAACTTTCTCAACCGCTTCAGAAACAGTGTTGAAAACAGGCTTATCTAAGTGAGTCTGTCCACCTTTACCTGGTGTTACTCCACCTACTACGTTTGTACCATATTCAATCATCTGGCCAGCGTGGAATGTTCCTTCACTACCAGTGAAACCTTGTACTATAATATTAGAATCTTTGTTTACTAAAACGCTCATTTATATATATTTAAGTTGAGTTTTATTTTTTTTACTTTTCGCTTGGGTGACTCGTTTGATGAATCTCTATAATTTTATTTTCTGAGACTTTAAAGATAGAAATAAAATACCCTATAGGAATTTCTTCTCGAGGATTTTCTACGGTTTTTACAAACACAGTAAATCGTGCTGCTACTTCATCCTTTTCACTGATCATGTGCGTGATTTCTGTTCTCATACTTTCATATGACGACGCAGTTGACTCAGTCAGTCTATAATATTCATTATAATCGTATTCTCTATAACCAGAACTAGCATGCCAGTGTGTTCTAAAATCTGGATGTATGAAATCTTTAAATAGATCAGGATTGATAAACATATCTGATTCTAAGAATGATCTTATAATTTTTTTAGCTGCTGCTGACATTTATTTATTTTTGATAAAGTTAGGTAACATTCTTATAGCTGCCAGCTCTCTAAACTTTTCTTTAGCATTTGAGGCTGGTGAACCGAATAATACATCACCTGGTTTAACATCTTTTGAGACACCACTTTGTGCCATTATTTCACATCCCTTTCCTAGTCTTATATCACTGCGTATCCCTACTTGACCCCAAATCTTCACCTCATCTTCAATGATTACACAACCTGAAATACCAGTTTGACTAGCGATAAGAACATGTTGACCAATTACTGTGTCATGTCCTATATGGACTTGATTATCTAATTTACTACCGCTACCTATCGTTGTATCACCACTCACACCACGATCAATCGTACATAAACTACCAATCTCTACATCGTTATCAATGACAACGCGTCCATTACTTAGTAATTTATCATAACCTTCTGGTCTACGTTTGTAGTAGAAAGCGTCTGCCCCTAACACAGTTCCAGAATGAATAGTTACATTATCACCAACGATACATCGATCATTAATTGAAACATTACTGTGTATGACACAATTTGTTCCGATGACAACATCATTACCTAAAAAGACATTAGGTTGTATTATGGACCCTTCACCTACTATAGGCGCTTTGGTATTCGCTTCCGCGAAAGCATGAAAAGGAGCAAAGTGTTGTGTTAGTTTATTAAAGTCTCTGAAAGGATCATCTGATATTAAAAGAGCTTTACCAGAAGGTGCTTCTACTTTTTTATTAATTAAAACAATAGTCGCATCACTTTGCAAGGCCTTATCATAATATTTGGGATGGTCCACAAACACAATATCTCCTGGTGTCACTACATGAATCTCATTCATACCAGTAACCGGAAATTGATCATCACCTACATACTCACAATCTATGAGTGCCGCGATATCCTTTAAACGATGTGTTTGTGAGAACTTCATGTATTACTTCATGCGCTCGTGATAAGCACCTTTATCTGTATCAATACGTATTTTATCTCCTTCATTGATGAAAAGAGGTACATTAACCTCTGCACCTGTTTCTACTGTTGCTGGCTTAGTAGCGTTTGTAGCTGTATTACCTTTAAGGCCAGGTTCTGTTGCTGTAACTTCTAAAACTACATATTGTGGCATATCTACAGAAAGTGGAGAATCATCTTCAGTATTAATTTGAATTTTTACTACTTCACCTTCTTTTAATAGACCTGGAGCATCTAATACTGATTCTTGTAATTGAATTTGCTCATAAGTATCGGTATTCATGAAATGATAACCTTCAGGATCTTGATATAAAAATTGAAATGATTGAGTTTCTACTCTAATATCTTCAATTTTATGTCCTGCAGAAAAAGTATTATCAATCACTTTACCATTAGTAACACTTTTTAATTTTGTTCTTACAAATGCTGGTCCTTTACCTGGTTTAACGTGTAAAAATTCAACTATTTTATAAATATCGTGATTGTATCTAATACACAATCCTTTTCTAATGTCGCTTGTACTTGCCATATCTTATTAATTACTAGCTACGTATCCTCTCATGATACCTCGCTTTGAGTTTTTTATAAATTCTATTATTTCATCTCTTTCATTAGTCGCACTCATTTCTGCTTCTATTATTTGAACAGCTTGAGATACGTTATAATTTTTTTGATAAAGAATGCGGTAAATATCTTGAATTTCTCTGATTTTCTCTAATTCAAAACCTCTTCTTCTTAAACCTACAGAATTGATACCTACATAACTTAAAGGTTCACGTCCTGCTTTTACAAATGGTGGCACATCTTTTCTTACCAATGATCCACCGGTTACAAACGCATGACTACCTATCTGACAGAATTGTTGAACAGCAGCCATACCAGCTAGTACAACGTGATCTCCTACGGTTATGTGTCCTGCAAGAGTACTGTTGTTTGAAAAAATACAGTTATCTCCAACTACACAATCGTGTGCGATATGACAGTAAGCCATAATCCAGCAATTCTTACCGATTACGGTTTTCATTCGATCAGACGTTCCTCGATTGATAGTTACACATTCTCTAATCGTTGTGTTATCACCTATTACTGTGGTGGTGTCTTCATCCTCAAACTTTTTATCTTGTGGAATGGCGCTTATTACCGCTCCTGGAAAAATACTTACGTTCTTACCGATGCGAGCACCTTCCATGATAGTAACATTTGATCCTATCCATGTCCCTTCACCTATAATGACGTCATTGTGAATTGTTGTAAAGGGTTCTATAACTACATTCTTGGCTATTTTTGCTCCTGGATGTACGTATGCTAATGGTTGATTCATTATTTTACTTTTGAGATTTGTGCCATTAACTCAGCCTCGGCACATAGTACACCGTTTGCATAAGCATAAGCTTGCATGTGACATATACCTCTTCTAATAGGAGTTATTAAATCACATTTAAATATAAGCGTGTCTCCTGGAGAAACTTTACGCTTGAACTTTACATTATCCATCTTCATGAAGAATGTTAAATAATTTTCTGGATCTGGTACCGTACTTAATACTAGTATACCACCAGTTTGCGCCATTGCTTCTACAATAAGAACACCAGGCATCACAGGAGCACCTGGAAAGTGACCATTAAAGAACTGCTCATTCATCGTCACATTTTTTAATCCTATGACATGACTATCTGATAGTTCAAAAATCTTATCAATTAAAAGAAATGGTGGCCTGTGAGGTAAAACTTCCATAATTTTCACCACATCCATTAAAGGCTCTTTATTAAAATCTACTTTAGGCACATTATTACGAGCTTCTAACTTGATAAGTTTAGATAGTTTTTTTGCAAATTGAGTATTTACATAATGCCCAGGCTTATTTGCAATAACTTTACCTCTGATTCTAGTGCCGACTAAAGCTAGATCACCAATTACATCTAGTAATTTGTGACGTGCCGCTTCATTAGGATAGTGTAATGTTAGATTATCTAGAATCCCATTAGGCTTTACAGAGACATTATCTTTATTAAAAGCCTTCTTAAGGTTTTCCATCGTTTTAGTAGACAACTCTTTATCTACATAAACTATAGCGTTATTTAAATCTCCACCTTTTATTAACCCATGTTCTAATAACATTTCAATTTCATGTAAGAAACTAAAAGTTCTAGAATCTGATATTTCCGATTTAAAGTCAGATAATTTTTCTAAGGTAGCATTTTGAGTTCCTAAAACCTTAGTTCCAAAATCTACCATCGTTGTTACTTGATAAGAGTCTGAAGGCATAAGAATAATTTCACTACCAGTCTCTTCATCACGATAAGATATAACGTCTTTAACGACATATTCTTTACGGTTTACATCTAAATCATCAATACCTGCTTTCTCTAAAGCCTCGATAAAGAATTTTGATGACCCATCCATGATAGGTGGTTCACTATTATCTATTTCAATAAGACAATTATCTATTTCTAAACCTACTAGGGCTGCTAGGACATGCTCACAAGTATTAATGTGAACACCATTTTTATCTAACGTGGTACCGCGTTTGGTATCTGTTACATAGTTAGCATCTGCTTCAATTACTGGTTGACCTTCTAAATCAACACGCTGAAATTTATAGCCATGATTTGCTGGTGCCGGTTTAAAGACTAAAGTAACATTGTTTCCTGTGTGCAATCCTACACCTGTTAAGGAAATATCTTTAGATATAGTCGTTTGTTTAAAATCTGTAGTTGTCATCTATGAATTCTTTTTCTCAAGATCAGCAATCCTGCTGTCTAGCTTTTTTAAATTTTTGAAATATACATAAGATCGGTTCCAATCACCATAATCAAATGCTGGAGAACCTTGTATCACCATATCATTTTTAATGTTTTTGCCTACACCACTTTGTGCTTGTATTCCAACATTATCACCTATAGTTATATGTCCTGCGATACCTACTTGACCACCTATACGACAGTTTCTGCCTACTTTTGATGAACCAGCAACACCTGTCTGAGCAGCAATAACGGTGTTTTCACCTATTTCTACATTATGCCCGATTTGTATCTGATTATCAAGTTTAGCTCCTTTTTTAATAATGGTAGCACCCAAGGTTGCTCTATCTATAGTGGTTAACGCTCCTATGTCAACATTGTCTTCTATAATAACGATACCTGTTTGAGGGATTTTATTATACGTCCCATCCGGATTAGGTGAAAAACCAAACCCATCTGCTCCTACAACAGCTCCTGCATGAATAGTTACATTATTACCTATTATCGTGTCCGACATAATTTTTGCGCCGGCATGTATGACACAGTTATCTCCTATGGTAACATTATCTGAAATATGAACTTGTGAAAATATTTTCACGTTATCACCTAGTTTGACATTTTGAGAGACGTATGCAAATGCGGCTAGGTAAAAACCGTCGCCTTTAACCACTGATTCATGCATAAAACTAGGTTGTTCTATGCCACTTTTATTAAGCTTAATCATTTGATAGTATTCAAGCAATTTAGTAAAAGCGCTATAAGAGTCTTCTACTTGAATTAACGTTGTAGACACACTTTGATCTGGAACAAAATCAGCGTTTACGATGACTGCGCTTGCCTTTGTGGTATATATAAATGGAGTATACTTAGTATTTGATAAAAAGCTGATACTACCAGCCTCACCTTCTTCTATTTTAGAGAGCTTAGAAACTTGGGTTTCAGAGTCACCTACAATAGTTCCTTCTAGTATATCTGCAATTTGTTGTACGGTAAATTTCATTATCGCAAAAATAGTAATTTTAGTTAATCCTGAATCTTAGGATAGCAATAGTAATATTTAGTCACTTGTTTAGTGAGTGCTTTAAAGCTTGCTTCCTCGCCAGCCTTTATGAGCTCTACTAATTTCCCATTTTTGAAAAGGATTTTTATAGGTTTTGCTTTCGCGTAAGCGAGATTATGAACAGCACCTGAGAAAACAAAATATCTTGCCTCGTGGTCAGAAAGGTCATATACGGTCTTTAAAGTTTTGATTTTCTTATCAAGTTTTGAAGCGGTAACAGGCTGTTTTGTAAACTTGATTTTGAGCAATTGTCGGTTGAGAATCATTTGACATAATTCTTTAAGCACAAAATCATTGTGTTGAGAACCAAATTTCAAGGTGCTTATCAAATCGGTATCATCTAATCTTGAGAATCTACTTAAAGTATCGAGATCAAAATCGCTTAAAGAGACCTCATTTTTAAGAAAAAAGAATAAATCTGCTGGGATTTCCATTGTTTCACCAGATTTAATCAACTCTTTAATACGTACAAAAACGGATTGTAATAAATGCTCTGCTCCTATTCCTGTTTTATGAAGGTAGACCTGCCAGTACATCAATCTACGACTGCTTAAAAAATGCTCGACAGAATATATCCCTTTTTGTTCAACAACTAATTCATCTTCTTTTACATTAAGCATCGCAATTAAACGCTGACTATTAATATTACCTTCTGCGACACCTGTGTAAAAACTATCTCTCTTTAAATAGTCTAATCGATCCATGTCAAGCTGGCTAGATATAAGCTGCATCATAAAGGGACGATGATATTCTCCCTTAAATATTTTAATGGCTAGCGTTAAACTACCGTTAAACTCTTTATTAAGAGCCTCCATAAAAAGGATAGAAATATCTTCGTGACTAACATTATTTACAAAGCTGTGTTCCATAGCATGTGAGAATGGACCATGTCCAATATCATGTAATAATATTGCCTTATAAAGAGCATCTTCTTCTTCTATAGATATTTCAACATCTTTAGAACGAAGCACTTGGACAGCTTTTTGCATTAAGTGCAAGCAACCTAATGCATGATGAAATCGAGTGTGATGTGCACCTGGATAAACCAGGTAGCTCAATCCCATTTGAGTGATGCGACGCAACCTTTGAAAAAAAGGATGTTCTATTATTGTAAATAAGTCCTCATTAGGAATGGTAATAAAACCATAAATGGGATCGTTTAATATTTTAAGTTTGTTCTGTTGATTCAAAAGGAACAGCGATTTAATTACAAAGATACTGATATGACAGACATAAAAATCCTTTGGGTAGATGATGAAGTGGATTTATTAAAGCCACACATTATATTTTTAGAAAATAAAGGGTACAGTATCGATACTCGAGTAAGTGGTACAGAAGCTTTAGAAGCCATTGAAGAAGTCAATTATGATATCGTATTACTAGATGAAAATATGCCTGGCCTTACCGGTCTAGAAACATTACATGAAATTAAAGAAAAACAGGCTCAACTACCTGTAATCATGATTACTAAGAGTGAAGAAGAGTATATTATGGAAGAAGCGATAGGTTCTAAAATTGCTGATTACTTAATTAAGCCTGTAAACCCTAATCAGATTTTACTTTCTTTAAAAAAGAATCTAGATCACTCGAGATTAGTATCTAATAAAACTACTTCTGACTATCAAAGAGAATTTAGAAAAATCTCTATGGATTTATCGATGATTAATTCATATGAAGAATGGGTTCAATTATATCAAAAGTTGATTTATTGGGAATTAGAGCTAGAAGATATTGATGATAGCGGAATGCTTGAAATTTTAACGACTCAAAAAAATGAAGCTAATAATCAGTTTTGCAAATTTATAGATCGCAACTATCCTGAGTGGTTTGACGAGGACGACGAGGCACCTATTATGTCTCATAATTTGTTTAAGAAAAGGATTGCACCACATTTAAAGAAAGACAAACCTGTTTTATTAGTGGTAGTAGACAATTTGCGTTATGACCAATTTAAAGTGTTTGAAAACATTATAAATGGTCATTATAAAAAAGAAACCGAAGAAACGTACTGCTCTATACTACCTACAGCAACACAGTATGCTAGAAATGCATTGTTCTCTGGTCTGATGCCAGAAGATATGGCCAAAAGGCATCCTGACTTATGGTTAAATGACACAGATGAAGGAGGAAAAAATATGAATGAAGATGCTTTTCTTACTGCACAACTTAAAAGATTGGGCTTAGGATTAACACATCAATATCATAAAATAACAAGTGAACAACAAGGAAGAAAACTTGCAGAAAATTTTAAATCTCAAAAGGATAATGATTTAACTGTTGTCGTTTACAATTTTGTGGATATGCTTTCTCACTCCAAAACTGAAATGAAGGTCATCAAAGATCTAGCGAGTAATGATAAATCTTATCGTTCATTAACGTTGAGCTGGTTTAAAAACTCTCCTTTATTAGAGATTATTCAACGAGCACAAGATTTAGGTTTCAAATTAATATTAACCACTGATCACGGAACCATTAACGTGACCAACCCTAGTAAAGTTGTAGGCGATAGAGATACTAGCCTTAATTTAAGATACAAAACAGGTCGTAGTTTAAGTTATGAAGATAAAGATGTTTTAGCGGCCAAAGACCCAAGCACTATAAAACTACCTAAAATCAATATGAGCAGTAGCTTCATATTTGCAAAAGGTGATTTATTTTTTGCTTATCCTAATAACTACAACCATTATGTAAGCTATTACAGAAACACCTATCAACATGGTGGTGTTTCTCTAGAAGAAATGCTCATACCATTTGCTGTTTTTAATCCGAGATAGATGAATATTACATATCATATAGACGATATTGAACAAGTAGCGCGTCAAATATTAGCACATACCACAGAGAAGGTGATTTTATTCAATGCACCTATGGGTGCTGGTAAAACAACGCTTATAAATGCGATGTGTAAACAATTGGGAATAAATGAAGTAACCTCTTCTCCTACTTTTTCTATAGTTAACGAGTATAAATCCGATAAAGTAACCGTTTATCACTTTGATCTTTATAGATTACAAGATAAAGAAGAGCTTTTAAACATCGGAATAGAAGAATATCTTGATTCTGAAGCATATTTATTTGTAGAATGGCCAGAACTGTTAACGCCTTATTTAGAGAGCTTTACAACAATAACGATTGAGAATTTAAGCGTTAATCAAAGAAAAGTAGTACTTCCATAATTGCTAAATAAATGTAATTTTAACAGTTGTTAAAAACATTGTTAATCATTTTAACATAACTGACGTTTTGCCCGATTATCGAATTCCTTAATCTTTTTCTTTATTTTTTTATTGGTTTACAGGAATAAACACTATACATTAGTATCACTTATTTACTTAAACCAAATTATTATGAACAACAAGTCCCTCAAAGCAATGGCTTTGTTAGCGATATTCAGTGTATCGATAGCAGGAGCTGCAGTACAATTTGCGCCACAAGCGCCAACATCGAAGAAAATTGAGAAAAAAACACTAGCTAAGAAATTAGCAGTTGCAAAAGCAAACGGACTATTAGGTTAATCCATTGTTTTTATTATCTTTAAAAATCTTCGTGAAAACGAAGATTTTTTTTGTTACATAATAGATTAAATAAATAAATGCCAAATAATAGTTCAAGTTCACTGATATACGGTACCGTAGTTGCTGTCATCCTAGCTGTTATACCTTATTTATTTTATAGTTACGAGGCTGTTCCTGAAAGCTTATGGGAACTAGAAGCTTTGAAAGCTGTTAATGAAAGTTTTGGTGGAGATCCTTATGTAACTACTTGGTTAATAATGATAAAACTACTTCCAGCTCTTCTATTCTTTTTATGGTTTTTAACCTGCAAACATTGGTGGTATCATGTTATCATTATACCTTTTTCTATGTATTTTTTCCAATTAATATCGGTGTTCTTACCAAACTTAGAATATATAGACCATCATGAAATCTATTTTATTATTCCAGTAGTTATCGGGTCGCTTTCTGCTAGTTATCTAGCTCGTATTAAAGTATTTGATAAAATTCACGGAATAGACATCTCTGAAATTGAAGATGGTATTAAAAAACCTAGTGATCGATTCTTCAGTTAAATTGACTAATTTTAGGGATTATACTAGTTCTTATGAGTCAACAATTATCTCCATTTACTAAAGATCAACTCTTACCACAAGAGGAACGCCTAGAGATACAACGCTCTAAGCAAGAATTACTTTTAGGGATTCCTAAAGAAACACAACATCAAGAAAAACGAATTGTTTTAACTCCAGATGCTGTGGCTGCACTTACAGCACATGGCCATCGTATCTTAATGGAGAAAGGAGCTGGAAACGGATCTAACTTTACAGACTCTCAATATAATGAGGCTGGAGCAGAACTTACTTCCGACCGCAGTAAAGTATTCTCTTGTCCTACTATATTAAAAGTTGCTCCACCATCATTAGAAGAGATAGAGCTTATTAAACCACAAAGCGTTTTAATATCTGCACTACAGATAAAAACAAGGAACAAAATTTATTTTGAAAAATTAGCTGCAAAAAAAGTAACCGCACTTGCTTTTGAATTCATTCAAGATGACAGTGGTAATTATCCTGCAGTCAGCGCATTAAGCGAAATTTCAGGAATTGCTTCCATTCTTATTGCAAGTGAATTATTAAGCAGTGGCGCAAATCGTACCGGACAATTGTTTGGTAACATCACTGGCGTTCCACCTGTCGATGTTGTCATTATGGGTGCTGGAGTTGTAGGTGAATTTGCGGCTCGTACGGCCTTAGGATTAGGTGCAAATGTGAAAGTCTTTGACAACTCTATTACAAAATTGCGCAACCTTCAAGATAAGGTAAGTCAGCAGTTATATACCTCTACCCTACAACCCAAATATCTACTTAAAGCCTTGAGAAGATGTGATGTTGTGGTAGGTGCTTTATCTGGAAGCAATAGAGCTCCTGTAGTAGTGACTAAGACGATGGTAGAAAATATGAAGCAAGGATCTGTAATTATGGACATAAGTATCGATATGGGTGGTTGTTTTGAAACGAGTGAAGTCACCACACATGATAAACCTACTTTTGAAAAATATGGAGTTACTCACTATTGTGTTCCTAACATACCGTCGCGTTACTCAAAAACCGCATCTATTTCTTTAAGTAACATTTTTACGCCTTATTTATTAAACATTGCTGAAGATGGCGGAATTGAACATGCCATAAGAATGGATAAAGGTCTTAAATGTGGTATCTATATGTATCATGGTATCATCACAAACAAATCTGTAGGTTCATGGTATAACTTACCTTATAGCGACGTAAATTTGCTCATCTTTTAAAGAGCAGCAATGAAATTTATTCAACGATTGAGTTTTTACCTAGGTGGTGTTTCCATAGGTTTAATATTTTTAGTTTTCTTTCTTACTGGTAAAAGAACACAATGTACCTGGTTTCCAGAATCTAGAGTACTTGCAGACATCGGTAAGAAATCCATTAGACTTTCTCCAGAATTAAGAGAAAATCTAGCTCAAAATGATATCGATACCTTAAGTATTCAACTGATCTTAAAGTATGGAGATGTCAATTTTTCAAAATCAGATCGAGACGCAACACCATGTAAATTTTACCACATTTCTGGTCGTGAAGAATTAGCTAATACTACTTTATGGGTAAAGAATTGTGAACGCTATGCAACGGTAGAAAAAATCATTTATAACGATAACGATTAAAGACCACGCCTTTTCATTTCTTGCCTGATCAATATCAATTCACGTCCAGTTTGTCCAGCGACAGAGGTGTTTTCTTGAGCTCTACGTATTAAATAAGGCATCACATCTCTTATAGGACCAAAGGGCAAAATCTTAAACGTATTATAATTCATCTGCGCTAGGTTAAAAGTAAGATTATCACTCATACCATATAGCTGCCCAAACCATACATCTTTATTATTTGCAGCAATACCTTTCTTTGTAAGAATTTCCATTGCTTGTAATGTACTAGACTCATTATGCGTTCCTATACATAACTTAATGACGTCTAGATGATCTAGAATAAAATACATGGCACTATTAAACATCTCATCCGTCGCCATTTTATTAGCACATATAGGTGACTCATAATTCATCTCTTCAGCACGAGCGCGCTCTTTTTCCATATATGCACCGCGCACAATCTTTACTCCTACTATAAAGTTATTTTCTATAGCGTCATTATAAAGCTCTTTAATGTAATCCAGTCTGTCATGCCTATAACATTGCAATGTGTTATAAATAATGGCTTTTTCTTTATTGAATTGTAACATCATGTCACGTATCAATTCATCTGCCGCATCCTGCATCCAGCTTTCTTCACCATCAAAGAGTAAAGCGATATCATTATCATATGCCGTTTGAGAAAGTAGCAATACTCTATCTTTAATACGTTGCCATTCTGCTTGTTCTGCAGCAGTCAGTTCTTTTTTCTCGGTAACTTTTTGCCAGATATAAAATCTACCAATACCAGTAGGTTTCACTACTTCAAATGGTAAGGCATCAGAATGAGCAGCATGTTTAATAAGTTTCAATTTCTTATCCACTACAGCATTAAAATCTGCCTCATCTTCTTTTCCTTCTACAGAATAGTCTAGGATACTACTCACACCTTTTAAGTACATATTATCCACTACAGACTTGCACTCTTCTTCTGTGGTACCACCGCAAAAATGTTCAAAAACGGTGTGTTTAATCAACCCTTTAACTGGCAGTCTCCACTGCAACGATTTCATCATCACAGCAGACCCAAAATTGATCAATGACGGGTAACCCATCATCTTAAATAGAAAATGAGCTTTGCGTAGCTCTCGATTACTCTTTAATGAAAAAGCAATCTCTGTGTTGTTAAAAGGATTTTCCATATTCATGTCGCAAATATAGTAGCAAAGGAGTTAAATAATAGCTACATAGATTGTACTTTTAACGCTTCCGCGAAAGCTTACAAAACATGAACCCTATTACTATTAAAGACTTTACCATTTACTTTGAAAACCAAGGCTTTGAGGCCATCAACAAATGGATTAAAGAAAATAAACCATCTACTATTTTTATTCTTGTAGACGATAAGACGATGGAAAACTGCTATCCTTACTTAATGCCACAGATTGAAACAACGGCAATTATAGAAGTGATAGAAATCGATCATGGCGAGGAATTCAAAAATATCGATACCTGTGCTGGTGTATGGAGTGCACTAGTTGAACTGGGATGTGACCGCAACAGCTTGATGATTAATCTAGGTGGTGGCGTGATTACTGATCTAGGTGGTTTTGTAGCTTCTACTATTAAAAGAGGTATTCCGTTTATACACGTTCCTACTAGTTTATTAGGTATGGTAGATGCTGCTATAGGTGGTAAAAATGGTGTAGACCTAGGCCATCTTAAAAATCAAATAGGTGTGATCAATCCACCTATCATGACCATAATAGATCCTGCATTTTTAAAAACGTTACCACAGCAACATTTAGTTAACGGTAGTATTGAAATGTTTAAACATGGTTTAATTAGTGATCGTGTGTACTGGAAAGACATGCTTAAGGTTACTGACTATTTAAATGAAACCTTTAATTCCCTAATCTATCAAAGTGCGATTATTAAAAGTGATATTGTTACCATGGACCCATTTGAGAAAGGAGCACGCAAGGCTCTTAACTATGGACATACCGCAGGTCACGCTATAGAATCTTTTTTAATGGATCATGAGGAACGTGAAGCGGTTCTACACGGTGAGGCTATTGCTGCTGGGATAGTGGTTGAATCTTTCTTAAGTGTTCAATATGCTAGTTTATCGATGGATGCTTATCAAGAGATTAAAGACTGGTACACTTCTTTAAATTTCACATTTTCATTTACTGATGATGAAGTGATGGAGATGATTGACCTTATGAAATACGATAAAAAGAATACTAATGGCGAGATTAAATTTGTATTACTAGAAAGCATCGGTTCTTTTGTGACCAATCAAGTTGTTGCTAATGAAGACATTATAACAGCTTTTAAAGAGCTAAAAAAATAATCAATAGTTTACACAAACCCATTGGGTGATATCAGTTTTTTATATACATTAGTTTATCTCTAAATGTTATTATGAAAAATGTAATTGTAGATTATAAGAAACTTACACCTGATGTGTTATCACTTTTAGTAGAAAGATATCCAGATGGTTATGGCGATGATGATATCATATCATTTAAAAACCATAAAAATGAATTAATTGAAGCTGTAGAGGTAAAAACAGAAGATACTAAGTATCTGGTTAAAATATCTAAACGCCTGTCGATGCAAATGGAAGCCTTTGATGAAGACGACTATGATGAGAAGGAAATGAATGATCCAGATGCTTTACCAGATATGGATCTAGAACAACCTAAAGATGTAGAATCTGAAAACGATACTGAAGATTAACGATAATATCAAATAAAAAAAGCCTCTTTAAAAAGAGGCTTTTTTTTGTAATGCTTGATTATCATTTCATGAACTTAATCGTTTCTACTTGATTGCCTAAGGTAACTCGTGCGATATATAATCCACTTGCTAGATTTGCAACATCCACTACATAATCTATCGCATCTGCCGTTGTACTGGTTAACAGCTGTCCGTTAAGATTCATGATTTCTATCGTTGCTCCTTCTAACTCGCGATGTGATAAAACTAAGTTTTGTTGACTGTTTTGAAAATACTGCACACTTTCTAGTGTTTCATCTTCATTAGATAATAAAGAAACCGGTCTGATAAGTAAGTTATCAAAATAAGTGTCTGTAGTCGCAAAAAATGTCAAACCAAATATCAAACACGATGGTAAGTTAGTCGCATTTGCTGGCGTGGCCACTAGTATCGTTCCTACATCGCTAGGCGGAATGTTAGTCTGTGCAGATATGGCATTATTATTACTATCACCTACAATAAAGGTATGTGTTGAACCACTATTATTAAAATAGTCCACACTTACAAAATCAAAATTCTCTGCAGATCCGGCTTTTATTAATGAAATGGTCCAGTTTTGTTCTGGTCTAGAGCCACCGGTACCTCTTAAAGAGAGATCACCTGTTCCATCATCAAATAACGCTGCTGTACTATTAGAGCCATGTACCGCTGTTAAACGATAACCTATCCCATTGACAGTTACATCTTGTGTCACCGTATTCCCATTAATGGTTGCATTATCAAAATCAAACTCGATATATTGAGCTTGGGCTGTTATCGTAAAAATGGCAAAAATTAAAAAAGAGTATAAGTGTTTCATAATGTGTTGGTTTATACTCAAATTTAATAAACTGATTTGATTTAAAACTTTCAACACATAAAAAAACCACGTTGATAAACTTCAACGTGGTTTTATATATTTAATCGAGAATTTATTCTCTAGATCAGTATTAAGCGATTACCGCTTGTACTTTATCTGCAGCTTCTTGAAATTCTGTAGCACTTTGAACATCCATTCCAGAGTTGTCGATAAGATCCTTTGCAATCTCTGCATTAGTTCCTTGTAATCTTACAATCAATGGTACATTCATTGCATCACCCATACTTTTCTTTGCATCTATAATACCTTGTGCTACACGATCACAACGTACGATACCGCCAAAGATGTTTACAAGAATTGCTTTCACGCCTTTATCTTTAAGGATAATTTTAAAAGCTTCTTCAACACGTTTTGCATCTGCAGTACCACCTACATCTAGGAAGTTAGCAGGTTCTCCACCAGCTTGCTTGATAAGGTCCATCGTTGCCATAGCAAGTCCTGCACCGTTTACCATACAACCTACATTACCATCTAGATCTACATAGTTTAATCCTACCGCTTTTGCTTCTACCTCAGTAGCGTTTTCCTCACGAGTATCTCTCATTGCTTCAAGATCTTTATGACGGAATAATGCGTTTTCATCTAGTGTGATTTTACAATCTACTGCGATGATGCGGTTATCACTAGCTTTTAATACTGGATTGATTTCAAATAAAGCAGAATCAGATCCTACATATGCATTGTATAAAGCAGCAACAAACTTTGTCATTTCTTTAAATGCCTTACCGCTTAAACCTAAGTTAAACGCGATACGTCTTGCTTGAAAACCTTGTAAACCATGTGATGCGTCTATCGTCTCTGTAAAGATTAAATGCGGAGTCTCCTCTGCAACAGTCTCGATATCCATTCCACCTTCTGTAGAATACATGATCATGTTTTTTCCTTGTGCACGGTCTAGAAGTACAGACATGTAGAATTCTTCTACCTCTACTTCACCTGGCTCATATACATCTTCAGCCACTAGAACTTGGTGAACACGTTTTCCCTCAGCACTCGTCTGTGGTGTTACTAGGTCCATACCTATGATCTGTCCAGCTATTTCTTCAACTTGTTCAAGGTTTTTGGCAAGTTTTACTCCACCACCTTTACCACGTCCACCGGCGTGTACTTGGGCTTTTATAACGTGCCATCCAGTACCAGTTTCTTCAGTTAATTCTTTTGCAGCCGCTACAGCTTCTGCAGCAGTAGTTGCTACTTTACCTCGCTGTATAGTTACACCATAACTAGCTAATATTTCTTTTCCTTGATATTCGTGAAGATTCATAAATGTTCTTTAAGGTTCAATTTTAAGTACAGCAAAAATAAGAAAGTGAACCTTGAATTTGAAATAAAAATATATTTTTTAAGAACAGGTTATGAGTAAGCCAAAAATTTAGACTTTAAGTGATGAATTTATAGTTCCCACTTCTATAGAATCAGAATTGATCTTATGAACATCATTCTATAACAACCGTTGTGTTTAAAAGCCATAGCCAGATAATTAACGCTGCACCACAGGCATGCTTTTTCTATGATACAGAAAGGTAATTTATATCCCTATTTCTATAAATTAATGCTACCCATAAACCGATGGCGCCATCATTATACCAGCTCATAAGAAAGATTTATCATTTTATTAATAAATATTAGTCCTAACCTAGTAATTTTGTAGGCTTAATTTTTAAGCATGCAATCACAAGATTTATTGAACATTGCACAGGAACACGGTAGTCCTGTCTATGTGTACGACGCGCATCGTATCGTGTCGCAGTATGAACGTTTGACCTCGGCTTTCGCGCAAGCGAAATCACTGAGAATACATTATGCCGTTAAAGCATTATCAAACTTATCCATCTTGAAGCTGTTTAAACAGTTAGGCGCTGGACTCGATACCGTGAGTCTACAAGAAGTACAGTTGGGTCTTGCTGCTGGTGTAGAACCGCACAAGATCATTTACACGCCTAATGGTGTGTCGCTAGAAGAGATTGAACAAGTCGCGGCCATGGGCGTGCAAATCAATATTGATAATTTATCGATCCTTGAACAATTTGGCTCTAAGCATCCTACCATACCGGTATGTGTGCGTATTAATCCACACGTTATGGCTGGTGGTAATGCAAACATATCTGTAGGACACATCGATTCAAAGTTTGGGATCTCTATTCACCAGATACCGCATTTACTGCGCATTGTAGAAAATACTAAAATGACCGTTAACGGTGTGCACATGCATACGGGTAGTGACATTCTAGACATAGGCGTGTTTTTATATGCAACAGAAATCCTTTTTGAGACCGCAGCAAAATTTAAGGACCTGGAGTTTATCGATTTTGGTAGTGGTTTTAAAGTACCTTATAAAGAAGGTGACGTTTCTACAGACATCGAGGATCTAGGTGAGCAATTAAGCGAGCGTTTCAATAAATTTTGTAAAGATTATGGACGTGATATCACACTAGCCTTTGAACCAGGAAAGTTTCTAGTAAGTGAGGCAGGATATTTTCTTGCCAAAGTGAATGTCGTAAAACAAACCACGTCTACCGTTTTTGCTGGTATCGATAGTGGATTTAATCACCTGATACGTCCTATGTTATATGGATCGTACCACGGTATTAAAAATATATCTAATGAGACTGGCCGCAATCGTTTTTACAGCGTGGTAGGTTATATCTGTGAGACCGACACCTTTGCACAAAACCGCCAGATCAGCGAGATCACAGAAGGTGACATACTCGCATTTGCAAACGCTGGTGCCTACTGCTACTCTATGACCAGTAACTATAACAGTAGATACCGTCCGGCAGAGGTGCTGTGGTACAACGGCCAGGCGCATTTAATAAGAGAACGCGAGACCATGGAAGACATTTTAAAACATCAGGTACCTGTAGAACTAGCACTAGAAGAACTGGTTTAAAATCGGGAATACTGCCATTGCAGTTATATCATAGAGAAGTCCAACCGCAAGGTTGGGCTTTTTTTATGCGATAAAAATGAGCTATAGAAAATTAATCTATGCACACACTGCAGCATCTCACTACATTATATTTTTTAATACCGCTTGCGCGAAAGTGTAAAAAGCATCATCCTATTGCACTAATAAAGGTATGATTTTATACCAAAACGAAACGTGAAATTTTAGAGTGTTGAAAAAGCCGATATTAAACGTTTAAAACGAAAAGGTTTGCATTTACTACCTTTTTTGAGTTATGATCGATAGTGCTAAAAGGTTTGCTTTAAGTCACATAGAGTACCATAATGTTGTAAGATTTTGCTTAGGTTTGTATTTACTAACGTTGTAGGTAATTTAAACGAACTGTGATAATACGAAAGGAAATAAAAGACGACAATGAACTTTACTTGTATTTCAATGGAAAATTGATTTACAAAAGATGGCTGAATTTAGGCTACGGAAAAGTTTTTGACACGCACGCTTTCGGAAAATATACAGATTATAGCATTACGGATTTTGACCTTGAAGAAACACCTGAATTAATTCACGTAAAAGCGAAATTAACTCTCGTTACAACTGAACAAGGCGGAAGAAAAACTGGAATTGCAAGTGGATACCGACCAAATCACGTTTTTGAATATCAAACAAATGGACAATTTAAATACGCATATATGGGAGATATTCAATTCGAGCAAGTCGAGCGGATATTGCCTGGAGAAACTAAAGAAGTTTTAGTTAGGTTTTTATCAAGACAACCGATTGATGAATATATGGATATCGGACGAAAATGGTGGATTCACGAAGGACCAATAAAAATCGGAGAAGCGAAAATAACAGGAATTGAATTTCCGAAAACTGAATAAAAAACTACCTACAACACAGTATAAAAATAATTGCGGTTTAGTGCTTAATCAAAGGTCGTTGCGTGTTTGTAACGTCTGATTTTCCTTCGGAAAATCCTCGCATACAAACCCACAACTATTCTTATACATAAACGTTGTAAAACATTTGCCGAAATGAATCGCATCCTACCAATTTTAGGGATTTTAATATTGTTGATTAGTTGTAAATCGACTAAAACCAACCAAGAATCTGAATTCAAGGTGGCGAATAACTCTGTAAATCTATTCGCTTTCATCGGAGAAAAAATATCTGTTATTGAATTCGACCCAAACGAAAATAATAAGCGGATTGAAATTGACTCTATAACTGGAGATACATTGATATTTACATCATATTCGATGGACAACGGATTTAAAAATAAGTACAAGGTAATACGCAATGTATATAACGAACTAAAAACAGACACGATTGAATTCGAGGCTTACGACCATTACGGAAGACCTGCATTTGAAGATTACAAAAACGTTCTACTCTACTTATCTTATAACGAAGAGAAAAATAAATACTATCACCAAAAATATATTTTTGACCCAATAGAAAAAGATAAAAATGGTAATTGGAGAGGTTTAAAAGGAGAAAGTATAAAAAAGCTATTTACTGAACAAAAAAACGGATATTTATCTGCGCGAGGAGTTTTTGACAGCGAATAAAAAACGTTTTAAAACAACATATATAGCTCATAGCTAGTGAGTTGCTTAGTTGAAGTTAAGGTATATTTGCTAGTCTGCCAAATTTTTTAATTTGGCTTATTGAGAAAAGGTAATAAGAAAAATTAAAAAAATTGGCTCGTGCTTCATCCGAAAATATTCTTATAATTTGCACGCTACGAGCCACATACAAAACCGTTCTGGCCAATTGCCTGCGGCCGTAGGTCTTCGCTTTTGTAATTTATAATTACTGTTTAGGTAACTAAAATTATAGCACTTCAATGACATCCTTTAGGATCAACCAGCTATAGCAATTATAAATTACAAGTCTCCCAACCTACTCAATGGACTAGAATGGCAAAGCTGTAAAACCTCTTGAGCAATAGTCAGCTTGTACTTACCCAATTCACGCCAGCCGCTAGGAAACAAACAAGAACGTTGTATAATGGCGATTGAGACGTTTTAAAGGCTTATAGCGAGGCTGTGATCATTCCAAAATTTAGTAACTTCACAACCAATAACCAAAATACAAAAGGTCTACGCGTACCGGCTAAAACGCCTCACTCGCCTTATACCTTTGCCATTATGGGCAACCGAATAACTGACTGCAAAAAAAATGAAATTGAATGAATAAATCAAATATCATACGTGAAATTCAAGAATTGAAAAATCAACTTTCATATTCAAAAAATGTTGGTTTTTTCTTTGGAGCTGGAACTTCAACAGCTTTAGGAATTCCAAATATTGCTCAATTAACAAAAGGCGTTGAAGATGCATTAGTAGAAGAATTATTACAAAATTATATAATTGTTAAAAAGGATCTAGAAACAACTTTCACAGATAAGACAATTAATATTGAAGATATTCTAAATCAAATTAGAAGAATTAGAGAAATTACTGGAGAAAAAAAGGATAAAAGATATTTAGAAATTGATGGCGAATCAGCAAAATCATTAGACATTGAAATTTGTAATAAGATACACAATATTTTAAGTGAAAAAGAAAAGACTGCTGACATCAAAAACACAAAGAAGTTAATGGCTTGGATGAATATGCAAAATCGAGATTTCTCAAAAGAAATTTTCACATCCAACTATGACTTGATTTTTGAAAAATCATTAGAAGAAACTCAAATCCCATATTTTGATGGTTTTGTTGGTTCATATGAACCATTTTTTTTAGCGGAAAATGTTGAAAGATTTGTTGACAATAATGACATCACAAAATCTTGGATAAGGTTATGGAAAATTCACGGTTCGTTAAGTTGGTTTTGGAAAAAAGATATTACCAAAAATTCGTATAGAATTGTGCGATTAGGTAAAATTGACAACATTGAAAAAGAAGGGAATGAAGTTGTAATTTATCCATCAAAAGAAAAATATGATTCATCAAGAAAGCAACCTTTTATATCGTATTTCGATAGACTAAAAACATTTCTAACCAATGGCGAACTACTTTTTATCATTTCAGGTTATTCTTTTTCAGACCAACACATAAATGAAGTGATTTTTAATAGCTTGAGACAGAATAATAGATTACATATTGTAGTTTTTGCTTATTCAGATGAAACAGTTAAGGAGTTATACAAGTTATCTTCTTCATATTTGAATATTGGTGCATTTGGTCCAAAAAACGGAATTGTAAATGGAGAGTTAATCGAATGGACGGCAGATGAAGAAGAATTAAAAGATGATAAAAAAAGTAGTTATTATTGGAAAGATGATTCTAAAGAACTTATTATAGGTGATTTCAATAAATTAATTGATTTTATTGTAACCAATTCTGGAAAAAAAGAAACAATTGAGAAACTTGCTAATGAATAATGAAATCACATATCTAGGTACTATTATCCGTGTGGATTCAAGTACAGTTGAAATTGAAATATCTGACCAAATACCGTCTTCTGCACCAATAATCAATGGACGAGTATATAAAATTGGACAAATTGGAACTTTTGTTAAAATGCCTATTGGTAATATTTCAATTTATGGCATTGTATCTTCTGTAAGTAATACACCGAGTAAAGTTGATGATAATAGTATTAAACAAATAATTGGTTCTCGTTTTTTAACCGTTCAATTGGTTGGTGAAAAAATTGGAGACAAAGATTTTGAAAAAGGTATAGGAACTTATCCAACAATTAATGATGAAGTTCACTTAGTTATTGAAAAAGATTTATTTGAAATTTATGGTCAAAAAGACTCAGATTCAATTGAAATAGGAAAACATTCATCATCCGAAAACTTAGCAGTTTATGTTGACATTCACAAACTTATATTAAGACATTGTGCAATATTAGGCTCTACTGGAAGTGGTAAATCAAATACTACCGTTAGCGTTTTGAAATCAATGTTATATGATTATAATGGTTCAAGAATAGTTTTAGTTGACCCACACGGAGAGTATGCTTCTGCATTTCCAGAAGCAAAAGTCTTTAAAATAAATGATAATAATAATCCTTTAAATATACCTTTTTGGTTAATGAATTTTGATGAATTGGCTTTCTTCCTAGTTGGTGCAAAACCAACAGATGACCAAAGGCCAGAATATCGACTGTTTAGAGGGATGATTGAAAAATTTAAAAAAGAAAATTATAATAAATTAAAAGCTGGTAATGTTGATAAAGATTTAATAACAGCAGATTCACCTATACCTTTCAACGTTCGAAAAGTGTGGTATGAAATGAATTGGTGGCTAAATGCGAGTTTTGATTCAACAAAAAAAGATGAACAAAAAAGAACTACAATTTATGAAGAGGTAGAAGGAGATTTCAATAATCTTAAAAGGGCTAAATTTACTTCTCACCAATCAACAACAAATGCAAATCCACCGTACGTAACAAAACATACAGAATACTATGCTTATGAAAAAAAGATATTATCTAGGATAAAGGATACACGTTATGATTTTCTTTTTAACTCTGGTGATTATAAAGATGAAAATTCACCAAAAGATTTAAGTGACCTATTAAATGAATGGATTGGGAGTAATGAAAAATTAACAATTCTAGATTTAAGTGGTGTGCCTTTTGAAGTTCTAGATATAACAATAGGATTAATAACTAGATTTATTTACGATAGTATGTTTTGGGGTAAGTTTGAGAAATATACAGGTAGAAATCGTCCTTTGCTGCTAGCTTATGAAGAAGCACACACTTATTTAAATAAAAACGATAATAATAGTTATTCAAAAAAAGCTGTAGAAAAAATATTTAAAGAAGGACGTAAGTTTGGTGTTGGCGCAATGGTCATTACTCAAAGACCTTCAGAAATTTCTGAAACTATTTTAGCTCAAGTAGGAACTTTAGTTGCTTTAAGGTTAACCAATTCAAGTGACCAAGGAATAGTTAAATCTACTGCACCTGACAATTTAAATAGTCTCATTGATTTATTACCTTCTCTTAGGATTGGAGAAGCGGTAATTGTTGGCGAATCCATTAAAATACCTTCAAGAGTAAGAATTAAATTAAACAATCCAAGACCATCTAGTGAAGACCCTAAACTTGTAGAAAGTTGGAGTAAAGAGTTTGAACAAAATGATGAAAACTACAAATCAGTTGTTAAAAAAATAAGAGAACAAAAATCATAGTATAATGGAAAGAAAAAGTATAGAATCATCAATGATTAGAAGTATTGGTTTTGATGCTAATAGTTCGATTTTAGAAATTGAATTTAATAGTGGTGCCGTCTGGCAATATTCTGATTTTCCAGAATCTGAATGGTATATATTTGAGAACGCTGAATCTCAAGGTAAATTCTTTCATAGAGAAATTAAAAATCAATATCCAGAATCACAAGTCGGATAAAAAGAGGCAGCCCATAACAATGGCTATAGTTAATACGGGTTTTGGTTCTTAACCCAAAGTTTAGAGCTTTTAACCAAGTCCGCCAAATCTTTTTGATTTGGCTTTATAATAAAAAAGATAAAACAAAATAAAAAGTTTTGGCTAAGTACTTAATCGAAAGTTCACTACTTTTAATTCCCGTACTAACCATAGCCTAACCGTTCTAGTCCATTGCCTGCGGCCGTAGGTTTTCGCTTTTGTAATTTATAATTACGCTCTTGGGATTAGAAACTATAGAACTGCAATAACGCTGCAATAGATCAACCAACTTTAGTAATTATAAATCACAAGTCTCCCAACCTACTCAACTGTCTTCCTCTCGCTGCGCTCGTCGGAGACAATAATGGCAAAGCTGTAAAACCTCTTGAGCAATAGTCAGCTTTTACTTACCCAATTCACGCCAGCCGCTAGGAAACAAACAAGAACGTCGTATAATGGCGATTGAGACGTTTTAAAGGCTTATAGCGAGGCTGTGATCATTCATAAATTCAGTAACTTCACCAACCAATAACCAACAAAAAAAGGTCTACGCGTACCGGCTAAAACGCCTCACTCGCCTTATACCTTTGCCATTGTATGTAATTTGAAAACAAAACCAGTGGAAGATTTCCAAATTAGGTATAATAGAACATCTGAATTGCTTGAAAAAGTAACTGAAAAATATTATCAAGGCGATTCTTGTGCTTGCCAACATCCGAGATTTATCCAAATAGTTGGAATAAATTGTGTCGACTTCGGAAAATCTTTTAAAGCTTGGGAAACAACATTATTAATCTCAAAAGTCAAAAAGAACTTTGAGATTGAAACTCTGGAAAAAGGTCCTGAAAACTCAAACGAAAAATGGACTTGTAAAAAGTGTAAATCTCAATTTAATTTTGGTTGGTCGGATTTTAGCATTGCTGTAGAAAGAGAAGTTTTATTACCAATCGATATAAAAACTACCGAAAACGGAAAAAAAGCCGAAAAGCCCATTCCACTCTTTGCAGGATTATATGGACACAGCTATCCTTCAAAAAAAGAAATTGATAGTGTTGAATTTGAAACTTTCGAAAAATATATAATGGAAAAATAACGTGTTACAACATCGCATAAAAATAATGCGTAGATTAGTGCTTAAACAAAGAACAGTGCACTTTTGTTACATCTGATTTTCCTGCGGAAAATCCTCGCACACAAAACCGCACTATTCTTATACATAAACGTTCTAGTCCATTGCCTGCGTTTCGCTTTTGTAATTTATAATTACGCTCTTGGGATTAGAAACTATCATGCTGCAATAACGCTGCAAAAGATCAACCAACTTTAGTAATTATAAATCACAAGTCTCCCAACCTACTCAATGGACTAGAATGGCAAAGCTGTAAAACCTCTTGAGCAATAGTCTGCTTGTACTTACCCTATACACGCCAGCCGCTAGGAAACAAACAAGAACGTTGTATAATGGCGATTGAGACGTTTTAAAGGCTTATAGCGAGGCTGTGATCATTCATAAATTCAGTAACTTCACCAACCAATAACCAACATACAAAAGGTCTACGCGTACCGGCTAAAACGCCTCAATCGCCTTATACCTTTGCCATTGGGTACAATTATGACGAACACTATTTTTCATAACAAAGAGTTTGAAATAAACGGAATTTCTGTACCTGATTTTGAACTGAAAAGTGGAAATCTAATCCGAATATATATTCCAAGTGTTCGGATTATTAAATTTGACTTAACAATTGAATCAATAAAGCATTTACAAAAAATCAATGCGAATTTACCTTGGGCAAAAAACTACTCTCAAAATTCATTTTCTGAACGTTTATTTCCTCTCACAGTGAAAAAATATTTAATCAAAAAAATGAAAATTGATGAACAAAACGCATCAAGAATTGCGGATGAACTTGAAGTTGGATTAAATGATAAGTTTGAACGAATAGGTTTCATAAATCGAAAAGCATTAATAATAAAAGCTCATTTTGAAAAAAGCAACTCGATTATTATAGATTATTACGGAGTAAGTGCTATCGGAATTAAAAAATTAGAACAAATAGTTAACTCTGAAATTGAAAAAGGAAAAACAGGAATTGCTTTTGATTTATTAGAATATATGGAGGAAAAGGAACCTTATAAAAATATTGAACGAATAAAAATAACTGTACCCAACAACGTATATAGCTCATAGCTAGTTAGTTGCTTGAACGAAGTTAAGGCATATTTGGAAAGTCGCCAATTTTTTTTATTTGGCTTATTGAGTAAAAAAGATAATAAGAAAAATTAAAAAATTCGGCTTGTGCTCAACCGAAAATAATTTTCTAATTTGCACGCTACGAGCCATATACAAAACCGTTCTAGTCCATTGCCTGCGGCCGTAGGTTTTCGCTTTTGTAATTTATAATTACGCTCTTGGGATTAGAAACTATCATGCTGCAATAACGCTGCAAAAGATCAACCAGCTTTAGTAATTATAAATCACAAGTCTCCCAACCTACTCAATGGACTAGAATGGCAAAGCTGTAAAACCTCTTGAGCTATAGTCAGCTTGTACTTACACAATTAACGCCAGCCGCTAGGAAACAAACAAGAACGTCGTATAA
This sequence comes from Nonlabens sp. Asnod3-H03, assembly GCF_045063665.1. Classification (NCBI taxonomy): domain Bacteria; kingdom Pseudomonadati; phylum Bacteroidota; class Flavobacteriia; order Flavobacteriales; family Flavobacteriaceae; genus Nonlabens; species Nonlabens sp. Asnod3-H03. Next base: position 1,816,446 of record NZ_JBEFOD010000008.1, read on the forward strand.
TGGCGATTGAGACGTTTTAAAGGCTTATAGCGAGGCTGTGATCATTCATAAATTCAGTAACTTCACCAACCAATAACCAACATACAAAAGGTCTACGCGTACCGGCTAAAACGCCTCACTCGCCTTATACCTTTGCCATTAGCCAACATTTGAGATGAACATTAAGTCAAGAAAAATAATTGGAGGAAATGGTAAAGTGCGAGAGCACATTATCAACGAATTCAATGTGAACGGACTTATAAAGAAAACAGTGTTTTTTGAAGAAAACGGAGATATAAGATATACTGTCTTTTTTGAATATGACTCAAATGAAAACTGTATTTCTGAAAAACAATATGATTCTGAAAACAATTTTGTAGGTTCACTCGAATGGAAATTTGATAAAGAAAATCGCCAAATTGAACAAATCGAACGAACAGCGGAAAATGAAATTTGGGATTGGAATGAAAATCAGTATTTAGATGAAAATATAGTTGTCTATTTAGCAAAAGACAAAGATGGAATTATACAACATAAAACTGTTGAAAATAAAAATTTAGGAGTTCAGAAAAGATACGATTCTGCCGGAAATATGTACGCAGAAATTATAGAAGAGTTTGACAAAAACAATCGAATTACTAACCGAAAAACTTTAGATAGAAAAGGAAAAGTAACCCAAGAAGACATTTATGAATATATTGACCAAACCGAAAAATGGACACTTGTTGTAGATGGTAAAATTGCCAAAATAGAAGAAAGAATTTTAGATAAAAACGGAAATGAAATTTCTTATATAAGGAGAGATGATAAAGGAAATTCTACAGAATATGTAAAATGGACTCGTGACGATTTTGGAAATCCTATAAGAGTTGAACATGGAATTGAATTAAATAAACCGACAAATATTTCTGAAATAAAAATTGAGTATCTGAAATAAAAACGTTTGCTAACACCGTGTATAATTCATTGCTGGTTATAGCCTACTTACGAAAGTCCTCGCGGACTTTCTATCTGTGATTTATTTGCTAACTTTAGTACTTAAACCACGCAACGAAATCATACACAAACACGTTCTAGTCCATTGCCTGCGGCCGTAGGTTTTCGCTTTTGTAATTTATAATTACGCTCTTGGGATTAGAAACTGTAGAACTGCAATAACGCTGCATAAGATCAACCAGCTTTAGTAATTATAAATCACAAGTCTCCCAACCTACTCAACTGTCTTCCTCTCGCTGCACTCGTCGGAGACAATAATGGCAAAGCTGTAAAACCTCTTGAGCAATAGTCAGCTTGTACTTACCCAATACACGCCAGCCGCCGCTAGGAAACAAACAAGAACGTTTTATAATGGCGATTGTGACGTTTTAATGGCTTATAGCGAGGCTGTGATCATTCATAAATTCAGTAACTTCACTAAGCAGAACAATCTAACTTTTAACTGTAAGAGCTTTTAATTTGATAATAAATCTTATTTACTTTGAAACAGTATTTCCCCAATCTGCGATAGATTTAATTAAAGGTATAAGAGTTTTACCAAATTCGGTTAGCGAATACTCCACCTTTAATGGTGGTTTAGTAGTATAAACTTTACGTTCTACGATACCATCTTCTTCAAGAGTTTTAAGCTGCAGACTTAGTGTTCTCTCGGTTACCGTAGGCATTTCTTTTCTTAATTCATTATATCGCAATGGACCTTCAATAAGATGATATATAATAACAGTTTTCCATTTTCCTCCTATAATTCCCATTGTAAGACTAGCACAACATGGATATTCTTTCCCTTTAAATGAATACATAAACTTTTCTAAAAATTAAACAATCTTGTTTCATCATCATTGCAAAGATATAATACTATACATACTTTTGTAGCTATAATAATTATAGTTTAAAAATAGCATAATGAGTTTTATAAATGCAATGCAAGAACGTTATACGACCAAGCAGTATGATAGTTCAAAAAAAATAGATGGAGATACAATAAATCAGTTAAAAGAAATTTTAAGATTAAGTCCGTCTTCTATTAATAGTCAACCATGGAAATTCACATTTGTTTCTGATCAAGATACTAAGGAACAACTATCTAAAGTATCCTGGATCAATACTAGCAAAGTTGTTGATTGTGATACGCTTGTCATTTTTAGTAGAATTGATAATCTAGATCTATTCGAAAAGCAAATCGAATCAGAACTGCCTAAAGGTGCAGTAGATTACTATAAAGAAAACGTAAAGTCGCAACCGGTAGAACAAACTAAGGCTTGGTTTGATAAGCAAGTATATCTGGCGTTAGGTGTTTTTCTTAGCGCTTGTGCAGACATGGGAATAGACGCTACACCTATGGAAGGGCTTGAGCCTAAAAATTATGATAAGATTTTAGGGCAAAGTGACTACGCAACTTTAGTTGCTGTTGCTATAGGTTATAGAGATCAAGATGATTTCAATCAACCTAGTAAAAATCCTAAATCTAGAATTGCTCTAGATCAAGTTATCGAGAGTATTTAAGATTATTCAATAAGTTTAAATGATAGCCCAAATTATCTGTATAGATAGTTTGGGCTTTTTAATAACTTCTTCTTCTTTCATTTTTAAGCTCTAGACTTCCTTTTTACCTTTACATAAATTCATTATTTATGTCTTCAGAGCTTTCTGTTTTGTTATTTGTTTTGCTAGGTGTCATCTTAGGTGCTGTAGTAACCTGGTTATTTATGAAAACGCGTTTCTCGGGTTCTTTAAATCTTCTTGAATCTGAAAAATCTCAGTTATCGTCTCAGCTTCAACATCAAAAAGAAGCTCTTATTGAACGTGACCAATTAAGATTAGAATCTAGTAATCTTAAAGCTCAAATCGCTTCTAAGCTTGAAACACAGCAAGACTTGAATCAAAGGCTTGATAAGCTTGAAAAACAATATATAGAAGTTAATCGTGAAAAAAACAGCCTAGAAATACTTCTTGCTGAACAGCGTACGTCGTTTGAAAAAGCAAATGAGAAACACGCCGAAGCGCAACAAGAAATCGAAAAGCTGAATGAAAAATTCACCAAAGAATTTGAAAATTTAGCTAATAAAATTTTAGATGAAAAAAGTTCAAAGTTCACTGATCAGAATAAGAAAAACATCGAGCAAATATTAAATCCTTTACAAGAGAAAATATTAATGTTTGAAAAACGAGTTGAAGACACTCATAAAGACACGATTGAAAGACAAAGTATTCTTAAACAACAAATCATAGGACTTAAAGAGCTTAATGAACAAATGAGTAAGGAAACAACTAACCTTACTAAAGCCTTAAAAGGAGATGCTAAAATGCGAGGTAATTGGGGTGAGCTGGTATTAGAAAGAGTTCTTGAGAAATCTGGACTTGAAAAAGGTTCTGAATATGAAGTGCAGCAAAGTTTTAAAACAGAAGAAGGAAAGACTGTTTTCCCAGATGTGGTTATTAATCTTCCTGGTGGTAAAAAAATGATTATAGATTCAAAAGTATCACTAAATGCTTATGAACGTTTTGTAAATGAAGAAAATGAAGAAATTCAAGATCGTCATTTAAAAGAACATGTTAACGCTCTTAAAAAACACGTAAATGATCTATCTGGTAAAAATTATCACGAGTTATATCAGATTGAAAGTCCAGACTTTGTATTACTCTTTGTACCTATAGAACCAGCATTTGCCATGGCGCTCAACGCAGATAGTAATTTATATAGCGAGGCATTTGATAAGAATATCGTTATTGTAACACCTACTACTCTACTGGCCACATTACGTACCATTGATACAATGTGGCAAAATGAAAAACAACAAAAAAACGCATTAGACATTGCAAACGCAGCAGGTGGATTGTATGATAAATTTGTACTTCTTACAGAAGACCTTATTAAAGTAGGTAGTCAATTAGATACCGTTAAGAAAAGTTATTCTTCAAGTATGAATAAACTAACAGAAGGCTCTGGTAATTTGATAGGTCGTGTAGAACGTTTAAAAAAGTTAGGAGCAAAAGCAAATAAAAACCTAAATGAAAAATTACTAAATCGCGCTATCGATAATGATCCAGACTTTCTAGAAGGCAGTGATGAAGAGCCTCGCTTAAATTAATTTTTATTACTCATTTATGTAATACTACTACATTATTACACTTTTACGTAATAATTAATAATATTACACAATAATGTAATATATTTGAATTATTACATCATCAGGTAATAATTTTAATGAAACGATATGGAAGTAGTAATTGCAGGTGATATTATAGGATCAAAGAAAAATATCCCAGATGATTATCTCAGCGTTATAGAACCTATTCTTAAGCATTATTGTAAAGAAGGTATGTATCAAATATATAGAGGTGATAGTTTTCAAGGATGGATTAATACACCAGAACTAGCCCTATATGCTAGCCTACAAATAAAAGCGGCGCTTAAAGTAAAAGAAACACTAGACGTACGTATTGCCATAGGTTTAGGTCATATCAATCTTATAGAGCAAAACATAGCATTATCTACAGGTAGTGCATTAACCCGATCTGGAGAACTGCTAGATTCCTTAAAAGATAAAGATCAAAACTTAATGGTCAACAGTGGTAATCCATTAGATTTCTATATGAATACCGCCTTAAAAATGGCACTTTTATCATTAAACCATTGGACCGCAAACGGAGCCTCAGTGATTAACTTAATCATGAGCAAACCTAACATCACACAAGAAGAGCTAGGCCAGCAATTAGGTATTAAGCAAGCTACAGCCAGTAGAAGACTAGATCGAGCACACTGGAAAGAAACTCAAGAACTACTACACCTATTTCATCAATACTATAAAGACGTCCACGATGCTACTACTCATTAAACTACTTATTGCTCATTTTCTAGGTGATTTTATATTACAGACCAATTCCTTTACTAAGAAAAAAGAAAAACATCAACTCAAATCTCCACATTTATACATTCATGCCATCATACACGGGCTATTAGCACTACTGTTTTTAAATGAAATAGAATTGTGGTGGGCTGCATTAATCATAACTATTACACATCTTATCATTGATGCTGGTAAGTTGAAGCTAACTACAAAAAAGAATAGTAGATCGTTATTTCTTATCGATCAGTTATTACACATCCTAGTCATTATTGGACTTTACTTATTAATAGAACAGGTTGACCTAATAAACACGTTTCAACTATCAGAGCACACTTGGTTATTTATATTATGTTCCATATTCCTTACTAGTCCTGTAGGGATCATGCTCAAAGTGTTTTTTACAAGATGGAAACTAGATGAGAAAGATACTGGTATTGACTCTTTAAAAAATGCTGGGAAATGGATAGGAATGATTGAAAGACTACTAGTATTTATATTTATCATCTCGGGCAATTTTAGCGCGGTAGGCTTTTTACTAACTGCAAAATCCGTATTTAGATTTGGTGATTTAAGTAAAGCAAAAAATATGAAGCTAACAGAGTACGTTTTAATAGGCACATTGCTTAGTTTTGGTATCGCAATCCTTGTAGGTTTGCTCTTTAATAGTTTAATGATATGAAAAAGATTTTAGGTGTAATACTCGCAACCATTCTTATAATGGCCGTTTTATGGTACAGCTTTCTATATTTTGCTAGTTATTCTGATGGGTACAGGTCTGGCGAATTAATTAAATTTTCTAGTAAAGGTTATCTAGTTAAAACTTGGGAAGGCGAAATTTCTCAAGGTATCAGCGGTGCTCAAATCTTCTCGTTTTCTGTAATGGACAGTGAACCTGAAGTGATTGAAAAATTACAAGAGTATCAAGGTAAATATGTGAAATTAAAATACGAAGAGAAATTCGGAACCTTTTTCTTTTGGGGTGATACTAAGTACTTTATCACTGAGGCTACCTTAGAAAACTCTCCTCATTTTAATAAATAAAACTTTTTAGATTCCGCTTTCGCGAAAGCGTGAACCATAAACATATCCACTATGAAAGACCTTTTCAAATCGCCTGAGCAATCTAGAGTGATGCTTTCTTTATTGATGTTACCATCGCATGCCAACTTTTCAGGAAAGATTCATGGTGGTTATGTCCTATCATTAATTGACCAGATTGCGTTTGCATGTGCCTCTAAACACAGTGGTGTATATTGTGTAACAGCTAGTGTGGATGTGGTGGATTTTAAGGCGCCTATAGAAGTAGGAGAAATGGTGACGTTGAAAGCGTCAGTAAATTATGTAGGTAAATCATCTATGGTCGTAGGGATACGAGTAGATGCAGAAAATATTCAAACTGGTGAATCTAAACATTGTAATTCTTCATTTCTAACTATGGTTGCAAAAGATGAAGAAGGGAATACAGTCGCCGTTCCTGGTCTTAAAATAAGTAATGAAACTCATGTACGTCGATTTGCAAGAGCGATTAAAAGAAAACAAATTAAAAAGAAAAGCGCCCTTGAAATTGCACAGGCAAATTTCTCAGACGCTAGTTATAAAGAGGAATTAAAAAATTATAACGTGCAGATATCTCTTTAAAAGAATAGCTACTTAATTACTATTTTTCATGTGTTCTTACTTTTAAGTAATTAATAAGCAACAGCTTTTTCCTGTTGGAATTCAAATACATAGCCCTGTAACTTTTGTAAAGTATTTAATTTTTGATCTGTATTGATCAATAATGATATATTATTATTACTACCTCCATAAGAGATCATGCGCACAGGTACATCTTGTAATACTTGAAATAAATGTGGAGTGTCTTGATGATAAATAATATTATTACCTACCAGACATACGATACTCATACCTTGATCTACATCTACACTAGCTACCTTCTCTAGTTCTTCTACTATAGCATCTAGATGTAATGGGTTATCTATGGTAAGAGAAACAGCTATTTCTGAAGTGGTGATCATATCGATAGAAGTCTCGTATTTCTCAAAAATTTCAAATACTTTTTTAAGAAATCCATGCGCCTGTAACATTCTTGCAGATTTTATCTTAATAGCATAAATACCGTCTTTTGCCGCGATAGCCTTGATTCCTTCTCCATGGACATGATGTGTTATTAAAGTACCATAAGAATCTGGAGACATGGTATTTTTTAAACGTACAGGAATATTGAGATCTTTTACAGGTATAACCGTTTGAGGATGTAAAATTTTAGCACCGAAATAAGCAAGCTCTGCCGCTTCATCAAAAGATATATTTGAAATAGCAGTCGTGTTTTCTACAAAACGAGGATCATTATTATGAAAGCCATCAATGTCTGTCCATATTTGCACTTCGTCTGCCTCTATGGCTGCTCCCACTATAGAAGCTGTATAATCACTACCACCACGTTGTAGGTTAGATACATTTCCCTGAACATCTAGACATATAAAACCTTGAGTAATATAAATATCTGCCTCACTATTTTCATTTAAAATCCTATCTAGATTTTGTTTGATATAAAAAGAATCTGGCTCGTCATTATTATCGATACGCATAAAATCTAAAGCAGGTAATAATGCAGCGTTAATACCTTCTTGCATTAAAAATCTACTGAATAGAAAGGTAGACAATAGTTCTCCTTGAGCAACAATTTGATTATAAATCAATGTGGTATGATCTAAATCTACAAGCTCTATTAAGCCTGTAAAAACCTTATTGACGTATTTTTGAGATTCGTTAACAAGCGCACTATCGTTTAACAATTGATCTATAGTATTTTGATAACTACTAGCCAGTCGTTTTATAAGTACAAATGCAGAATCCCTTTCTTTTAAACGTATTTGTTCAGATATTTCAACCAAAGCATTTGTAGTACCAGACATGGCAGATAGCACCACCACTTTCTTAGTACCATCATTAATGATATTTTTCACATGAGTCATGTTTTCTACAGAACCTACTGAAGTACCACCAAATTTTAGAACTAGCATTTTATTTAATTTTAGGCAAAAATACACCTAGTCCTAACCTAATATAAAAAATATAACAAAATTAGTTTAATTTTACACAAGCTGTTAAATAATTAACAATATGAAAACTGTAGCAGATTGTGTAGAAGAGATTTTAGTCACTCAACCATTTCTAGAAGAAGCATTATCTAGACGCATCATTAATTTCTCTGCCCTAGCAGAAGAGTTACAAGAACCTATAAGTGGTATGCTTAGAAAACCAGTGAAAACTGGTGCCATTATGATGGCATTGAGACGTTACAATCCGCCCAAAGATTTGAGGCATTCTAATAACTTAAAGTCTATTTTAAAAAATCTAGGTGATATAACGGTACGATCTAATCTTGTGGATTTTACTTTTAAAAATTCTAGTACTTTATTCTTAAGTCATAGTAAGATTTTAGAATCGATTAACACAACTATTTTTTATGGACTTTCTAAAGGGATTCATGAAAGTAACCTAGTTATATCCATGAGTGAGAAAGAAAAAATACAAACTCAATTTGCCAATGAAATTATGACCAGCACACAAGACAATTTAAGCGCCATAAGTATCGCATTACCAGAAAACAATACCCAAGTCCCAGGATTATATTATCAAATATTTAAACGTTTTGCTTGGGAAGGCATCTCGTTGCATGAGGTTATTTCTACCACAAACGAGTTCAGTGTACTTGTAGAAAACGATACGGTAGATAAGGCTTTTTCGGCAATTAAAAAGTTAGGACATTAATGATTTAATCATATTAAAATAATTCACCATGTTATAATATTTTGATGACTATTAAGCTTTGGGAAAAGTGAAAAACAACAACAATTACTTTTTTTTAAAATACACGTACGAGATTAAAGCCAAAGAAAAACCTACCATCAGTCCAATCTCCAGTTCCCTGACTTAAAAAGCCATTAGTTAACATAGGTTGAGAATTTGTAAAATGTAATTGGAAAACATGGCCACCAGTCTCTAGATCAAACCCAATACTCAATGGGTTAACAAAAGGACTACCGTCTGCCCTATTTAGATGATATCCATAGTCTGCATTAATTGACCATCGATTAGTCAATTTATAGCGTGCACCTAATCCTAGAGCATATTGCGTATTGTCTTGAGGATCATAACTCACAAAGTTTTCATGAAAAAGTGTTGGGCTAATTTGAGCAGATAATTTCTTAGATATCTTACGAGCAATAATCACTTGCGCTGTATAGCCCAGTCTATTTTCAAATTCAATTTTAGGCAACACTTCTTTATCTAATCCCGTATTAATATCAACAGCTGTAAAAGCAGATATACTGAAAGGAAAACCCGTTGTTTCTTGCTCTTTGAGTTTAAATTTACTGGCTAATTGATATGTTTTATTAAAAGAACTACGGCTGGCTTCTATATGCATCCAGTCTGTTAAGCCATATACAAATTGAAAACGAGTCACCGCTTGGTCCAATCCAAATAGATCATCAAAACCATTCTCTACACTACCAAAACGATGTGAAATGATTAATTGAAATTCATTTTTTGCAACCAGTTTTGTCGTTTCAAAATTGACCACTTTAAGAGATTTCCAGGTAGATGTGACCGTAGTACTTTGATCTGGCTCAAGTCCATCTAGTAAATCATCCTGAGCATAGAAAAGAATAGGTAGTAAATAGAAAAGGTAGGTTAGGTTTTTCATAACGGTAAAAAGCCGCTTTTTATCAACTAAAAAGCGGCTCGGATTAAAGGGGAAGAATTATTTTTTTATAAATCGCTCTGTTGTAACAGCGCCATTTACAGTAACATTTGCTAGATAAATACCAGATTTTAAATTAGAAACATCCAGCTGATTTTCTTGAATTAAATTCACTTGCTTAATAAGTGAACCATTCATATTATATATTTCTAGCTGACCTTGGTCTAATTGGTTAAGATCGATATTTAAAACATCATCAGCTTCGGTAGGATACATGTTAAAACTAGTAATCGATAAATCTATATCATTAGAAAGAACTTGCATAGAATTACCTGAAACCATTTGATCTCCACTATTTCCAGAAGCATTATTAGCTTGTATGGTAGCATAATAAAAAGTTACTGGTCCAACGCTCATATTAGGTGCTCTCCATGAAAAAGTCCATGTAGAACTATTAGTGGCTGAATGGGTTAATCCATCTGTAGTACCACCATTGCGCAATTGACTACCAGTACCAGCAGTCCAGTTCCCTACTTTCACACCATTTTGATCTTCGGCGGTGATATTAAAACCAAATTTATTAACGGATGATCCATTTATAGCTAAGGTTAAATTATAGGTAGTACCTGCAGTATAACTCGTGGGCACACCAGTTAATACAGGTGTTCCACCATGGTTTGCGCCTGGTGCATGACAAGAGGTACAGTTTGCGTTTGAATCTCCTGGTGATCCAGAAAAGTTACCACCTTGACCACTTGTGAATCCTACTAAAACCAGCAGCGCTATTGGTAGTGCAGTTAATAGACTGTAAAAAGAGTAATTTTTTTTCATAGCTTTTTAATTTAGTTCGACAGTATTGCTTGATCGATTTTTACTTCTTCAAGAAGTTCATCATAGCCTAAGCATCTACCTTTAATTATTATTAATTGGTTTTCTTTTAGTTTTTGATCAGCAACCATTTCAATAAAAATTTGCTCATCTAGTATAATAGTATTCTTTTCTACATTAGTTACTTTACCTTTTACTTCTATTATTTGATCTAAAGCTCTTTGATCATTTTGTAAATCTTGATCTGTAAATAACTCTATTAATACTTGAGATGTAAAAGAGGCTGATGATTTACTTTGCTCAACATCAACATGATCTTGATACAAATAATTATATCCGATAATGGCGATAAAACCAATTAATAAAAACCCAAAAAGTAATTTTTTAATCATTTGTTGAAACAAATATTGTTTAAATTTATAACAATTAAATCACAAGAGTATATATTTAGCTCAAAATTTAACTGCATGAAATACAATCTGTTATACATTATTCCCGCTTTTATCCTTATTTCTTGTACAAATACAAGCACAGATGATCTTACAGATAATGAGCCTATTACAGAGCTAGTAACCTACAATATGGATATAGCACCTATCATACAAAATCAATGTACTCAGTGCCATAATACAACCAACCCTTCTGGTGGATTAGTATTAGAAAACTATGATGATGTACGTATGAGTACAGAGACTGGCTCATTAATTGATAGAATTACAAGAAACATAGGTGATCCATTGATCATGCCTCAGAATGGTCAGTTACCACCTACCAGTATAAACCTGATCACACAGTGGCAAACTGATGGTTATTTAGAAAATTAATATGAAAATTATATGTCTTGCGTTTTTAGCCTTAGTTAGTATATCATCTATAAGCTCAACACAAACCGATCGATATCAAACTAGAACCGGATCCATAAGCTTTGAAGCATCTGTACCTACATTTGAGCCTATACGAGCAGTAAATAAGAGTACCACAGTCGTATTAGATATGAAAACGGGTAATATCGCTGCACTTGCTCTAGTAAAAGGATTTAGATTTCCTATTGCCTTAATGCAAGAACACTTTAATGAAAACTATATAGAAAGTGATGATTACCCTAAAGCCGTTCTTAAAGGAACTCTTTCAAACTTTGACGCTAATGGATTTTCACAAAACACTTCAACAACATTTATTCTTAACGGAACTCTTGAATTACATGGACAGAAAAAAATGATTTCTATTCCCGTTCTTCTAAGTCAATCTGGTGAAAACATACAGTTAGAATCTAATTTTAATTTGAAACCAGCTGATTTCAATATTGAAATCCCATCTGTGGTTTCTAATAAAATAGCACAAGAGGTTCAGATATCAGTAAAGGCGATTTTAAACAAAAAGTAAATACTATCGGTTTAAAAAAAGGACTAGCAAACATTTGATGGCAAGTCCTTTTTAAATTCTAATTTAATGATGATTACTCTACTTTTTTAGCATTCATTTCATAAAAGAAAAAGTCATCGTTAGGTACATCAAATGAAATTCCTGTAACGGTACCATAGGCGTCCTTCTCAAAGGTTACAGTACCAAAAGAATACCAAGCTTGCGGCTCGTCCCAATTGATTTCATAAGAATCATAATTAAAATGAGTTAGACGGCTATTCAATAGCGGCGTGTGTTCCCATTCTAATACAAGATTTTTTCCTTCTTGCTTTACATAAAAGTTTCCATAAATATCAGCATGATAAGTTCCTACTATTTCAGACCTTTCTAAAATAGGCTGCGTTCCTTTTATTTGTTTTTCTTTACGATCTGCAATTCGAGTATCTGATTTTTTCCAGTTGTCATAACCTTCTAGCATCTCAGTACTCCAGTCTTTCTTATCTCTACTTAAAAAACGATCAAAAACAGCATATGCAATAGCATTAGTAGGCGCTTTAGGACCATTAGTTAATACTACTACTCCTAGCTTTTCATCAGGCAACATTTGTACTGTAGAAATCATTCCATCATATCCACCACCATGTCGTACTCTGAAATGACCATGATAATCTCCCAAAAACCATCCCAGACCATATCCTGCATACTGAGAACCAGTACTGTTTCTCTTAACCTGATTAACACCAAAACTGTTATGTAAGTTCCACATATTATTTCTGTTTTGAACACTAAATAAAGTATCGTTTGATGCAGTGACGCCATGATTCATATTAGTAATCATCCATTTACTCATGTCGTGAACACTAGAAATAATTCCACCAGTAGACTGAACATTGTCCCAGGCTACCCATGGAATGACATAATTCTCATTTTTATCATTCATTGCGTGTGGACTAGCAACGTTTTTATTATTACCAAAATCTTGAACACTAACCACCGTATCATCCATACCTACAGGATTCAATAAGCGTTCGGTCACATTTTCTTTAAAAGACTTTCCAGTAATTTTTTCTATTAAATCACCGGCAGTGATAAACATTAAATTTGAATAACCATATCCGTCTCTGAATTCATAAGCCTGTGGTACAAACTTAATACGACGTACCACTTCTTCTGTACTTAGCTCAGACTTATACCATATTCCATCACCAGAAAAAGTTCCCAATCCAACGTTATGACTTAATAAATCTTCAACTGTTATCATACCACTTATATTAGGATCATAAACTTCAAAATAGGGTAAATAACGCTGCACTTTATCATCCCAATTCAACTTTCCTTCTTCTACTAATTGAGCGATGATAGCCGCTGTAAATGCTTTTGTGTTACTAGCTATAGCATATAAGGTATGCTCGTCCGGTGATTTGCGCTTGCCTACTTCCATGACTCCATATCCTTTCTCAAAAACAATCTCACCATCTTTGACAATACCTACGCTCACACCAGGAATTCCCCAATCTTTAACTGTTTTTGATATGTAGGTATCAAGTTCTTGTAAGTCTACATCTTGCGCAATAGACGTGGATACTGTCAATAAAAACAGTAGAATGAATAGTTTTTTCATTTCAATAAATTTAATGTGATAGAAAGATAGTGGTTGTTATGCTTTCGCGAAAGCGTAACCTAAAAAAGCCTCCTAAATATAGAAAGCCACATGTTAAGATTTTAAACTAAACATAGAGTTATTAGCTTTAAGTCTATTGATGAGTCTCTTTTTACGAGGATAAGTCATCCACATACCGATAACGCCAAAAAATAATAATCCTAATACATTATTTGTTTTGTTTTGTTCTCTGTTGGGCGCCATATTGAGGACATACCATATGGCATATGCTTTAATAGGTAGGCCTAAAACCAATATATGATAAATTTTCAATTCGAAATTAGTAGAAAAAAAGTCTTTTAAATATATGTCCCAAACGGCAAACACCAAGTACACTAAACTGTAAAGAATAATTAAAATTCTCAGGTTTCTAGCGTGCCTTAAAACTTTATGTATATTTTCTTTTTCCATAACCTCTAACAATTATTCTAAAATAAAAAACCTTGCTTCATGAAGCAAGGTTTTTAAAATTGTTTAAGAATCTAGTATTTATTTACTCAAGTACATTCTTCTACGAGCATACAGTTCATAAAAGTCATCATCCTTTAAACTGTCTATAAATAAGATACTTTCACCTGTAGACTTCATCTCTGGTCCTAAACGTTTATCAACATTAGGGAACTTATTAAAAGAGAAAACAGGTTGTTTAATTGCATATCCATCTAGTTGAGGATTGAAATCAAAATCTGTTACTTTATTGTGTCCTAACATGACCTTAGTAGCATAATTTACATAAGGCTCACCATAAGCTTTTGCGATAAAAGGAACCGTACGTGAAGCACGTGGATTAGCCTCAATGATGTAAACTTTATCATCTTTAATAGCAAACTGTATATTGATTAAACCTACAGTGTCCAGTGCTAGTGCAATCTTCTTAGTATGATCTTTAATTTGTTGCATGACTAAATCACCTAGAGTAAATGGTGGTAGCAATGCGTTTGAATCTCCAGAATGCACTCCACAAGGTTCTATATGCTCCATGATACCTATGATGTAAACATTCTCACCATCACAAATCGCATCAGCCTCTGCCTCTATGGCACCATCTAGATAGTGATCTAGTAATAATACGTTATTAGGAATTTTACGTAGAATGTCCACGACGTGCTCTTCTAGTTCTTCTTTATTAATAACGATTTTCATTCCTTGACCACCTAATACATAGGATGGTCTTACTAATATAGGAAAGTCTAATTGCTCTGCAGCTTGAAGTGCTTCAGCAGGTGTCGTCGCCGTTGCAAACTCTGGATAAGGAATATCGTTTTCTTGTAACATTTTTGAGAACAGACCACGATCCTCTGCTAGATCCAGTGCTTTATAACTCGTTCCCATAATTTTAATGCCGTATCGTTCTAACTTTTCTGCAAGCTTTAAGGCTGTCTGACCACCTAATTGAACAATAACACCTTCAGGCTTTTCATGACGTATAATATCATAAATATGCTCCCAGAATACTGGTTCAAAATACAACTTATCTGCTGTGTCAAAATCTGTAGAAACCGTCTCAGGATTACAGTTAATCATGATGGTTTCATAACCGCATTCTTGTGCGGCATAAACACCATGCACACAACAGTAGTCAAATTCAATACCTTGCCCTATACGGTTAGGTCCTGAACCTAGTACGATTACCTTTTTCTTATCAGATACGATACTTTCATTTTCTGCATATCGTTTTCCATCTGCGGTTTCCATTTCTGCCTCAAAAGTCGAGTAATAATATGGTGTTTGCGCAGGAAACTCTGCCGCACAGGTATCAACTAGTTTATAAACACGGTTGATGTTTAATTCGTCACGCTTAGTGTATACTTCACTTTCTAAACAGCCCAGCATGTGTGCTATCTGACGATCTGCAAATCCTTTTTGTTTTGCTTCTAGAAGTAGCTTTCGTGAAAGCGTGTTGATATCAAACTTAGAGATTTCAATTTCTAGTGAGTGTAATTCTTCAAACTGCTTGAGGTACCACATATCGATTTTTGTGATCTCATGAATGCGCTCTAAAGAAATTCCCATCGCAATGGCATCGTATAGAGCAAATACTCTATCCCAGCTAGCGTGTGTTAGTTTGTCAATTACCTGATTGTAATCCTTATAACCTTTACCATCTGCTCCTAGACCATTACGTTTAATTTCAAGCGACTGTGTTGCTTTGTGCAATGCTTCTTGAAAAGAACGTCCTATTCCCATCACTTCTCCTACAGACTTCATTTGTAAGCCTAAGGTGCGGTCAGAGCCTTCAAATTTGTCAAAATTCCATCGTGGTATTTTTACAATGACATAATCTAATGTAGGCTCAAAAAGAGCGCTAGTAGATTTTGTAATCTGGTTATCTAGTTCATCTAATGTATAACCTATCGCTAGTTTTGCTGCAATTTTTGCAATAGGATAACCTGTTGCTTTTGATGCTAGTGCACTAGAACGACTTACACGCGGATTGATCTCAATAGCGATGATTTCTTCTTTTTCATCTGGACTAACCGCAAATTGCACGTTACATCCACCAGCAAACGCACCGATACTGCGCATCATATGAATAGCCATATCACGCATTTTTTGATACGTGCGGTCTGATAGTGTCATGGCTGGTGCTACTGTAATAGAATCACCTGTATGGATTCCCATAGGATCCATATTTTCTATACTACAAATAATAACGACGTTATCATTATCATCACGTAATAACTCTAGTTCATATTCTTTCCAACCTAGTAATGCTTTATCAATCATTACTTCATGAATAGGAGAAGCTTCTAAACCACGAGTTAATAACTCATCATAATCTTCTTCTTTATAAACGATGGCTGCACCAGCACCACCTAATGTAAATGAAGAACGTATACATAATGGGAAACCGAACTCTTGTGCAATCTCTTTACCTTTTAAGAATGAAGTAGCAGTAGCTTGTGGAGCCATCCCTACGCCTATCTTACCCATCAGGTTTCTAAATTGTTCACGATCTTCTGTAACATTAATAGCGTCTATATTAACACCTATTAAATCTACATTATGATCTTCCCAGATTCCTTTTTCTTGAGCTTCTATACACAAGTTAAGAGCGGTCTGACCACCCATAGTAGGTAATACCGCGTCAATTTGTGGATGTTCTTTTAAAATCTTGCGTATGGAATTAGTGTTTAATGGTAATAGATAAACATGATCTGCCATGCTAGGATCTGTCATGATCGTAGCTGGATTTGAATTGATCAAAATAGTTTCTATTCCATCTTCTCTTAAGGAACGTAGGGCTTGTGTCCCAGAATAATCAAACTCACAGGCTTGACCTATAACAATAGGTCCACTTCCTATGATAAGTATGGATTTGAGATCGGTTCTTTTAGGCATGATAAAGGTGCTTTTTTAGGTGGCTTAAATATCGTTGATAAAAATCAGTTTTACTTATGGTTATGCTGTAAGATATGAGAAGTAATAAACAGGTTTTCTACTAATTACTAAGGTGTTACTCATTTCCCGACGAGACATAAAAAAAGGCGTTACTTCTATAAAAAGTAACGCCTTATATATATTAATTAGAGAATCATTATCTCTTGTGTCTTAATTCAGTAGATACAGATAGTTTCTTACGTCCTTTAGCTCTACGACGCGCAAGAACCTTACGACCGTTTGCAGAAGCCATACGCTCTCTGAAACCATGTTTGTTTCTTCTTTTTCTCTTTGACGGTTGGTATGTTCTTTTTTGTGCCATAGCTTATATTCTGTAACTCTATATAGTAATGAGGTTTTAACCTCCATTTTTAATCGGGTGCAAATATAAGAAGTCTTTTTACTCGGACAATAGGTGATGTGATTTTTTTTGAAATAATTTTTGAAAATAAAATTCATGATTTTACCTTTCACTATACCTAAGGAATAATCAAAATCTCCAATCTTCAGATTCCCCAATTGCTCTTTAAATCTATATCTTTGCATTCTCAAATTAAAAACAACCATGTTTAACAAAAACATTAAAATCGTCATCGCTGTATTAATCGTAGCGTTTGCCGTATATCAATTTACTTTAAACGAAATCATGAATGGTATCTTCTTGATACTACTTGCTGGAATATTCATCTTCTTATATTTTAAAAATGAGATGATCTTACTCGCTTTTTTAAAGCTTAGAAAACAAGATTTTCCTGGCGCCATGAAATGGCTAGAGAAGATTAAAGATCCTGAAGCAGCACTAGTTACTAAGCAACAAGGTTACTATAACTATTTGCAGGGCTTAATGATCTCACAAACAAACATGACCAAAGCAGAGAAATATTTTAAGAAAGCTATAAGTCTAGGACTTAGTATGGATCAAGATCTTGCTGTAGCAAAACTTAATCTGGCAGGTATCGCTATGACCAAGCGTAGAAAACGTGAAGCTACTACCCTACTTACTGAGGCTAAAAAATTAGATAAGCACAACATGCTGGGTGATCAAATCAAAATGATGAAACAGCAAATGAAGAAAATTTAAGTTTATAACCTTAAATTTATAACAAAGCCCAATCTTGAGATTGGGCTTTGTTGTTTGGTCAAATTAATGACAATGCAATCAACATCAATTTATTTCAGCTTCTTCTTATCTAACAATGATCGAATTTCATAATGATCAGATTCCGAAATAAATTCGGAATGACAATTAATCATAAGCATTTAAAACTCAAATACCTTACCATCTGCTGCGAGTTCTACAGTTGGGAAAATTTCTTGCGCTTCTTTTCTAAACAATTCATAGTCGCCATAGCGTGTAGAATAGTGACCTAGTATAAGTGTTACTACGTTTGCTTGTTTTGCTATATCTGCTGCTTGTGCTGCTGTACTGTGTTTAGTACGTTCACAAAGATCTTCATGTGATTTTAAAAAAGTAGATTCGTGATATAACACTGTCGCATTTTTAATAATCGGTACAATATCTGGCTTGTACATCGTATCACTACAAAAAGCATAACTCTTTGCCGCTACAGGATTAAAAGTTAATAGATCGTTAGATATTACCTCACCACTCGCTAATTCAATATCGTGACCTTGTTTAACCTTGCGATAATAGGCTTGATCCACACCATATTCTTCACATGCTACAACATCTAATTTACGATCTAACGGTTTCTCTTCAAACAGATAACCATTGGTATATACACGATGATCCAGCGGTATGGTGGTCACCGTTACCTTATCATCTTCATAGATGAGTTGAGATTCTTTGGACTCGCTTTCGCGAAAGCGTAAATCAAAAGTAGTATAGCTCTTAGTAAGCTTAAGTTGTAATAAGATGATTTCTCTGATTCCTTTAGGACCATAAATGGTCAATGGCGTATCTCTTCCTAATAAGCAAAAGGTGGATATCATACCAATCAATCCAAAGAAATGATCACCATGCAGGTGAGATATAAAGATGTTTTTAATGCGTGAAAACTTTACCCGACTAGTGCGCATTGCCATTTGCGTACCTTCACCACAATCAATTAAGAATAGATTACCTCTTATCTCAAGAACTTGAGATGTAGGTCGGGTTGATGCGGTAGGTGTTGCACTATGACAACCTAGAATGGTTAACTTCAATAGATAAGGTTATTTATAGACTTAGATGCTTAAAATCCTAAATCGCGTTCAATTTCTTCCATCTCAATCACGTCTTGGGCTTCTTGCAAAGTAGGCACCACCATTAATTCTTCAGGAATCTCGTCGATTGATAACGCGGCATTCACCATCACAAACGATTGTTTTGTAGATCTATGTTGATTACTTAAAGCAAGAAATAGTAGTAAGTCTGCTAAAGTAGCATCCGTATATTGTATCAAATCTACGATCACATTTTTACCTTCAAACTGATCAAATATAGTAGGTAAAAACTGAGCAAATCCGTTGATGTCATCATACTCATCTCTCAGTAATATATAATTATCGTGCGTTTCACTAATCATTGCGTTGAATTTTTGAAGCAATTAAGTACAGTACAGCCATACGCACGGCTACACCATTTTCTACTTGATTTAATATTATAGCCTGGTCAGAATCTGCTACATCACTGGTAATCTCCACACCTCTATTTATAGGGCCTGGATGCATGATGACGATCTTCTTTTTAAGACTGTCCAGCAACTCTTTATTCACTCCATATTGTTGTACATACTCACGTACACTAGGGAAATAAGATATATCCATACGCTCGTTTTGAACACGTAACATGTTTGCCACATCACACCATTCTAGCGCCTTGCGTAGATTGTACTCTACCTTAACACCTAGCGAGGCAATATGCGTAGGGATTAAAGTGGCCGGACCACATACCATGACCTCGGCACCTAGTTTTTGAAGACAGTAAATATTAGAAAGTGCTACACGACTGTGTAAAATATCACCTACAATTACAATCTTCTTACCTTCTAACGTGCCTAGTTTTTCTCTTATACTATAAGAATCGAGTAAAGCCTGTGTAGGATGCTCATGGGCACCATCACCAGCGTTTACTATACGTGCATCTACATGTTTAGATAAAAACACACCTGCACCAGGATTAGGATGACGCATTACCACGATATCCACCTTCATGGCTAGAATATTATTAACAGTGTCGACCAGCGTTTCTCCTTTTTTTACAGAGCTTTGTGCTGCACTAAAGTTGATGACATCTGCACTGAGACGTTTTTCTGCAAGTTCAAAGGATAGTTTAGTTCTGGTAGAGTTTTCAAAAAACAAATTAGCAATTGTGATGTCTCTAAGCGACGGTACCTTTTTAATAGGCCTATTAATCACTTCTTTAAACTGATCTGCAGTGGTATGAATGAGCTGGATATCCTCTTTAGTGAGGTCTTTTATTCCTAATAAATGGTCCACACTTAATTCACTCATTAGTTTTCATTTTTTAATAGGTAAACGGCATCTTCACCAGCATTTTCAGTCCACATTACTTTTACCTTTTGATCACCTATCGCATCTACTTGTCTACCATTATAATCTGGTTGAATAGGTAAATGCCTTGAGAACCTGCGATCGATAAGAGTTAATAACTCAATAGAAGCTGGTCTACCAAAGGACTGTAATGCAGTAAGTGCAGCTCTTATACTGCGACCAGTATAAAGTACATCATCTACTATAACGACCTTTTTACCTTCTACTAAAAATTGTATGTCTGTAGAATTTGCCTTGAGTGGCTCTTCACCACGACGGAAATCATCTCTATAGAACGTAATATCTAGTAAACCTGTGTTTAACTCCTTAATACCATAATGCTCTTGTAGCATAACGGATAATCTATTTAATAAAAATCTACCTCTAGGTTGTAGACCTATAAGTGCTGTATTTTCAAAACGATTATGATTTTCAATTAATTGGCAAGCCAGTCTGTGAAGAATAATATCCAGTTCTTGCGCGTTGAGAAGTAATTTTTGACTCATTAATTGCTGCTGCTTAAAAGCAAAGATACACTTAAAAAGAAAAACTAGGAACATAAAATGGTCCTATTGATTGTATCCTGAAAACAGACTCCTATCCTCGCATCTTGAGCATAAAAAAATCCCTTGTCTAA
The DNA here is from genome assembly GCF_045063665.1 of Nonlabens sp. Asnod3-H03. Taxonomy (NCBI): domain Bacteria; kingdom Pseudomonadati; phylum Bacteroidota; class Flavobacteriia; order Flavobacteriales; family Flavobacteriaceae; genus Nonlabens; species Nonlabens sp. Asnod3-H03. Next base: position 1,837,343 of record NZ_JBEFOD010000008.1, read on the forward strand.
CAGACAAGGGATTTATTAAATATACTAGAAGTAAAAGATTACTCTTCTTCAGTAGACGCTGCTGGAGCTGCTACTTTACCTTCCATACGATCTTTAAGAGCTTGAAGCTTTGAGTTTGCATCACCTAATGTAGGCTTATCAGTTGACTCTTGAGATTTTGCAGCTGCCTGCTTAACAATCTTAGCTTCTTCTTCTTTATGGATAACCATGTGAGAAGCAACTACTCTCTTAAATTCTTTATTGAATTCGATGATCTGGATTTGAGCAGACTCACCTTTCTTCAATTTAGTACCATCTTCTTTTTCTAAGTGACGAGTTGGAATGAAAGCAGTGATGTCTTCATTAAATTCAACTACTGCACCTTTATCAACCATATCAGTAATAGTAACGTCGTGAGTTGTTCCTATTCCAAATTCAGCCTCATACTTATCCCATGGGTTATCCATAGTTTGTTTGTGACCTAGTGATAATTTACGTCCTTCTACATCTAATTCAAGAACAACTATATCTAGTTTATCTCCAACTGCGCAGAATTCGCTTGGATGCTTGATCTTCTTAGTCCATGATAAGTCAGAGATGTAGATTAATCCATCTACTCCTTCTTCTAACTCAACAAATACACCAAAGTTTGTGAAGTTTCTTACCACACCAGTGTGACGAGAACCTACAGGATACTTAGTAGTAATGTCTGTCCATGGATCTGGGTGAAGTTGCTTCATACCTAGAGACATCTTACGATCTTCTCTATCAATAGTAAGAACTTGTGCATCAACCGTATCTCCTACTTTTACAAAGTCACCAGCACTTCTTAAGTGTGTAGACCATGACATTTCAGAAACGTGGATTAATCCTTCAACACCTTCTTCGATTTCAACAAAAGCACCATAGTCAGCAATAACGACTACTTTACCTTTTACGTTGTCACCTGGCTTGATCTTGTCAGATAGAGCTTCCCATGGGTGTGGCTCTAATTGCTTAAGACCTAACTGGATACGAGACTTATCTTCATCAAAGTCTAGGATTACTACGTTAAGTGTTTGATCTAGTTCTACAACCTCATTAGGGTGGTTGATACGTGACCAAGAAAGGTCTGTAATGTGAACTAATCCATCTACACCACCTAGATCTACAAATACACCATAAGAAGTAATGTTTTTCACAACACCTTCTAGTACTTGTCCTTTTTCTAGACGAGAGATAATTTCTTTTTTCTGCTCTTCAATATCTGCTTCAATAAGAGCTTTGTGAGATACTACTACGTTTTTAAATTCGTGGTTGATTTTTACAACCTTAAATTCCATAGTCTTATCAACATAAGCGTCATAATCACGGATAGGCTTCACATCAATTTGTGAACCTGGTAAGAATGCCTCAATACCGAATACGTCTACAATCATACCACCTTTAGTACGACATTTTACGTAACCGTTAACGATTTCTCCTGTATCGTGTGCATTGTTAACGCGTTCCCAAGCCTTGATAAGACGTGCCTTACGGTGAGAAAGAACTAATTGTCCTGTCGCATCTTCACGAACATCTACAAGAACCTCAACTTTATCACCTTCTTTAAGGTTTGGGTTGTAACGGAACTCATTTAAAGAGATAACACCTTCAGACTTTGCGTTAATGTCGATAATTGCATCGCGATCTGTGATCTTGATAACAACACCAGTCATTACATCATTATCGATTGTGTCTACAAAGTTATCTTCTACAAGCTTTTCAAAAGCTTTCAATTGATCTTCATCAACTTTTTCGATTCCTTCGCTGTAACGTTCCCAATCAAAAGTGTCTAAAAATTCAGTTGGGTTAGTTTGTTGTGCTGTAGCGGTTGGTGCAGTGTGCGCCTGTGTTTCTTCAGTAGAAACTTCTGCTACTTTTTTGTTGTCTTCAGCCATGTTTGTTTGCTGATTAAAATTTGTATTCTAAAAAGGCGTGGAAACTAATAGAACTTTTTTAGAAGAATTATTTATAAAGTTTTGATTCCCAACCGGTTTCCTTATTCTCGATTTGGGTTTGCAAAAGTACAATACTTTTTAATAAAATCATAGCCCTTTTTAGATCTAATTATCTGTGTGTGATGCTTGTTGTTCTCGCTTTCGCGAAAGCGTAATGTATATCTGTAGTCTAGACAGTTACCTATTATAGACTCAATCAATAGTATCTTTTACTCATTCCTATTTGAATTTACAGAAATTCAACCTTACATTCGCCCACCCAAATATTGAAAAATATAAATCATCGTGTTATTAAATGAAAATTTAACGACAGATGCTCAGTAACCTCGCAGATTGGACCATGAGAAGACTTATAAGCCAAAAGTACTTTTCATTATCTGCGAGGTTTTTTTAATACTCTTAAATAATCGTATTATTGATAAAACCATTGATACTGATTATGACCTCAAAAGCCACTACTCCACAAGAATATATCGATCAGCTTCCTGAAGACCGTAAAAAGCCTATTTCTGACTTGAGAAGTGTTATTCTTAAAAATATGCCGGCAGAATTAGAAGAAGGTATGTTATATGGTATGTTAGGTTATTATGTACCTCAATCTGTTTATGAACCAGGATATCATGTAGGTAAGGACTATTCACCATTACCATTTATTAATGTTGCTTCACAAAAGAATTTTATAGCACTGTATCACTCTGGAATTTATGCTCACCAACCTCTAATGGAATGGTTCAAAGAGCAATACCCAAAACACTCTAAGTATAAACTAGATATGGGAAAAAGCTGTATCCGTTTTAAAAAGGTGAATGATATTCCGCTAGAGTTGATTGCAGAGTTGTGTACTAAAATGAGCGTTGATCAATGGATTGGGATTTATGAAGAGAACATCAAGAAGTAAATAATGAAAAAAGGGAAAGAAGATAAAATTCCTAAACCATTACTTGTTATTAATAACTTCATACTAGTTATTGGTAGTATCGCTGTTATAATTGGTTTGATATTCTTTATCAAGTATATGATTGAACTGGATCAAAAATATGATAAAACCGAATCTGCATATTTACATATGACAGTTCCTGCAGATCCTTTTGTAAAGTTGATTTAAGCTACCTTTTTTATAGAACCAGCAGATTCCGCATCACTTCGACCAGCTCAGCGCAAACAAGTGCGGAATGACAAGATTTTAATAATCTAATCGGTTAAACAAAGCAGATTCCTTCGTTGCTCTCGGAATGACATTATTTAACTATCGCATCGCCTCTTCAGCCCATTGAACCAGTTGTTCAAACTGCTGTTCTCTGTTCATCTCGCTAGTGTCCAATAATTTTGCGTCTGCTGTTTGTGTTAGCGGACTATCTTCTCTTGTAGAATCGATATGATCACGTTCTATGACATTCTTAAGAACTTCTTCATAAACAACCTCATCACCACGACCTATAAGTTCATCATAACGTCGCTGCGCACGCACTTCTGGTGCTGCGGTCATAAATACTTTTAATTCTGCATCTGGGAAAACAACGGTTCCTATATCACGACCATCCATGACCACACCTTTTTCTTTTCCCATTTCTTGTTGTTGTGCAACCAGTTTAGCACGAACTTCAGATACTGATGCTACTAAACTTACTATAGAGCTTACCTCGAGTGTGCGTATTTGCTTTTCAATGTTTTTACCATTTAAATAAACATCTGCGCGATCTGTTTCTTCATTGCGTTGGAATGATACCTTAATTTTATCTAAGGAATCGATAAGTTCTTGTGCATGCAGTTGATTATCTCGATAGATGTTTTCGCTTAAAGCGTAATAAGAAATAGCTCTATACATGGCACCAGTATCTACATAAATGTACTTTAATCGCTGCGCAAGTTGTTTTGCAGCAGTACTCTTACCGGTACTAGAATGTCCATCTATCGCTATCGTAATCTTATCACTCATTATTGTAAATTTATATTAACCCCAAAAAGGCTGGTATGTGACGCCAGTGTATATCGTGCATGTGTATAACTGAATCGCATTTTATTAATTTTTAAAGAGAATCCTGCACTTACACCAGAAAATGCTCTGGTGTCTTGAATACTCAACTCTTGTGCCCTGCGAAAATTATACCCAAGTCGCACTTGAAAGGCTTGTTCTGGAAAAATTTCTACTCCAAATACAGTATGACGCAATGCATTATTGAAAAATCCAGGTTTATCTTCAATGACATTACCGTCTAGATCAGTTTGAGCATTGGCATCATTTGAGAAAGCAATATTCCATTGCTGTAAATTTTCTAAAGTCACGTGTAGACGTAGTGGTAGGTTTCTCATGTTATTTGAAAATCCTAATGCAACCTCTAATGGTAGTTTTTCATAAACCTCATTATAAGGTGTAAACTGCGTACCGATGTTGCGCACGACTAAAGCCACTCTGATATCTTTATCTTCATTATAGTAAAGTGCACCAAAGTCAATCGCGCCACCTAATGAGGTATATTGCTCTAGCTTTGAAGAGATGACTTTTACATTTGCGCCTAGATAAATATCTGAAAACGGAATATTATAAGCATATCCAGCAGATATCGCTACTTCATTACCGCCAAATTCACCTGTAGAAACTCCTTGCTCGTTGTAGCCATCAAAAGTTCCGTAATCTAAATAAGTCACACCTACATGAAAAGTCTGTACATGTCGATCCCATGTATAAGCATATGCCGCAGTACCATAATTAACATCACCTAGATAGTTGGCATAATTCACTTGTAACTGATTATCCATTTTAGGATTAATCGTCGCTGGATTAAATATTCCAGAGGTAGGATCATAATCAACACCGGTAAGTACTCGTCCACCTAGAGCAGCCTGTTTTGTTCCTGCTGGTAGATTGAGAAATTGGTACGTGGTTCTTCCTCCTATTTGCGCTTGCGCGAAAGCAGCAGACAAAATCAGCACCAATAAAATCGATATATGGGATTGAGATCTTTTCACTTCTATTCTAACGACTGCAAGTTTAATTTATTTTTGAGCGTGTTACTAGTTATTGAATAAGGAATTTGGTACATTTCGTAAGTTGGCTAACATTAAATTATGAACTTAAATTTTCTCTTTACCGTATTTATGCCTTTGATAATGCTCCAAGGCATGATTCTAGAACAAGAAGTTTATGGAAGCTTACTATCTGTTCCTAAAGCAGAAAGTTGTCTAAAACAATATAATCTAGAAATTGATCTCAGTAAATCAACTGCTGTTGTTTATAATACATTAGAGATTAAACTAACTGAAGGTCAAGAATATATTGAAATACACATTCCACATATCGCTTTTAACAATGGTATGAAAAAAGGTGCATATAGTAATGATGGATGGACTCGTTACCGCAGCAATGATTTTGAGCAATTTAGTTGGAAGATTAATGGTCGTGAGTTAACTTCTCAATATGAATTTACCGTTCACGATAGTCTTGTAAATCTTAGAAACAAATATTTAAAGATTGATTCTTTACAAAATCTAAATAGTAGTTCGAGAGTAGACAGAAAGCAATTAGAAGAATTCAATCAATTTGAATTATCCGAGGAGTTTGATAATAAAGTCCTAAGCGGTCTTTACCCATGGTACATTTTAAAAATCAAAAATGAATTTAGTAATACTAATACTGCAACCTCAACTTTTGAACTCACTTATGAACTAGAATTAGGTCCAACTGTACAAAATAAGAGAGAAAACTACTTTCATTTTAAATTCAATGAACCTGAAAAAGAACTAAAAACTCCTATTCATGTGGATATAAAGCTTAACAAGCTACCGACGCGTAAAATCAATTCTCAGATACCTGACGTCCTTATTTATGATAAGGATAAAAAAATCCTAAGCGCCATAATTGATGCCAATATTACTGCTCATTCTCAAAATCTATTGTTGTTTATTAGATAAGGTCTTTTAAATGAGGTAGTGTTTTCAACCCATTCGACCAAAGATCGGTATCGCTCACTTTGCACACCTTTCCTATTCCTAGGAAAAGTGCTTGTCTTATTTTTTATAAAAGCTCGAATGTCAGGCTGAGCTTGTCGAAGTCGTTTTCCATAGCGTAAAGCCAACTACGACAAAATCTGATTGACAATTCAAAACAAAAAATCCTCAGCGCAAACTGAGGATTTTTAAATTTAAAATACTAAAACAAATTAACTCAACTTCTTAGCATTCTTTACTTTTTGCTTAGTAAGCGCTAGTTCTAGCACGTCACTCATATCACTAACGTAATGGAATGTCAGACCTTTTAAGTATTCTGGTTTGATCTCTTCGATATCACGTCTGTTTTGCTCACACAGTAAAATTTCCTTAATACGTGCACGCTTAGCCGCAAGAATCTTTTCTTTGATTCCGCCTACAGGTAGTACTTTACCACGTAGGGTAATTTCTCCAGTCATAGCGATACTTTTCTTCACTTTGCGTTGTGTAAATAAAGAAACAAGCGAAGTTAACATGGTGATACCAGCACTAGGACCATCTTTAGGTGTTGCTCCTTCTGGCACGTGAATGTGTACGTTATATTGATCAAATATATCTGTAGATATACCTAACTCTTCTGCATTTGCCTTAATGTACTGCATGGCTATAGTAGCACTTTCTTTCATCACTTTACCTAGGTTACCTGTGATGGTTAAGTTCCCTTTTCCTTTAGAAAGAATGGATTCTATAAAAAGGATATCACCACCTACACGAGTCCATGCTAGTCCGGTTACTACACCAGCCACATCATTATTCTCATACTTATCACGTTCCATACGTGGTGCGCCTAAAACTTCTACAACTGTTTCATTAGTCACCTTAAGATCATAAGGTTCTTCCATGGCTATACTTTTTGCTGCATAACGCACCATTTTTGCCATTTGCTTATCTAGCGAGCGAACACCACTCTCGCGAGTATAACCTTCTACTATTTTTTCAATCTGTGGCTTAGCTATTTTTAAATGCTCTTTAGTAAGACCATGTTCTTTCAACTGCTTAGGCAACAAATGTTGTTTCCCTATCTCTACTTTTTCTTCTATGGTATAACCGGTCACATTAATAATCTCCATACGATCACGCAGCGCTGGCTGAATCGTATTTAAAGAGTTACAGGTCGCGACAAACATGACTTTACTTAAGTCAAAGCCCATTTCTAGGAAGTTATCATAGAACGCATTATTCTGCTCTGGATCCAGTACTTCTAGCATCGCACTTGATGGGTCACCGTTATGTGATGAACTGAGCTTATCGATCTCATCCAGTACAAAAACCGGATTAGATGTTTTTGCCTTTTTAATACTTTGTATAATACGACCCGGCATCGCACCTATATAGGTTTTACGATGTCCACGAATCTCTGCCTCATCACGCAATCCACCTAGCGAGATACGAACATATTCACGTCCTAGTGCCTCGGCCATAGATTTTCCTAGAGAGGTCTTCCCTACTCCAGGTGGTCCATAAAGACATAGAATAGGTGATTTCATATCATTACGCAGTTTTAAAACCGCTAGATATTCTATAATACGTTTCTTAACTTCATCTAGACCGTAGTGATCACGATCTAAGATCTTTTTAGCACGTTTAAGGTCAAAGTTATCTTTTGAAAACACATTCCACGGTAGATCTAGGAATAAATCTAGATAGTTGCGTTGTATAGAATACTCTGCCACTTGCGGATTCATGCGTTGCATCTTGGCAAGCTCTTTCTCAAAGTGTTCTTTTACCTTATCATCCCATTTCTTAGACTTGGCACGAGTGCGCATTTCATCCAGCTCTTGATGAGAAGACACGCCACCACCTAGCTCATCCTGTATGGTTTTCATTTGCTGGTGTAAGAAATACTCACGCTGCTGCTTATTTATGTCTGAGTGCACCTTAGACTGAATATCATTTTTAAGCTCCAGTTTTTGTTGCTCGATATTCATAAAACGCAAGGTCTCTAATGCGCGATCTTTAAGGTCATTCATTTCTAGCAACTGTTGCTTTTCTGACACCTTAAGGTTCATGTTAGACGACACAAAGTTTACTAAGAAAGAGTTGGACTCTATATTTTTAATCGCAAAACTCGCCTCACTTGGAATATTAGGACTTTGCTTTATAATCTCTAGAGACAGTTCTTTAATACTATCAATGATGGCATTAAACTCTGTATTATCTGGTAGTGGTCTTGCCTCTGGTATGTCTGTGGTTTTAGCGGTGATATAAGGCTGCTCGGTCAGGATTTCGCCCATCTGGAAACGCTTCTTACCTTGTATAATCACTGTCGTATTTCCATCAGGCATTTTTAAAATACGTAAGATGCGAGCTACCACTCCTATTTTGTGCAAGTCGTCTGCACCAGGCTCTTCAATAGATTCATCTTTTTGAGCGACGATACCTATGACCTTATTGGCTGCATTAGCCTCTTGTAATAATTTAATAGAGCGATCTCTACCAGCAGTGATAGGAATAACCACACCTGGGAAAAGTACCATGTTGCGCAATGGTAATATGGGCAACTCTTCAGGAACAGACTCATTATTCATCTCTTCCTCATCTTCTGTACTTAATAATGGAATCAACTCTGCCTCGTGATCTAGATCACCTAGTGACAAGTTGTCTATTTTAATCTTCTTTGGATTGAACATATGCTTTCTTCTCGCCACTATGTCACAAAACACAGCAGCTTTTCAATTATTTTATTTTTATTTTATAGCAATAGATGGTTGTTGTTACGCTTTCGCGAAAGCGGAATAACCAGCATTAAAACACTTTAAATCAATATCTTAAACACCTTACAACACAAGGCTAATGTACTGGTCTACTTTAAACAAAGTATATTGCTATCATTAGTTTTTCAAATTCAGTGCCAGTCCACTGTAACAAGTTGAAAAAAGCTGCATCTTTAAGACGTAACACTAACCAAGTGACATTAACAGAAACTGAAATATCCGTATACGACTTGTGCGAGCAAGGCGATCAAAGGGCACAAATGAAAGTGTATGACAGCTACTCACGTGGCATGTATCACGTGGCATTGCGCATCCTTAAAGACAGTGGCGAGGCAGAAGACGTCATGCAAGAAAGCATGATTGCGGCTTTTCATAAAATGAGCCAGTGGAATAGAGAGGCAACCTTTGGCAGCTGGTTAAAACGCATTGTGATTAATAACAGTCTATCACGATTGCGCAAGACTAAAAAAATGGAAACCGTATCCTATGATGATGTAGCATATCATCTAGAATCGCAAGCAGATGACCAACAAATCGATATGGAAAATGCTGGAATGACGGCAAAAAAAGTACTGCTGGTCATGAACAAATTAAAAGATAATTACAAGCAGATTTTAACGCTGCATCTTATAGAAGGTATGGATAATGAAGAAATATGTGAGATCATGAAGATATCAAATGCGATGTGTCGCACGACGATCTCACGTGCCAAGGAAAGTTTAAGAACTAAAATTAAAGCTCATGAGTAAATCAATGGAAGACTGGTTTAAAGAGCAAGACTTTAATACCACAGAATTACCTAGCGGTCACCGCAATAGATTTCTAGAACGTTTACAAGCGGCTCAAGAAGATGAAAAAGTCGTCTCTATAGATCGAGATGGTAAGGCCGAAGGTCATGCAGATGCAAGGAAAAACCCATGGTTTAAATGGTCACTGGTCGCAGGACTAGCGCTATTAATGGGACTGGCTGGTTTTAATCTAGGATCTAGTAATGATACAGACCTGGCTAGTGTATCACCAGAAATGGCCAATGCTCAAGACTTTTTCTCGAGCACCATTGCCGAAGAGTTGAAGCAACTAGAGTCTGAAAGCAGTCCAGAGACGGAACGATTGATCGCTGACACTAAAGTACAGTTACTAGAACTAGAAAATGATTATCAACAATTAAAACTAGACTTAGATAATAGCGGTAACAGTCGCAAGGTAATTGCAGCGATGATACAGAATTTTCAAAACAGAATAGCACTGCTGGAAGCAGCACTAGAACATATAGAATCTCTTAAACAACTTAAACTGAATACAGATGCAACCATATTATAAAATACTATTACTAGCTTTTTTATTGCCACTGGCAGTAGTCGCTGGTCCTGTAAAAGGTAAATACACTAAAAAGAAAAGTCTCAAAAAGTCCTACACGGTAAATAAAGACGCCATGCTTTTACTAGATAATAAATATGGTAGCATGACCATTACCACATGGGATCAACCTACGGTATCCATTGAGGTTTATGTAGAGGTTACTGGTGATGATCAAGAAGATGTAGAAGAAAAACTGCGTGAGATCGACGTTAACTTTGAATCTAGCGCTAGTCGTGTGAGTGCAAAAACGATGGTAGATGCTAGACGCAAGAACTGGAGCTGGAGCAGCTGGTTTGGCTCTAGTAATAACGTGAGTGTAGAAATTAACTATGTGGTTAAAATGCCCGTGACTAACGACCTAGATGCTCGTAATGATTATGGTACACTATCCCTAGATAAACTACTAGGTCACGCACGATTGAATTGCGATTATGGTAGAATGGATATCGGTGAGTTATGGCATGCAGATAATTATATTAAAATGGACTATACCAATAAGTCTACCATAGACTATGTAAAATCTGCCAGTATCAATGCAGATTACAGCAGCTTTACACTGGGCGAATCTGAAAAGATTGAGTTAAAAGCTGACTACTCACACAGCGAGTTTAAGAAAGTTACAGATCTTAATATCAATACAGACTATGGTAGCATTACCATAGGTGAAGCGGCAGACTTTGTAGGTCGTGGTGATTATGTAAGCTTTAAAATAGGTACCATTACCCATATGCTAGATTTAAACACGGATTATGGATCTATAAGTGTCGCACGTCTACAGGCAGGATTTAAAGAAGTCACGATACGTAGTGATTTTACAGGAGTGAACCTTAGGTATGATGCTAGTGCCCGTTTTGACTTTACCATAGACACAGAGTTTGCAGGTATCTCTATAAGTGATGCGGCAACTATAACCAGATCAGACAGTGATTATACTGATAAATTAAAGTCTGGATATAACGGTACAGAAAACAGTGGTAATACCATCAACATACGCACCTCTTATGGTGGTGTAAAGTTGAGAGCAATAGATTAAACAATAATACAAGATCATCGTTGTAGTCATCTTAGACGCTAGAAACAGTATTGATTACAAACAACTGAATCATAGGAATCGACAACTCAGTCACACTATATTTTATAAAAATCAATAATCGGTCATATTTGAACCATCAAGAAACAAGCTAAAACAAAAATTATGAAAAAGATACTTCTATTATGCATTGTGATATGCAGCACACAAATGGCCACAGCACAATGGTTTGGCAATAGATCTGTAAAAGGTAACGGTGATTTAACTACAAAGACTTTTAACACCAGCGACTATGATGGTGTTGCAGTTGCAGGCTCTATGGATGTGGTCTTAGTCCCAGGAACTGAAGGTAAGATAAAAGTTGAGGCAGAATCTAACATCATGGAACATCTTAAGGTTGAAGTAAGTGGTGGCAAACTAATCATAGGTACTAAAAATAATACCAACATCAACCCTAGAAAACCTATAACCGTGACTGTACCGGTAAAGTCCATAGACTATGCTAGTGTGTCTGGTAGTGGTGAGATTAAAAGCGACATGACACTTAAAGCACGCAACATGCGCTTAAAAGTATCTGGATCTGGAGATATGAATTTAACCATCGAAGCCGAAAATCTAAAAGCCTCTGTCACTGGTAGCGGCGATATGAACATCGCTGGTCGTGCCGAAAATCTAGACGCAAGCGTTACAGGTAGTGGTGATTTAAATACTTATAAATTAAAGGCTAACCATGTAGAAGCCTCAGTAACCGGTAGTGGCGATCTAGCCGTTTATATTAACGGTGGTGATCTTAAAGCACGTGTAACCGGTAGCGGCGACATACGTTATAAGGGAACTACTAGAAATGTAGATAAAAAAGTAACCGGTAGCGGCGACATTGATAAAATGTAAACACCTACTCTATTTTAAAAGAACAAGCCTTGATATGTATCAGGGCTTTTTTTATACGCTTCCGCGAAAGCGAATACACGACTAACCCTACTCATATAGAAAGTCTAAGAGTAATGAAACGTTTTACATGTTGCATTTATCCATAACAACTAGCCACTTTAGTAATTATAAATCACAAGTCTCCCAACCTACTCAACTGTCTTCCTCTCGCTGCGCTCGTCGGAGACAATAATTTGGATGTGATTCGAAATTGATGTATAATTACACCAAGCAATTAAATTATGTCAAGACAAAGTATATCATTTACAGAACCTAACGACGAATGGCTTAAAGCCCAAGTCAATGGAAAAGAATATTCAAGCAAAAGCGAATTAGTAAACGATCTAATTAGACAAGCTAGAAAACAACAAGTCGAAATTGATTGGGTACGAACTAAATTGGAAAAAGCTGAAAATAGCGGATTTACAAGCGAATCAAAAAATGAAATTTTAGCCCAATCAAAAACTCTACTGAATGGCTAAATATCGGTTAAGTAATGAAGCTAAAAATGACTTAATCCGAATTCATCACTATGGAGTTAAAAAAATTGGAATGACTCAAGCGGATAAATATTTTGAATCATTCTTTGAATATTTTGAAATTATTACCCAAAGACCTTTTTCATTTGAGTCAGTTGATCATATAAAAAAGGACTACAGAAGATGTGTTTGCGGAATAGATAGTATTTACTATAAAATAAATAACGACGTCGTTGAAATAATGGCAATTGTCGGAAGACAAGATTTAAACCACATACTGTAACCTGAATAATTAAAACTGTTGCTAACAGCATGTATAATTCATTGCTTGGGCAAGTACTTATTCGCTTTTGTAATTTATAATTACGCTCTTGGGATTAGAAACTATAGAACTGCTATAACGCTGCAAAAGATCAACCAACTTTAGTAATTATAAATCACAAGTCTCCCAACCTACTCAATGGACTAGAATGGCAAAGCTGTAAAACCTCTTGAGCAAATGTATTCTTGTACTTACCTAATACACGCCAGCCGCTAGGAAACAAACAAGAACGTTGTATAATGGCGATTGAGACGTTTTAAAGGCTTATAGCGAGGCTGTGATCATTCATAAATTTAGTAACTTCACCAACCTATAACCAACAAACAAAAGGTCTACGCGTACCGGCTAAAACGCCTCACTCGCCTTATACCTTTGCCATTGTACAACATTATGAAAAAAGCACTCTCAATATTTACATTTTTAATTTTGATTTCTTGTTCGTCATCAAAATCGACTGTTGAATCAATAAGTGATACTGGAAATTACAAAATTGATGAAGATAATGTCAGTATTATCACACCATACATAGAAATAAAAGAAAAGTCGAACTTGTCATTTATTAATCATCCAGACAAGCGAAAGGCATTGACCGAATTCACAGTTGACCTTTTGAAATCTCAATACCCTAATGCTGAATATGTTGAAATTCCATTTCTATTTGGCGATTACGGAACGATAAACTCGAAAATTGAAGGACGAGCATCTTTGAATGAAAAAAATGTTCCGAATGAATTGGTTTCTGATAAAAATAAGAATTCAATATTTATTTCTATTAATGGTTATTTTGGAGATTTAAATCGAGGTGTAATGATGCTATATATTATCGACAATCAAGATAAAAAATGGAAAATGATTGAAAGATATCAATATACTAATAGTCCACTCGAAACCAACAAAATGGAAAAGCGGATTTTAAAAGCTTTGGAGAAAATAAAATAACGTTGTACAACAACGTATATAGCTCATAGCTAATTAGTTGCTTAATTCAAAGTTAAGGTATATTTGGAGAGTCGCCAAATTTTTAAAATTGACGATTTCCAATAAAAAAAGATAAATAGTAAAATTTAAAAATCTGGCTTGTGCTTAATCCGAAAATAATTTTCTAATTTACACGCTACGAGCCATATACAAGACCGTTCTAGTCCATTGCCTGCGGCCGTAGGTTTTCGCTTTTGTAATTTATAATTACGCTCTTGGGATTAGAAACAATGAGACTGCAATAACGCTGCAAAAGATCAACCAACTTTAGTAATTATAAATCACAAGTCTCCCAACCTACTCAATGGACTAGAATGGCAAAGCTGTAAAACCTCTTGAGCAAATGTATTCTTGTACTTACCCAATACACGCCAGCCGCTAGGAAACAAACAAGAACGTTGTATAATGGCGATTGAGACGTTTTAAAGGCTTATAGCGAGGCTGTGATCATTCATAAATTCAGTAACTTCACCAACCAATAACCAACATACAAAAGGTCTACGCGTACCGGCTAAAACGCCTCACTCGCCTTATACCTTTGCCATTAGGTGCAATTAGCAAAAAATCAAGTTTATCTTAAAAATGAACGAAAAACAATTAAAAGAAGAGAAAGAAAAATACACAAATGATTTAAGATTAACCATCTTAGAGAACAGTCTTTTTCACGAATACTTAATTACCCAATCATTAGGAGATATTTTGGAAATTGATATCCAAAGTTCATATTCGTTAAGTGATAAAGGAAGTGCTTTAAGTTTGGCTTCAAAAATAAATCTTCTGATAGATTTAAAAAGTCTTGATAAAAAACAAAAACCTAAATTATTCTTTTATCTCGAAATAAGAAATCAATTTTTACATAATTGGAAATGTAAAACTTTCGAAGATTGCTTCAAAAGTCTTGAAGGAACACATAAAGCGCTTAAGAAATTATATCCAAGTGAAGAAGATTGGGATGCGGAAAGACAAATGACATTTCAATATAATTCATTATCGGATGATATTGTAGATATTGCTATAAACCATTTGACAAAGAATGTAATTAACGCTAAAGCAAAGAGAGAAATTCAAAAGAAAGATCTTGAAAAATATAAAAAAATGAGATCTGAAGTAATCGAATATGCTTGGGATTTACTTAACTCATCTGAACTATCTAAATATGATATTCCTTTTGATGATAAAAGAAAATTAATTTCAAGCTTTATGGACAGAATATTTAAATAACTACACCTAACGCTGATTAGGTCCAATTAAAACAAAATTATGGGAGAAAAAGTTAATACTGGTAAATACAGAATATGTCGAGATATAACTGGTCAAGGAGGTACAAAAGAAACTATTTCCGAATTCGACGATTTGGAAGAATGTAAATCCGCATTTCAATTGATTGATAAAGTTGATAAGTATAATTATTACATTGAAGAAGAAGCTTATTTTAAAGGCACTCTAAAAGATTCTAGTGGAAAACCAATAGATAGCACCAAAGGATGGACTAGAATGGCTTAAAATCTGTTTTAAATAATTAATATATGGAGGAAAATATTGAAGGTCTCGACCAAAATCAAATTAGAAAAGGTACTCAAACTGGATTAAAAAAGTATGAGAAACTCAACTTCCTTGAAAAGTACTCGATGTATATGGGAGTTGCACAAATTCTTGAGATGCGATTAAAACAAATATTGGTAAACGAATTTGATGAAAATTTTGACAATATTGAAAGATGGACTTTAGGACGTACTCTCAATAAATTAAAAGAAGAAGGAATGAGAGAAGACTTTTTCTTTTTTGCAGATTCTGTTAAAGATGCTAGAAATTATATAGCACACGAATTAATATCAAATGAAGCGATTTGGATATCTCTTGCTGGTAGCAAACCAGATCATTATTCTAAAGGAGCTAGGACTTTAGATAAAGCTATTTTTGAAATTGAGCAACTTATGTTTATTTTGGAATGGAATGACGAAAATGGTGATTGGAAATAAAACTGCACCTAACAACGTGTATAATTAATTGCTTTGGTCGTTGCTTATTTGGAAAATTCCTTCGGAATTTTCTCGCGTTCGTTTTTGTTTATTAAATTAGTTGCTTAAACACGCAACTAACCATACACAAACCGTTCTAGTCCATTGCCTGCGGCCGTAGGTTTTCGCTTTTGTAATTTATAATTACGCTCTTGGGATTAGAAACTATCATGCTGCAATAACGCTGCAAAAGATCAACCAACTTTAGTAATTATAAATCACAAGTCTCCCAACCTACTCAACTGTCTTCCTCTCGCTGTGCTCGTCGGAGACAATAATGGCAAAGCTGTAAAACCTCTTGAGCAAACGTATTCTTGTACTTACCCAATACACGCCAGCCGCTAGGAAACAAACAAGAACGTTGTATAATGGCGATTGAGACGTTTTAAAGGCTTATAGCGAGGCTGTGATCTTTCATAAATTCAGTAACTTCACAACCAATAACCAACATACAAAAGGTCTACGCGTACCGGCTAAAACGCCTCACTCGCCTTATACCTTTGCCATTAGCACCAATTTGAAAAAAATGTCGAAATCTAAAATAATTGATTTAGAATTAGAGAAAATTGTTTTCCTCTATAATGCAGAAGAAGGAAACCCAGGTATTTATGAATTGACTTGGGAATTGGGATATTATGAAATAACAATCGAAGAGAAATATCGGATTTCAAAACAAATTTTGACTGAAATTTTATCTGAGGAACTTGTGACATTGGAAAAATATTCGGACTTAACTCACTCTAATAAAATTGAGACTATAAAGTCGGAACAATTTGAATCTTTGCTAAATAATCCATTTTGGTGGTATCCTTGTAACGAGATACTTTCAATCGAATT
This sequence comes from Nonlabens sp. Asnod3-H03, assembly GCF_045063665.1. Taxonomy (NCBI): domain Bacteria; kingdom Pseudomonadati; phylum Bacteroidota; class Flavobacteriia; order Flavobacteriales; family Flavobacteriaceae; genus Nonlabens; species Nonlabens sp. Asnod3-H03. The sequence continues at coordinate 1,853,952 of NZ_JBEFOD010000008.1, forward strand.
GACTGAAAAAGGAGAAGCTTATTTGGACGAAAAAATAAAATCTGTAAAAGACCGACTGAATGAACGTTGGAGCGGTAAAAAATAAAAACTGGTGCTAACAATGTATAAAAATAATTGCTCAATTTTAGGCTTAACCAATTGTCGTTGCAAGTTTACTACGTCTGATTTTCCTGCGGAAAATCCTCGCACGTAAACCCGCAACTATTCTTATACTTAACGTTAGCAACAAGTTGAACCAAGAACTGAACACAAAATATGGCAAGTAGTTTCATTGATATTAACGACATTGGATTTTGGGCAAAAGATGGTTTTGTGGAAGCTATGCAACTCTGTCTGATAAATGAAATTGAAAATCGGAATCTTGACTCTATAGAATGGATTAATGAATTCAAGAGTGAATTAGCATTACAAGCTTTGCCGATGATATATGGCGGAATGTCAATGAGACTTAATGAATTTCTTGACACTGATGAGCGAAAAACTCAAATTATCGAAATGTTAGACGAAATAATTATAAAAATTGATTCGTCAAATAGTTATATAACAGGCTCGAATATGCACGAAATGAGGAAAAGAGCAATGACAATATTATCTGAAACTGGAAAAACAGAATTTAAAGATGAAAAAGAATTCGAAAAAACTGTCAGTGATTCAAGGTGGAATGAATCCAATGGTATTTCAGATGTTAAAGATAGATACCAACATTCTTTTGTTCTTTTAAAAAGATTAATCAATGGAGAAATGAGTTCAACAGCTTCTTCAAAAATAGATTACTGGAAATATTATTAAAAACCAGTTGCTAACACCGTGTATAATTAATTGCTGTATTCTTCTCTACTTGCGAATATTCCTGCGGAATATTCACGGGTTCGTAAAAGTTTGCTAACTTAGTTGTTTAACCACGCAACTAACCATACACAAACACGTTCTAGTCCATTGCCTGCGGCCGTAGGTTTTCGCTTTTGTAATTTATAATTACGCTCTTGGGATTAGAAACTATAGCACTGCAATAACGCTACAATAGATCAACCAGCTTTAGTAATTATAAATCACAAGTCTCCCAACCTACTCAACTGTCTTCCTCTCGCTGTGCTCGTCGGAGACAATAATGGCAAAGCTGTAAAACCTCTTGAGCAATAGTCAGCTTGTACTTACCCAATTATCGCCAGCCGCTAGGAAACAAACAAGAACGTTGTATAATGGCGATTGAGACGTTTTAAAGGCTTATAGCGAGGCTGTGATCATTCATAAATTCAGTAACTTCACCAACCAATAACCAACATACAAAAGGTCTACGCGTACCGGCTAAAACGCCTCACTCGCCTTATACCTTTGCCATTGTGCATAATTTGAGAAATGGGTTTAGACATTAATTTAAGAGTAAATAACGATAGTGAAATAATCATGCCTGAATACTTTGAAAATAGTAAGCTTTATTCTTTGAGTACAGAATTTTGCAATCTAATGTGTAGACCAGGAGTAGTTGAACACACACCTGAATTTGAACAAATTGGAGAAATAACGAATATCGATATATCTCATTTGTATAAAATGACTGAATACCCAAGCGAAGAGGAAGAATTAGATATGATTGAGTTTGCGGAAAACGAAGAAGAAAAGGATCGTTTAAAGGCTGACTTTAAAAAAAGAAAACAGGACTTAAATGGAAATATAAACCAAGTAAAAATTCTCGTAGAAAAGTTAATAAATAGTCTTGAAAAAATTGATAATTTATACGAAAGACTAATAAAAACTGATTTTGACTCTATGAACTCTGAATACTATTTTTCTGACTTCAACAAAGACAAAGGAGAAGGTTATATTAGAAATAACTTTGGACAAGACTTGAGGAATTTCAAAAGATTTATTGACTATGCGATTGAGCGAAATTCTGAAACAATTTGGTTTGAATATGGATAAAAAACTATGCACAACACGGTGTATAAAACATAGCTAATAAGTGCTAAATCGAAAGATTAGTGTATACTGATAAAGTCCGCCAAATTTTTAATTTGGCTTTTTAAAACAGAAAAATTAAAAACAAAATATAAAAATTCGGCTCTGTGTTTATCCGAAATGTTAGCGTCTATTTGCACACTACGTTCCATACACAAGTCCGTTGTAAACAATTTAACTGAACCTGTCTGAATTTACATCTTTTTTTAAATTAAACTATTTAGAAAAAAAAGTGTCGAATAAACAAAATGTTTATAATGAAAAATTACCTAGTTTTAATACTCATTTGTTTATGTCAACAGCTCTTTGCTCAAGAAAACAACAACCAATTAACCGCTATCATAATTGGATCTGGTTCACCTAAATTTAATACAGAACGTTCTGGACCTGCGGTATTAATATCCTATAAAGACACGAATATTTTGATAGATATGGGGAATGGTACTCAAGCCAATCTCAACAAATTGAACCTAAAAGTTAAAGACCTTGATGGTTTGCTTTTTACACATCATCATTTAGATCACAACGAGGAGTTTGCCCCTATTTTTATTCAGTCGCTACTTGGTAGAAATAAAACAACTATTGCTGGTCCAAAACAAACAACGTTAATAATTGATAATATTCTTGAAATTTATGAAGAAGATATTGAGTATAGACTCTCAAAATCAGGGAGAAGTTTAAGTAACGTTAAAACTAACTTCATCGCTAAAAACTTGACAGGAAACTCTCCACTTTATATTGGAGATATAAAAATCACATATACTTCTGTAAACCATACGATTGAAACCTTAGCCTATCGTTTTGATGCAGGTGGTGAATCTATTGTAATTTCTGGAGATTTAACATACTCCAAATCCTTACCTATTTTGGCTAACAACGCCGATTATTTAATAATGGATTCTGGTGGAGCTATTGAATTAGGAAAAAAAAGAAATGCTACAAGAAGTAACAACAATAGAAGCGGTGCTACAACTAAAGAAAAAGCACACGTTAATTTAACGGAAAGTTCACAAATGGCAAAAGAAGCCAATGTTAAAAATTTAGTGCTAACGCATTTCAACTTTACAAATGTTGATGAAGATGCTACATCTGCAGAAATTCGCAAAAAATATATTGGTAAAATTTTATACGCTGAAGATTTGATGGTATTACCGCTAGAAAATGAGGTTCATAGTCATAATAGCATATCTCATTCGCACAATAATGAACACTTGCCAGAAATAAAGAACTCTTCCAAGGAAAAACTATCACTTCAAAACGAAGTTTCTATTACAGAAGATAAAAAGAATGGTGTTCGTATAATAAAATCCAATGCTATTCCAAATCATACTGTCGGTCAATTTCCCACAAAAGGAAATCCAAACACAATTACAGAACAAAACAAAGAATATTCTATTGATTTAACACCAACATTAGCGAACAAAATCACCTTTGTTTATGATTTAGGAATTGATAAAGGAAGACCAAGTTATGTATTTGGTGTTGCTGTTAATGGAGTGAAATTTGAGCCTTCTGCCAACGAATATTTTAGAAACATAGAAACAAATGAACCTAATTATGAATGGACACTTGAACCTTTAAGTGAAGAAGTGAACTTAGGTGAAGACTATAACAACGCTCATGTTCAACCAAATGGCGAGTATCACTATCACGGTACACCATCAGGATTGGTTGCTAATTTTGATAAAAACAAAATGACTTTAGTGGGTTGGGCAGCAGACGGATTCCCTATGTACTATAAAATGGGATATAAAGATCCAATGGATGCAAATAGTGGCGTTATTCAGTTAAAATCTAGTTATACTTTAAAACAAGGCGAAAGACCAGGAAATGGAGTTTCTGCACCAAACGGAATTTATTCTGGAAAATATGTGCGTGATTACGAATATCAAAATAACTATGGTGATTTAGATGAATGTAACGGAAGATCTGGAGTAACACCTGAATTTCCAAATGGGACGTATTATTATGTGGTTTCTGATGAGTTTCCTTCTGCAAGCAGATGTTTTATGGGAACACCAAGTAACGATTTTAAAATTGGCGGAGGAAGAAACCAAACACAGCAAATGCAAAACCAATCACCACAAAGGGAAGAAAAACCAAATGAAAACACGCCTCCAAGTTTCGCGAATATGCTAAAAAGAATGGACGCAAACAATGACGGGAAAATATCAAAATCTGAAGCTAAAGGAAACATAAAAGAAAATTTTCAGAATAGAGACAAAAACAATGATGGTTATATCACACAAAATGAAATAACAAGAAGAAACTGATAAAAACTGGTTACAACAATGTATAAAAATAATTGCGGTTTGTGCTTAATCAAAGGATGTTGTGTGTTTGTAAGGTCTGATTTTACTTAGGAAAATCCTCGCACACAAACACGCAACTTCTCATATACATAAACGTTCTAGTCCATTGCCTGCGGCCGTAGGTTTTCGCTTTTGTAATTTATTATTACACTCTTGGGATTAGAAACTATCATGCTGCAATAACGCTGCAAAAGATCAACCAGCTTTAGTAATTATAAATCAAAAGTCTCCCAACCTACTCAACTGTCTTCCTCTCGCTGCGCTCGTCGGAGACAATAATGTAAATAAACAATCGTGCAAGCGAAAAAAGATTGTTTCCAGAAATAATATTAAAAGAGAAAAACGAATTGAAAATGAATACTGTTTGGAAAATATTTGGAATATTTCTTTTTGCAGGCATTTCGTTCGTGATTTGGATTATAGTCTCATATTTAATGTCAATACGTGAAATGAACCACGAAAGCAAAATGCGACAATGTGATTTTGAGAAAACCGAAATGTTTGTTGGAATTATATCAAGAATTGACCGCTACGAATATTATGACTATATGAATGAAAGATATTTTGGACTTGAAATCAAAGTGCACGAACCTAACGATACGATTTTAGATTACCAATTTGAAATTGAATATTTTAGCGATTTATTAAAAAATGTGAAAGTTGGAGATACGATAATAAAAAGAGCAAATAGATCAATATTTAGCATAAAAAATAATAACGAAATTAAGTATTTAGTGCCGAATTGTGATGAATAAAACACTATGCACAACAACGTTATAACTCATATCTAGTCAGTTAATTAATCGAAATTAAGGCGTATTTGGAAAGTTACCAAATTTTTAGATTTTTCAAAACCCAAACCCACAAGTTTGGTTTTTTTGTTTTTGAGAGTACTAAGGTATTTAGGGTGTTCATTACTTTAATGTTAGACTATTTCAGAAGCAGACAAAAAATCTATTTTATTTGACGTATAGAAAATGATATATTTATCCTTTATAATAGAACCAAGTAAATACAATGATTAAAAATGTCACAATCTTTTAATACCTACTGTCTCTTTTTACTGAGCTTTTTTATTACTGCCACCGCGTTTTCGCAAATAACAGATTACAAGCCAGGATACTTCAAGCATCAAGAAGGTGAAAGAGATAGCAACGGCGACCCCATAGGCGAGTGGAAACTCTTTAGCACTTTTTCTAGAGAAACCCCATTAGACTATTTTAATTATGATACTAGAGTGTATAGATCTTATTATCTAGATGGCTTAGTAAATGGAAAGGCGCTTATGCTAGAAGAAACAGGAAAATTAAATGAAGACTTTAAAAAATCTGGCACTTGGACCTATTATCATAATGTTGCAAATGCAAAGTTGGTAGAAAGAACAGGAGATTATGTAGATGGAAAAATGATAGGTACTTGGACATACTACCATCCCAATGGTCAGGTATTTACAAAAATCAATTATACCAGCGGAGAGCAAAAAAACGGTAACATTATAAGCTATGATGCAGACGGCGCTGTGTTGTCTAATGAAACTTATGAATATGGTAAAAAAGAAGGACCTCAAATGATCACAGAACAAAAGAGCAGGTATAATATAAAAACGATCAATATTTATAAGGACAACAAAAAACAAGGAATGGAATCTATCATCATTATACCAGATGATGGCGAAGAGTTTTTAGTAAAATCTTCTCATTATGAGAATGGTTTTTTAAAGGGAACCCAATTGCTGTATAATGATAAAGGAGTGGTAATAGAAAAATCTATTTTTCCTGGTGACTCTAAATATCCTACAGAGGTATTTCAATATACAGAAGCAGGTGTGATTACAAATTATGTAAAAGCAAGTAATAATTTTGAAGATAGAAGTGAGTCTTCTTATTATGCTTCTGGTAAGCTTTATAAAACAATCAATATACAAGATAATAAAATAATGAATGTAGCTGTAATGCAGGCTACAGATGGTACTGCACTAGACGCAGGGACCTTAAGCAATGGTAATGGGATTTTACAAGAATATAATGATGAGGGAGAGATAGTGTTAAAAAAGAACATTAAAAACGGAATAAACTTAAAAGCAACTTATTACAGCAAAGGGCAAATAACTGAAGAAACATTTTTTGATGAATATGGTGATGCTTCAAGTAAAGTAGCATATGAAAACGGCAAAAAAGTAAAAGAGTTGACCCGAAGATCTAATTACATTCTTGAAAAAATATTTAAGGATGATGTTTTGGTAAAAAAATCTAAACTTAACGGTAAGTACCCCTTAGAGATTGAAGAGTATGTAAACCATAAACTCATTAAAAAATCTACATATAAATATACAAACATTAAAGAAGAAACCGTAACTACCTATAATTCAGACGGTAGCGTCGCTTCTACAAAAATCACTAAATATGATGTAAATGATAACGTGATAGAATAGTCTCTCCGTGTATAATTAATTGCTAGTTCTAGCGTACTTACGAACATTCCTTCGGAATTTTCTCGCATTTGTTTTTGTTTACTAAATCCGTAATTAAACGACGCAACTAACCATACACAATCACGTTTGCAGCAATTTGAGAAAACATCGTGACTGAATTGAAAAACATTAATAACACAATATCAAAAGAATGGTTGGATTCCATTTCTGAATTATTGTCAAATGAAAATACTCAATCAACAAGAACCATTTCTAATTTAGTTGGCATTGAAAATCCAAAATATAAAAGAGCAGAACGAAACTCAAAATTCTAAATTCTAAGAAATAAAAATCTGAACCTAAAATTAGAATATCTAACGGACTTATTCCCAAAGGTTGAATTAAGGGATACTACATATGATGGAGGAATTTAATTATTTTTCTATTCGGTGAATAATAAATTTGATTTTACAACTGTCTCTTGCTTAATTTTTACAGATTATAAAAAACTTGATGAATTAACCGATTTAAACATTAACGGAATTTCATTTATGTTTGAACCATTGAAATTGAAAACAAAGGCTGGATTCACAGCGGCAGAATAAATAACGGTAGCTAACAACGTTGTGTGCAATCAAAAAAGAAGTAAATGAAAAAAACAATTGTATTAATATTAATGGTATGTCTTGCACAAATAATTTACAAATGTTCTCAATCTGAACCGGCAGCGATTAAAGAAGCAACAGCAACAAAAATTGAACTAAAAGACAATTGGTATTATATTAATGGAGAAAAGTTTTTTATTAAAGCTATAGGCTATGAAATAGGTGCACGTCCAGGGCAACATCCTTATGAAGATGAAAAGAAAGATCATTTGGAATTAATGAAATTTGATCTCGAGAACATTAAAAAAGGCGGTTATAACACCATAAGAACTTGGAGTCAATTTTCTGAAGCTCAACTACAATTGGTGCAAGAATCAGGTTTAAAACTTATTATGGGATTAGAAGTTAATCCAGAAGAAGATTATGGAGATCCTAAATTTATAAATCATTGCAAGACACAGCTTGAAAATATATTGAAATATGCGCCTAAATATGATTGCATCATTACATATCTAGTTATCAATGAACCTCAAACAGATCACATTCATGAAGTTTCGGCCACGGCGTTTAAAAACCTGATGAAAATGATGATAGATATGATTCATGAAGGCCATCCTAATGTACCTGTAACACTTTCTGCAAATGCTATGATTAGCGATTGGATGGATGAAAGTATGTATGATGTATACGCTTACAATTGTTATGGCTACAATGAAGGGCAAACGGCAACAATGGGTTTTAGAGATTATATTAAAGGTTTAAATGAATTAAATGGATTAGATAAACCATTTATAATTACAGAATTTGGACATTCCGTCTCACCAAAAGGTGGCTTCGGTAGTTTTGGATCACGAACGTTAAAAGAACAAAGTGAAGGACTGGTCTCTAATTACCGAGATCTTATCGATGCTGGAGCTGTAGGTATGTGCCCATTTTATTATGCTGACGGTTGGTGGAAAGGTGGCGAAAAAGGCATCCACAACAAAGAGCAACCAGAAGAGTGGTTTGGTTTCTGGGGTTATAAAGATGTGAACGACAAATACGGTTCACCAAGACCAGTTTGGTTTGCCATGCGAGATTATATGAAAGGGCTTATTATAAGTCCTAAAAACAAAACAATACACACCAACACAACGACGATACCATTAGAGTTATATAATAATGAGACTATTAAAAAAGTAATAGTGAAAAATCGTGATGAAGTTATCTATTCTAAGAACATAACAAGCGCAGGATATTTTGCAGACCAATTAACAATTAATCCAGTTGGTATGGAAGCTATGGAACTTGCTTTTGAGTTTTTTGATGCAGAAGATAAGCTTGTTAAAAATGAATCTATTATAATTCTAGCTTCTAAAACAGCCATAGAATTGCCCAAATTAACTATAGAAGTCACACCTGGAAATGATTTAAACGAAAGCAAAAATGCCAGTATAAAAACCGAAATTGTAACTAATGAAAATTTTAAATTGATTAGTGATTTAATTGTAAGCTATAATACACACCTGGGATGGGATGTAGGTCAACAAGTTTCGGTTCCAGTAAAAGATCAATTAGAAAAAAAAATAATTACATCAGAAAATTCCTTTTTTATCCCAGATAATAGCTGGGTTGTAAATGCATCGGCAGGAATATCTGTTAGGTATGGTAAATTCACCTTCAAAATTCATGACCAAAAAATAATTTATAGAGGCGATTGGGCCAAAGAAATAAGTCGTTAAATAAACAAGGAATTGAGGTGAAAAAACTACGATGTCTTTTCAATAATTTAAAACACTGTTATTCTAGACTCCTAGAATCGATTTTTAAATTCTCGACCGTTCTTAACCTCATCATGTTAGCAGGCATTTGCAAATAGTATTTAAATAGTATCTACCACTTACTCTATGATGAGCAATCTTGTTTTTTTAATTACGCTTTCGCGAAAGCGTATCCATAACCATCTATCCTACCCTTTTAAGCAGAGTTTCTACTCGCGTTGATATTACCATAAAGAGAACGTGTTACAATTTTTTCATATTGCGGTTGATGCTCGTTGTGCTGTGCAATCATCTGTAATGCATACTGTTGAATGACCAATAGTGGCAAGACAATATTTTCTCTTATTTTAATGGACTCTCTAGAAATGGTCTCTTTTTCCATAAGGATTTCCATACCAGATAGTTCTAGCAACATGCGTTTAGACAGTAGATATTCATCTTCTAGAATTTGCCAGAATGCACCATATTCTTCATTTTCTTTCATATAACTGGTCAGTTCAAAATAGCATTTTGATAAACTCATCATACTATTTAACATCAGTGCTTTAAAGAATGGCACGTCATTATAGAGTTGTTTTACCTCATCAAAACGACCTTGCTGTTGCATGGTCTGTAGTGCCGTACCGATACCGAAATATCCTGGCACGTTCTGCTTTAACTGGCTCCAAGATCCTACAAATGATATGGCTCTAAGGTCTGTTAATTCTAGTTTTGCCTTGTGACCACGTTTACCAGGTCGACTGCCTATGTTTGCCTTTGTATAATATTTAAGCGTGCTCATATTTTCTAGATATGGCATGAACTTATCGTGGTGTTTAAGGGCATCGTATTTTTTAAAACTCAATTCTGATAGCTCTTCTATTAATGATCTAGAATCCTGCGATATGGTAATCTCTTTATCGAGTATAGAATTAGACAATCCTGCGGTTAAAAGTTGCTCGCTGTTGTGTTTAAATTGCTCTTTAGTTCCATAGGTACTGGTGATGGTTTGCCCTTGAATGGTAAGCTGTATCTCGTTATTTGCCACCTTACTGGTTTGTGCGGCATAGAAGCGATGTGTTTTACCACCACCACGTGCTGGTGGTCCACCTCTACCATCAAAGAATATCGCTGCTACATCATGTTGACTGCATACTTCTGATAGGGTTTCTTTAGTTTTTAAAATAGACCAGTTTGCTTTTAAATAGCCTCCATCTTTTGTACCATCAGAGAATCCTAACATGATGGTTTGTTTATTGTTTCTAAAAGCAACATGTTTTCTATAGGCTTCTAGTTCAAATAACTGCTCCATAGTTGCTCGAGAGTCGTCCATTCCTTTCATGGTCTCAAATAATGGAATAATGTCAAAGGTGATGTCTCTATTTTCCCATCCACACCATCTAAAAAGTGCAAATACATAAAGAACGCTGTACACATCTTCAGAATTACTGATGATATAGCGATTACAGCCTTGTTCGCCATTATTTTCTTGAATGGTGGACAGCTGTGAGATATTGACAATGGTATCTTTTACAATGTCTTCTTCAAAATCATTAGAATCTAGCGAAATTGATTCTTGTAGTAAGATATCAATCAACTGTTGCTGGGTAAGTTCTTCTATAGATTCTTTAATGTATCCATACTTTTTAAGTACGGCTTGCATCACTACCGTATGCATACTGTGATCCTGACGTATGTCTATGGTGGCAAAATGGGTTTTAAAAATCTTTACTTTATTAATAAACAGGTCTAGATCTTTTAAATAAAGTCCGTGATAATTTGCTACTAATAGTTGCCTAATATGTATTAACGGTTCTATAATATCTTGATAAGCCACATGCACGGTTGCATCAAACATGGCTTCATAGAGTGTGTTTCTTAAATTGGTTATAGGTTCTAGTATTTCTTTAAAACTGAGCTTGCGTTGTAATTCTTTAAGCTCGTTATAATAGCATTTCATAAGTGTCACGCGCAGTTCATTCATAACCTCTTTTGTAATCGATGCGGTGACAAATGGGTTTCCATCACGATCACCACCTGGCCAGAAACCTAGTTTTACAATGTCGTGATTATCAAATTGTGCATTTCCAACACTAGATTTTATATGGGTATACATCTCGCCTATCGCATCATAATAGACATGTCTTAAGGTGTGAATGATATTTTTTGCCTCGTCTAGTGGTGTAGGCTTTTTAGAATTCACTAAAGATGTAAGTCCTAGCTGTTGTAAAGCGACATCAATCTCATCTATATTATTTTCATTGATAAGCGTTCTAAGGTTAGTGATGATATCTAAAACCGCTGGTGTATAAAATTGTGTAGGATGTGCGGTTAATACAATACGTGCACTAAAGTTATTGAGCTGCTTTTCTATCGCGTCCCAAGAGTTATTTTTTTCAACTAGTTGAAAATAGTCCTTAAGAGATAAAGAACTGCTGTGTTGTTGTAGTTTAGGAAAAGCGGCATCTTCTACACTATCATATAAAACCACCTGTCGCTCTACATACTGAATGATTCTAAACATAAAATCGATGCGGTCTTGCTCTGTATGCAAGTCTGCAAATCCATTAAAGAATGCTTCTATAATCTCTTTGGGATTAAGTCCATCTTTCAGGCCTTTTTGAGATTGTTCCATCAGTAATGGAATTAACATCCCTACATTTTCTATATTGCTATAAGGCAAGTTTAAAAACAGGCTGTTATAAATATTGAACTTGTTTTGAACAGATTTTTTAAACTCGGCTATTCTATCTTGATCTTGCATAATTTCTCACTTTATCGATAGACGCTACTATGCGTTTTATCTTATGTAAATATCGATGATTTAAGCTAGATTTTCAATTTTAAAAGGCGGCAGATTGTACAAAAATAGAGCATAAAAAAATCCAGCTGTTTAATCAACAACTGGATTTCAATAATTTATATACTAGACTTACTATGCGTGTGTCGCAGATATATTATCTAGAGCTTCATTAATGAGTGTATCACCATTGATAATCTCAAATGTCTGATTGCTGGCTAGATGATCTGTTAAACAAGTGGTTAATGTCATTGCGACATCGTTACGACTTATTTCGCCTCTCTTACTTAGACTCTTTTCTAATGTAATGTGATTTGTTAATGAGTCGTTAGTCAATGATCCTGGTCTTACAATGGTATAGTTAAGACCACTACTCTTCAAATACTCATCTGCATTATGTTTTGCTTTTAAATATTCTTTTAGTTCTGTCGCTTCTTCTGGGTTTTCTGCTCCTAGCGAACTAAGCATGACAAATTTCTTGACTCCATTATTTTTTGAAGCGTCAACTAGTTTCTTTGCACCTTCTTGATCTACTTCAACAACTTTTTTTCCGCCAGATCCTGCGGCAAATAATACTTTATCTATCGAATTATCAAAAGCTGGAGAAACGTCCTTCTCTAAATCTGCTAATACCGTATCGATACCTTGCGATTTAAAATAATCCACTTGCTCTCGTTTTCTTACCATTGCGATAGGATTGTATTGAGAAGATTGATTTAAAAGGTTTACTATTTTTTTTCCTGTGGTACCATGTGCACCTGCTATTAATATATTTTCCATGCTTCAATTTACTACTGTTTTAAGCCTATACAAAGCTTTTAAGCTCGTTTAACTCTAGTTTAGTAGTAATTAACAAGGCTTTATAAGACCTTATCCTACGTAGCCTACGGGAACTACTTCTTATCTTTGTAAATCTTAAAAAATATCATTGATGAATACCGTTAAAATAGCACCGCAGTTAGAAATTTCTAGAATCGTTTTAGGGATATGGAGATTGTTGGATTGGAATATGTCTGACCAGCAATTGCTGACTTACTTAAAACAATCTATAGAAGCTGGCGTGACCACCTTTGATCATGCAGATATTTATGGAGATTATGAATGTGAGGCTGGTTTTGGGAAAGCGTTGCAATTAGAACCTTCTTTGCGTTCCCAGATGCAATTGATTACTAAATGTGGTATCAAGTTGAAAAGCTCAAAATTCCCAGATCGTCGTGTTAAATACTATGACTATAGTAAAGAATATATCATACAGCAGGCAGAACAATCTCTTAAAAATCTAAACACAGATTACATAGACGTTCTTTTACTGCATAGACCATCTCCATTTTTTAATCCAGCTGAAGTGACTGCCGCTTTTGATGAATTAAAAACGAGCGGTAAAGTAAATCACTTAGGCGTTTCTAATTTTACACCAGTACAGTTTGAATCACTTCAATCTTATCTTAATGAACCACTAGTGACCAACCAGATTGAAATCTCGCCAGCGCAGCTCGAGCATTTTGAAAATGGTAATCTAGATTATTTAATAGAGAAAAGAGTTTCACCTATGGCATGGTCACCGCTAGCAGGTGGATCTTTACTACAACCCAAAGATGAAAAATCTAAAAACATACATGATGCGATTGCACGTGTAGCATCACAAATTGAAGAAACCGATTTATCTAAAGTTATCTATGCATGGACCTTAATGCATCCTTCACATATTATTCCTGTTATAGGAACTGGTAAAATTGAGCGTTTAAAAACAGCTGTAGACGCTTTAGATACTACGTTGAGTCTAGAGCAATGGTTTGATATTTATACCGCTTCTTTAGGTACAGAGGTTGCTTAAAGTTGCTTCTCAAAACATCTAGCAAGATATTATAATGTACCTGTAAAGTTATTCTGGCTCAATGAATGATTCTCATTACGCTTTCGCGAAAGCGTAATGAGAATCAAATTTATCTATAAATTTAAACTCAGGCCTACAATAATTTGCTGTGGTCTTGTGTCTAAAGTCCCCAATTGACCTAGATTAGAGAATTCGGCTTCATTTTCAGAAAGGCCTCTTTCATAACGTACATCGATACCTAAATTACCAATATTAACACCAACACCTATTTGCAATCCGATACTAAATTCTTCTTGCACGTCTTGTAAATCGACATCTTCTAATTCTGTGTCTAGAATATATTGAAATGATGGGCCAGCAAACACATGCAACGGTCCTATCACTTGAAAACCAACGAGTACTGGTGCATCTAGTTTTTTAACCTCTAGCGCACTACTGTCATAATCACTATTAAGTACCGTATAAGATAACTCTGGTCTTAAATAAATAGGTCCTAAGTCTATTTTACCGAAAACACCAAAGTGATACCCAAAATTCTCATCTGGATTATCAATGATTGTCTGACCGTTTTGAGATAAATCACCATTAGAACCATAGTTTAATCCTGCCTTAATACCAAAACCACCATCTTCTTGAGCCTGTACCATAGCTGCTGTTAAAAACATAATTGCAATAAATACCTTTTTCATAATTAGTCTATTTAAGTTCATACTCTTTTATTAAAACGCATAATAAAGATACTTTATTCTCTTCATTGTTACAGTTGAATTTAAGGTTAACAAAAGTGTACTTTTTTGTAAGACCTTAACACAATTTTATGTCCTACAACCTTAAGTTTGTTAAGACAATTATTCCCTATATTAATATTGTACGTGTATGAAAGATTCTGAGATGCCGATTGCAAGACGTTTAGTAACCACATTAATAAAAAAAGGTACAGAAATGACAGAATCTGTAAGTGAGATCGTAAAGAAAGAAGGTCTTACTATACAGCAGTTTAATGTTTTACGTATTTTAAGAGGTCGTAAAGGGAAAGCGGCAAATCTACAGGATGTAAGCCGCAAGATGATTCACTCCAACAGTAATACTACTAGAGTTATCGATAAGTTGATTAGTAAGGATTATGTAGAACGCAAGCAATGTCCATCTGACCGCAGACAGATCGAGCTTAAAATTACTAAAAAAGGTTTACAAGTTCTGGAGAATCTAGATGCCGATATAGATGCAAGAGAGCTATCTTTAATCAACAATTTAGATGAAGATCAAGTAAAACAAGTTCTAGAATTTCTTTCAAAACTCTAGAACTTTATATGATACTGTATTTATTCTCCAGTGTTATAGAAAAACTGTTCTCTCCATATTTTACCATCCTTCACCTCATAAACGGCTAACTCATTCATTTGAGTGCGTTGTCCGCTAGGTTTATGTGTCGTATCCATCCAGAAACGTACCGTAAAATGATTATCTGCAATAAGTGGTTCTGATACCTTGTTTGCGTGTACCTCAAAGTTCTCTTTCCACCACTGACCTTTTTTTGCCAGACCTTCAAAACCTTGAACTTCTTTCATAGGCTCTACCATCTCGATACTGGTAATTTCTGGGCTGTATAATTCTTGATAAGCCTTAGATTCTTCGTTATTGCGGCAATAGGCCACCAGTTGATTTGCAACTTGCTCTGTAGTCATAATTTAATTATTTGGTTGATTCCTTAAAGTTATAAAATTTCATGAAATAAATTCTATCGTGTAGGTTATGAAATCATTAAAGGATTCTTGCTCATCTAGAACGCATGAACGACCTTTGTGATATGAAAATGACAGCCGAAAAGAAATTTACTTTAGGTCTTAAACTACCTACTGATCCACGATGGGCAGACATTTCTACCATCAGCTTACAAGATATACTTACCGATCATGCTTTTTGTGAACAAAAGGCAACCAGTAATATTATTTCCTTAATCCAGCAATATTCTGAACGTGAAGGGATTGTAGAACACCTATCTCCTGTAGTGACTGAAGAATGGGGACATTTTAGAATGGTTATTGCGATGCTTAAAAAACGTGGTCTAGAACTAGGCTTGCAGCGTCAGGATGAATATGTAAAAAAACTCGTAAAAGGAAAGAAAAAAGGTCAAAGCCGTGATGGTTACTTTCTAGATCAACTCCTTATTTGTGCGATGATAGAAGCGCGCAGCTGTGAACGTTTTAAAACCTTATGGCAAAATCTAGATGATGAAGAACTACAAGAGTTCTATTATAAATTTATGGTGGCAGAGGCTTCTCACTACAAACTATTTCTACAACTTGCTAAAACACACTTCCCAGAAGATGATGTCATGGAACGATGGAACTACTGGCTGGATTATGAAGCGAGCTTTATAGGTGACCTAGAAGTACGTGGTGATCGACTGCATTAATATTCATTAGTCGCCATATATCGCACATCTTAATCGAGTTACAAAAACGCAAGGTTTTAAATACCGTGCGACCACAATAATAGAATAATATAAAATTGAGTACAACCACCTTTTTTTCAGATAGAAATTACCGCGTCGCATTGCGATGGAGTATCGCCGTTATATATCTTATTATCATTGCTGGTGCTGTGGTGCGCATGACTGGATCTGGAATGGGATGTCCCGACTGGCCTAAGTGTTTTGGCTATTACATACCACCTACTGAGGAAAGCCAACTAGAGTTCTCACCAGATACACCATATAAAAAAGGTATGGTGATTATACATGAAGAAGAATTAAGAGTTGCTGTGACAGATTTTATGGCACAAAGCACTTATAACTCAGCAGACTGGAAACCGTATACTAAACATAACTATGCCGTTTTTAATGTCTATCATACCTGGACAGAATATGTCAACAGACTGATAGGCGCTTTAGGTGGATTAGTCGTTCTTATCATGTGCGTTTTTTCACTAAAATACTGGAAAAACCGAAAGAAGATAACCATATTAAGTATTGTAGCATTACTAGCCATGTTAATCCAAGCGGTAATAGGTAAAATCGTAGTAGACACTTTATTATCACCGGTATTGATTACCATTCACATGATTGTTGCCTTGCTGATAGTAGGTCTTTTGATTTATTTATTACATGAAGTACAACCTACAGATCATAGATATCAATCCAGCAAATCATTCTATAAAATATCTATACTGCTTATTATCTTAACGCTAGTGCAAGTTGCCCTAGGTACCCAAGTAAGACAATATCTAGATCATATGATTGATGAAATGGGATATCCATTTCTATCGATATGGCTAGAAGAAAGCGCGCCAGTAGTATTTTTAATTCATAGGTCTTTTTCTATTTTGTTACTAGCAATACATGCTTGGTTTGTCTACAAAGCTGTAAAAGTATTAGGGCATCCACAACCCTATTATGCATGGTTGATAGCCTTGTTTCTTATTACTGTTTTTACTGGTATATTAATGAATTATGTTGATTTCCCTTTTGGTTCTCAAGCAGCGCACTTAGTACTAGCTTCGATAATTTTAGGACTTCAGTTTTATTTAATGATGCGTTTAAAAAATGCTGTAAAATCATAAATTATAGTTGATTTGTTTTGAATAAAACAGATTAATATTGTTGGATTCGCTTTCGCGAAAGCGTGTAAAAAACA
The DNA here is from genome assembly GCF_045063665.1 of Nonlabens sp. Asnod3-H03. Classification (NCBI taxonomy): domain Bacteria; kingdom Pseudomonadati; phylum Bacteroidota; class Flavobacteriia; order Flavobacteriales; family Flavobacteriaceae; genus Nonlabens; species Nonlabens sp. Asnod3-H03. The sequence continues at coordinate 1,871,243 of NZ_JBEFOD010000008.1, forward strand.
TCTATATTTACCATACATCATTTTCCTCATACAGTAGGATAAACGTATCTTTGCCCACCTTAAAAAGTAAAAAATGATTTATAGATTTAGAGCTATTCTAGATGCGACACAAGACGTTTTCCGTGATATAGAAATTGAAGGTAGCGCTAGTTTAGAAGACTTTCACAATGTGCTTACTCAGAGTTTTCAATTACCAGGAGATGAGATGGCTAGTTTTTATGCCAGTGACGAGGAATGGAATCAGAATGAAGAGTTCAGCCTTTTTGACATGAGTGAAGGCAGTAGTGCTTCTCGTACCATGGCAACTACTACTATAGAAGAAGTGGTGAGCAAGTCACAACCTCAACTAGTTTACATCTACGATTTTTTAAGCATGTGGACTTTCTTAATTGAGCTAGCCGAAGTTGCTGGACCGCAAGATGCCGTCGTTTATCCACAGGTAATATTCTCTATAGGAGAGCTGCCAGATAGTGCGCCAGATAAAGAATTTGAAGCAGATCCAAGATTTGCAGATGAAACTGATGGTGATGAAGAATATCGCGGCGATATTGATGATGGTGATGATGATTTTTATGATGAACAAACTTTTGACGATTACGACCTATACTAAAATACTATGATCAACCTTTTCAACACACGTATTGAACAACTGGCACTGCACCGTGTAGGTAATAAAAATAAAGGCGAGTTGCTTTTAACATCTGCTGCGACCACTCCACTAGATGATGAGCTACATGCCTTATTGAAAGAATTTTTCTTAAAGCCTTTTCGCTCAAAAGAAGAAACCTATTACAGCTTCACGCACGAGCAAGATCTAGAGTTCCACGAGTTGTATGCGTTTGCAAAGTCCATTTTTAACACGCCTGCTTCCCTATTAGATAATTCTAAAAAGATTGCTAAACAGTTATATGAGCAAAGTGTGCATCCACATATAAGAAGTGGTGAGTTATACGTTTGTTATCTTGATAACGTCATGCTAGACAATAATAAAGTAGACGCTATAGGTATCTTTAAAAGTGAGTTGAAACAAGATTTCTTGCAGTTTGAAGAAGGCGAAGATGATTTAAGAATCCTATTGCAACAAGGTGTTAACTTAAACAAACTCGATAAAGGCGCTATTATCTTTAATACTGAAGAAGAGACCGGTTATAAAATCCTATCTGTAGATTCTAATCGCTATGATGCAAAATACTGGTTAGAAAGTTTTCTAGGTGTGGATGTCTTTGAAGATGAAAACTTTTTTACTAAGAAGTACTTAAAATTCTGCCAGGATTTTGCAAAAGAAGTCGTTCTACCTGCCGAAGATAAAAAGGAAGAAGTCATGTTTATGAATCGTTCTATGAACTATTTTGCAAAGAATGATGATTTTGAAGAAAGTACTTTTTTAAATGAAACACTGGACAATCCAGAATTGATACCAGAGTTTAAGAATTATAAGGTTGAGAAAGGACCTAAATACAGTATTGAAGATGTATCTAATTTTCCTATTTCAAATACCGCTGTAAGTGCTGCTCGTAAAGGAATTAAAAGTGTTATTAATCTAGATACTCAAGTACAGATTAAAATGGACTTTACCAATCCAGAAAGTGCAGAAAAATATCTTGAAAAAGGTTGGGATGAAGAAAAACAGATGTATTATTATCTAGTATACTTCAATCGAGAAGAGAAAAAATAAAGATCATGAAAAAGAATTTTGCATATGTATTGCTAGTCGTAGTGGTTGTTCTGATAGGCGTTCATGTCTCTCGAATGAACTTTAATGATCTAAGCTGGGAAGCAAATCAAAGTCCTTATACTGGTCTTATTATCGCTGTATTAATAGGAGTACTAGTTACAGTAAGATTGATTAAAGGCGAGCCAAAAATATAATACTCTTACTTAAAAATTTAAAATAAACCGCAGCCCGATGCTCAAAAGACATTAGGCTGCGGTTTTTTTATGCTATAATTTAAAATGTTCACTACCCCATAGGTCGAGGCTTTTTAAAATAGATTTTAACGATAATCCTTTTTTAGTTAACTCATATTCTACTTTAGGCGGAACTACTGGATATATTTTTCGATTAATTAATCCGTCTTTCTCAAGTTCTCTTACCGATTGGGTAAACATCTTATTAGAAATCTCGGGAATATGTTTTTGTAATACTCCAGATCTTAAAGGTCCTTCTATTAAATGAAATAGAATTAAGGGTTTCCATTTAGTACCTATTAAAGTCATGGTATAATGTAACGGACATGTAATTTCTTTCTTCAAAATAAAATTGTAATGTATTGAAAACAAACAATTAACTCTTTTAGTAGTGTATATTACTTTAAAGTAAGTTATTGCCTATAAGGCAAATATAAATTAATTTTGGATAAAATTATTAAACTATGAAAACAGATAAAAAATATCCCAGAGCGTTCTCTCATATAGGACTAACGGTTCCTGATATTCATAAAGCAGTTCAATTCTATTCTGAAGTTATGGGATGGTACGTTATTATGCAACCTTCAATTGTAAAGAAAGAAAAGGAAACCGCTATAGGTCAAATGTGTATTGATGTCTTTGGTGATGACTGGGAAGAGTTTGAAATTGCGCATCTTGCTACTTCTGACGGTATAGGTATAGAATTATTTTCATTTCCTCAAGGCGTAAAAGAAGCTCCAGCATTTCAACCATTTCATACTGGTTTATTTCACTTTTCTGTTCAAGATCCTGAAATTGAAAATCTTATTGAGCAAATAGTAGCTTATGGTGGTAAACAAAGAATGCCTATAAGGTCTTATTACCCAGACCATAAACCGTTTAAAATGTGCTATGTTGAAGACCCATTTGGTATTGTTTTTGAAATTTACACACATAGTTATGAGTTGACCTATTCTTCTGGCGCATATTCAAGTAATTGAAATACATGATATGCTTAAAAGCTTATTGTTTTTTAATCGCTTTATATTTGTTGAATTACTAAAATTCTTTAATGAAGAGACATAAAGCGATTAGATTTTTTATGATTATGATGGTGATGCTATTGCAGCTCCTATTTCTAGCATGGATTATAAAAGAGAAATATGAAATCAGTAATTTCATCGCGTTAGTTGGTATCATTAGTATTTCTTTACTCCTACTTTTTGGCTATCGATATCTAGACTTACATCATGAAAATTATGAATACGAGAAACTAATCGTTGTGATATGGGTGCCCATAGGCGCTGTACTATGTTATCTTATTAGTATTCATTTAAAGTTAGGACCGGTCATTGCAGCTGGTTTTATTGGTACAGCGGTATCTTATTTACCTACAATCAATAGCAAGTCGAATTATTTAAAGCAATTGCCTGTACCTATCTACTGTGGTACATTTGTGGGCATGTCTAGTGTTTTTGTTATACCTTCATTAGGCTATGTTATTAGTGCAGGTATAGTTGCGGCTTTATTTCTAATGTTATCTAAAAACCTCTTTTTAGGTATAGGCGGAAAATTAGGAACCATAGCGTTTGCAAGTGTCGTATTCATCACTTTTTTAAATTGGATGGTAGCATGAATGACTTAATAATAGTATTGACAGGAGTTATAGGTAGTGTACTCACGTATTTTATAAGCACACCATTAAAGCAAGGCGCAGTAAGAGCATCTGCATTATTATCTCTCATTGTGGCCGTATTTTTTTACTTCTTCCCTAATATCTTAAACAGCTATCTCACGATACATATACCTTTCGTTTTTATAGGAACTTCTTTTATAGGTATGGTATCTTCTAAAACTAACGTGAGTTACTTTCAACTCATACTAGCAGGATGCTTATTTAGTTTGATATATCTTCATAAAGGTGATGTTTTTAGTGGATACGGTGGAGCATTAGGTACAATAGCAGGCATTGCCTTACTAACCAGTTTTGGATTTTCTGCACTATTTTCTAATGTATCAATGATTAAAAACCTTTTTTCAAAACCTAATAATACCAGTGATTAGAATTTTTTAAGCTTATCCATAAATTGCATGAATACTAATCTAGCTTATATCAACGATAAAATTTACACCCAACTAGGCTTTAATTTAAGCTCATTTCAAGTTGATAGTGAAAGCATAAAATATGAGGCTTGTACCTATAAATTAAACGATCTGCATATTGCTTTTAGAACGGCCAAAATTACTCCAACAAAAACAGGCCAATTTGTTACCATATGGAAACGTAGTAAGTTGGGTCCTATTGAACCATATCATCAAGATGATGTCATAGACTATCTAATCGTTCATGTTAAAAAAGATCAACAACATGGACAATTTATTTTTCCTAAATCGGTGTTGATTGCAAAAGGAATCTTTTCAACAAATTACAAAGAAGGAAAAAGAGGTTTCAGAGTATATCCTAGTTGGGATAAGACCACCAACACACAAGGCATTAAAACTCAAAAATGGCAACTCAACTATTTCTTCAGATATTCTAAAGAATTGGATTTGAAAATCGTTCTAGATTTATTGACTCGACAGTAATTTTTTCTTCTAAATCATACGGTCATAAAACCATAGCATCACGAAAATTAAAAATATAATTCATAAAATATTATCAATCAAAAACTTAATTCTTAAAACAGATATTTACCACTAGGCATTTATTTCTAACTTTATATGTAAGAATTGATAAAAATGATAAGAATTTTCTTGAATTTTTCGTAAAAAATGAATCATACATTGATTACTTTTTTTTATTTTTCAGCTATATATACATAACAGATGTTAAAAAAACCTACATATGAAGAGTTATTAAAACAAAATGTAGAGCTATCCAACGAGTTGAAACAACTTAAATTAGAGAATACCAGTGATCAAAAAAAATGTGAGGAAATTCAACTCGAAGTACTTAAAGCTGATTTAAAACTAACTCATTTAAATACTGCTTTAGATAATTTAAATACCTACGTATATATAAAGGATATGAACGGCAGATATTTATATGCAAATAAAAAATGCCTCACACTATTTAATTGCAGCGCTCATGAACTATCATCTTTAAGTGATGCAGATTTTTTTCCACCAACGACATGCGATCAAATTAAAATTATTGAATCTGAAGTTATTAATTATGGTAAAGACACTGAAAACGAAGTAGATACCACTGACCATAATGGTAATCGCAAGGTGTATTGGGAAATCAAAACACCTATTTATGACGATAAACACCAAAATAAAGTTATAGGCTTATGCGGCGTATCAACTGACATAACTTATCGTAAGATTGCGGAAGAATCTATAAAAGAAAATCAACTACAGTTAAAACACCTTAATGCCACCAAGGATAAAATCTTTTCAATCATAGCACATGATTTAAGAAGCCCTTTTAATCATATCATAGGATTTTCTGAACTAATGCTTGAAAATAGTACAAATAAAGATCATTCTCAAGATAGTGATTGCATCAAGATTATAAATTCTACGGCAAAAAACACGCTCAATCTATTAGACAATCTATTAAATTGGGCATATACTGAGACTGGTAAACTTAGTTATCGACCAGAAAACATAAATATTACCAACATCATTACCCAAGTCGTTGACTTTAAAACATCAATCGCTCAAGCAAAAAATATTACAATAACATATAATGCTGTACAAGACATAGAATTTTATACCGACAGCAATCTATTAAAGACCGTACTACGCAACTTAATTTCTAACGCCATCAAGTTTACAAATCCTAATGGATCTATTAACATCACTGCACTACAAAAAGATAAATTTCTAGAAATTGCCGTGATTGATACCGGTGTAGGAATGTCTACAGAACATATGACAGATCTCTTTAATTTAACTACACACAAATCACAGCCAGGTACCGAAGGTGAAAAAGGATCTGGATTAGGCCTAATTCTTTGCAAAGAGTTTGTAGAAAAAATGCATGGCACCTTATGGGTGGAAAGTGTAGTTAATAAAGGAAGTACATTTAAGTTTAGTTTACCTATATAATACATTTTGAGTTTTTATTAGGACGATATCTCAATGATTAGTAATAACTTAAGCTTTCTAACAAGTTAAGCGATTAGCGCATAACAGTTCAAAATTTAAATAAGCTTTATGGAAAAACATGATTTCAGCAACTTAAGTGTTGTATATGTAAACTGTACTTTAAAGAAATCTCCTCAACATAGTCATACAGACTCCTTAATTGATGTTTCTCAAGAAATAATGAGAAAGGAAAATGTAAAAGTAGAAACCATAAGGTTCATCGACCATGATGTTGCAAGTGGCGTTTATCCAGATATGACAGAACATGGATGGGATAAGGATGAGTGGCCTTCTATATTTAAAAAAATTATAAACGCAGATATATTGATCGTAGGAACACCTATATGGCTAGGAGAAAAATCATCAGAAGCTCAAAAGCTTATCGAACGATTATATGCCATGAGTGGTCAGACTAATGATAAAGGACAATATAAATTCTATGGTAAAGTAGGCGGCTGTATGGTCACTGGTAATGAAGATGGCGTTAAACATTGTGCCATGGGAATACTCTATTCATTACAACATGTAGGTTATTCTATCCCACCACAAGCAGACTGTGGATGGATAGGTGAAGTAGGTCCTGGTCCTAGTTATGGCGATACAGAATGGCAAGGTGAAAAAATCAATCCACCAGTAGGTTTTAAAAGCGATTTTACCAATAGAAACACCACATTTATGACCTATAACCTATTACATCTAGCCGCAATGCTTAAAGCAAATGGAGGATATCCTAGTTATGGAAATTCTAGAGCGCAATGGGATGATGGCAAGCGATGGGAATTTGACAACCCAGAGTATAGATAGTCACAACGCACCTAGCAATAGATTCAAAGATTAATAAAGCAAATTGCTACAGAAAGTTTGCTTCAAACCAATCTTGAACATTTGATTCGATACGATTTTTAATATCACTGGTATCTGATTTTTCAAATTCTTTACCAGTGATTTTTTCATATAATTCGATGTAACGATCACTTACAGATAAAATGTAATCATCATCCATTTCTGGTAATGTTTGACCTTCTAATCCTTGAAAATTGTGAGATATTAACCACTGACGCACAAATTCTTTACTCAACTGTTTTTGAGGTTCACTCCTATCTTGACGAGCTTGGTAACCTTCTGAATAAAAATATCGAGAAGAATCTGGTGTATGGATTTCATCTATTAAGACTATTTTGCCGTCTTTGGTTTTACCAAATTCATACTTAGTGTCTACCAGTATTAAACCTCTCTTTTTGGCGAGTTGACTACCGCGTTTAAATAAATCACGCGTATATTTTTCTAAAATTTCATAATCGTGCTCACTTACAATACCACGAGATATGATGTCTTCTCTTGATATATCTTCATCATGATCACCCATTTCTGCTTTAGTAGCAGGAGTAATAATAGGCTCTGGAAATGGATCGTTTTCCTTTAAACCTTCTGGCAAGGCAACTCCACAAATCATTCTACGTCCAGCTTTGTATTCTCTTGCAGCGTGGCCACTCATATAACCACGTATTACCATTTCTACTTTAAATGGTTCGCACTGGTAACCTATAGCAACATTGGGATCTGGAGTTGCAAGTAACCAGTTCGGAACAATATCTTCAGTAGCCTGCATCATTTGTGTAGCTATCTGATTAAGAATCTGACCTTTATAAGGTATACCTCTAGGCATTACTACGTCAAAAGCACTTAACCTATCACTAGCTACCATAATCAATAGGTCATCATTAACGCTATACACCTGGCGTACTTTACCTTTATAGACATGAGTCTGGTTAGGGAAATTAAAATCTATATCTGTAATAGTATTTGGTAAATTCATAATGCTTGTGCTGTGAATTACAAATTTCAAATATTCTTCTTAAATTTTAGAGAAAAATAGAAGGATATTTTTAATAAGTTATTGACTAGATATGAAAAATATATAATGTTGATGCTTACGCCTTCGCGAAAGCAAATAAATACAACTAATTTCTATTCTCAATATCCTTATAAGCGGCAATAACCTTTTTTACAAGTCTATGACGCACCACATCGTTATCGTCTAGGTACATCATACCTACTCCATCAACATCTTTAAGGATCAATAAAGCCTCCTTAAGTCCAGAAATAACACGTCGCGGTAAATCAATTTGTCCAGGATCGCCAGTAATGAAAAATTTTGCATCTTTCCCCATACGTGTTAGGAACATTTTCATCTGTGCATGTGTCGTGTTTTGAGCTTCATCAAGAATCACAAAAGCACCATCTAGCGTTCTACCTCTCATAAAAGCGAGCGGTGCAATTTGAATAATTCCTTTCTCTATATAAGTAGAAAGCTTCTCGGCTGGAATCATATCTCGCAAGGCATCATAAATAGGCTGCATGTATGGATCTAGTTTTTCTTTAAGGTCACCTGGTAGGAAACCTAAATTCTCACCAGCTTCTACAGCCGGTCTAGTCATAATAATGCGTTTAACCTGTTTCTCTTTAAGTGCTCTTACAGCCATTGCTACACCCATGTATGTCTTACCTGTTCCTGCAGGTCCTATAGCAAAGACCATATCATTCTTCTTAGTAAGTTCTACTAGTTTGCGTTGATTAGGAGTTTTGGCCTTAATTATCTTTCCACTTACGCCATGTACTAGAGTATCACCACTGCCTTTTGCGTTATCATAGTCCTCTCTACCATTGCTAGTTAGTACTCGTTCCATAATATTTTCATCCATCGTATTATACTTTCCGTAATGCTCTAGCATCATCTGAATACGTTTATCAAATTCTTGTAATTGTTCTTCATCACCAAAAACTTTCATCGTGCTGCCACGCGCGACTATTTTAAGTTTAGGAAAGTGCTTTTTTAAGAAAGCTAGATTTTTATTTCTAACCCCAAAAAACTCTCTAGGATTAGATTCTGAAAGGTCAATGATAAGTTCGTTCAAAAGCGTATAATTATATGAATGATTGCGTTTATTATTTTATAATTTTGCTAGAGCATGTAACACTTGCAAAACTTGTAACAATTTAAAGAATTGAATCAGGAAAATAGCAATTGTAACAAAAATTTAATCCTTATTTAATTAACAACTTTCCAGCACCTTTATGCCTATAATAACACTGACCACAGATTTTGGATTAAAAGATCCCTATGTAGGCGCGGTTAAAGGAGCGATCTTTAATGAATTGCTAGATATTAATATTGTTGATATTTCGCATCTCGTTACTCCATTTCATATTGCCGAAGCGGCATACATCATTAAAAACGCCTACTACACTTTTCCGAAAGGGACAATTCATATCATAGGTGTAGATGCTGAGCATACACCAGATAATAAGCATGTAGCAGTTTATATGGATGGTCATTACTTTGTCTGTGCAGATAATGGAATTATGTGTTTACTCACAGCAAAATTTAACGCAGATAAAATTGTTGAAATTAACATCCACGATCGTATTACTTCAAACTTTACGGTGATGGATGCTTTTGTACAAACTGCTTGTCATATAGCTCGTGGAGGAACCTTAGAAGTAATTGGGAAACCTATTGAAAGATTAAAAAATATATCTGGCATGCAACCAGCCGTTGCTAATAATTCTATTAATGGTCAGGTTATCTATATCGATAACTATGGTAATGCAGTAACAAATATTACCAGAGATCTGTTTAAATCCACAGGAAAGGGACGAGAGTTTACACTTACTGCACGCAGTGAGAAACATTATAAAATCTATGACCATTATTCTGGCTTCATAGATTTTAGTAAAGAAGATTATAAACGTGATATCGATGGTAGAGCTATAGTGATTTTTAATAGTTCTGGTTATATAGAAATTGCAACTTATAAATCTAACCCGATTACCATAGGTAGTGCCAGTAGTCTCTTTGGACTTAAAGACAACACTCCTATCAACATAAAATTTAACGAGACATGATAGTACGTATCGTAAGAATGCATTTTAGACCAGACGCTGTCGCTGCTTTTGAGAAATTGTTCGACACTCATAAAGAGCAAATACGCGACCAAGATGGTTGTAGTTTACTAGAACTTTATCAAGATAAAGAAGATTCATGCAGCTTTTATACCTATAGCTATTGGGAAAATGAAGAGGCACTTAATAATTATCGACATTCTGCGTTATTCAGTGAGGTATGGCCAGCTACTAAAGCTCTTTTTGATCAAAAACCATCAGCCAACTCTTTAAATAAGATACATAGTCTTTTATGAAAGCAATTTATTTAAAAGAATTAAGAAGCTATTTTTCTAGCATAACGGGTTACCTAGTTATTGCTATTTTTTTACTTGTAACCAGTCTTTTCCTTTTTGTATTTGATGGCGAATTTAACATCCTTAATTATGGGTTTGCAGACTTATCGCCTTTCTTTTTACTGATACCATGGTTATTTATTTTTCTTATTCCAGCGGTTACTATGCGCAGTTTTACTATTGAACGCAATCTAGGAACCCTAGAAATGATTTTTACTCGACCTATATCATTTAGAAGCATTATAGCTGGAAAATACCTGGCTGGTGTCACTCTTATCGTTATTGCCTTGCTGCCTACTTTGTTATATGTATTTACCATAGCACAGTTAGGAGAAACGTTAAATAATCTAGATATAGGAAGTACCATCGGTAGCTATGCTGGTGTAATGCTATTAGTTTTATGTTATGTCGCAATAGGTGTATTTTGTTCTTCTTTAACTGCCAATCAAATTATAGCCTTTTTGCTCTCAGCCGTTTTGTGCTTTATAATGTATTTTGGTTTTGAAGGTTTCTCTACGGTTATTGAAAATGATGGACTGGCTTTTCTAGGCTTAAAATATCATTACGAGAGTATGGCACGAGGCGTTATAGATACTAGAGATGTCATTTACTTCTTGAGCATTGCTGTATTGTTTTTCGCTTTAAGCGAATTGAGTCTTAAAATAATCACCCAGAAGCAATAAGAATGAAAAAGATTGTTATTTCCCTTATCGTTATTGTTGCTGCGCTAGTTCTTATAAATTATGGCGCTAGTAAATGGTACGAACGTTTTGACCTAACCAAAGACCAACGTTATACACTATCACCTGTCGCAACACAACTGGCAGAAAGTGTGGAAAGCACCATGCTTATAGATGTATTTCTAGATGGTGAGCTACCACCAGAATTCCGTAAACTACAGTCAGAGACACAGCAATTACTGGAAGAGTATGCTGCAGTTAATAAGAATATAAAATTCAATTTTGTTAACCCGACAGAGGATGAAAGCACAGAAGCAGTAGAGCAAATAACGATGCGTCTAGCTCAATATGGCATTAAACCAGCCATGGCTACAATTATGGAAGGAGGAAAAAGCACAAAAGTTGTTGTGTTCCCATGGGCTATAATGGTTTACAATGGTAAAACTACTGCTGTACCATTACTAAAAACAGTTGCTCGTGCCACGATGGAAGAACGAGTAAACTCATCTATACAACAGCTGGAATATCAGTTTGCCGATGGAATGAGTAAAGTTATTAATGAAAAATCTAAAACAATTGCCGTTTTAAGAGATAGTGGTGAGTTAAGTGATTTACAGATTAGAGACTTTATTAAAACCTTACAGCAATATTATCGGGTTGCTCCTTTTGGAATTGAATTTGTAAAGGATAATGATAGTGTGACTCCTGTAGATGTTTTAAATCAACTCAATAAATTTGATTTAATCATTGAGCCTAAACCTACCGTTGCTTTCAGTGAGACTAAGAATTACATCATCGACCAATACATCATGGATGGTGGAAAAATGTTACTAGCCGCAGATCCGATTATATTTGAAAATGATAGTCTTGCAAATCCACAATCTATAGGTTATGGAATGCCACGAGATTTAAATCTAGACAATTTACTATTTAAATATGGGTTAAGACTCAATAACGGAATCGTAAAAGATGAACGTGCTGGCGGTCTTGCACTAGCCACTGGACAAGGTCGTAATACACAATATGAAGCCTTTGACTGGCCATACTACCCTATTTCAAAATCTGATAGCGATAACCCTATTACTAAAAATCTAGAAGAAGTAAAATTTGAATATACCGGTACCATTGATACTCTTAAAAATAGTATCAAAAAGACAGTACTATTAAGTACATCACCTGATACTCAAATTAAAATATTACCTGCCGCTATATCTCTAGCAGAACTAGATCAACCGATAGATCCACTAGCAACCAAAGTAGGTGAAAAGCCTCTGGCCGTTCTTGCCGAAGGTAGTTTTACTAGTGCCTATAAAAATAGAGTAAAGCCTTTTGAAATGACTAATTCAATAGATGAAGGTAAAGAAAGTGCTATCGTTTTAATTGCAGATGGTGACGTTTTGAAAAATCAAATCGACAGTGGAAAAGCTCAAGAGCTAGGATATGATATGCGTACAGGAGCGCTTTACGGTAATAAAGAGTTTTTAATGAATACCGTTAATTACCTATTAGACGATACCGGATTAATACAATTGCGTAGTAAGAATATAACTGTCCCTTTTCTAAACCTCAAAAAGAGTTATGATGAACGTACAAAATGGCAATTAATTAATGTTTTATTACCACTAATTACAGTAGTAATATTTGGTTTAGTATTTAATTATTTAAGAAGGAAAAAGTATTCTGCTTAGAATCTCAACAGGTTTAAAATGAATATTTTAATATAAAACACTTCTTAATTATTCTCCAGATGTTTTCTTTACATATTGGGTTAACAGCACTACTTGTGTAGGACCTACACGGCCTTCAATTTGATCTGCATTATCGTGTACTAAAGAGATATTGCGCACAGCAGTACCACGTTTTGCGATAAGACTTGATCCCTTTACATCAAGATCTTTAATAATCACAACACTATCACCTCTTTTCAAAATATTACCATTAACATCTCTATGAATAATCTGTGGACCACGTTGTATTCCTTCCTCTGCCCAGTTTCTAGTATCATCCTCTAAATACATCATATCTAGTAAATCTTGAGGCCAGCCTTCTACCTTCAATTGATCTAACATTCTATAAACAACCACTTGTACTGCCGGTATTGTACTCCACATAGAATCATTAAGTGCTCGCCAGTGATTTACATCGATCTTACTGTGATCCTCTAATTGTTCACGACAGACTTTACAAGCTAATATCGAAATATCTTTCACATTCTTAGGCGACTCAGGCACCTCATAAACAGCAAGTTCCACTTTTTGTTCTAGGGTATCTGTTGACGAGCAAAGTTCACAAGCGTTTCCAGATCGATCTTCTAATTGTTTCAGTAAGTCTGACATGTTTATTTTTTAAGAACGGCAAAGGTAAAAAACCTAAACGCTTTAAATAACAATTTGTAAAAATCTTCTTTCATTCCATTTTTGAGAAATGAGATTATGAACTATATTGTAGGCGACTTAAATAACAACTAACCGATAACAAATGCAGAAAAAGAACATGACTATGCTTAAATCCTTAATAATTGTCTTTCTATTAGGGTTTTCAATACAATTAAGCGCTCAAAAATCAGAAAAGGTTATAAAGCTATTGCTCAACAATGAGCGTGCTGACGCCCTTAAACTAGTTGAAAAACTAGATCAAAGTAACGTAGAGAATTATTACCTAAAGCAAATAGTCCTAAAAGAAAACGGAGAGATTGCAAATGGTTATAACTACTTAGAAGGTTTGCTTAATAAAGCAGATTTTGAACCTTATTTATTTGCCTCGTGGCATGAGACTTTTTTATTCTCAGATTACGAATCTCAAGGGTTTGCTCCTTTAGAACTAAGAAGATTACAGGAAATTAAAACTCCACAACTGCAAAATGCTAGTCTTAGAGATGCTTATTCATATATGCAAAGCATTCATGCAGAGGTCTCAAGAGATTTTGATAAACAAAAACAACTTGTTGCTTCTATCAAGAACATAGAAAACTGGGAACTAGTAGGTCCTTTTGAAAACTTAAATGATAGTGGATTAAACATTACTTATGCACCAGAAAATGAAGCTACTGCTGCAAATGGTTTTGACACTAATGGTAACGGAATTGTGAATTGGTATGTTGCACCAGACAATCCATTGAGTCCTTATAAAGATTTTATCAATCACGACGAGTATGGAAATAAAATTAATTATGCTCAAACGTTTATTCAATCTGATAAAGAGCAAAGAGCTGTATTACAATTAGGACGTGGTGGTATTATTAAGGTTTTTCTAAATGGTGTTGAGATTCTTGAAGATAAAGAAGATGTACGTACTGAAATCGATGCTCATCAGATTGAGGTAACCTTAAATGCAGGTTCAAATAGACTTCTTATTAAATCTGCTTCTAGTGGTACTCCTTATTACATCGCAAGGTTTATGGATATTAATGGAAACCTTCTTGAATTAGGTAATGATCTTAATAATAAATCTTATAAAAAGGGAACTACAGCAAGCGTTAATGCTAAAACTTTAGAACATCCTATGGAGGCCTTTTTCAGAAATAAACTGAAAAGTAATCCTAATGACTTCTTAAGCTTTTATGGTTTATACCACAGTTTACAGCATAATGCTAGATATAAAGAAACTATTAATTTAGTAAAAGAACAATTAAAGAAAAATCCACAGAGTTCTTTATTGAATACCATGTTAATGAATGCATATACTGAAAGTGATCAAGGAGACGAGGCACTTAAAGTAATGGAAAATTTAATGAAGAATGACCCAGATTATTATCAATCGTTAATTTTAGAATTTTCAGATACGGATAAACTGATGAATCTGGATCAACAAGAATTCAGAAAGAAAATGAGTGCTATTCAAGGTGCAACTAACCTGAATACCATTGATGAAATGTGTGATTTATTCATCGCTTTACGTAATGAAGAAGAAAAAGAAGCTGAAAAGATTCTAGACAGGCTTGTTAAAGATGAAAGAACCACGATTAAAGGCCTTGCCACTTATGCTGGTTTTTATAACTCGATTCTTAATGATGAAAAGAGATATGAACAAATCTTAACTGACGCTCACAAAAAATATCACTCTTGGTATATCATAAACAATCTTGCTGGGATTTATAGTAGAGAGAATCGTAAGCAAGAATGGGAAGATATCATGAAAACCAACCTATTGAGATATGATTTCTACAATAACTATTTACAAAGAATGGTTTATGTGTATAATGAAAATAAGAAATATGATGAGTCTTTAAAGTTGATCAATAAAGGATTGAAAAACTATCCAGATGCCTTAAGACTACGCTCATTAATGGGTGATACCTACTTAAAGTTAGAAAATAAAAAAGAAGCTATTAAGTGGTACGAAGAAAAATTAGACCGCAGTTTATCTGATTTATCCTTACGACGCAAAGTTTATGATCTGAAAGGAATTACAGATCCTATGGAAAAGATCAAAACAAAAGATCATTACAAGTACATTGAAAAGAACCGTGATAGTGGTATGGAGAACAATTACGGTCTTAACATCATACTTGAAGAAAACAACCTGATGCTATATAGTCGTGGTGGTGTACGTTATCACGGTACCATGATTTATGAAGTAACAACACTTAATGGAATTGAGTCTATTAAAGAATACAATCTTGGTCTAGGTGGTAATTATATGATCACAAAGTCAGAAATTGTAAAGAAAGATAAAAGTATAGAACCAGCAGAACGTAGTGGATCTAGTATGGTCTTTAACAACCTAGAAATAGGCGATGTTGTTTACTTAGACTATGAAACTGAATACTACACTTACGGTAGATTCTATAAAGATTATGATAACGTGTATAATGTGAAAGGCTATCATCCTATAAAGCAGTATCACCTAAGAGTTATTACTGAAAGTGATAGACCTTTATATCACGAAGTTGTTAATGGTGAAATACCAGTTAAAAAATATAAGACTGATGGAATGCAAACTTATGAGTGGAGCGTTAAAGATGTAGCAGCTATTACTCTAGCAGAGGACTATATGAAAAACCTAGTAGACCAGACAGAGCACATCCACATCAGTACTTTAAAAGACTGGAAAGATATTTCAGAATGGTATTCAGATCTAGTACGCAGTCAGATAGAAATTGAAGATGAAGTTACAGCCGCATATAACACCATTTTCCCTAATGGACATGATGGTAAATCAGATGACGAAAAAGCAAAAGCTATTTATGATTACATTACAGATGAGTTTACATATAGTTATGTAAGCTTTAAGCAAAGTGGCTATGTACCTCAAAAACCGTCTAAAACAATCAAGTCTAAACTAGGTGATTGTAAGGACTTCTCTACTCTATTCGTAACGTTAGCATCTATGAGTGATCTAGACGCTAACCTTGTTTTAATTCTTACTTCAGATTATGGAGAAAACGCTTTAAAATTACCGTCTAGAGATTTTAACCACTGTATCGTTAAAACTAAAATTGATGGAAAAGAACAATTTTTAGAACTTACAGATAAGTACCTACCGTATAAATCCGTTCCTGGATCATTAAATCATGCTATTGGACTTGAAATACCATATGATAAAAATGACAAAATGACTAATGATTTATTCATTCTTCAAAATGCTGCGACAGCACCTAGTCAATACAACACTACGGCTTATATAACCGTTAAAGAAGATGCTTTTAAAGCAAAATTAACGACTAACCTTAAAGCAAGTACTTCATCATACTTACGTAGTCTAGCAGACGAGGAAAACGAAGAGTTGAAAAAAGATAATCTAAAGTCTTTCTTAGAAAATCGCTCTACAGCAACATTTGATGTAGAAAAGATCGTTAGTGCAACATATGATCACGGATCAGATGGTATTGAAGTAGAGACAGAACTCAATCTACTCTCTAAGCCTGGATCTATAGGACAGATGAAGACTTTCCAACTACCACTATTCTCTGTTCCATACACGCAAAGTATTATTGCTGAGGATGAACGTAAACATGACATTTTATATCGTGATTATGAAGACACATCATCTTATACAGAGTCTATTACCATAGAATTAGAAGAAGGTAAAAAGTTTATTGAAGTGCCAGAGAATAAATCATTAAGCTATAAGCAACATAGCTATACGATAACTTATAAAGAACTAGCACCTAATAAAATAGAAGTGAAAATTGTTTCTAAACCTAGTTTAGAGGTAATTAAAGCTTCTGAATATGCAGACTTTAAAAACTTTGTAAAATCTGTAATTGAAACTAGAGAGCAATATCTCGCTTATAAGTAATAGTCCAATAAATTATTAATTACAAAAGAGGTTATGAATTCATAACCTCTTTTTTTATTTTTAGAATTACGCTTTCGCGAAAGCGTATCTTAAAAACAACCTAACCAATGCAAGAAGAATACTCCATATTTAGAAGATTTCCAACTTTAGAACTAGCACTAGAAATAAAGGAATTATTAGAAAACAATGATATAGACGTCGTAATCGATGACAATGTACCACCTGTCGATGTCACATTTTCAGGCAGTACCCTACAACATAAAATAGAATTGCGTATCAATGAAGCCGATTTTGAAAAGGCTGAAGATATTCTAGAACAACATTCAAACGCTGTGCTCGATGAAATAGATAAAGATTATTATTTATTTAGTTTCACAGATGAAGAATTATATGACGTTCTCTTAAAATCTGATGAATGGAGCAGTCTAGATTACACACTAGCTCAAAAGTTATTGAAAGAACGTGGGAAATCTATAGACAAAGAGTTACTCATTTCTTTAAAAAAACAACGATTAGAAGAACTAGCAAAACCTGACGATAATCAACAGGCATGGATTATTGCCGGTTATATTTTTTCTATCTTAGGTGGCTTTTTAGGTCTAATCATCGGTTATTTTTTATGGACATCAAAGAAGACTTTGCCCAATGGTCAAAAAGTTGATTCCTACTCTTTAAAAGATAAAAAACACGGTAAGAGAATCTTCTATATAGGTGTCATTATAGCGCCAATAGTTCTTATCATGAAAATGTTGAGTTATTTCTAAATCACTTTTAAGGAAAGTTTAAAACTTTTCAATAATTCGAGACGTAAGTTGCTACCACCTTTTACAACTACTTTCTTGTAATTATTCAATGTGATCAAATGAACTATATACAACATATCGAAAACGAAATTTCTGAGTTGAGAAATCAACTGCAACAACATCAACTCTATAACCATCTGTCTGATATGGATGATGTTAGAGCTTTTATGGAGAATCATGTATTTGCTGTTTGGGATTTTATGTCATTATTGAAATCATTACAGGTTCAACTTACCAATGTTTCTACGCCTTGGACACCTGCTCAAAATCCTACTCTAGCACGATTTATTAATGAGATAGTACATGGTGAAGAAAGTGATATTAATGAACTAGGTGAAGCTAAAAGTCATTTTGAGATGTATCTAGATGCGATGAAACAGGTTGGTGCAGATACTACCACGATTAAAGAGTTTATAGATTCTATTCAATCTGGTACATCTATAGAATCATCCTTAAAAATGGCTCAAATCGATGATAAAGTATTTGAATTTGTAAAATTTACATTTGACATTATTAACACTGGTAAAGTGCACTTAATTGCATCTGCTTTCACTTTTGGAAGAGAAGATGTTATACCTGATATGTTTATTGAAATCCTTAAAAGTGCCGATGTAAATAATAATAAATTTAATAAACTACGCTATTACCTAGAAAGACATATCGAATTAGATGGTGATGAACATGGCCCTTTATCATTATTAATGATAAAGGAATTATGCGGTACAGATAAGTCTAAATGGGAAGAAACCTTAACTGTGGCAAAGCTCGCATTAGAAAAAAGAATACTGTTATGGGATGCGATTAACGATCAGATAAAACTAAATAAAACACAAGTAGCATTTAGTCACTAAAAGCTTTTTCCTAGTTCAGATCGCCATCTTAAAATAATGGGACGACTTTGAAAAGGGTTTAGTTTTTTTAAGTTAGCATTTACATTAAAATCTATAATATTACCGCTTTCATCTATCTTTATAACGGTAGGCACATAACCTATACTTAGATTTTCTAAAATATTTCTAGCTTCTCTGGGACTGGTGCTTAAATGAGATCCTGCAATTTGAGAATTTAAAAAAACATCCTTAAAAACTGCCTTAACTCGATCAGTCCCTAGACCGATAGTAATAAAACGGGCATCTTCATCTCGATGTTGTAAATAAAATTGATTCCACTTTAGGAAGTTGTTATCAATATACTCATCTTCTGGCGCATATATTAGTATATAAGCTGGCTTACCTTTAGCCTTCTCTAGCACAATGGGTTTATCATAAAAATCAGTCGTTTCAGGAAAAGGAAAGGGATCTCCCAGCGTTAACCTATTTCTTTTATTATAGATATCCTTTACAGATCGGTAATGAGAAGGTGAATTAGAAAATCTGTTGACTAACCGCATGTAATCCTCGCTAAGAGAATTTCTTTTATAAATCTGATCAGCCCAAGTAGATATTAAACTAAATTTAAGAACCCGTGAATCAATATCTTTTACTGCATCTTTCATACTATCATAATCCTGCAGCGAATTAATTTTTAGATAATGGTAAGCCAGGCTTAATTTTAAATAATCTCTATAATTAAAATGATCTTCTTGATTGTCATAATCCATTTCAGGAAAATCAGATATGTCTAGTGATGTAAAATCTAAGTCTTCATTACGTAGTACATCATGAAAAACGTAGTGGTAATTGATATAATACTTCCAATATTTCTTTTCATCCTTTATAAAAGAATCTGTAAGCCCTAAGGATCCTGCTATGGATAGCATACTGTCCTTCTTCTGTTCTAATAACAACTTTGCCTGTACTCTATTTGACTTTTGAAAAGAGGCATCTGTTTCTAATTCTTGTAATAATCGAACTCTATCTAAAATATAATTGTTTTTAATAGCTCCTACCTCACCTGCATAATAGAAACTATACTCATCAAAATCCTGACCTAATACAATGGTAAAAGTATCTTCCTCTTCTAGATGTAACTGGACTTTATGATTCAGCCAGTTTAAATATTGAAAACTTTTATAGGGTATATAGCCATTTTCCATAGCCTCTAGAGAGATACCATCATAATCTAATCCTGGTTGTCCTACCCAGACAAATTCGTTAACAGTAAGTGTATCTGTATACTCAAAGGTTAAGTTTACAGGAACTTTCTTTTGAGATTGAGCTATTAAAAAGCAAAAACATGTAAAAAGCAGTATGAGATATCTCATTATTTAAGATTTTTTAAAATAAAATCAATGGTTGGATCAATGACAGGCTCTAATTGCAGGGATAGGGATTTATATTTTGATGGTATGGCTAGTCCTTGATTCAACAACTCATTAACTACTGGAGCATACTCTAGTGAGCATTTTCCCATCATCAAATGATCTAGTGAGTTTCCACCTTTGTACAGATCATATATTTTCTTAAGACCCGATAAGTATAAGGCATCTTTAGTAAAACCACCACCACGATGCACGCGTAAGGTGATATTAAAAGCTTTTTCTTTATGTAACTTATATTGATTATGTATAAGGTCAAAGGTATCTGCAAAAGAGTAACCTTTGGTAAGAGAATCTACCGCAATCACTCGATATGCTAGTTCACGTAATCGAGTCATAGTGAGATTACCACTTAAATATTCTGACATGACCGCAAGCCCTTCTTGAGTTTCTACATTATTAGGAAAACCGTTACTAAACACTTTCAGCGGTTGTTCCAGTGCATTAAATGTTGTGACAAGGTGTACTCCTATTTCATGATGACCTAATAATTCAAGATCGTGATGCGAAAATTTTTGATTTTTCTTGAGATATAAGCTTTGCTCGTTGTTAGAAACCATAGCAGCAGCGCTCATCGCTGTACTAGTTTTTATGGAAAAATCAAATCCGTATTGGTCTCTGAAGTTTTTAAAATATTCAATCGCATCCTCAGTAGATAACGTTTTTTCAAATAAGGCCTTTTCAGAAACAGGCACCTGATGATGCAAGATAAACTTTGCATTATCTACCATCTTTTCTGTAGGCGTTCCAAAGAATCTTAGACTATTAAAATAAAATTTGTTTCCTGGCTCTTTAATCGTCTCAATGCATTGTACAAGACCACTATATGTGTATATAATATCTTTATACAAACTTTGAATTTGATCATTTTCAATACGTTCTAATCGTTGAGAGAAGAATAGTCTATGAAGTTTATAAGGTTTAAATTTTACCTTACGATACTTAAAATCAGGTTGGTAATTAAATTTTTCTTTAAAGAAGTTCTTACGCTCTTGAGCGATATTTAAGGGATTAATGTAGGCCAGCAGCTCTATATTACGTACTAATCTATGAACGTTAGCATCTATATCATAGATGGCAGCTTGATTAAGCTTTTCTTCTTTAAACGATACGTTCATGTCTTTCATAAAATCTATGCGCGTGCGCTTGTATATAGTATTTAAATTGATCTTTTACTGCGTGGACCACATCGGGATATATCACACCTGTTTCTTCATCACAATATACTTTAGCAATTTCAGTAGCTAGAACCAGTGTATTCAATGAGTTAGACGTAACGTATTTTAAAAAATATCCATTTCCTTGAAAAACATCATTGATACCACAACTAACCTCTTGCTCAATGGGTAATTCTATTTTATCTAATATATCCTTCCATTGCTGTATGTCATGCACAAACCGTTCTTGATCTATATTTTTAGTTCCTAAGTTGAACACAGGTACCTTACGATCCCATCTTTTCCAGTTATAGGAGTGTACGTCATAAAAAACGGTAGACCCAAACATTTCTTCTAGTTTTACTATCAAAGACAGTACCACTCTATAAAAATTATTATGTCTTAATATAGCTTGATCTTTCTGCTTTCGCGAAAGCGGTTTTCTCCATAACTCTTTGCCCCAAGCACTGTCATAAACAGCCTCTAACGGGTCTCTATTTAAGTCATATTCAAATCTAGAATCGTGAGCTATGAGCGTAATGGGCAATCCAGAAATCATGTCACCAGTACAAGGATCTTCTTCATACCAGCGGTCATATTCTGTATGCAAACAATCCTTCCATAGTTCTTTTTTAAAGTGATGTCCATCATGCACTGCAGCGCAAACGAAGGGCACATACTTATCTATTTTGATAGAAAAAGAATAATCACTAGCAACAGCATGAAATCGTTCTTCTCGCTCGATTTTCATGAGCATTTCAGTGATACTTAATTTAAGCATTGCGTATAGAGCTTTTTAATTTATCTCTTCTCTCTGAAGCCAGTATTTTTTCTCCGACTACTTCTTCAAAAAAGTCTACAACTTTACATTGAAGTTTTACTTTAGAAACTTTATTAATATAGGTAATACCACCTGGTGACATTACATTTACCTCTACTAACATACCGTTAATAACATCTATACCAACAAAATAAAGTCCATCCTTAACAAGTTTACGGCCTATTTTATTACATAAATTCTTTTCTGCTTTAGTTAATTGATGTCGTTGAAAAGTACCACCAGCGCTAATGTTTGAGCGATGATCTTCGTCTCCAGGCACACGCTTAACAGCTCCTATAGGCTTACCATTAAGTAATAAAATACGTGTATCTCCTTGATCTGCTCCTTCTATATAATCTTGAAGAATGACATAATTAGTGGTGCCATCTTTATTATCTATATAAAAATCTAGCAAAGAGTTTACATTATGCATTGCATTTTTCTCGATCATAATAACGCCACTACCACCGAAACCATTTAGAGGTTTCATAATCATACGTTCTTTAGGATTGTCTTTTATAACACTTTTTAGGTACTCTTTGTTTTTTGAAACATGTGTTGCTGGAATAATCTCATTATTAGGATCTTCAAAACAAGCTGTATATAATTTGTTATTTGCTTCTCTTAGTCCTTCTATATCGTTAACAATAAACACGTCATCCTTAACAGAGTCTAAAAAGTTTAAGGCTATCGGATCTAACGGTGGATTTGCTCTCATCATTATAATATCAAAGCCTGCGAGAGGTAACATTTTTTCTTTAAGCTCTACTTGCTTATAAAAAGACTTAAATTGTGCAGGCACCTTATCCATCTTCTTAATAACACTAGAAAAAGCATATGCAATACTGTCTCTAATGGTAAGATTAGCAGGTGTGGCAACGGCTACTTTATGGCCACGCTTTACACATTCATGAATTATTGCTAGTGTAGAATCGTGTTCTGGTTGTATCTCGTCCCACGGATACATAATGAAACAAATATTCATGTTTTAATTTTTAGTTGGTAGTGTTTAAAACTAAGAAGAAAATCTGATAGTAACCAGAGTAGTAATAGAATAATAAGGCTTTTTTAACAGCAGTATCTAAGCTTAAAAAAACCTATAGCTTAATTACCGGTAACGATGATATTGTCAACATAGAAAAATTCATCTCCAGACCAGTTTTGAAACCTTACCCTGATGACTAGAGTAGATCCACTTAAACCTGTTTGGGTTACGGTATCATCTGGGAAGAAAGGTGCACTTCCTGCTCCACCACTAACATAATAAGGTATTAATGTGTGATGAGTAGTACCATTACCATTAAAATCGGTAATGGTCACAAATGCGCCGCCATCGATGGAATATGATACATCTATATAATCGTTAACCGTATTAGTATCATCAGTGCTATGTAAAGATGGATTATATTCTAACTCACCTGTTCCACTTAAATCAATGCTAAACGATATATTAGAGTAACCACTAATGTTAATGGATTGAGTATCTAGTTCAATAGGTCCATTAGTATCGTTAATTTCCAATACACCTGATTGTGTCTCTACATAATCTGACGATGCTAGTGAGCCGTATATATCATTTAAAGTCCATTTAGAAACTGACGCAGGATAATCTCCTGAATCTCCAGAACCATTGATTCCAGTACCAGAAGAATAACTTTCAAAATCCTCTGAGTATAATATAATAGGATCTAAATTAAGACAGTTTATTTTTTGCCAGACGTCTTGTAAACCATCATAAACCTCAAGACATCGAACGCCACTGGTATAAGACACAAAAACGATGGTTCCTTCAGATTGAAGTGTAGTTGTAATTAGACCTCTCTGAGATTCTGTCACAAGAGGTATAGACAGTCCACCATATCCTACGGTATTCTGACCATAAATATCTAGAGCCGCTGCTGCATTAGGCAAATCAGTATTAATACCAACTTGTGCAGCGGATATCATAGGTAGAATAAGAAAGAGTAGAATTAAATATTTCATGATATTATGGATTTCCATAGATTTCTACATTATCGATTACCCATAACTCGTTAGCATTATCATTGAATAAAACTATGCCTACAACTAAATTTGCTGTAGATGGCAGTCCTGTTATTTCAATGGTAGAATAACCCATTGAACCATTTGGTGTTGTCACGCTTGTTGCTGTATTATTACCATCATATACATGGCTGTAAGAACCTGTTGCAGAGAAATCGTAACGTCTATTTCCACTACCCGTTATTTCTAATTCATAAGAATAAGTTGCCCCATTATCATCACTTATATATATATCGACATAATCGCCTCCATCTAATCCATTCCCGGTAGAATTGACTGAAAATGCTGCTAATCTAAATGTTAAAGTGGCATCTGTATATCCCGAACTATCAACAGGACCAAAATCTAAGTCAGCATCTCCATTTATTACACCATAGCTTCTAGCATCTATAAATGTAGGAGTATTAGGACTAGTTCCATTGGTAGTTCTAATTACTCCAGGTGTATTAACAGTATAATTTAAAGTCGGTGTTGCTGCTGTTACTTCAAAATCTTGAATACCTAACAATACAGGACTTAATGGCACCTCATCATCTACTATAGTAAATGTAGTAGATGCATTGGTACCTATAACGGCACTTATTCCACCAGATATGTTTTGTAAATCAAGTACGATTGTTTCGTTACCTTCAGAAATGAGATCATTTGTAATGAAGAAATCTATTTGTTGTGAAGCACTCGTATTAGCAGGAAATGTTATTGTGATAGGAAAAGCTAGTGCTGTTCCTATAGTATCCGTGTCATAATCAACTCCATTAGTTGCTGTAGATGATGCATTAAGAGCTACCTCAACTGTGGTAGCTGTTGTCATAGATGGATTATTGATATTGATATTAATAGAACCTACTAATCCGTTTTCTACTTCTGAATAGGTGATAGAATCAAAAACAACTTCAGTAGCACTATCATCATCTATAAAAGTTACTGAATGCGAACCTACCGTACCTATAATTGGGTTAATTCCGCCACTAGGGTTTTGAAAATCTAACTGTAATATTTCATCTACAGCGTTATTATCATCTGCATAAGCGTATACATCAAAACTAGCAGTTGTTGCTCCTGCAGGAATGGTTATGGTGAAAGGAAAAGCAGTGACCGCTACACTGTTATTATCGATATCATAATCTGTACCTAAGACACCGACGGTACTGGCAGCATTTATATTCACTTCAACAGTTGTTGCAACTGTCGGACTAGGATTGAGAACATTTATATTGATTGTCCTCACATCATCTTCTGGAATAGTACTAGAAGCTATAGCAAACTCTATTTCTGTCTGTTTGAATTCTATTTCTCTATAAGGACTTAAAACTTCAATACCTGGACTAGCTCCACTACTTGCTCGAGGAGTTACTCCTACCGCAACATAAAAATTACCATCTGCGATAGTGGTCAAATAAGTAGCTGCGGTTGCTCCTGAAATAGCGATAACATTAGTTCCAGTTGCATCGTCTGCACGATACCATTGATAAGAAGTTCCAGATTCTGTATCATTCTCACCATCGGTGTAAGTGTAGCTACTCGTTAATGTTTCATCTACTTCTAATGTACCTGTAAAATCTACAAGTGATACCTCTGGCAATTCATTCATACAATACCAATCCATCCATTGACTACGTGTGCCATCATAAACCTGCAAACAACGATTGTTTCCATCGCTCAGGTAAATCATTAAACCATCTGGTATTGGTGCTGTTATAGTTGCTCTTTGAGCGAGAGTAAGCGTCGGTAATTTTAATCCACCATAAACTCCTGGGCTGATTTCAGAACGTACATCTAATATTGCTGCAGAGTCAGGTGTTTCCGTACCTATACCTACCTGCGAATAGGCGTAATTAAATGCAAATAAGCACAATAGGAATATACGTAAAACTTTCATAGATAGGTGCTTTAGTGTTTTAAAAGTACCTATTTAGTTTCAGTTCATTGTTATTTTGGCTTTAACAAATCGGTGAAATACCTAAATTTTTATTAACATAACGTTAAGAAGTTACATCGTCTAGGTTATCATCCCAATTCTCTACATGTGGTTTACCGAATTTCCCAAGAGATTTTGCAACAATAGAGGCTACTGTCGCATCTCCAGTCACATTAACTGTAGTTCGCAACATATCTAAAGGTCGATCTACCGCAAAAATTAATGCAAGAGCTACTGGTAATAATTCACTAGGAAAATCAATAGACTCCAGTACAATTACAAGCATCACCATTCCTGCACCAGGAACTGCTGCACTACCTATTGATGCTAATAATGCTGTTAAAATAATAGTCAATTGAGCACTGAAGCTTAAATCTATATCTAAAGCCTGACAAACGAAAACAGCTGCTACAGCTTGATATAAACTGGTACCATCCATGTTGATAGTAGCACCAACTGGTAAAACAAAACTGGATACTTCTTTCTCTACACCCATATGTTCTTCTACACGCTCCATGGTTACTGGTAACGTTGCAGCACTAGAACTAGTTGAAAAAGCTAGTAATTGAGCTGGAGCAATTTTTTGTAGAAACCAAAAAGGTGATTTTTTTACATATAGAGCAAATATCAAACAGTAAATTACAATCATAATAAGCAACCCAGCTACTACAGTAAGTGCATAAAATAAAAGTGCTAGCAATACCTCTGGATCATCTGCACTAACAACTACATTTGCTAGTAATGCAAATACTGCAAATGGAGCAAAAAGCATGATCAAATCAACCATTTTTAAGACAACATCATTTAAACTATCAAAGAAGTTTTTTAGAGGCTCTGCCTTCTTCTCTCCTATTAACAGCATTGATATCCCTAAGAATATCGCGAAGAAAATAACTTGTAGCATTAAACTATTATTAGACATTGCTGCGACTGCATTACTAGGCACCATATCTACTAGCGCTTGTAAAGGACCTGAGTCTTTAGTCTGAGCAGCAGTTGCTAGTTTACCTGCTATATTAGAATTACCTTCATAGGTAGAGCTTAGTTTTGTAATGGTTTCTTTAGAGATACCATCACCAGGTGCAAATAGATTGACTAATCCTAGACCTACTGAAATTGCGATAACGGTTGTACATATATATATTACTATCGTACGCAATCCCATATTACGGAATTTTGCAATGTCTTTTAAATCGGAGATTCCTTTGATTAAGGAAGCTAGAATTAATGGTACCGCAATAAGTTTCAATAAATTAACAAATATGGTCCCAAACGGATTGATCCAGTCACCTACAAATTCTTTTCCCCAATCTACTTGAGTCATAATTAGACCAAAAACGATTCCGAGAACCATTCCTATTAAGATTTGCCAGTGTAGTGCTAGTTTCTTCATGTATTCTTTTAATTCTGTTCGAATATAATATTTTATAATCTTGTAGTTCTTGCTCTTAAAAAATGATCTGCCATAACCAGTGCGGCCATCGCTTCAACGATAGGTACAGCTCGTGGCACCACACAAGGATCGTGTCTACCTTTACCTTGCATCATCACTTTTTCACCAGCTCTATTAATTGTTTCTTGATTTTGAATTAAAGTGGCTACTGGTTTAAAGGCAACTCTAAAATAGATATCCATACCATTAGAAATACCACCTTGAATTCCACCACTTAAATTAGTTTGAGTCGTACCATCTTCATTATATAAATCATTATGATCACTTCCTTTCATTTTAGCGCCACAAAATCCACTTCCATATTCAAATCCTTTCACGGCATTGATGGATAACATTGCTTTGGCAAGGTCTGCATGGAGTTTATCAAACACAGGTTCTCCTAGACCACTTGGCACGTTTTGAATCACACAAGTAATTGTTCCGCCTATAGTATCTCCTGCCTTTCTTACTTGCATTATTTTTTCTTCAAACGCTTTCGCGAAAGCGGAATCAGGACATCTTACTGCATTATTTTCAATCTCATTAAAATCAAGGTCTTGGTATGGTTTATCAATAAATAAATCACCAACACTACTGGTAAAAGCATTAATTTTAAAAGAACTCAATAACTGTTTTGCTATAGCACCAGCCACTACTCTACTAGCAGTTTCTCGAGCACTACTGCGTCCACCACCACGATAATCGCGCACACCGTATTTATCATCATACACTTTATCTGCATGACTAGGTCTATACGTATCCTTAATATGTGAGTAATCTTTAGATTTTTGATTCTCATTAACTATTTGAAAACCTATAGGTGTACCTGTGGTTACACCTTCAAAGATACCAGACATAAACTGTACGGTATCAGATTCTTTGCGCTGAGTTACGATTTTGCTTTGACCTGGTTTACGTCTATCCAGATCTCGTTGAATAGCTTCCATATCTAGTGTTAAACCAGCTGGACAGCCGTCTATAATTCCTCCTATTGCGATACCGTGTGACTCACCATAAGTAGTAAGTTTAAATAAAGTACCAAATGTATTTCCTGCCATATGCGCAAATATAGTCAGACATATTCATAACTTTGAGTTCAAATTCATACAATGAAAAAAACGATACTGCTAACCGCTCTGATTATATTATCAATCGCTTGTGGCTCTCAAAAATCTGGAATGAGTCAAAACGGTAAGAATTCAGAAAAATCTGATGATAAAGAATATCGTGATCGATTTCAAAATGCCAAAGAATTAATAGGAAGAGAAAAGTACTCTAGCGCTATCCTAAACATTGACCATATGACAGCATTACAACTCAATAATGGTGACTATACTCCACAGCGTTACAAAGCAATGATATTGCAAGTAACTGGTGAAAAAGAAGAAGCAAACATCATTTATCAAAGTATTATTAATGCTACTGATGCTAGTGCTAGTGAAAAGAATAAAGCGCGACAATTAATGTTAATTAATAATGAGAAGAAAGCACCGTTACTAAACGAAATAAATCGGCTAAAAGACTCTACTGAATTTAAAAATGCAATTAAGGTAATTGAAGTTCCTCCTATGTTTCCTGGTTGCGAAACTTTACCACAAGAAACATGGAACAAATGTATGTCTCGCGGTGTTGCAAAACATATCGTACGTACTATAGATGTGGATATTGCCCAAGTGACTTCTAATACTGGATTTATAAGATCATATGTTAATTATGAAATTGACACTACTGGACATATTAGTAAGATTAGGGCTACTGGTAAAAATAAGTTTTTAAATCTAGAAGCTCATCGAGTTATGGCGCAGTTACCACAGGTAACACCTGGATACACAAATGGAGAAAAAACTGTTGTATCTTATACTATTCCTATACGATTTACTGTTGATTAATAAAAAAATTAGTTTTTAAACGATTAATTAAGCCTGTTCGTCTTAATCATAATTGCTTAAAGTTGAATCTCTAGTAAAGCCTTCAAAAAATGATATCTTTATCCCATAAATAAATAACATGAAAAAAATAATATTCTTTATAGCTGTATTCTCAAGTATTACTCTTACAGCTCAAGTCCAAGAGGCTAAAGATGTATCGTATGCAGTAATTGAAAAAGCACCTACTTATCCTGGTTGCGATAATGGTGACAAGGAATGTTTCCAGGCTAAATTACAAGAAGCAATTACTAAGAACTTTAATAGTAAAATTACTTCTAGTTTACTGAGTAAACAACAAGTTGTTGTTCAATTTACTATTACTACAGATGGTGATTTTACAGATGTAAAAGTTAAAGCTCTTAATGATGATATTAAAGAAGAAGTTGTAAGGATTTTTTCCTTATTACCTAAAGTGACTCCAGGAACTATGAAAGGTGAATCTAAAGCAGTTACATATACATTACCTCTTATCGTAGAGCCTGCAAAAAAGAAGATATCTAATACTCTTATAGCTCCTTCTCAACCACAAAATAATTAAAAAATGTTCAAGAAGATTGCTTTGATTTGTATTGCTAGTGTTGCCGTCATTTCCTGTACAGAAAGTGATGATACTGGACGCAGCAATGATAACTTTAGTTATCTACCACTAGCAACCAATAATACATGGACTTATGATGTTGCTACTGGAACTGATAGTTCTAGTGATGAACTGACGGTAAGTTCTGTTTCAGGTTCAAATTATACACTAACTGCAAATCCTGCAGTTCCTGCTGGGCTAATGACTGGTGTACTTTCAAGTGGTGAATTAACTGCTGTAAATGGGCAATTAATCGGTAACGGAACTATCGGTTTTGATTTTCAAGGTGTTGGTGATTTCTCTATTGATATCGTAGACGGTATATTATATGATCAAAACGCTAATAATAATGAAGAGCTTTACACAACTTCTGGTACGTTTACAGAAACGGTAGATGGGTATGATTTAGATATTAATTATGAAGTTTCTACAGTTCAACTAGCAGATCAATCTAGTATTGCAGTTCCTGCAGGAACGTTTACAGATTTACTACATTCACAACTTATTATTAATGTAAACATCACTACTGATATTGCTATAGGTCCTATTTCACAGACGATTACTTTATTAGCCGCTCAAGATGTCATGGTAGTAGATAATTACTGGGCACAAGATGTAGGACTAGTAAAGTCTGATAATCAATTAGACTATATGCTTGAAGATTTTTCTTCATTAGGTGTTAATCTACCTGTACCACAAAGTGCAAGTGTTTTAACCACTCAAGATTTGACTCTTTACACTGTAAACTAAGTTCAACTTATTATCATATATAAAAGTCCTTTTCAAAAAATGAAAAGGACTTTTTTTATGCTTTAACAATAGTCTTTATTATACAAGTTTGTACTCTGGATAAGTTTCTTCTAGGTACTGCTCTGCCTTTTTAGGAATTTCAAATTGTATGATATAGCAAGTCATGAGCAATAAAACAAAAACAAAACTGAAGACCGCAATAAATACAGGACTCTTTTCTACAAAATCGACACCACTTAAGTTCAAAATATTGATTCCTTGTATAGGAACAAAAAACAACCACAATCCACTACCATACTGACGTATAATCTCTTCAAACATCCATTTCTTTTCACCACTATTCTTTTTGGCCATATTTATTTTAATATGAATTATGGCATCTACAACATAAGCTATCAAGGATAATGCAAGTAGAATTGTTAATACAGATCTGTCCACAATAGCCAGTTCTATAAGGTAGTATAACCCTACGGTCAAACTTATAAGTAGAATGATTTTGGGCAACTTAAAATACTCCTTTAAATGTTTCCAAATCAACTTAGAATATTTTTTGGATAGCACTTTTTGTCGTTCTTCGACGACTTCCATAAACCCGAACACACCAAATTTCTTAAACTCTATTTGCAGCGCATCTTCAAAGGATAAATGAGGTTTTAATTCCCATTGGTCTTCGATTGCATTTGCAAGATGATCCACAAGCTCTGTTTGTAAATCATAATACTCAACATAGTGCTTTCTAGTAAAAGCATATAAATCTTCTATTTGAGAGTCGTTTAATTTCATTCAAAACTTAGTTTAGGATTAATAATACGTTGCATGTTTGCTAGAAACTCATCTAGTTCTGCAAGCCTGTTAACGGTCTCTTCTTTTCCTGCTGGTGTGATATCATAATACTTGCGTACTCGATTATCTACTTTCTTTGCAGTAACGGTAAGATGTCCTGCCGCTTCCATTTTATGTAATGATGGATACAGCGCTCCTTCTTTTATTTCTAAATCACCTTGCGTTAATTCTTTAACTCGTTGAGTGATTTCATAACCGTACATTTCTCCATTTTCTTCGAGTAACTTGAGAATTATGGTGGTGAGACTTCCTCGATACAATTGTGATGTAGACATACCTAAAGTTCTTATGTAAATATACATAAGATTCTTAAGTAAACAAATAAATCTGTGATTTTACGCTTCCGCGAAAGCGTCATAAAGATTCTAAACGATTCTCACCAGTCCATCTTCATCTATAACATCTAGCGTTACTGTTTGAAGTTCATTCACTAATTCTGGGTTCCAGTAAGTTTTTACCTTTACATAGTTTTCTGTAAACCCTTGAATAAATCCTTCTTTATTCTCTGCTTCCCAAAGAACCGTTTTAGTCTTACCTAACTGGCTTTCATAAAACGCACGACGTTTCTTTACAGATAGTCCACGCAACATCTTTGAACGCTTTGCACGTACTTTTTTAGGCACAACACCTTCCATAGTAGCAGCTTCAGTGTTATCACGCTCAGAATAAGTAAAGACATGTAAATAAGAAATATTCAAATTACTTAAGAAGTTATAGGTATCTAGAAAATGGTCGTCAGTCTCGCCAGGGAAACCTACAATTACGTCCACACCTATACAGCAATCTGGCATGACTTCTTTAATTTTAGTAACTCGATCTACATAAAGTTCGCGATTATAACGACGTTTCATCTTACCCAACAACTCGTTATTACCAGCTTGTAGCGGTATGTGAAAGTGTGGTACAAAAGCATTTGCTCCAGACACAAATTCTATGGTTTCGTTCTTTAAAAGATTAGGTTCTATTGAAGAAATACGCAATCGCTCGATTCCGTTGACTGTGTCAAGTGCGTGAACCAGATCTAGAAAAGTGTGCTCATGTCTTTTATTCCCAAACTCGCCTTTACCATAATCTCCTATGTTCACTCCGGTAAGCACGATCTCTTTAATACCTTGCTCAGATATTAACCGAGCATTTTCCATCACGTTTTCTAGTGTATCACTTCTTGATATACCACGAGCTAATGGAATAGTACAATAAGTACATTTATAATCACAACCATCTTGTACTTTTAGAAAAGCCCGAGTACGATCGCCTATAGAATAAGACCCTACGTAAAAGTCTGCCTCATCAATCTCACAAGAATGAACCTGAGTAGGCTCTTCTTTACTGAGCTGATTAAGATAATCTGTAATTTTAAATTTTTCTGTAGCTCCTAGAACGAGATCTACACCGTCTACAGCTGCTAATTCTTCTGGCTTTAATTGT
This sequence comes from Nonlabens sp. Asnod3-H03, assembly GCF_045063665.1. Lineage (NCBI taxonomy): Bacteria > Pseudomonadati > Bacteroidota > Flavobacteriia > Flavobacteriales > Flavobacteriaceae > Nonlabens > Nonlabens sp. Asnod3-H03. The sequence continues at coordinate 1,904,339 of NZ_JBEFOD010000008.1, forward strand.
GCATAGCAACCTACAGCAATAGTAAAAGCATCTTCATTAACTTGTTGTGCTTTCTTAACGATAGATTTAAAACGCTTATCTGCATTTTCTGTAACACTACAGGTATTGATTACATAGATATCTGCACGTTTTTCAAAATCAACGCGCTCAAATCCTTCTTGCTCAAAACTACGAGCAATAGTACTGGTTTCACTAAAGTTGAGTTTACAACCTAGCGTATAAAAAGCAACAGATTTTGTAGCGATTTCTGTAGACATAGAGGTAATTAAATAGGCCGGCAAAGATAAGAAGTATTCGTTAGGTATCTGTTAATACTCTTAGCCTTATTGAGTTGTTGCGATAAATTAATCTTTAAATGCTAACTATCATTTAATCTTAGGTTAATACAGAATCGCTAAGGAAATAATTTCTTTGAACAAACAGAGTAGCCTTGAAAAAAAGACCCGTTAAAATAGTTGTCATATCAGATGTCCATCTAGGCACCTATGGTTGTCATGCAAGAGAGCTTAACGCTTACTTAAAATCCATTAAACCAGAGCAATTAATCCTAAATGGTGATATCATTGACATCTGGCAGTTTAGAAAAAGATATTTCCCGCAGTCGCATTTAAAGGTTTTAAAAACCATTATAAACATGGCCAGTAAAGGAACTGTAGTCACTTATATCACTGGTAATCATGACGAGATGTTGCGCAAATTCTCGCCTACCATTTTAGGGAATATAACCTTAGTGGATAAGCTAGTACTAGAATTGAATCATCAAAAAATATGGATATTTCATGGCGATGTTTTTGACGCATCCATTCAACACAGTAAGTGGCTTGCAAAATTAGGTGGTTGGGGCTATGACCTACTGATTTTAATCAATCAAATGATCAATTGGTTTTTACTTAAAATGGGCAAAGACAGATATTCACTATCTAAAAAGATTAAAAAATCAGTAAAAGGTGCTGTTAAATTCATCACTAATTTTGAAGAAACTGCTACAGATTTAGCTATTGAAAATGGTTACGACGCTGTTATTTGTGGTCACATACATCAACCTCAAAAACGAGTCATCACTAATACAAAAGGAAGCACGTTATACCTTAATAGTGGTGATTGGGTAGAAAATTTAACCGCGTTAGAATATCAAGATAACCAGTGGAATATCATCACTTGCCAGCCAGAAGAACATTCCAAAAATTCTGAAGAAGAAAGTCTACATATCCCAGACGCCGCATCGCTCATTCATTTAGTAACTCAAAATTGATTAAAAAATAAGAGTTAAAGTATATTTACAGCATGATTAAAAATTGCTGTTTTCTATTACTGTCGCTCCTATTCATCAATTGCGGTGATACTAGTATTACTATTGATGAAACAACAGTTTTTAGATATAATGAACATGCAAACATCACTACACTAGATCCTGCATTTGCAAAAGATCAGCGCAATATATGGGCTTGCAATTTAATTTATAATGGTTTAGTAAAACTGGATAAAAACCTCGAGATAGTTCCCGACCTTGCTAGTGAATGGTACATTAGTGAAGATGGACTGGTGTATACTTTTCAACTTAGAGAGGATATTTATTTTCAAGACTTTGACGCTTTCGCGAAAGCGAGACAAGTAACCGCACAGGATTTTAAATATTCCCTAGAACGATTAACAGATCCAGCGGTAGCATCTCCTGGTGCTTGGGTTATGTCTAATGTTGCTGCAATAAATACGATTGATGAGCATCAATTAAGAATTACTTTAAAAAAGCCATTCCCAGCCTTTTTAGGATTACTAACCATGAAGTTTTGCAGCGTGGTACTACCAGAAGCTGTAGAAAAATACGGTAATGAATACCGTTCAAATCCTGTGGGAACTGGACCTTTCTATTTAAAACGATGGGAAGAAAACGTAAAAATGGTACTGCGTAAGAATAACAACTATCACGAAAAAGACAGCACTGGCAAAGCATTACCTTACCTAGAAGCGGTCGCCATCACTTTTAAAAGCGATAAACAAAGTGAATTTCTAGAATATGCTCAAGGGAATCTAGATTTTATAAACGCTATAGATCCTAGTTATAAAGATGAATTGCTGACCACAACTGGAGACTTAAAAGCTAAATACGTTTCCACAACAAATTTGGTAAAAGCTCCATTTCTAAACACAGAATATCTAGGCTTATACCTAGACAGCAGCACACCAGAACTGCAAAGCAAACTGCTTAGACAGGCGATTAATAAAGGATTTGACAGAGAGAAGATGATCAAGTACTTGCGCAACAATATAGGTATTCCTGCAACCAGCGGACTCATTCCTGCCGGATTACCAGCTGGTGGCGTGGTAAAAGGATATGAATATGATATCCATGAAGCACAACGATTAGTACAACAATACATTACGGAAACTGGTGACATTAATCCCGAAATTACGATTACCACTGGTGCTAATTATCTAGATCTGTGTGAATTCATTCAGAAAGAACTTGAAAAAATAGGTGTGAAAACGATTGTAGAAGTTATGCCACCATCTACATTACGTCAAGCCCGTAGCGCTGGAAACCTAGATATCTTCCGCTCGAGCTGGATTGCCGATTATCCCGATGCCGAGAATTATTTATCGCTAGGATATTCTAAAAACTTTTCTCCTAACGGACCTAACTATACGCACTTTAAAAATGAAACTTACGACCAGCTCTACGAGCAAGCACTCACCTTGCCTAACGCTACAGATCGTAAAGAACTCTATATAAAAATGGATTCTATAATTGTTAGTGAAGCTCCTATCGTTCCTCTTTACTATGATGAAAGTGTACGTTTTATCAGCAAGAAAGTCAGTGGTTTAGAAACTAATGCTGTGAATATGTTGGATTTGACGAGAGTTAACAAAACAAATTAAACCTACTCACCACAACCTATCGGACTACCATCCGGTAAACTAGGTAAATTCACCACTTTAAACTTAGTTGGATCTTTAAAATACTGCTCGATTTGAGAATGTAATTCTAGAGCCGTGGCATTTTTAAGCTTTTTCAGTTTCTTGTCGATGGTTAACAATTGATTTCTGATAGCACCTTTAGCCGCGACATTAGTTCGTGAACTAGCATGAGCGTTTATTAATTGCATGACCAGTCGTTCTTGAACGCGCTGCTGAATGGTTTTTTGATAATTTGAATCAGTTTTACTTTCAAAAACTACTTCGGTTATGTTTTCTAATAACTCTTCTAGTCCTAGATTATCTTGCTCTATAGCTTTAATTTGAACCACTCGATTCACACGCTGTGGATGTAGTAAGAAACTCAAAGTCATATCAGCACTACTCGCTGCAGCATGCAATGGGTCAAATGCCACGCCTACTTCACTTTTAAAACTTTCTCTACCACGGTAGTAACCATAAGCACGAGGCGGAAATAATTCTAGTAAATCAGTCGGTATCATTAATTGTTCTACCTTAAGAGTTTTTAAAAGAGCTTTTAAAGCACTCATTTGTTCTTGTTTTGAAAGATATCTCATTTCTACAGTATCACCTTTTGTAGCATAGTTGTATTCCATTCCACCTATCCATTTTGTAGTAGCTTCTACTTGATAACGATGGCCATAATAAACGGGCACAAAAACATCTTCCAGAACACTTAACGGCTCACCTGTTCTGATGTTATCAATACTAAATTGATTCATCGCTACTTGACGTATTTCTAGCATACGCTCTAGTTCTGCTCCAGGTTGACTTCCATTATCCCATAGATGTGCCTGAGCATGTGCGCCACCAGCAGCTCTAGAATCGCTGTCTGATATAAATCTTAAATTTTGAGTAGTAGCATTATCAATAACACCTTTTAAATATTGCTCTTCAGATTGAGTCTTATCTGGGTTTCCATAAGAATATTGAACCGTTAAATCATCCCAAGCGCCCATTCCTGCATCATAAGCATCATCAAGACTTATTTCTCCATCAACTAATTCTAATCTAGGATGTGGATAATCCATCACACTAGCTCTATCACTAGTACTAGCTGCAAAATTATGGGCAAATCCTAGTGTGTGACCTACCTCATGAGCTCCTAATTGCCTGATACGTGCTAGTGCTAGTTCCATCATCTTATCGTGGTTCTCATCATTTTCTTTAAAAGGTTCTTTAAGTAAACCTTGAGCGATCATAAAATCTTGTCTTATTCGCAAACTTCCTAGACTTACATGGCCTTTGATAATTTCGCCAGTTCGTGGATCTGTGATACTCGCTCCATAACTCCATCCACGTGTGCTGCGGTGTACCCATTGAATGACATTATATCTCAAATCCATAGGATCTGCGCCATCGGGTAACATTTTTACTTGGAATGCATTTTTATATCCTGCACTTTCAAAAGCGGTATTCCACCAGCCAGCTCCATCTAATAAGGCACTACGCACTGGTTCTGGTGTACCAGGATCTAGATAATAAATAATAGGCTCTACCACTTCACTAATAGCCGCATCAGGATTTTTCTTCTCTAATCGATGTCTGGTTATAAAACGCTTTTGAATAGGTTCATAAACCGGTGAGCTATAATCCATATAACTCACATAAAAAGAACCACTACGTGGATGAAAAACTCGAGGCTCGTATCCAGCATCTGGTAATTTTACAAAACTATGATGTTGTATAACCGTAATGGACTTTGCATCTGGTGCGACGCTTCTTAGGTTGCGACCAGTCGGTGTTCCTGTAAAAGTGAGCATAGCTTCAAACTCACTATTTTCAGGGAAAGATTTTGTGTTTTCCATCCACAAAGCGCTGCGAGATTTATCTACCTTATAAGAACCTTCTTTGTTTCGTTTGAGTGTTGCGGCTACACCAAATGTATCCTGCATTAAAAACGACGTTATATCAATCGTATAAACACCATCTTTCTGTGATTTTATTTCAAACCCGTATAAAACCGACTGTGCAAATGCTTGATTGATAGAAGCACGCTCATTATCATTATCACTACTCGCTCTGAATTTAAGGTTGGGCTGCATGAGTAGTAATTTATGACCACTTTTCACCCATTTTACGACAACTCCATCACCCAACTTACCTCTATCGAGACCTATGTCATTAGATCCTAGACCAGTACTTAATGAATAAACATATAGAAACTCCTTATCTAAATCTTTGACCTCTAGAAGTATGTTACCTTTATCTTCTGAGTAAGTAAAATTATAGTAGCCTTTAAATTCTTGTTTGGATGATTGTGATTGCGCTTTCGCGAAAGCGGAATAAAACAAAACTAAAGTACTTATAAATAGAATTCTTTTCATGTTCTTGAATTAAAGCCGTAAGTTAAGAAAAGAGATTTGAGTATTTTGCTAGTTAAAAGCAACTATTTTTGAATAGTAGCATCTTAATAAAAAAGACCATGAAACAAATACTTTTCACCCTAATAGGAATAATTCTTTTGATCAGTTGCGACTCTAGCGATGATGCAGGAAATGTTTTGACAAGCGACATTGTAGGAACCTGGCAATTAACGGCAAATCTGTCTGATCCTGGCGATGGAAGTGGTAGTTTTCAATCGGTTAGTAGTAACAAAACTATAACCTTTAATGCAGATGGTACATTTACATCAAATGGAGACGTTTGCGATATGTCCATAACGACCAGTACAAATACTAACGGTACTTATAACACTACTGACAAAACGATTAACGCTAATTGCGGCACTACTAACTTGCCTATCTCCTACACCATCGATAATCTTACTATGGATATCAGCTATTTTTGCATAGAGGCTTGCCAGTCTAGATATAGAAAGATTAACTAGTCTTTTCTATAAGCGGCAGTTTTCTCAAAAACTACATCCAAAATATCAATATCTACCTGTTCTAGAGTAAGACCGCGCCTTTTCATCACCACGTCTGCGACTTCATAAGCCTTATTAGTCTTGTAAGTCATATTACCTTGCGGTCCACCCCAATTGAAAGATGGGATAAAATTGCGAGGATATCCTGCACCATAGATGTTAGCGCTCACGCCTACAACAGTACCTGTATTGAACATGGTATTGATTCCACATTTTGAATGATCACCTAACATAAGACCACAGAATTGAAGACCAGTTTTTGCAAAACGACCAGATTCATAGTCCCATAGTTTCACCTCAGCATAATTGTTTTTGAGATTACTCGTGTTAGAGTCTGCACCTATATTGCACCACTCGCCTAATACACTGTTTCCTAAGAATCCTTCGTGGCCTTTATTACTATACCCAAAGATGACTGAGTTATTTAACTCGCCGCCAACTTTAGAATGAGGTCCAACGGTTGTAGGTCCATAAATTTTAGTTCCTAATTTAGTCGCACTGTGCTCTAATAATGCAAATCCACCACGTATAATACTACCTTCCATCACCTCAGCATTTTTACCTATATAGATAGAACCGCTACTTGCATTAAGAATTGCAAAATTTAATACGGCGCCTTCTTCTATAAAAACACGCTCTGGATGAATGACTTGGACGTTATCTGGTATAGGCTGGCTTGTTCTTCCTTTTGTAATCAGCTCAAAATCTGCTTCTAGTGCTTTTCCATTTTTTGAGAAAATATCCCAGGTATGATCAATCCCATCACAATCACCTTCAAAAAGGACTTGTGTTAATTCAATGGTTGGTGTATGAACTGCTGTGGCACGATAAGCTACAACGGTATCGTTATACATTAGTTTTTGTCCTAATTTCAGTGCGTTTATTGCTTCACATAATTCATTTGTCGCAAAGATATTTCCCGCAATAACGACGTTATCATTAGTTTCAGTAAGTGGATATTTAGTCTGTAGGTAATCTTCTGTCAGATGACTAACGTTAGTATTTAGCCTTTGCTCCCATTTTTCTTTTAAGGTTAAAATACCGCAACGTATGGCGCTGGTCGGTCTAGTATACGTAAAAGGTAAAAGAGCTTTATGTTTATTAAAGTCGGCTAGAATGTAGTTCATGGGACGAAATGTTTTGCGAGTGCAAAGGTAGAGATTTTGGTTTGTTTAGGTACTGGGTTTTTAGGTTGTAGGGTTACTAGGTATTTTAAGTTTTGATTTAAATTTAGTTTTAAGTTTAAAAAGTATCTTAGCACCATGCTCGGAACTAGAAAACGTCATGTAGTAATAGCGATAGGTCTTCTGGCTCTACAAATACTGACGTATTATAATCTTAGAAATTTCCCATCATTTATTGAAAAATATTACAGTAATGGGATATATCCATATATCTCTAAAGCCATGCGCATTGGATTAGGTTGGATTCCAATATCCTTTGGTGACCTGATGTACATCGCAGGAATTGTAATGATATTAAGATGGTTATGGATATCAAAGAAGGATTTAATTACGCTTTCGCGGAAGCGTTATACGCAACTCCTATTTTCATTAAACATCATCTTATTCACTTTTCAAGTTTTATGGGGATTTAATTATTATCGACAACCGCTGAATGTGACACTAAACATTGAACGAGAATATACCGTTGATCAACTTAAGAAAACAGTTACCAGATATGCTGACTTTTCTAACGAGTTACATCTTCAACTACAACCTGTAGATAGTTTACCTGTTGCTTTTAATCGAACACAAAAAGAACTATTCAAAATCGCACCCAGCGGATTTGAAAAGTTACCACAACCGCAATTGAAACAAAAATTAAAACCAAATAGCATTAAAAAATCCTTACTCACCATGCCGTTAACCCATATGGGATATAGCGGATACCTGAATCCTATTACTGGAGAAGCTCAAGCTAATGCATGGATCAATTGCTATAAAACACCTGTGTTAATTTTGCATGAGATGTCTCATCAATTGGGATTTGCAAAAGAAAATGAGGCTAACTATGTAGCCATTCAAGCTGGTCAGAATCACGAAGATTTACATTTCCAGTATAGCGCAAGCATTTTTGGGTTGAAGTATTTATTGAACGATCTATACACTAAAGATCCTAAAGCTTTTGAAGAAATAAAAGATCACCTAAGGCCAGGTATTTTAAAAAACTATCAAGAACTGAGAGACTTCTGGGCACCATATGATGATAATGTTATTGAGCAAGTATCACAAGCTACTTACAATCAGTATTTAAAAGCTAACAATCAACCCGATGGGATGAAAACCTATAGCTATGTCGTATCGTTGCTCGTGAATGGATAAAGTATACTGCTCAAATAAATAGTAAAATTCAAGCAGTATACTAAAAAGTAAAGATGGCTAGTTCTTTATAATTTTAAAATCACTTTTTAATCCATTAATATCTTCGATGATTAAATTATATAATCCGCTAGGTAAATGATGAATCGATATTCTTTCATTTGTAGATTCCATAACTTTTCTTCCCATCATGTCATATAATTCAACCGTATGTATTAATTCTGGTCCTTCAATAAACACGAACTCACTAGTTGGATTGGGATAAACTTTAAATGGTAGAGTTTCTAATGCTATATCACTGTTTGATAAAGTGCTATTATAATTAAAGGTAGTACGATAATTAGGTGAAAAGATCATAGCTGCAGAGTCATATTGAGACTCTGTTGAAGTTAATACTTTACTGACATAAGGACTTTCATCATATATAAAATCGATACCCGTTTTATCTTTAAAAGGATGGTCTAATGTGCTAAGCTGTATACTAGTATCAAAGTTCAAATCGATCTTATAATCCTGAGATGGGTTACCTATAAAAGTTGATAGTGTAGAAATTCTATTTCCAAAGGTGTCTGAGGTATAGGTTTCTCTATCTGTTTCATTCCAAGTAGTACCATCCCATTCCTCATAAATTCTATTAGTGCGTTGATTACTTCCGTTATAATTTATCAAATCGCGTTCACCTAATACCCATTGAGAACCTACCCAGTATTCTATTAGAAATTGTGTGATATTAGAACCACTATAAGACAAAGTAAATCGCTCTTCAAGATCGTACTGTGAACCGTTCCAAACCTCTATAATAGCAGTAGTTAAAACACCATTAGTATAAGTTACAGTAAATCGATCACTAGGTACCCAATTAGACCCTACATATTCTTCAAAAACCTGACTAATCAATTGATTTGATGAGTTATAAGAATACGTAATCCTATAGCTATCTTCATACTGACTGGTTGTACTATTGTAATTCTGCTCTAAAACCATCGTAGCAAGACTGTTAGCATTATAAGAATAAATAGTCTGGTAGCTTTGTTGCCATAAAGATGTAGATGTGTCCCAAAACAAATATTCTTCAGAGGTTAAATTACCATTGCTGTCGTAGGCATAATTATTTCCCGAACTATTTATCCACTGGCTGGACGCTGTATCATAATACTCATCTATAGATGAAAGTAATTGGTTTTGAGCAACAAGTAAGGTGCTGAACAAAAACATAATAATTAAAGTAAAGTTTTTCATAATGAACTGATTTAAAGTGTTTTTCAAAACTACATGGAATTGATTATGCAGGTAATACCCCATATAGGGTATTTTTTATCCTCGTATTTACCAAAAGTGGATGTGAATTTTCTGTAGTTCTTAACACTTTTTAAGAATTGTAGATTAATGGAATACCTATCTTTAAAAGCTAATTTCAAAAACTTTATTAATGAAACGAGTTCTACTACTCTTATTCCTTGTATATGGTATGGCCAGTGCACAGGAATACTTCCCTAATAATGACGACATTTCTGCACGTGGTGAGGTGGTAGTTGCAATTACAAATGCAACTATAGTGACACAACCAGGTACCGTTATTAATAATGGAACTATCATCCTTAAGGATGGTAAAATATCGAATATAGGAAGCGGTATAACCGTTCCTACAGGAGCAGTTATTCAGGATGCAAATGGAAGTTACATCTACCCATCTTTTATCGAGCCTTATGCAGATTTTGGAATGGAAAAAGCAAAACGTGCTTCAGGTAGCGGTCAGCAATATGATGAGAGTCGTCAAGGTTACTACTGGAATGACCACATCCGTGCAGAGCAAGATGCCCTAGACTTCTATAAATATGACGAGAAAGAAGCTAAAAAAATGATCGATGCTGGTTATGGTGCAGTGCAAACACATATGAATGACGGTATTGCTCGCGGTTCTGGTATGCTAGTAGCTCTTAATAATAACGGTGATGACGGAATGAGAATTCTTAAAGAAGAAAGTGGAAGCTTTTTCTCATTAAAACGTAGTGTTCAAACTAGACAATCTTATCCTACTTCATTAATGGGTACACTGGCATTATTGCGTCAGACTCATTTTGATGCAGACTGGTACTCAAAAGGAAATAGTGCTACACGCGATCTATCTCTTGAAGCTCTAGTCGCAAATAAAAACTTAGTTCAAATTATTGAAGCTGGTGATAAGAAGAATGTATTGCGAGTAGATAAAATGGGTGATCGTGTCGGCAAACAATTTGTAATTGTAGGTGGTGCAGACGCTTATGAAATGATAGACGATATTAAAGCAACTAAGGCTTCTCTTATTCTACCTATAAATTTCCCAGATGCCTATGATGTGACTAATCCATATCAAGAATGGTACGTGAATCTAGCTGATATGCGTGAATGGAAACAAGCACCAGCAAATCCTTACTTATTATCACAGGCTGGAATCAATTATGCCATCACTAGTCAAGGATTAAAAACTCCAGATAAATTGATGGAGAAATTAAAAATGGCAATGGAATACGGACTTACTGCAGACCAAGCTCTTGCAGCATTAACCACAAAACCTGCACAGATTTTGGGCGTAAGCGATATGGTGGGAACTCTTCAAAAAGGGAAAGTCGCTAACTTTATTATGACTTCTGGGCCATTATTTGAGAAGGATACTAAAATTTATGAAAATTGGGTTCAAGGTTCTAAACATGTGATTAAAGACCGTCACCGTAAAGATATCGACGGATCTTACACGGCTCTTATCGCAGGAGACACATATAAAATGGATATCTCTGGAGATGCTAAAAAAGTAAGTATCAAAATAGACAGTACTAAATTAGGTGGGAAAATCGCTTATGATGGTAATTGGATTACTATTACCGCTTCTCAAAAAAATGCAGATGACAAGACCTTCACTAGAATGATCAGTAAAGTATCTAAAGAAGATCGTTTGACAGGTACTGCATACCTAGCAAATGGTAATGAAGTTTCTTTTACCGCAACTAAAGATGTTGAGAAAGAAAAGGATGAAAAAGAAAAGGATGAAAAGAAAAAGGAAACTAAAACTTTAGGTCCACTCACCTTTCCAAATGTAAGCTATGGAAGTGCTACAAAACCTCAAGAAGAGACTATACTGTATCGCAACGCTACTGTATGGACTAATGAGAAAGATGGAATTTTAGAAAACACAGATGTTCTGGTTAAAAATGGGAAAATATCTAAAATAGGTAAAAAACTTAGTGCTAGTAACGCTAGAGTAATCGATGCTACAGGAAAACACCTAACTAGCGGTATTATAGATGAACATAGTCACATCGCAATAGATAATGGTGTCAATGAAGCAGGACACAATTCTACTGCCGAGGTTACTATTGAAGACGTAGTAGATCACGAAGATGTAAATATTTACAGAGATCTTGCTGGTGGAGTAACTACTTCACAACTTTTACATGGTTCTGCAAATCCTATAGGTGGACGTAGTGCGATTATTAAATTGAAATGGGGCTATTCTCCAGAAGAAATGATTTATTCTGACAGTCCCAAGTTTATCAAATTTGCATTAGGAGAAAACGTAAAACAATCGCGTTACCAGAATGGTGTGCGTTTCCCACAGACTCGTATGGGTGTAGAACAAGTATTTGAAGACTACTTTACTCGTGCAAGAGAATATGCAGATTCTAAAGGAAAAAAGAACTTCCGCTATGATGAAGAAATGGAAGTTATTCTAGAAATTCTTGAAAGTGAGCGATTCGTTTCTTGTCACTCTTATGTGCAGACAGAAATCAACATGTTAATGAAAGTGGCTGAAAAACACGGTTTCCGTATCAATACATTTACACATATTCTAGAAGGTTATAAAATGGCCGATAAGATGAAAGAACATGGTGTAGGTGGATCTACATTCTCTGATTGGTGGGCTTATAAATATGAAGTCAACGACGCGATACCTTATAACGCAGCCATTATGCATTCTCAAGGTGTTGTAACCGCTATCAATTCAGATGATGCTGAGATGTCTAGACGTTTAAATCAAGAAGCGGCAAAAGCAGTAAAATATGGAAACGTCAGTGAAGAAGATGCTTGGAAATTTGTAACCTTAAACCCTGCAAAACTTTTACATATCGATGATCGTACAGGAAGTATTAAAACAGGAAAAGATGCAGATCTGGTTCTTTGGTCAGATAATCCTTTATCTGTTACGGCAACCGCAGAGGTTACTATGATTGATGGGATTGTGTTTTTTGATAAGGAACGTGATTTACGCTTTCGCGAAAGCATAAAAGAAGAACGCCAGCAGCTTATCAATGAGATGATCGCTGCAAAGAATAAAGGGCTCAAAACACAAGAGCCAAAACAATCTACTAAAACTCTTTATGAGTGTAACACGCTAGAATGGTAATCATGAAAAGAATCATATATATATTATGCGCTGTAGTAGGATTTACCGCAGCAGCACAACAAACTCCAGCACCTGCAGCAAACAAGTCATATACAATTATGAATGCTACAGCACACATAGGTAATGGAGAGCTTATAGAAAATAGTGTCATCGTTATAGAAAACGGTAAAATTACCACAGTTGCAGATGCTACAACTGTAAAAATGCAACCAAAAGGAGAAGTCATTAACGCCAGCGGATTGCATGTTTATCCAGGAATAATCGCTTGTAATACAACGTTAGGTCTAGTAGAAATAGATGCGGTAAAAGCGAGTGATGATGATAGAGAAATAGGAACTTATAATCCGCATATACGTAGTTTAATTGCATATAATGCAGAGAGTCGTGTGGTTGAAACCATGAGGCCAAATGGTGTTCTTATTGCGCAAGTAGTACCACGTGGTGGTCGTATTTCTGGTCAGAGTAGTGTGATGCAAATGGATGCATGGAACTGGGAAGATGCCGCAGTACGAGTGGATGATGGTGTACATATCAACTGGCCTAGAACTTTTAGAAGATCTGGTAGCTGGTATGAGCCAGGACCTACTATCCCTAGTAAAAACTACGATAAAGAAGTAGATGAATTGACTCAATTCTTAGCTGCTGCGCGTGCTTATACAGGAAGTGGAAAGAAAGATTTAAAGTATGCTTCTTTAAAACCAGTGCTTGCAGGTAATGCAACGGCTTATATACATGTGAATGGAGAAAAAGCGATACGCGACGTTTTAGGATTTGTAAAAGAACAAGGTTTAAAAAAAGTCGTTCTAGTTGGTGCTCAAGGTGCTCAAAACGTGACTAAAGAATTGGTAGCGATGAACATTCCAGTTCTTGCAGGTAGAGTTCACGATTTACCAGCCAGAGATGATGCCGACTATGACATGCCTTACAAGTTTCCTAAATTGTTAAGTGATGCTGGTGTGTTAGTCGCATTAGAGAATTCAGGAGATATGGAACGTCACCAAGCTCGTAATTTCCCATTCTATGCTGGACATACGGTAGGTTTTGGAATGGATCCAGAAAAAGCTTTGCAGCTTGTAACACTTAACGCTGCAACTGTTTTAGGGATTGAGAAAGATTATGGATCTCTAGAACAAGGTAAAAGCGCTACCCTATTCATCTCAAAAGGAGATGCCCTAGATATGCGAGGTAATCAACTCACTCGTGCTTTTATTGATGGTAGAGATATTTCATTGAACACTAGACAGAAGGATTTAAACGATCGCTATATGGAGAAGTATAGTAAGCAGTAGAGTTATTTTTTAATTTTTAAAGCCAGTCCTTTGTGACTGGCTTTTTAATATCCAACCATGAAATACTCCATCAACAACGAAAAAACAGTCTACAACGGCTTCTTCAAAGTCCTAGAAGCTCAAGTGACTCACGATAAAATCAAACAAAGTGGTTCTATAGAAGCTACACGCATTTGTTTAGAACGAGGAGATAGCGTAGCGGTGCTTATTTATGAAACGGATACCGATAGTTTTTTATTTACCAAACAATTCAGATATCCTAGTGCCAGACGTAATCATCCGTGGATGTTAGAACTTGTAGCTGGATCTGTAGAAGAAGGAGAAAATCCTATGGATTGTGCACAACGAGAAATTGAAGAAGAAATAGGTTATGAAACTAATGAACTGGAATTGATAACCACTTACTTCCCATCACCAGGTGGCTGTTCAGAACAAATCCATTTGTATTATACTGAGGTCAACAGCTCTCAAAAGACTTTAAAAGGTGGCGGAGCTGTCTCTGAAAAAGAAGATATTGAGTTGATTAAAATAAAACGATCTGATATTAAAATACACCTTGATGAAGGTGCTTTTAATAATTCCATTTCATTGATAGGAATTCAGTGGTATTTATTAAATAAAAGATTAGCCTAGGGCAACTTTTGAGCGATGTAAAAAATTACAGCTCCGGCTACATAGCAACCTATATCCCAAACGTCTCTAGTATATCGTTCTGAGTTTAAGGGAAGATAGTATTCAAAATAATAAGAGTATAAAACCACTAAACTTATAAGGCTTAAAACACCTATTCGTAATTGATAATTCTTTTTTACCATCCATAGTACATGAAGACATATAGTAGCGATGATAGGGATGACCAATATATCATTAAGATAACTAAAAATGAATGGATAAGATTCGTACTGTACTAACTTCATGAATTGAACAGCAGCATACATCACCATGCATATTAATGCTACAATATGCAATGTTACTAAAGATACCTTCTTTATCATGTAGCTAACAACGCTATTAACCACGCCAGAAACATTCCAACAGCCATAACTACCATCCAGATAGAATGAAGTACTTTATAAGATCCACTAATAAACCAATATGGACTATGCTCCCATTTTTCAATAAAAGACTTTTTATTTAGTACCTTCTTAGCGTCTATATCATTAGGTTTGCTTGTATTAGGATTTTCCTTTGAATTGCTGGAATCATTTTGAAGTAACTGTTTATCTCTCATTGTAGTCTACACTATGATCATAAATTTATTTATCAATCACTACAGTTTTAATGTTACAAAACTCTCTGATACCAAAATGTGATAATTCCCTACCATAACCAGAAATTCCTGTTCCGCCGAATGGTAATGCTGGATGACTCGCAACCTTAGAATTTACAAATACGGCACCATCATCAAACCTAGAGACGAGTTTTTCCGCTTTTTCTACATCTTGTGTAAATAGAGATACTCCTAGACCAAATTCGGAATCATTTACTAATTCAACAGCTTCATCCTCATTTTTAAAAGTTCTTACAGCCATTAAAGGACCAAATGTTTCTTCCTTAAATACAGGCATATCTTTAGTAACACCTGTTAAAATAGTAGGTTCAAAAAACGCTTTATCTCGCTTTCCTCCTAGTTCAAGGGTTGCGCCCATTTCTATAGACTTATTCATAAGATCTTCTAACTCTTCTGCAAGATCTTCTCTAGACATTACTCCTATATAGGTTTCATCATTTTCAGGATCTCCTACTTTTAAATCTTTTACAGCAGTTTTGAATCTTTCCATGAACACATCTGCAATATCTTCATGTAATAAGAGTCTCTTACCTGCTATACAGCTTTGTCCCGTATTTTGATAGCGTGCAGCCACACAGGTCTCGACAGATTGTTCGATATCTGCATCTTTAAACACCACTAACGCATTATTCCCACCTAATTCCAAAACCGTTTTTTTAATCTCACTTCCTGCAGTTCCGGCAACAGCACTACCTGCAGGCTTTGATCCTGTTAAGGTTACTGCTTTAACTATAGGGTTTTTGATTATATTTTCTACAGCTTTACTACCTATTACTAGGTTTGTAAAACAACCTTTCGGAAATCCAGCATCAATAAAAATATCTTCCATCAATACAGCACTACCCATTACACTACTCGCATGTTTCAACACACCTACATTACCAGCCATTAACGCGGGAACTATAAAACGCATCACTTGCCAGAATGGATAATTCCATGGCATCACTGCTAGTACGACTCCTAATGGCTCATAGGAGACATAAGATTTAAAATGATCTGTATCTACATATTCATTTTTAAGATGACTCTCCGCATTAGCGGCATAATACTCACACAGCCATGCACATTTTTCAAGCTCGCTGCGTGATTGTGATATGGGTTTCCCCATTTCACGAGTCATTTTTAATGCATATTGATCAGTATTTTTGCGCAATAAACCTGCAACTTTTAATATAAGATTGGATCTGTGTTCATAGCTTGTTAATCGCCATTGCTCAAATTGATCTTGTGCCGTTTGTAATTTATGCTCTATAGTTTTTGAATTATCTTCTTGATATTTTTCGAGCTCTTTACCGTTATATGGATTAATAGTTTGTATCACTTTTTATTTTAAAGATACTGATTATTGAATCTAAAGAAGGCAAGATTTACACGAGTTTAACGACTATAAAATTAGTGTTGATAAGGTTGTTGAGAAACTACGCTTCCGCGAAAGCGTAATAAACACAAGCCTTAGTAACTTTAAAAAACCTTCTATCATGAATAATCGAGACGAATATCTAGTAGCACTAAGACCTGAGATTCCTAATGCACGAGTAAGTGATGACATGTCTATTGAAGAACAATTTCAAAATAGAACACTAAGACCCATTGCAAAATTACAGCACGATTTATTAATAGCCGTTTTTCATAATTATATCAAGAAACATAAGAATGTGTTTTTTGGGCTGACCTCTAATAAGCGTATAGATTATATCGAGAATGCTGTAAATCGAGATCAGAAATTCCGCAACTCTCTTAAAGGTATCATTATAGGTCAATTCACTGTAAATGAATATCTTGCATATATTAAGAACTCTAGTGCTCTTAACAAGCGTATGATGAATTTAGTACGTGAAAGATTGATAAATAGTATTCAACTTTTTGAACGTCCACCAGTAGAATTATAAAAGTTTAAGTATACATTTACATAGGATAGCATAATGATTATCCAGTACTTAAAACTTTATATATCATGCTTAAAATCAATGCGGTAAATAAGTGTAAAGAGGTTATACAAAATAGTATAGACCGCTATAAAGTGCGTGTTCAGGAATTAGGCGATTCGCTAGCAGACAACGATGCCAGTAATGATGCCGAAGATGATGATGGCTCTGGTGAATTAATGGCCGATTTTGAGCGATACAACAATCTTAAAGATGAACACGAGAAGTTAAAGAGAGCTTTTGAAAATATCTCTTACGGTAGTGGTAAAACGGTCGTGACGGAAGGTGCTCTAGTCACTACTGACTCAAATATGTTTTTAATAAGTGTCTCCTTAGGTGAACTGATAACTGATGAAGGAGATAAATTCTATGCTATATCTTCTAATGCGCCTATCTATGAGGCTATGAAGAATTTAACGGCTGGTGATTCTTTTACTTTCAACGGTATGACTCGTAAGATTTTTAAAATCAATTAAATTAAAGATTCACCATTTAAATCTGTCGTTAAAACATCTGTCATATAATCTAAGAATGGTCTAGCTGTTTCAAATGACTTATTGATTTTGTCAAAGAACTCTGGACTCTGAATTTCATGATCTGTGAAGCTTTTCAAAAAGTGATAGCTTTTAAATCTTATCAAATCAATATCTGGATGTGTCTTATCAAAATTTCTCGGAGCCGTCTTTAACTGTTCTCCTTGAAAGGTTCCCCATGTTTTCAAAAATTGAGGCTCCTCGATAATATCTCTTAATTCTTGTGCGTCTACCTCTAACTCCTTACGTACTCTTAAAAGATCTTCTTTCTCTGGACCAAAAAAACCTACTCCTATCAAATGATTACCTGGCTTTATACGCATATAATAACTGCCACGGCGCTCTACACCAGCACGCATCCAGTTAGCGCTTCTATGTACTTTAAAAGGCGTTTTATCTTTTGAAAATCGAATATCTCGATAAATTCTATAAGTTTTAGACTTTTCAATTACATCATGCTGATTTAGCAAGTCGGTAATTTCATTAATACTGTTTTTAAAAGCACTATCTAGTTCCAAGAATTGAGGTTTGTGATTCTCAAACCATGGTCTGTTATTATTCTTTTCTAGTGAAGAAAGAAAGGTAAGAAGTTCTTTATGTATCATAAATTAAAGATGTAAAAAAACCGCTTCATTTAACTTGAAGCGGTTTTTAATAAAAATAAGAATATATTATTATCTAACTATTAACTTTCTTGTACTTGCCGTTATACCATTTCCAACTCTTACAAGATAGATACCAGAATTTAAGTCGGCCGTAGAAATACGTTGCTCAAATAAACCATTGTTGTCAAATGATCTAGACATTACTTCTTGTCCTAAAACATCATAAACATTGACATTAATTTTATCACCAGATAACTGATTATTAAATGCTACGGTAAAGTGATCTGTTGCTGGATTAGGATAAATACTAAAACTATCTAATTGATCTTCTTTGTTAGAGAATGTTGCTGGATCTGCGCCTGTGATAATAAGTGAATAATCTTGATTCCCACCTTGAAGATTTCCTTTGTGAGTAACTGAAACTGTATAAGTTCCCGATGGATTATTAATTTCTACTTTTTCGAAATTATCAACATCGTTATCTGAGTTATTAGTTGCAGCAGGTGCAGTGGTAAAATTATTTGGTGATAGTTTCCAAGGATAGAAAACCGTTCCAGAAGCATCGGTTACTTTTAAATCCAAATTGTTAATTAAAGATGCAGTTGGATTATCCTCTGGAGTTAAAGTTGGATCAGGACTTTGACCTTGATAATTGTAATCTCCTTGACTAACTCCCGCAGGATCATACCAACCTATTGATACAATTAATTTTGAAGAAGTATTTGCTGTAAAAGTTTGTGAGTAGGTAGCAGATTGAGCCAAATTTCTTTCATCGATCAATGAGGCATTGCCATTATCTTGAATAACTAAGGCAGCTGCATTTGTATCTAAAAGACCCCAACCAAACTCGTAGTCAGGACCATCGTTATCCCCAGCTTCTTTTACCGTATGTAAGGCTAATGATTTAACCGTACTTCCTCTCATATATTGAGAATTTAAAGAATTATAATATTGCTGCAATAATGTTAATCCTCCAGCTGTGGCTGGAGCAGACATACTCGTTCCTTGTCTTGATACGTAACTACTATCATTTGCAGAGTCAGTCGATAACATATTAACACCTTTAGTCGTAATATCTGGCTTAACTCTACCATCATCAGTTGGTCCCCACGAGCTAAAATTAGACATAGGAACTGAAGCAGGACCGCTGTAATTAGTTTGCGCTACACTTGCACCTACAACCATAGCATTTTTAGAAGTAGCATTACCAACTAAAAGGTCATACCCAAAATCAAAAGTATTTGCTCCAGCATTCCTAGAGTTACCAGCAGATATTACAGTAACAAGGTTGGGATAGGTATTTAATATTAAATCCCAATTTCTAGAATCTACTACATATTTTCCCAAAAAATTCTGGGCAACATTCTCTGCTGGAATACCATAACTATGATTAGAAACAATCATACCTGCTGCAGCCTCTGTTGCGACTTCAGCCTCATCGTTGTTATCTGTAAAACTATAAGAAACTACAGAGGCTTGAGGAGCGATTCCGGTTGCATTCACATTCGGACCGCTTGCAATCATAGTACCAGCAACGTGCGTTCCATGGGAGCTAAGTGAAAATAGAAGCTGACCATCTCTTACACGACCTGTTAAAGCTTCGTGAGTTGAGCGTACTTTACCACCATCCCAAATTCCTATTTCCATATTTTGTCCTTCAATATTAATACCTAGAGAACCACCATTCCAAAGTTCATTTGCTCCTTGCATTACTCCAGCCTGCGTATTGAAAGTCGTCTTATATATAGGTTCACTATTTACAACATCAAAAATCATAAAATGTTTACCTGACTCGTCAACATAAGTTCTCTCAACATTGTTTTGTATTATATACTCAGTCACTCTGGCATTTCTTAAACTTGCAAGTTTCTTGAAGTCTTGAATTAAAATTTCTGATTTTTCCAGATCATAATCTTTTGTAATTTGCGCACGCTCTTCAGCGGTCTGCCCAAAAGAAAGACCTGAACTAAGCAAAGCTAATCCAAGGATAAGTGTAGTCTTTTTCATGTTTTTATTTATAAATAGGGTTCTTTTGTTAATAAGTATCTTTCAGCTTTATCGATATTAAAATATCTTTGCAGAAATTACTGTATTAGAGTCGAAAAATACGTAAAAAAATTACAATTGGTTTGTATTTAACTAATTCTAATGACACAAATAAGCTATAATAGTATCACAAAAGCATAACACAATATGAAATTTATTGTCTCAAGTTCTTATTTACAGAAACACCTTCAAATGTTAGGTGGCGTTATTAACAGTAACAACACCTTACCTATATTAGATAACTTTTTATTGGAGTTAAATGGTAAAGAGCTTAAAGTATCTGCATCAGACATGGAAACAACCATGCTTACCGCCCTAGAAGTTGAAAGTGAAGATGACGGCAGCATTGCTATACCTGCAAAGCTATTACTTGATACTTTAAAAACTTTTCCTGAACAACCGCTTACTTTCAGTGCAGATAATGGTATCATGACGGTAAGCCATGATAAAGGTAGTTCTGAAATAGCCTGTGCAAATGG
Organism: Nonlabens sp. Asnod3-H03; assembly: GCF_045063665.1. Taxonomy (NCBI): domain Bacteria; kingdom Pseudomonadati; phylum Bacteroidota; class Flavobacteriia; order Flavobacteriales; family Flavobacteriaceae; genus Nonlabens; species Nonlabens sp. Asnod3-H03. The sequence continues at coordinate 1,925,009 of NZ_JBEFOD010000008.1, forward strand.
TGAGGAATTCCCTAAAGCGGTAAGTTTAACAGATCCGAGTAGTACTTCTATATTAGGTGATACTCTAGCAACTGCAATAAATAAAACCATTTTTGCTGCTGGAAATGACGACCTTAGACCAGTAATGTCTGGTGTATTCTTTCAATTCTCAACAGATTCATTAACCTTTGTTGCAACAGACGCTCACAAATTAGTAAGATACCGTAGAGAAGATTTATCTGCTAGTGAAACAGCAGAATTTATTATGCCTAAAAAGCCCTTGAATCTTTTAAAATCAATGTTACAAGGTAGTGAGACAGAGGTTTTAATAGAATATAATGAAAGCAATGCTCAATTTACGTTTGACTCAACGAGTATAATTTGTCGTTTAATAGACGGTAAGTATCCTAACTATGAAGCTGTTATTCCAAAGGAAAACCCTAATAAATTAGTGATTACCCGTAATCAATTTTTAAACTCTGTGAGACGTGTAAGTATCTTTTCTAATAAGACAACTCACCAAATCAGACTTAAAATGGCTGGTGCAGAGTTAAACATATCTGCAGAAGATCTAGATTACAGCAACAAGGCAGATGAAAGGCTTACTTGTGATTATCAAGGAGATGATATGCAAATAGGTTTTAATAGTCGTTTCCTAATTGAAATGTTAAACAATTTAAACTGTGAAGATGTCTCTCTTGAAATGTCTATGCCTAATAGAGCTGGAATCTTAACACCAGTAGATGGTCTAGATGAAGGTGAACATGTAACTATGCTTGTGATGCCAGTAATGCTTAATCAATAAAAGCACTTACTTCTTATATAAATAAAAAGGCTCGCATAATGCGAGCCTTTTTATTTATATCTAACATAACATTACGCATGTTGTTCTTCATGTTTACCTTCTTTTACTTCTTCTACAAGCTTTGCATTGAATGCATCTAAATCATCAGGTGTTCTACTCGTTGTAAAGCCTTCATCAACGACGACTTCTTCATTCACCCAATTTCCTCCTGCGTTTTCAATGTCCTTCTGCAACGATGGGTAAGATGTTAACTTACGTCCATTTAAAACGTCAGCATCTATCAAGGGTTGAATACCGTGGCAAATTGCACTTACTGGCTTATGTTGTTTAAAGAAGTCTTTGATAAATCCTATGGATGCATCATCTTGTCTTAATTGATCTGGATTCAATACTCCGCCAGGCAACATCAAAGAGTTATAGTCGCTTGCGGACACATCTGACACTGCATGATCTACCTTATACGTTTCTGACCAATTTCCGTCATTCCACGCCTTTATAGACTCTCCTGAAGGGCTTATAATATGTACAGTCGCACCTGCATCTTCTAATGCTTTTTTAGGACTGGTTAATTCTATTTCTTCAAATCCGTTTGTGGCTAATATGGCTACTTTCTTTTTCATGGTATATATTATTTTAAATTCCTTACAAAAGTCACATACTGCCATGTGTTTATATAATAAGAGCCTGCTAAGATTTACTTAGCAGGCTCTTAAATTTTACCGTTTTAGCAAAAATTAACTTAAATACCGCTCCATTATCACGTTTTCGTGATGCTTATTGTGACCAGCAATTAAAAAAGGAATCACACGTACACTCATAGCGCTATCACTCGCAATACCTTTAATCATAAGTTGATCTACCGTAATAGACTTAAATAAATCAATAGTAGCGTTTCTTGTAGCTTGAAAAGAATTTAATAGATCCGCTTTCGCGAAAGCGTAATTTTTATAATCTCTAGCAAATACATCTTGATCAAATCCTGGTAAAGGTGTTACATCACCTCTCATAAATCTAAGGGCCCGATAAGCAAACACACGTTCTGTATCGATATTATGCATCAACACCTCACCTATCGACCACTTTCCTTCTCCATATCTAGTGTCTAGAGGCTTGTCTATCGCTTTTATAAAATGTAAGGTATCCTCTAAACTAGTTTCAAGAATCGTATCAATGGTTGCTGCCTCTGGTACTAAATTTAAATAATGATCGTAGTAGCTATTGTACTCTTCTGATTGAAGTTCTTTACGAGTCATTATTTAAAGGTCTTGAAAAACTTTGTGAAGCAATCTTTTCTTATCGTTAATGCTTTCTTCTAACGATATCATCGTTTCGGTACGACTAACTCCTTCAATATCATCAAGCAAGAAAATAATTTTTTTTGCATGAGTGGTGTCCTGAGCTCTAATTTTACAAAAGATATTAAACTTACCTGTCGTAATATGCGCTACAGTAACAAAAGGAATCTCTTTAATACGACTGATTACAAATTGAGTCTGTGACGTTTTTTCTAAAAAGACACCTATATATGCGATAAATGTATATCCCAATTGCTCATAGTCCACTGTTAGAGAAGATCCTTTAATTATACCACTTTCTTCCATCTTTTTAACTCGTACATGAACTGTTCCTGCCGATATATTTAATCGCTTTGCGATGTCTGTAAACGGTGTTCTCGTGTTTTCAATTAACACATCAAGTATTTGCTTATCTATGTCGTCAATCCTTGCCATTTCTTTATTTTATCAATTATTTACAAAAAAACACAAAAAACTAAGATAAACCCGAACAAAAAGTCAGTTTTATCATATAATTAATAGAAAATCTGAATATCTAAACTATTACTAATAATCTTTTGCCCTGTAGATATCTCAAAGTCAACAACGGCATCAATTAAACTCATATCTATAATGCGATGCGCATTTTTTACTGTAGTATCATTAACACCAGTAAGAAACGGAACAAAGTAAAGAATATCATCGCTCAAAACCTCTCGATACATTATAGATAAATCGACTGTACTTTTACCTGATGGGACATTTTTTATGAGAATATCACAAAAGTTAGTTTCTATTGGAGTAATCGAATGATACTCACTAAGCACTTTTTGAGAATCTACATCATCACTTGACGCAATAACCTCAATAGCACGTTGTAATGACTTAAATATGGAATGAACAGTTTCGGTACGATAATAATCATCATCTGCCTGTCCTGCCTCAAATAGTATTGTAGGAACACCTAGAGATTGGAACGTATCTCCAACACAATTTGCATTAAAACCATCTCCATATCTACCTATGATGTGATTTGAATCATGGCTAATACAATCAATTATTCGATTGATAACATTCATTGCTTTTAAACGTGCAGGTGTCACCTCTCTAGATTCATCGGCTGCAGGAGATAAGAAAGAACAGTGAATTCCTTTACTTCCATCTGGTGTTCCATAGATCGTTCTTTGATCATGAAGGTTGAAACAATAGTCAGGTTGAAAAACCTCAAATGCAGTTTTTAAAAGAACACTTTCTGGCTGAGAAAGATTCTGAGCATCTCGATTTAAATCTACAGAATTTGCGTTTTCCCTAGTCCATCTCTTTAATCCGTCTGGATTTAAAACAGGAATTATGTATAATGAATATTTTTTAAAATTATCTGACTTTACAAACCAATCCATAAAAGGAATCAACGCTCTAGTAGTGGTAGATTCATTTCCATGCATTTGTGACCACATCAATATTTTAATTGAACCAGATCCTAATTGCACATTATAAATAGAATTACCTAAAACAGATTTCCCTAGTTCACTTTTAATAGAGTGATACCCCTTAAAACTACCTATAAGAGTATCTAAGGAACTAATAAAATCTTCATATATAAAGTAACGCTTATCGAGAACAGGTGCCATGACGTTAGTATTAAAGCAGGTTGTATTCATTGTGACAAAATAAGTGATACAAATGTAACTCATCCGCAGTTTACACATGTAAACACCTTTTAATTTACAATTGTAAACAAAACAACACTTTGAATTGTTTACAACTGTAATCAATATTAATTGTTGAACTGTAGACTATACCACTGGAACATTAGCATATACCATCATCACTACATCTTGTAGCTATAAAAATCTTTAATTCAGCATATTAATTACTACCAAGTATACTATAGATTCAACTATAAACCTACAATCATAAGGACGTATTGCGTATGATGCACATATTGTTTAGTTTTGTAAACAATAAAACAACACTGTTTTTGTTTACAAATGTAACACATGGTCAATTCAGCTGATTTTACAAAGAGAATCCATAAAATCATGGAAAAAAATGATTTGAACGCATCATCATTTGCAGAAGCTATACACGTAGGTCGCAGTTCAATCTCACATATTTTATCTGGACGTAACAAACCTAGTCTAGATCTAGTCATGAATATTGTAGATCAATTTCCAGAGGTAGATCTATATTGGTTACTAAACGGTAAAGGTTCTTACCCTAAAAAGGAAATGATTGAGACTCCTGCTGCTCAACCAGTAGCTCCTACCGTTAAAAAAGAAGATAAAATTGAAACAACCGCTGCTGTAAATCCACCAGTCACTCCATCACCAGATTTATTTTCCACTCCAAAACCCGAGATCACCAAAGAAACGGAAACATTAATTAAAGGGAAAAATATATCAAAAATAATCGTCTTGTATAGTGACGGAAGTTTTAAAGATTACTTCCCAGAATAGATGAGCTATTGCTTAAATTTGTTTAAAAATAAGAGATGCGTATTTTAGGAATTCTTATGCTAGTTTTGATGACTAGTTCATGTTATCAAGTTGAAAGAGATTGTTCAAATTTCAGAACAGGTACCTTTATATGGGAACAAGAAAGTGGTGGTAAATTATTGAAAACAACTTTTACAAGAACAGAAGAATTCCAAATTGAAACCTATGAAGGTGTTGTTGACAGTTCTCGAGTAGAGTGGATAAATGATTGTGAGTGGAGAATTATTCCTATCAATCCAAAAACAAATGCAGATAGTAGAGCTTATCTTTTTAGAATATTAAACACGACTGAAGATTCTTATACATTTGAATTTAAACAATCTGGTCGTGAACAAACGTATCAAGGTACTGCCGTAAAAAAATAAATCACATATTATGTTTGAAATTTTCTCAAGTGCAGACGCGTGGATCGCTTTAGTAACATTAATATTTTTAGAAATTGTACTAGGTATAGATAATATCATATTTATTTCCCTAGCGGCAGACAAGTTACCAGCAGATCAAAGAAAGAAAGCTACTAACATAGGTTTAGCGCTTGCGATGATTTTACGTATCGCACTACTCTTTGGGATTAGCGTTTTGATATCTCTACAGGCTCCATGGTTTATATTTGATTGGGGCTGGGCTCACGGATCCATATCTGGGCAGTCTTTAATTCTTATCGCTGGTGGTATATTCTTATTATATAAATCTACTCAAGAGATTTATGAAAAAGTTGAAGACATAGGACATGACCAAAGAGAGGTCAAACGTAAGAGAACATCTGCACTATCAAAAGTTATCATGGAAATCACTATGATTAATATTGTCTTTTCTTTTGATAGTATTCTGACTGCTATAGGAATGACAAATGGTTTGAGTGATGATCCAGATGGAGCTTTACTATTAATGATCATAGCAATCGTAATATCTGTTATCATTATGCTGGTATTTGCTCATCCTGTTGGAAAGTTTGTAAATAAGCATCCATCGGTACAGGTTCTAGGACTTGCCTTTTTATTATTGATTGGGTTTATGCTTATTGCTGAAGGTGCTCATATGGCCGACCTAGTTATCTTTAATCAAAGTACCGGTACAATTCCTAAAGGTTACCTATACTTTGCTATTTTCTTCTCAATGTTCATTGAATTCTTGAACTTTAAATTGCGAAGTAAAAAAATCAAGACTAAGAAGACAACAGATCTTTTAGAAGAAGATGAAAAAATAAATTAGACCATTCACTTATACTCATAAATTAAATAGCGCCGTAAATAATTAATTTACGGCGCTATTTAATGAAGTAATCATATTTATCGACCACCGTTAGGCCTACCACCTTGACCAGGTCCACCAGAACGTCTCTCTGGTACTGGAGCGTTTTTAAGCTCTTCTAGTGATAGAAAACCATCATCATCTGTATCTATCTTATCAAAATCATTTTTGAGCGGTCCTTGCACCTCTTCTATAGATAATTTTCCATCTTTATTTGTATCCATTTGCTGTATAAGAGTTGCCGCATCAGGCTTTTCTCCATTTTTAGAAGTTGCTGCTTTTTCAGTCGTATTTGTTGAACCACAACTCGTTAATACTACAACTCCTACTGCTATTGCTACTAATTTAAGTGCTTTCATATAAATTGGTTTTCTTATTTGACTTAATCTATGTACAATAGTTTAGTGGTGACATAAAAAAAGCCCATCATTAGAGATGGGCTTTTTAAATTACGCTTTCGCGAAAGCGAAATAAATACTTCTAATCGTTACTTAAGGCATCCAGTCTTTTTTCTAATGCATCAATACGCTCCAGTGATTGTTCTAATTTTTGAATTCTTAATTCTTGAGTTTTTAATTTAGAATGCAGTTCTGTTATATAAAGAAATTGTTCTTCTAATTTTTCTAAGTTTTTCAGTGCTGTCTCTGTAACATTTACTGTCATTCCTTGAGCTTCAATATCCTCAATAGACTTCACTCCTATTAAATGTCCATTAGCCTTAACGAAAGCTTCTGCTTCATCAATAGTAGGAAATGTATAAGTTTTACTTAATTCTGATTTGCCCTCATAGTAGATATCAAATACATAATCTGCATAACCAGCAACACCTGTTGAAGACACAAAATTATTTGCTGTAATGGTTCCCGTAGTTTTAATATTTGCTGATACAGCTTCTAGTTCAGAAATGTTACCTAATATCAGTTGATTATCTTTTGTGGTGGTAGCACCATCACCTAATGCAATAGATCTATTGTGTTTAACCACGGCACCAGTACCTATTGCAACTGAGTTAGAAGCAGCACTATTGCTAGCTCTAGATTGAGAACCTATTGCAATATTGCGAGTTCCTACCGCAGTGGCAGTGTTACCTATCGTGATAGCATCTACACCACTAGATGTTGATTTCTTACCTATAGCTATTGCGGTGTCTTGTGATGCTTTGGCTTCAAAACCTAATGCTAATGATTCTGTACCAGAGGCATTTGCTTTATTTCCTAAACTAGATGAATTATTTGCACTTGCTTTTGCTTCAGCTCCTATTGCGGTGCTTAAAGCTCCACTTGCACCAGAATTGAATCCTAATGATGTTGCACTATCTGAAGAACTTAAAGCGTCTTGGCCAATTGCTAGAGATCGAGCACCATTAGAATTAGCATCTGTTCCTATAGCAAGTGCATTTTCTCCTAAAGCATCTGTATCTTCTCCTATCGCTATAGAATTTTGTTTTGAAGCACGTGCCATATTTCCTATAGCCACCGCAGAAATACTTTCTCCAGAAGAAGAATTCCCTATAGCTATACTATTAGTAGCAGTAGTACTAGATCTGTGACCCAGAGATATAGATTGATTACCGTTTGCATCAGATTCGTTTCCTATAGAAACAGCATTAAGATTATTAGATTTTGCGTCATCTCCAATTACTGTAGAACTTTCTCCTAGCGCTTGTGCATCGCTACCTATAGCGATTGCTGTAAGTGTCGCATCAGTATTTGCTCCTACGGCGATGGCATTAGATCCAGATGTATCTGCATTTCTACCGACATTTACAGAGTTTTGTCCTGTCGCATTTGTATTTGAACCTATAACAACAGAGTTTGCGGCTGTGTTGATGGCTGTATCACCTATCGTTACACTATTACCACCTGTATTATTAACGCTACTACCGATGGCTACAGAGTTGCTTGAAGTATTGGTAGCGCTATTACCTATTGCTATGACATCAGAACCGGTTGCTTTAGAAGTTGTACCTAATGCTAAAGCGTTAGTTCCTGTGGAAATCGCTAGATAACCAAAAGATGCTGCATTATCACCTGTAGCCTCAGAGTTGAATCCGACCGCAATAGCACGAGTAGATGCTGTAGAAGCATTTGCTCCTATAGATATAGCATATTGCTGTGGTGCTGCTGTTGATGATCCTATAGCAATTGAACTAGAGTTTGCGGCACTAGCGTTATGACCTATAGCTATTGTATTCACACCATTAACAATAGCATCACTTCCCATCGCAATGGCGTCATTATTACTAGCACTAGCGGACTCTCCTATAGCGATAGAGTTAGAACCATTTGAAGTACTCAAGCTACCTATAACTATAGCATTTTGAGCAGTTACAGAACTAGACTGTCCTAATGCAATAGAGTTTTGACCAGCCGCAGTTGATCGGTATCCTATAGCTGTAGCTGTATTATTACCTATTTGAGATTGATTACCTACTGCAACAGAATTTGACAAATTCCCAGCAGTCACATCTGCATTAGCACCTATAATCGTATTACCTGCACCGTTACTTACAGAATTACCTGCTTGATATCCAACGGCTACATGATTTGAACTGCGTGCATTTGCAAGAGATCCAACTCCTATTGCGGTATTATCAGCACTACTAGTTGCATAACGCATGGCATCATTACCTATAGCTGTATTATTTGAAGACGATACCGAATTCTCCAAAGCTTCATCACCTATCGCTGTATTAAAATTACCGTCTACATTTTTAGATAGACTTAAAGTACCTACCGCCATATTATCACGCCCAATCGTATTAAGAGTACCAGATTGATAACCTATAAATACATTCTGTTCTCCTTTTCTACCAGTCGCATCTGTAGGCACATAACTATTACCGGCGTCTTCACCTATAAATATAGACTTTGCTTCTGCAAATACTTCTAATTGACCAGATTCAGTCATTCTAAATCTTTGAATATCATTAACTTTAAATACTACATCTTGTGCTGTGGTGGTTCCCATAAAATGCTGGGTATCGTCAATGTTATCATTACCTTCTATATTCCAACCTGATCCACCTGCTGTAAAAGATATCCAATTTGTAGAGGCATTATCCCAGTAATAAAAACCAGGTTCATAATTTTCTAATCCTGTACCAGTAATGTTACGACTAACTGCCGTAGTAAGATATACAAGTAAAGATTGCTGGTTGATGTCTGGATTAGTAGTCGCAAAATCATCTACTCGTGGAATAAGTATTCCTGTACTAGGTAATACTGGTGTATCTGTATTTATATCTAATGTTGCAAATGGATTATCAGTATTAATTCCGACTTGAGCAAAAAGAACGGTAGAAAGACTAAAAAAAAGTAGGGTAATAAAAATTCTCATAACGCTATTAATAGGGAATGCAAATTTATTATCTACTTATCCCTTTATGAGTAACGCCAAATTAAAAATGTAACAAAAAGACAAAAAGCTAAAAAAAAAGACAAAATACACGTTTTCAGTCGATTCAACATGCTTTTAACCGATGTTAAGACTTTTTAGATAGCAATTCATTTTGCTCTTTCATCAATTCTTTAAGGTCTGAAAGTAATTCAATATCCTTAGGTGTAACGACTGTTTTATCTTTAGAGTCATGTGACTTATTACGTAATTTGTTCATTCCTTTGACTACTAGAAATACGGTAAAACCGATTACAAGAAAGTCTAGACTTACTTGAAAAAACTCTCCATACCCTATTTCGATTGCCTTAGCCGCATCACCCGTTAGATCTGGATTTGCTTCTTTCAAAACCCATTTTTTGTCTTCATAATTGATACCGTCAGTAAGATATGACAGTGGTGGCAGTAATACTTTTTTCACTAAGGTCTGCACTACATTATTGAAAGCTGTTCCTATGATGATACCTATCGCCATATCAATCATATTACCTTTTACGGCAAATTCCTTAAATTCAGTTAGTATTCCCATCGTTTATAAATTGTGGTATAAAAATAAAAATCCTGCTTTCGCGAAAGCAGGATTAGATAAATAATTAACTTTTAAAAAAGACTCGCTTGTCCACTATCATCGATATCTGGATCTGGCGCATTATCATCTTTAACTTCTTTATTAGGTTTTGCTGCTGCATTAGCATTTGAAGGTTCAGTAGTAGACACTACCGTTTCGTCATTAACTTCGACCTCAACCGCTGGAGTGGTTTCTGGCTCTTCAAACGGTAATGGATCTAACCAGTTAATTTGTTTCACTTTACTTTTAGTAAGCTGGTTCCCTTGTGCACCTATTCCTTTAACCGCTATAAACTCGTCGATATCGACAGGTTCATTAGGTGGTTGTTCTTTACCTCTGGGTTTATTAAACACTAGCTCAGCAACAGGCTTATAGTCTGTAGAAATAACTTCAAGATAAGAACCTTCAACATCTGGCAGGAATGTTTCTTCTCTTTCCTCATTTTCAACTAAGAATCTCTTAACGTAAAATAATTCTTTTTCCCCATGAAAATATATAGCACTTATCGGTTTTTTAGGAGACCACTTCTCTAAAGCTATCATATCGTCATCAAAACGAGCTGTTACCTCAGGAATTATAGTTTTAACTAATCCTTTTTGATTGATAATTAACAATCGATCTTCTCCTCTGAATTCACCTAAAAGCTCACCTCTTCCATCAACATTTAAACGTTGTACCGTATCATCAAACCAAATTTTACGTGGTTTCAAGGTACTTACACCTTCTTCTTTAAGTTCTACTTTCTTAATGTTATACTTAGTCACTTGATTACCTCTGGATGCTCTACCTTTAATTAAAATCTCAGAGAAATCTAAATCCCATTTTACTTTCTTAATACTTCCTTGCTGGCGCAGATTTATACTTACAACCTCAGCCTCTCCATTAGGATTTGCACTAAAATAATGTACCTGAGATCCTTTATCTGCTTTACCCATAGGATATGCCTTATCTCTGGTCATACTCGTTACGGCAAACCTCTTTACATAACTAGGTCCTGTTTTACCATCTCGATAAATCACATTATATATGGTACGCTTATCTTTTTTCTTAAAGACAGCAACATGAATAATGTCTTTACCAATAAAGGTTTTAGCATCTACTTTAGTCACCATCATCGTTCCATCTTTAGTAAATACTATGATATCATCTATGTCTGCACAATCGGTAACGTACTCGTCTCTTTTTAATGAAGTACCAATAAAGCCTTCGGCTCTATTTACGTAGAGCTTAGTGTTTCTCATCACTACCTTTGTAGCTACGATATCGTCAAAGGTCTTGATCTCTGTTTTACGCTCTCTTCCTTCTCCATAATTCTTTTTGAGAGATTTAAAGTAATCAATCGCATATTCAATAAGATGCTCTAGGTGATGCTTTAACTGTGCAATACGTTCTTCAAGGGCATCTATTTTTTGCTGTGCTTTATCAATATCAAATTTTGAAATACGTTTAATACGAATCTCTGTTAATCTCGTGATATCATCTACAGTAATAGCTCTTTTTAAATGACTTATGTGCGGTTTTAATCCTTTATCAATCGCAGTGATAACTCCATCCCATGTTTCCTCTTCCTCAATATCGCGATAAATTCTATTCTCAATAAAAATGCGCTCTAATGATGCAAAGTGCCACTGCTCTTCTACTTCATCAAGTTGTATTTCTAACTCTTGTTTTAATAAATCAACAGTATGATCTGCACTGCGACGCAACATCTCTGTAACACCTACAAATAATGGTTTATTATCTTCTATCACACAACCTAGTGGAGAGATACTGGACTCACAATTTGTAAAAGCAAATAAGGCGTCCATCGTTTTATCTGGAGAAATTCCAGCATGAAGATGTATCATAATTTCAACATCTGCTGCCGTATTATCTTCTATCTTTTTAATTTTGATTTTACCTTTATCATTGGCTTTCAAAATCGAGTCGATTAAAGAGCTTGTATTTGTTGAATACGGTATTTCAGTGATGATTATCGTATTCTTATCTGGTGCGTGCATTTTTGCGCGCACACGCACTTTACCACCACGCAAACCGTCATTATAATTAGAAATATCGATTTCTCCACCAGTCGGAAAATCCGGATATATAGTAAATCTTTTACCTTGTAAATGCTTTATAGAAGCATCTATTAACTCAATAAAATTGTGTGGTAACACTTTAGTACTTAGTCCTACTGCGATTCCTTCAGCTCCTTGTGCGAGTAGTAACGGGAATTTTACCGGTAGGTTAACAGGTTCTTTACGACGGCCATCATAACTGGATTGCCATTCTGTAATTTTAGGATTAAAAAGAATTTCTAGCGCAAACTTTGACAATCTTGCTTCTATATAACGAGAAGCCGCTGCAGGATCGCCTGTAAAGATATTTCCCCAGTTTCCTTGCATGTCTATGAGCATATCTTTTTGCCCTATTTGTACCATGGCATCGCTTATACTAGCATCTCCATGTGGATGATATTGCATGGCATGACCTACAATGTTTGCTACCTTATTATAACGTCCATCATCTAGATCTTTCATAGACTGCATGATACGTCTTTGAACAGGTTTAAAACCATCTTCAATCGCTGGTACCGCACGTTCCAATATTACATAACTCGCATAATCTAAGAACCATTCCTTGTACATTCCCGTAATACGAGTAATGCTCTCCGTAGGTTCTATGATCTCGCCTTCATGGATTGGCTCTAATTCTTCGTTTTCTTCACTCATTTGTTAGTTAACGGTTATCGGTTAACGGTTGTTAGATTAATCACGCTTTCGCGAAAGCGTACTACACAGTATCTTCTTCAATTATATCAAGTTCTACCTTCAAATTATCGATGATAAACTCTTGACGATCCGGTGTGTTTTTACCCATATAAAAACGTAGTAAATCTTCAATACTCATATTATCATCTAGCATTAAAGGGTCCAGACGCATGTCCTCACCTATAAAGTGCTTAAACTCATCTGGACTGATCTCACCTAGTCCTTTAAATCGGGTGATTTCTGGATTTTTTCCTAAGTCTGCTAGAGCAGCTGCACGTTCTTCTGGTGTGTAACAATATCTAGTTTCTTTCTTATTACGTACTCTAAAAAGAGGCGTTTGTAAAATATAAATATGTCCTTTCTTTATCAATTCTGGAAAGAATTGTAAAAAGAATGTGATAAGTAGTAATCTAATGTGCATTCCATCAACATCTGCATCAGTGGCGATTACGATTTTATTATATCGCAAATCTTCCATACTGTCTTCAATATTGAGAGCCGCCTGTAACAAGTTAAATTCTTCGTTCTCATAAACAATCTTTTTAGACATGTTATAAGAATTAAGTGGTTTACCTCGCAAGGAAAAAACGGCTTGTGTATTAACGTTACGAGATTTTGTAATTGATCCACTAGCCGAATCACCTTCGGTAATGAATAAGGTACTATCTAGATTATTTTCTTTCTTACTGTCCGTTAAATGAACACGACAATCTCGTAACTTTTTATTGTGTAGACTTGCTTTTTTAGCACGATCTTTTGCTAGTTTTCTTATTCCAGAGAGCTCTTTACGTTCACGTTCCGCTTGAACTATTTTGCGTTGTAAAGCCTCTGCAACATCGCTATGTTTATGAAGGTAATTATCTAGTTTAGTTTTTAAAAAATCATTTATAAATGTGCGTACGGTAGGTAAATCACCACCCATATCTGTAGATCCTAGCTTAGTCTTAGTCTGTGATTCAAAGACAGGCTCCATAACTTTTATCGCAATAGCGCTGACTATAGATTTACGTATATCGCTGGCCTCATAGTTCTTACCGTAAAACTCTCTTACCGTTTTCACAAGAGCTTCTCTAAACGCGGCTAGATGCGTTCCTCCTTGTGTTGTATTTTGACCATTTACAAAAGAGTGATATTCTTCACTATACTGCGTTCTACTATGAGTAATTGCTACTTCAATATCTTCACTCCTTAAGTGAATTATAGGATATAAACGATCAGTGTCTAAAATATTTTCACTCAGTAAATCTTTTAAACCATTTTCAGAGAAGAATTTTTCACCATTAAACATAATGGTTAATCCAGGATTGAGGTACACATAGTTTTTCAACATACGCGCTACGTACTCTGGTCGGAATTTAAAATTCTTAAAAATCTCGCCATCGGGCACAAAGGTCATTTTAGTTCCTTTGCGTCGCGATGTCTCTTCTAACATCTCTTGATCATTCAATTCACCTCGAGAAAACTCGGCACTGGCGCTTTTCCCATCTCTGGTAGATTCTACACGAAAATAGCTCGATAGCGCATTTACAGCCTTAGTACCTACTCCATTTAACCCTACAGACTTTTTAAACGCACGACTATCATATTTACCACCAGTATTCATTTTAGAAACAACATCTACTACTTTACCCAATGGTATACCACGACCATAGTCACGTACAGTCACACGTTCACCTTGTATAGAGACCTCAATGGTTTTACCAGATCCCATTACAAATTCATCAATAGAGTTGTCGATGACTTCTTTAACTAAAATATAAATTCCATCATCTGCACTGGATCCATCGCCCAGTTTCCCGATATACATTCCAGGACGCATTCTGATGTGTTCTTTCCAGTCCAGTGAGCGGATGTTATCCTCTGTATATTGCGTGTTTTCAGCCATAAATTAATTCTGCAGTCTTTCCCGAAATATAAGTATATCTGTTTGAATTTCGCTTTCGCGAAAGCGAAATTAATTAACATCATTTCTAATTCAATTGTGGATAAATATCAACAGCTATCTAGACACCATAAAAGTCTAAAAAGCAGTAGTTTTAAGCTTTATTAAAAAATCATGAAAAAGTTATTATTACTACTCACTTTCTTAAGTCTATTGTCTTGTAACACAGGCCCTAAACAAGGTGAACCAGTTGACAATCAAGGAATCACTACTTTCTATTTTATAAGACATGCAGAAAAACGCACTGATCAAGGTAGCGATCCTGAACTTACTGAGGAAGGAAAAAAACGTGCTGATGCATGGGTAAATTACTTTTTCCTTAAAAATGTAGACAACATCATAAGCTCTGATTACAAACGTACCAAAGCGACCGCTGCACCACTTGCTGCAGCACATGACATGGATGTGGAAATCTATGATGTGCGCACGGTTAAGGCACTTGATTTACTAGAAAAATATAGAGGTAAAACGGTTGCGCTTTTTGGTCATAGCAACACCATTAATGAGTACACTAACCAACTTCAAAACGATAGTATTTATAACCCGTTAGATGATAACGATTATGATTCTTATTTCTACGTACGTGTTAGCGAGTCAGGTAAATCTAGCGGTGTTAAGGAATCTATGGATTTTATGGAGAAATAACTATGAGCACACAACCCAACAACCCATTACACGGCATTAAACTGGCTCAAATCGTTGAAGATCTCGTAGAGAAATTTGGCTGGGATGAGCTGGGCGACCGTATAAGAATCAACTCTTTTAATACTAATCCTACTATAAAGTCAAGTTTAAAATTCTTAAGGCGTACCCAATGGGCTCGTGATAAAGTGGAAGCACTTTGGGTAGAGACCTGCGCTCCTGTAGATGAAGAAGAATAATCGATGCAACCACAGTATATTTTCTTAATCATATGGCTAATTGCAGCTATTTTGATCTGTACAAAATTTGTAATCGACGGTAGAAAAGCGCTAAAACCTTTTCCTAAACTGGATAATTCCAATTTTATCTATCAAGAAGATGGTGCTTCTGGCTATTCAACAAAATCTTTTATTACAAAATATGGCGGTGCAAATAAAGCTTTAAGAATAAGAGTTACTGATGAAGAATTATGGATTACTACAAACACCTTTATGGCAAGTATTGCAGACAGGTTTGACTTACTTCATAGAATACCAATACAAAACTTGAAGTCCGTAACGAGAAATCGTATGAAAATCCAAATTCAATTTGATCATAATGGAATTTCTAAAAGTATTATCTTGTTAAGTAAAGATCCTGAGAAGTTATTTCAATTATTAAATGCCAAAATGAGTTTTTAAGAGATAAACTAATGAAGCATCTAAAACAATAAACATAACAAGTAATTAACAAAATGCCAGACATATACTGGATATTTTTGTTAAATGAATGAAATACCTAGAAAAAAGAAAAAGTGGTTTAAACGTAAGAAGGTTCTAATTCCACTTACTCTGATTATCATATTAGTTGCAGGCCGAATTTACTTGCCATACTATGTGCGTGATGAGTTAAATAAAACATTAGCTGATATCCCAGGATATTACGGCCATATAGATGATGTAGGTATCTCACTATACCGTGGTGCTTATCAACTCAATGGATTGTACTTAGATAAAGTTGATTCTAAAACACAAACACCTTTTCTCAATTTCCCCAAGACAGATATCTCTATACAATGGGGCGCATTACTTGATGGTCGCGTTGTTAGTGAAATAGAAATGCAGCATCCATCCATAAGCTATACTTTTGAGGATCACATAGCAGCTGATGGTTCTCTAGATGAACCGAGTGCCGATGTGTGGTATGCAGTTCTTACTGATATTGTCCCTTTACAAATCAATCGATTTGAAACTATAGATGGTGAATTTACATTTACAGGTTTATATGCTGAGCCTAATATTGATTTATACCTATCTAACGTAAACGCGCTTGCTACTAACTTACAGAATGCTGAGCAATCATCTCTCGCATTACCTTCTACACTTAAAGCTACCGCAACCACCATAGGGAATGGAAATCTAGATTTAAATGGGAAACTTGACCTTATCAAAGAAATCCCAGATATGAACCTAGACATGACCATAAAAAATGCCGACATAACAGCACTCAATGACCTCACTTTACATTATGCAGGTATAGATTTTGAAGAAGGAAAGTTTGAACTTGCTAGTGAACTGGCAATAGCAGATGGTTATATGAAAGGTTATTTTAAACCACTGATGACAGATACTAAAATTGTCGATAAGTGGAGTGATGAGGATACTAATATATTTAAAATAGCTTGGGAAAGTTTTGTAGGTTTATTCAAATTTGTTCTTAAAAATCAAGGTACTGACACACTTGCTACTAACATTCCTATTGAAGGATCTGTAGAAAATACAGAGATTGGAATTTGGAGTTCTGTTTTTAACATTTTTGAGAATGGATGGTTTAATGCGTTTGATAGCAATGTAGATGATACAATAGGGTTTAACGACGCCATTACTAAAAAAAATGATTCGGCTGAGGCGCGTAAAGAAGCAAGAAGGTTGCGTAGGGAAGAACGTCGAATTGAACGTGTAACAAATCGAGCCCAACGCCGTAATTCCAATGACAATCCTGATGATAACATTGATCTAGAATATGAGATTGAACAAATAAAAAGTGATACTTAATATTAAGTATTCTCTATTCTTAGGATAAATAAAAAACCGAATCTACATAAAGTAGATTCGGTTTTTTTTTATCAATTATATTTCGAGTTGAACCTCGAGATTTAATTTTTAAACATTAAACAAGAAGTGCATTACATCACCATCTTGCACGATGTAATCCTTACCTTCTATCTTAAGCTTTCCTGCTTCTTTTACTTTTGCTTCCGACCCATATTCTACAAAGGTGTCATACTTGATTACCTCTGCACGTATAAATCCTTTTTCAAAGTCTGTGTGGATGACACCAGCAGCCTGTGGTCCTGTTGCTCCTATTTTTACGGTCCATGCTCTCACTTCTTTTACTCCAGCCGTAAAATAAGTTTGCTGATTCAGTAATTTATAAGCACTACGTATCAACTTTGCACTTCCTGCTTCTTCTAGACCTATATCGGCTAGAAACATCTCGCGTTCTTCATAATCGTCTAGTTCAGCAATATCTGCTTCTGTTCCTACAGCTAGAACGAGTACTTCAGCATTTTCATCTTTTACCATTTCACGTACCTGATCAACATATGCATTACCTGTCACTGCAGATGCGTCATCAACATTACATAAATACAATACAGGCTTATCTGTGATAAACTGTAATGGCTTGATAAACTCATCATGAATAGCTTCATCAAATTCTATCGTACGTACAGATTTACCAGCTTCTAAAGCATCTTTAACTTTCATTAAAGCCTCTTCTTCTTTTTGAGCTTCTTTATTACCTGTGCGAGCTGCGCGCTTTACTTTTTCTAGTTTTTTATCTACTGTTTCTAGATCTTTTAACTGCAACTCTATATCGATAGTTTCTTTATCACTTATAGGGTTTATTTTACCATCTACGTGTATAATATTATCATTATCAAAACAACGTAAAACGTGAATAATAGCATCTGTCTCACGTATATTACCTAAAAACTGATTCCCTAATCCTTCTCCTTTACTAGCTCCTTTAACTAGTCCAGCGATATCCACAATCTCTACAGTTGCTGGAATCACACGTTCTGGATTAACTAGCTCTTCTAACTTTTTTAATCTAGGATCCGGTACATTTACCACACCTACATTAGGTTCTATGGTACAAAAAGGGAAGTTTGCACTTTGCGCTTTGGCGTTAGACAGACAGTTAAAAAGGGTAGATTTTCCCACGTTAGGTAATCCTACTATTCCTGCTTTCATGTGTTGTAATGTTTGTTGTTATTGCGCTTTTGCGAAAGCGAGATATACCATCATCACTATCTTAAAAGGCGTGCAAATATAAACCGATTCTTGCAATTTGTTATATTTAAAAATATTCACTTTTAAACACAAAAAAACCGCCATAGAAACTATAGCGGTTTTTAAACAAATTTACTTTCTCTTACTCTTTACTATTCATGTCGATATGCAAATTAGTAGTATCCATACCTTTTGAAGCCATAATCTTTTTAACGGCTTCTTCATCGATTTCTCCTTCTTCATTTAAATCTACACCTATGTCTTTAAGAATATTATTGATACCTGTCTGGTCTAGATTTACATCCTTCATTTCTTCCATCATTTTCATAATAGAACCCAGTTTCATATCATCACCTAATACTCTAGCGACACCTAATCCCATTTCTGGAGAAGAACCGTAAATAATCATTTCATCAATACTCTCACTAGAACCGTCATATAAAAAACGCATATTGACACCATCAGACTTGTGAGTCATTAAAGTTTTAAAATCATCGCTTTTTAAAATCGCATTAAGTTGTGCATTTTCTTTTTCAAAAGCGGCTGTATTTTGCTTATCAATTGGATAATAAAGTAAATTTACCTTATCGATTGAATT
This sequence comes from Nonlabens sp. Asnod3-H03, assembly GCF_045063665.1. Classification (NCBI taxonomy): domain Bacteria; kingdom Pseudomonadati; phylum Bacteroidota; class Flavobacteriia; order Flavobacteriales; family Flavobacteriaceae; genus Nonlabens; species Nonlabens sp. Asnod3-H03. Next base: position 1,943,990 of record NZ_JBEFOD010000008.1, read on the forward strand.
ATAAGCCTCTTGTGATTTATCACTCATTTGAGAAACATCTAATCCTAGTATACTTTTAGGGATGGTTGTTGTGATAAAGCCTTGCTTTTCCTGACTATCCACAAAGTACTGTTGTAAACTAGGATCTGAACTACATGAAGTAAGAAACAGGATTAAGGTAATTCCTAGTGCTAGGACTCGTATAATAAGATTATTCATAATGGTAAGTTTTAATGGTTTTAAAATTAAGCCAGATACTGGTCAACTATCTGGCTTATCAGGTATAGATAAATGATTAGTTTGTAGCGTCTTCTATTTGCTTCTGACCTGGAACATTCATCATTTTAGTAAGCTTTGAAATCTGGTTTAAGTCAATATCACCAGATATAATAAGAAATACGGTGTCTTTATCATCATTATCACCAGAGCCATTAATCAACATGACTAGATCACGTACTTTTTTATCATTACTACCTTTGCGCATGTGAAAAGAGAACATCTGTCCATCTTCTTTAACATGCATTAATTTCACAAGGTTATTATTTGCGATATACTTTTGAGCAAATGAATTTAAGGTTGCAGCGCTAGTAGGATTATCTGTAGCATAAATGCGTAATTCCTTAAGATTATCAATAATTTTTTTAATCTCGTTGAATTCTTTATCATCACTATCGATATCTACTCCTGCAATTAATGCAAACATCTCATCGGTCACAACAGTCTCTGATGTGTTTTTAAGATTATCTAGTGCGCTGAAGTTTTGTGCCATTGCTATACCACTGGTAAGCAAGAAAGCTGTTATGTAAATTAAATTTTTCATGTTTTTTATTTTAAGAGATTCTTGATTTTAATTATTTAGTTTTAAAGACTTTCTCTGTCTTATTATTAATTTCACTTAGTGGTTTTAAATTTTTACGTCCATTATTAAACTTAGTCGACACCAACTGTAAAGCTTCTACCGTTGCGTGATACGCCTCTTTAGGATCTTCATAGGTTCCTAAATCTGTGTTAGTTTCAGTCGTTCCTATGTAATTAGAACCTACAGCTATCAACGCAGCAAATCCTGCGGCAATACCTAATCCTTTAAGCACTCTGATTTTTGAGTGATCTTTAGGTTTTTCTTCTGGTGCCAGTTTTGCAAAGGCATCAAAATCTAAATCCTCTTTCATCACGCTTTCTTCTTCAAAGGCGTTAAAGATGCTGCGGTAGACCTCATGTTCTGGAGCTACAGTCTCACTATTAAAGTAAGCTATGAGCTTTTGCTCTTCTTCCAGACTGGATTGTCCTTCCCAATATTTATGTAATAGTTCGTTCATGCGATGTCTATTTGATACTGTTCTTCAATTTTTTCTTTGAGCATTTTACGGGCTCGACTTAAAGTGACTCTCACTGCGGTGGCTTTCATGTCTAATATGCGCTCTATGGCTTCAAAGTCATATTGCTGTATATCTCGCAATTGCAGTACCACTTTATACTGCTCTGGTAAGGTATTAATCACATTCTGTACCATTGTGACTTTTGCCTTGCGTTCCATCTCTTCTTGAGCATTGCGATGATCATCTTCATAATTGCTATGTACAATTCTTAAATGCCCAGCCTGTTTACTCTTTAAGCGATCTAGAGAAAAGTTTTTTACCATTTGCATGGCATATGCCTCTTTATTTTTCACTTCTTCTAGAGTGTCTCTTTTCTCCCATAACTTTGCCATTACTTCTTGCACAGCATCTGCTGCCTCTTCATGCGAGGTAAGCAAGCGTTTTGATAAAAAGTACATTTTGTGTTGCACTTCTTTAAAAACAGCTATGAATTTTTGTTGGTTCATTGTGTTGGTTATACTACCATGACGAGCATGTTATTTTATTGTTACAAGATCCTTTATTTTTTTTCAAATATCATGCTTTCATAAAGAAACAATGGGTATTATGAGTTCGCTTTCGCGAAAGCGAATACAGAAAAATCAAACTAAATAAAAGAATAATACGTTATGTAAGTGTGATAACTGCTCGTTATCTTTGAGTTCTAAAACCGAAAATATTTTCATGAAAAACATTATACTCTTCGCATTGTTTTTACTGTGTAGTATTTCTTTAAAAGCACAGTATCAAGAAGGCATCATTATCTTTAATAACAACACTAGTAAGGCTGGTTTCATTAAAACACGAGCAAATGACAGTGTGAAATTTAAAGAAAATGATGAAGATCAAACCGTAGTCTATGATCATAAGCATATCATAGGTTTTGATATCGATGGATTAAAATATAGATATGTAAGAACTAATCGTACTGATCCACCATCACTTTATCTAGAGATTGAAAGTGGAAAAATTGTGCTTTATGGATTATACATGCAAGGTGGTACTTCTAGTATAGGTTTTGGACCTGGTACGAACCTACAACCTGTTTATGTAGATCAAGAGCCGTACACTATATACTTTATGGTCATTAATGACCGCTTTGTGAGAATAGGAACTAAACTTAAAAAGAGACATCTTAAAATGTTGAAAGACTGTCCAGAGCTCGTTTCTAAACTTGAAGATGGAAAAATGAAAAAGAAAAGAATTCCTGAAGCCATAGAATTCTACAATGATAATTGTGGTGACTAGATCATTATCTAGAATACAATTACCTTTAAACCCTAATTATAAGCACTAATAATGATGAAATCTTATAAAAATATAATCCTATTATGCCTTACCGTTTTAATTACCGTGAGTTGTTTTAAGGATAACGACGATAATTTTGCTTCTTCTACTTCTATAAAAAACTTTGTTTACAGAGGTATGAATGCTTTTTATTTATATAAACCAGATGTTCCAGAACTGGCAGACGATCGTTTTGCGACGGTTCCAGAATTAGAAGAGTTTCACAGTATTTATGATACACCAGAGGCCTTTTTTGAATCATTAGTTTTTGATAGATCCCTTACAGACCGATTCAGCGTTATTGTAAGTGACTATATAGCATTAGAGCAATTATTTGCTGGTACCACGCTTAATAACGGTATGGAATTCGGTCTGGTAGGTGAAACAGGTAGCGCGTCTAATGTATGGGGTTATGTACGTTATGTGCTACCCAACTCGAGTGCTAGTACACAAGGTGTTGCACGTGGAATGATATTTAATCAAATAGATGGAATTCAATTAACACGTGATAACTTTAGCGTATTGTTAGGACAAGATTCATATACCATAGGACTAGCAGATTTAAATGCTGGTGTTGCTACTAGTAATGGAATGACAATCACCTTAGATAAAACATCCATAACTGAAAATCCTGTTTTCAGAACTGCCATTATAGATCAAGGTTCACAAAAAATAGGATACTTAATGTATAATAGCTTTACGTCAAATTTTGATGAACAATTAAATGATGCATTTGGGACTTTACAATCTGCAGGAGTAACTCATCTGGTATTAGATTTAAGATATAATGGTGGTGGATCTGTAAATACTTCCATCATCTTAGGAAGCCTTATAGCAGGACAACCTACCACAGACGTTTTTTCGACAGAAGAATGGAATCCTGATGTGCAAGAATTTTTTGAAAACAATCAACCAGATCGTTTGACTAATTTCTTTAAAACAACTACTAATGCTGGCACAGCTTTAAATACTCTAGGACTTTCTAAAGTTCATGTCATTACAACTGGTAGCAGCGCTAGTGCTAGTGAGTTAGTTATTGCCGCTTTAGAACCTTATGTAGATGTTATTCAAGTAGGTGATGATACCGCAGGTAAATTTCAAGCAAGTATTACCTTATATGACAGTAGCGATTTTGGTAGATCTGGTGCAAATCCTGCTCATAGATATGCATTACAGCCACTAGTGTTAAAAAGCATCAACAGTGCTGGATTTACAGATTACTTTAATGGCCTTGCTCCTGATATAGCATTGCGTGAGGATTTTGAAAACCTAGGAGTTTTAGGTGATATAAATGAACCACTACTAGCGGCATGTCTTCAAGACATTATGGCCAATGGAAGACCTAGTTTTAATAAATCTAGCATCCAATATGACGAGTTAAGCGGCAGTATGGAGCTAAAACCTTTTAGTCAAGAGATGTGGAAAGAAACAGAATTAGGTGATTACCTTATTTCACAATAATATTGGAATCCTTATCTGACCTAGAGATTCTAAACATCATCACCGATGACAAAGATTCTCACAAATTAGCTGACATAAAGCAAGCGCAACGTATTGCAGAAAAGCGAGGTCTTGACATCTATCTATATATTAATGATAGAGACACTTATTTCAGAATTGCTAAAAAAGAAAAAGCTATTGATAACAGAGCATCGATACGACTAAGGCTTATCAACTTTATCGTTGATTTTTTCAGTTTTGTAGTTTTGATTAGTTTAATACATTCTATTCTTTCAAATTTTGGCTCTGATAGTATTAAGTATAATTGGTCCAATTACCAACGTATTATAGGTTCTGTTATACTATTTCTGTATTATTTTATCCAAGAATTCTTTTGGAATAAAACACTAGGTAAAATTGTGACTGGTACCATTGTCGTTTCAGAAAAAGACCAAAAGCCTAGTATTACCGAATTAATAATGAGAACGGCTTGTCGTTTTATTCCTTTAGAAGCTTTCTCTTTTGCTTTTATGAAAGACGGTTTTCACGATATATTTTCTAAGACTAAGGTGATTGAAAATAAAAAATAGACAGACTTGTCTGTTTTTATAAATGTTTTCTATATTTGCATCGTGAAACGATCAGAAATTAAACAGCACATTATTGAAACAGCCTCGCAGCTGTTCTATCGCAATGGATATAATCTTACTGGTATCAATGAGATTATCTCAACTTCTGGCGTGGCAAAAGCCACATTATATAATCATTTCAAATCTAAAGAAGATATTTGTGTAGCTTACCTACAACACAAAAACAATTCATTTATAAAACAAATTGAGGCCTTTTGTTTATCAAAAGAACTTGGTAAAGGTAGAGTCCTTGCTCTTTTTGAATTTTTGGAACTCTTTTTTGAAGATCAGGATTTTAACGGTTGCTGGTGTATCAAAACCGTTGCCGAAATCCCTCGAGATAACGAGATTATTTTAACCGAGATTCAAACCCAAAAAAGAGATTTTATACGATTTATTGAGCAGCTTATTATTGACAACATTGAAGATATTAACGTTCAAGAAAGTTTTATGATGGCAAAACAAGTGTACCTCTTATATGAAGCAGCAGTTTCAGAAAGTCATTTACATAAGGATGCATGGCCTATCACTTCTTCAAAACAATTGTGTAACAAAATTATTTAACCCTTTTTTTAATCTAAAACAGACAGACTGTTCTGTCTTTTTACAAACTTTTATTATGTCAGAATTTAAAAACAAAGTAGCCATCATAATAGGTGGAACCAGTGGAATAGGAAATGCTACTGCTCAAGATTTATTACAACAAGGAGCTCAGGTTCATATTGTAGGTCGTAATACAGATAAAGTAGCAGATGCTCCCAATCTATTCAAACATCAAGTAGACATTACTAATAAATCTGAAGTAGAAAACTTAAGAAACTCGATAAACACATTAGACAACGTGGATTATCTGGTAAATGCTTCTGGTATCTTTGGACCTAAACCATTCTTAGATCATACTATAGCAGATTATGATTCTTATCAAGATTTGAACCGTGGATTCTTTTTTATTACACAAGCCGTTGCAAATAAAATGAAAGAAACTCAAGGTGGATCTATTGTTAATATAGGCGCTATGTGGGCAAAGCAAGCCGTAAAAGCAACACCTTCAAGTGCTTATTCTATGCAAAAAGCTGGATTACATTCCTTAACACAACATCTTGCGATGGAACTTGCAGATCATAACATACGTGTTAATGCGGTATCGCCAGCTGTCGTTCATACACCAGTGTACGATGGCGTTTTCGGTGGATCTGATGAAGCAGCAAAGGCACTTGAAGGTTTCAATGCCTTTCATCCTATAGGTAGAAATGGTACCGCACAGGACGTATCTAATACGATTACATTCTTATTGTCTGATAAAGCATCATGGGTAACTGGAGCGATTTGGGATACGGATGGTGGTGTACGAGCTGGAAGAAATTAAAATATTCTAAATACATTTAAGCAAGGTTTTAATAGAATTATTAAGACCTTGCTTTGTCTTTTATGAAAAACAAAAATATCATCATCCTAGGAGCTGGATTATGCGGACTTACACTGGCTTACTTGCTTAGAAACTCTAATTATCAAATCACGGTAATTGAAGCAAGAAATCGTTTAGGAGGACGCATTCTTACTAAAAATACGTCAGGTGAAACTCCTATCGATTTAGGTCCAGCATGGTTATGGAACCAAAACACCAATCTTCTTAATCTCCTTAAAGAACTAGAGATACCTATACATCAACAATTTGCGACTGGTAACGCTTATTATCAATCCATGGCTAGCCAGCCACCACAACTATTTAAACTGCCAGAAAATCAAGAACCCAGTTATCGAATGGCTGGTGGCACAAACTCTATCATTAAAAAACTTTCCTCCGTATTGAGTTCTATAGATTTAAAACTTAATGAACCGGTATTAAACCTTGAAGAAAATGTTCATCTAATTGATGTAAGGACTTCAAAGTCTACTTACCAAGCTGACTTGGTTGTTTCAACCATTCCGCCAGGATTGCTAGTTAACAATATTGAGTTTACTCCTAACCTTCCAGACTCTTTAGTGAACATTGCAAATAACACACACACATGGATGGCAGACTCTATAAAATTTGGGCTCTCTTATGATAAACCGTTCTGGAAAGAGAAAGGCCTTTCCGGTTCTTGTTTCAGCAATGTAGGTCCATTTACAGAACTATATGATCATACTAACTATAATGAAAATCGTTTTGCACTTGCTGGATTTATGAAACCAGCACTTTCAGATTTATCGTCATCCCAGCGCAAAAAAATGATTTTAAATCAATTAGAGGACTTCTTAGGTAAAGAAGCTCTAGATTTCATTTCTTATGAGGAACAATGCTGGGCTCAAGAAAAATTCACTCGGGCGCAAAGTCATTATTTATTATCACCTCATCAAAACAATGGCCATTCAGTATATAATCATTTGTACTTTAACAATAAACTAATCATTTCCGGTACTGAAACTGCTTCTCAATACGCAGGTTATATGGAAGGTGCCGTTAGAAGGGCACAGTCTGTTTTTGAATTTATAGTTTCTTCAAATAGTTAACGGAATCCAAATGCTTTGTTAACACGCTTTCGCGAAAGCGGTTTCATGACTTATCTTTAGAGTTCTATAATTTTTACCATGAAAAGAACTCTACTATTATGCGTTTGCTTGATTTCCAGCTTCGCATTTTCTCAAAAACTTGATTTAGAATTAGTTAAAAATCTAGAACCTCGCAACATAGGTCCTGGCGGTATGTCTGGTCGTGTGACGTCTATAGATGTGGTACATGATAATCCAGATATTATTTATGCTGGTACGGCCAGTGGAGGACTGTGGAGTTCACATAACGGTGGCGTGACCTGGGAACCTATTTTTGAAGATGAAGTTACTGCTTCTATAGGTGCTGTAGCCATACAACAATCCAATCCTAGTGTGATATGGGTAGGAACTGGCGAGGGAAATCCACGTAACTCTTTGAACGGTGGATATGGTATATACAAGTCACTCGATGGTGGTAAATCATGGAAATCTATGGGACTTGAAAAAACCCGTAACATTCATAGAGTCATTATTGACCCTACTAATCCAGATGTTGTTTATGCCGCTGCGATAGGTTCTCCATGGGGAATTCATCCAGAACGTGGTGTTTTTAAAACCACTGATGGTGGAAAAACATGGAAAAAAATTCTTTACACAAACGATAAGTCTGGTGCGGCAGATCTAGTAATGGACCCTACAAATCCTAATAAATTAATTGCTGCCATGTGGGAACACAAACGTGATCCATGGTTTTTTAAATCTGGTGGTGAAGGATCTGGATTGTATATGACACATGATGGTGGAGAAAACTGGAAAAAAATTACCGCTGAAGATGGATTGCCTAAAGGTGAACTAGGTCGTATAGGTGTTGCCATTGCTCCTAGCGAGCCTAATGTTGTTTATGCACTAGTAGAGGCAAAGAAAAATGCATTGTACAAATCCACAGATGGTGGTTTTAAGTGGAAAAAGATCAATGATAAAAGTGATATAGGTAATAGACCTTTCTATTATTCTGAAATATATGTGGATTCACAAAACGAGAATCGTGTGTACTCTGTTTTCACTTACATAAACGTCTCTGAAGATGGTGGTAAAAACTTTAAACAACTGATGCCTGCTTATAATGCAGATAATGGTGTCCATCCAGATCACCACGCTTGGTACATCCATCCTACTAACGGTAAATTTATGATCGATGGTAATGATGGTGGTTTAAACATCACACGCGATCGTGGTAAGACATGGAGATTTATAGGTAACCTTCCGGTAGCACAATTCTATCATATTAATGTAGATGATGAAGTACCATATAATGTTTATGGTGGTATGCAAGATAATGGTAGCTGGCGTGGACCAGCATACTCATGGCGTGCGCAAGGTATCAGAAATAGTTACTGGCAAGAAATCAGCTTTGGTGACGGTTTTGACGTCGTACCGGATCCAGATAATAGTAGATTCGGGTATTCTATGAGTCAACAAGGATATGTAAGCCGTTATGACTGGCAAACCGGTAATAACTATAGTGTTAGACCTACACATCCAGATCCAGATGTACAATTACGTTTTAACTGGAATGCTGCCATCAACATGGATCCGTTTGATAGCGCTACCTTATACTTCGGTAGTCAGTTTGTTCATAAATCTACAGATAAAGGACTGACGTGGAAAGTGATTTCTCCAGACTTAACAACTAATGATCCTGAGAAGCAAAAACAATCAGAATCTGGTGGATTAACCATGGATGCTACTGGAGCAGAGAATCATACAACTATACTAGTCATAGAACCTAGTGCTTTAGAACGTGATGTTCTGTACACAGGATCAGACGATGGCCGAGTACACATCACAAAAAATGGTGGTGATAGTTGGGATGATATTTCAAAAGGTCTAAAAGGTCTACCACAAGGCAGCTGGATTACTCAAATAAAAGCCTCGAAAACTAAAAAAGGTCATGCCCTACTCGTGGCAAATGATTATCGTAGATTCAACTTTGAGGCCTATGCATATCGTACGACTAACTATGGTAAAAGTTGGACTAGAATTGTAGATAGTGATGATGTAGAAAGCTACGCCTTATGTATCATTGAACATCCAGAAGAGAACAATTTGATGTTTTTAGGTACTGATGATGGTCTATACGTAAGTATTAACGCTGGCGATGATTGGGTAAAATACACTAATGGTTTCCCTACCGTTTCTGTGAAAGACCTTGCTATTCAAGAGCGCGAGAATGATCTGGTGATAGGTACATTTGGTCGTGCGGCTTGGGTTTTAGACGACCTTGCTCCTTTTGTTGCTTTCGCGAAAGCGCAACCTCAACAACCTATTGCTCTATACCAGCCACCTACTGCATACTTTGCTAGATATCAACAACCTACTGGAAGTAGATTTGGCGCAGACGCGATGTTCCATGGAGAAAACCGTGGTAGTGGCGCAAAATTTAAATATTTCTTTGACAAAGAATTAAAAGCAAAAAACGATAGCGTAAAATCAGATTCAATCTATTTAAAAATCTATGATGATGAACAATTAATACGTACGTTATCGAGCAAAACTCCTAAAGAAAAAGGTATACATACCTGGAGCTGGAGAATGAGAGAAAAAGGTGCTGATCGACCATCAAGAAAAGTTAATACTTCAAAAAGGGAACCTAGTGGTGTCCGTGTATTACCAGGTACCTATAGAGCCGTATTAGAATATGGAAATACTAAAAGTGAAACAAGTATTACTATTAAAGAAGATCCTAGGATTGATGAACTGAGCATGGCAGACATGACGTCTAAATATGATGCACAAAAAAGATTAGAAGCCCTATCGATTACCGTATCTGGAATCACTGAGCAACTGGCCGAAAATAAAAAGAAAGCCCAAACCTTCCTTAAGTTGATGAAGGATAAGGATAAAAAAGCATACAAAGATCACATCAAAAGAACCGATTCTATTATAAAAGGTATTGAACTTGAGCAGAATAAGTATTTTGGCACACCTGATAAACGTCAGGGAATTACTCGTAATCCTGAAGTCACTGTAATGAATCGTATAGGATTAGCAAATCAATACATAAGCAGCCGTCAAGGTCCACAAACTGCTACAGAAACACAATTATTTAATCAAGCTAGAGAATTAGCAAATGAAAGAATTATTGAGTCACAAACATGGCTTACTGAAAACTGGGACCCTTTTGTAGTTGAGATGAAAGAAGTGACAATAGACCTATGGGAATAGCATGAAATAAAACAGTTTAAGCTCAATATCGTGCATTATAATATGAACTATATGTTAGGAATTAAACACATTGATAAAATCATCAAAAATTTCCTGATTCCTTACGCATAATTCCCGCCCATAGTTAGTGTTATATAGTGATGTTGTAAATTGTAGAGATAAATAGAGAAACGCATGAACTTTGAGAAAATCAACTTTAAAAATACCGCTGGTTATGAACTTAGTGGCCGTTTAGAATTACCTGCAGACAGGCATCCACACAGTTATGCCGTCTTTGCTCACTGTTTTACTTGTAGTAAAAACTTCAGTGCCACAAAGAATATTACACGAGCTATGACTAGTGCAGGATTTGGTGTATTGCGTTTTGATTTTACAGGATTGGGCGATAGTGACGGTGATTTTGCCGACTCCAATTTCTCAGGAAATGTTGATGACTTATTGGCTGCAATTGATTACTTAAAAGAACATTTTAAAGCTCCTTCTCTACTGGTAGGACATAGTCTAGGTGGTGCTGCTGTAATATATGCCTCTGCAAAAGCAGACTCCATAAAAGCGGTAGCTACGGTAGGTGCTCCTAGTGATACTAAACATGTTCGACATTTATTTGGTGATCAACTTGATGCTATAGTAGAAAATGGAGAGGCTACCGTACAATTAAGTGGCAGACCGTTTAAAATTAAAGAGCAATTACTTAAAGACCTTAATGAACAAAAGGTGACACAAACACTTAAAAGTTTACGTAAACCTATACTGATCATGCACTCTCCACAAGATCAAACGGTAGGTATTGAGCACGCAGAGAAGTTGTATCATGCGGCAGTTCATCCTAAGAGTTTTGTTAGCTTAGATGGTGCAGACCATCTATTAATGGATAAGAAAGATTCTAAATATGTAGGTGAGGTCATTGCAGGATGGTCCTCTAGGTATATCGACATTGAGGAAGATATCACATTAGCAACAAGACACAATGTAGTGGCCAGTCTAAATAATGATAGCTTATTTACTACACAAATGAGAGCAGGTAATCATTATTTTATAGCTGATGAACCTACTAGTATAGGTGGTAATGACTTTGGTCCTAATCCATACGAGCTTTTGTCCAGTGGATTAGCAGCTTGTACGGTCATGACCATTCAAATGTACGCTAGACGTAAAAAATGGTTGATCGAGAATGTAGAATGTCATGTAGATTATGATAAACAACACGCGATAGATTGTGAGAATTGTGAGGAATCAAGTGCAAAAATAGACACCTTTACCAGAGAGATTAAAATTACAGGAGACCTAGATGAAAAACAACTACAACGACTTCTCCAAATAGCAGATAAATGTCCGGTTCACAAAACTTTGCATAGCGACACTCAAGTAGTTACTAAATTAGTACGTTAATGACCTTTTCCTTTGAAACGTCTATAGGTAATAATGGTTATACAGGAGCCATTTTAATACCTGATGATATCGCAGCACAACTAGCTACAGATAAAATTAAAAGAGTTGTAGCCACTGTAATAGCAAACGACAAAGAAATTACGCTATATGCAGGTATTGCAAAAAAACATGGCGTCATCTACATGATGTTTTCAAAGGCCAATCAAAAAACACTAGGAGTGACCGCAGGAGACTCGTTAAAAATTGACATGCGAGAAGACACTAGTAAATATCAAGCTCCTATGACAGAAGAACTTGAAGCTGTTCTTTTAAGTGATTATGAAGCTTATGAGATATTTGAATCTCTATTACCAGGTAAACAACGTAACATCATCTTTATGGTTTATCGAGTAACTGACTCTCAAAAACGTGTTGATATAGCCTTAAACATTATGGAAAACCTTAAAATAGGAAATCATAATCCTATCAAATTTGAGAAACTCTTATGATGAAAATCAACTAGAGTTGCTTATTTTTAAATCAAAATTAAACAACCATGAAAAAAATAACACTAGCCATTGTGGCACTAGGATTAATAGTAGGTTTAAACTCTTGTAAAGAATCTACCAAAGAACAAGTTAACGATATCACCGACGATATGTCTTATGATGACGATGGTGGCGATGATGATGGAGGACACTCACACGATGATGGCGACCATGATCATGGTGATACTTTAATGATAGGTAAAGAGGTTATTGTAGCGATGGGCTCTAAAAGTGGTAGTGATGTAACTGGTAAGATTATTTTAACTCAAGGCGAAAAAGAGGTCAATATGGTCGTATCATTAACAGGTCTTACTGCTGGTGAACACGCTATACACATCCATGAAAATGGTGATTGTAGTAGTGATGATGGTAAAAGTGCAGGTGGACACTGGAATCCAACAACAGAAGATCACGGTAAATGGGGCGATCACGATCACCACATGGGAGATATAGGTAATCTAATCGCAAATGATGAAGGTGGAGCAACACTAACATTTAACACTGATAAATGGTGTATAGGATGTGATGACGATACACGCAATGTTTTAGGAAAAGCATTTATTGTACATGCTACTGCAGATGACTTTGAATCACAACCTAGTGGAGCTGCTGGTGCTAGAGTAGCTTGCGGAGTTATAGAGTAATTCTGTTCAAAATAATTAACTAAAAATCCGCGTGGAAACTCGCGGATTTTTTGCATCTTGAACTTTACAATATTTATATATGAGTAATCAACCCGATTTACTAATACTCAAAATGCAAGAAGGAAGCGAAATGGCTTTTTCTCGTGTTTATGAAAGATATAATGAGGCCTTACGAGGAATTATATTTGCAGTGGTTAAAGATGATGCTGTTGCTGAAGAAGTTTTACAGGATGTTTTCATGAAAATATGGAATAACTCATCATCATATGACGTAAAGCAAGGACGCTTTTTTACATGGGCATTAAATATATCGCGTAATGCTGCTATAGATCATCTAAGATCTAAAGCACATAAGAATAATCTTAAAAACCTTAGTCGTGATTATTTCGTAAATATCCCAGAGGATGCGACTGATGAAATGGAAGTGCAAACGGACAGTCTAGGTATAATGAAATGGGTAAATAAACTAAAGCCTACTTGCATTAAAATAATAGACTTGATTTTCTTTAAAGGCTTTACTTTTAAAGATGGCGCTGCCGAATTAAATATTCCAGAAGGCACTCTCAAAACTAGGCACAGAAAATGTGTAAATGAATTACGTAATGTAATGGGAGAATGATAGACACAAAAGAATTAATAGACAGTGGTGATCTTGAATTATATGTGTGCGGTGCATTACCGGCAAATAGAGCTCAAGAAATCGCACAAATTTCAAAACAGCATCCTGAGGTACTGGAAGAAATTATAAGTATTGAAAATGCATATCAGCGACTGGCTGCAGGACTTGCACCAGATCATAACGATGAAACCTATGCTAAGCTAGAAGCGATTATAGGTGCTAAAAATAAGGTAGTAAAATCACCTAGCTCATGGAGTCCTTATATAGGATGGGCTGCAGCTGGTTTGTTACTAATTGCTTCTGGTTATTTCTATAATGCAAATAATGAGGCAAATGAAGAAATAGTGCAAATTGAGCAACAAAAGGAATTTCTAGAAACTGAGAATATAGAAATAGAAAGTATTAATTCGCAATACGCATCTACCCTACAAGTTTTATCAGATCCGGAAACGGTTAAAGTAAATTTAGCTGGTCAGGCTGGTTTTGAATCTAGTAACGCCGTTGCTTTTTATAACAATGAGAAAAATGTTACTTATATAGATATTCAAGGTTTACCAGAGGTGCCAGAAAATATGGTATATCAATTATGGTCTTTAACTCTAGATCCATTAACGCCTACTAGTTTAGGTACTCTACCTATAGAAAAAGAATCTTATAACGAGCTTTTAAGAATTGATAACGCATATGATACACAAGCATTTGGAATTACTCTAGAGGAAGCTGGTGGTGCCGATGCTCCTACCCTAGAACGACTTTACACACTAGGTGTAATAGATAAAGGATAATACTATTATCAATTGTATTTTAAAACCAGTTCTTATTAAAGAGCTGGTTTTTTTTGTTCTATTTTTATAAGGTTACCTATAACCAACATGGTAACTTATATTACCCTTTTATGATGAAAAGTATTATCATTATTACAATAATTATTTTAAGCCTTCATCTAACAAGTGAAAAGAACACCATCTCAGGTAAGTATAAAATCATTGCTGAGACATATGGAGATTTAAATGCTGATGGAATCGATGAAAAAGTTTCAGTTCTAGAAACTATTGAAAAATCAGAGTCAGGAAATACAAGACTCATTCAAATTTATAGAAATATTAATGGAATGTGGATCTTGTGGCATTCATCAGAGAATGCAATTTTAAAATATCAGAAAGACATTATGATGAGTGATCCATTTGACGGAATTGAAATAGATCATGGTACTTTATTAATAGCTTTTTCTGGCGGCAGTAGTTGGAAATGGTCTTATACCGATAAATATAGATATCAAAATAATCAATTTGAGCTTATAGGTTATACCAGCGACTATTTTAAGCTTTGTGAATATTGGTTAACTGTGGATTATAATTTATCCACAGGAAAACTAATTACCACTAAAGAATTTGAAAAATGCGAGAATCAAGAACAAATCATCTATAAAACAGAAAATGAGATGTTCTTTAAATCAAATATTGACATTAATTTACAAAATAGAAATACAAAAGAAGTGACGATAATAACACCAAAATATAAAAGACAAATTTTCATATAAGTTGGTATCTAAAACAGAAACCCGACCTGCAAACGCAAATCGGGAATCCCAACTAACCAACCAAAAAGACTTTCCCCAAAGCCATCTAGAAATACTCATGCATCTTCCTAGACTTTACAATTTGAGAGGAAAGTGAATCATCATTCTGTTTTACTTATTTACTTACTTATGAGTTGATGATTCTTTAACGATTATCAAATTTGTTCTACTTCTTTATAAGTGACTGGACCTAATTCATATCGTGCCTCTAATAATTCATTCTTAATAGGTTGAGCAACGTCAACTAATTTATTTTCTTTAAAAATTTGAGCTAGATGTAGTTGTGCTACAGGTTCAAATGTTTTATTCTGCACAAATTGCTTGTGATTTTCTAATGCAATTACAGGCATTTTATTAACCAGATATGCATATCCTAACAAATCATAAGTTTCTGGAGTGGCACGGTTTTCTACTTCGATAATCGCAAGTTCTAGACCAGATTTTTGCTGTGCTTCAGTACCTGCCAATAAATTTTCAATTCTATAGGTATTATACATACCTCTATATGCAGGCTTATTTGTTTCTTTTAAAAATGATTCCCTTAATTCAAGAGCTTTTTTCTCATCATTTTGATAAGATGCATATTCTGAAAGAATGAGATTATAATCTGGAATATGATGACGAGATTGTAACTTGTTTATAATTTGTGTTGCTAATGCTGTATCATCATCATTAGAATAAGCTATCCATGATATTCCTTTTAAAGCATAATCGTTTTGTGGATCTAACTCAAGTGTTTTCAAATAGTATTTGTAAGACAAAGCGAGATCTCCATGATGCCCATAATAATCTGCAATATTAGAATAACTCCATAACATCAGGTTTTCTGAACCACTTTCTTCAGCAAGTTCCATGGCCTTTTCCATTAGTCTAATAGTATCATCTAGATTACCTTTATAATCGTTCCACTTTGCCGCTCTAATCAGATAATTATAATCATTTAAGTTTCTTAAAGTGTTTAATAATTCTTCTGCCTCAACATAATTCCCTAACTCCATGGCAATATCAAATTTGACTAGATGATCTTGCTTTTCGTTTGCTACCTCGTTTTTCATTAAACTATCTGCTTCTTTAAAACGATGTTGTTTAATGTACATCTGTGCGAGTGATCTTCGCGCACTTTCTGGTTTTATCGCTGTTCTTTTAAGTACGTTTTCGCGCAAGCTTACAGCTTGTTCTAAATAGCTGATATCACCAGTTAGGTCATACAATTGATTATTTAATCCTGCTAATCGAGACATCTGTACAATACGAGTAGAGTCTTGCTCAATGTCTAATTTTAGTGGAGCTATTTTTGATTTTAATGTTGCGACTAGAGCATCTCTATCGCTATCAAGATAGGATTGAAAGTCGTTAATGTCTGTAATTATTGCTTGGTTTTGATCTGGTGCCGTGGCACAAGAAATAAGAAGCAATAAAGATAAAAGAGTGATGAGATTTTTCATGATTTGGGGTTGTTGTACTTAAAAATATAACTAGGCTTTAGGGAAGCCTAGTTATAAATTATAATTGATCTAGAACTGCGCTGCAGTTAGGTATGGAAACGTTGTAGAAGAAGTTCCTGCTTCTTGTGCAACATTATCTGAAACAAGATTAGGAGTACCGTTATTACCATCAAATCTTGCTCCTGTATTACCACCGAAAAGTAATATTAATGACACGTCGATAACATCATCTTCAATCGCACGACCTGTTAATGGCACACCAGCGGCACTAAAATAAGAAGTAGGCGCATCTGGAGATACTTGTAGCACGTCTAAGGCAAGTGCTGTAGTTAAAGTAGGTAAATCCAATCCTAGAATATTATTTTCATAAGTTGCTCCATATGCATTATAATATGCTTCTATACGAGCTTGAAACGTAGGTTGAAACATGGCGATTCCATTTGCCGGAACTGTCACGTTAAACATATTTTCATCAGCTTCTGTAGGTGTAAAAACAGTATTGATTCCTGGACGACCCATTTGATCTTGTTGTGTAAAAGTTCCAGAAAAGTCTGTCGTTGCTGGGTTACCTCCTACTATATCATCATCATCACCACATGATACTGTAAGTGCAGCAACAGCGGTAAGAGCTATTAAATATTTAAATATTTTCATTTTTGTAAATTTTAAATTGTTAGTTTTTATCTTCTTTTAGTTTCTACCCATACGTTATAAGCCACTGGCAAACCAGGACCATTAGGGGCAAGTAATTGATCAACGATGTGAGTAGGTGCTGTTCCTAACATACTATTAGGTACCTCAATAACTATTGCATTTACATTCAATGGCGCAAATGTGTTATTACCAGTAGTACCAAAACCAGTAGCTGGTGCCATACTAATCACATTATTGAAGGCTTCAAAATCAAAGAAGAATGCATCCTGTCTTAATCCAGCAAAATAATTAACGCCACCTACAGTAGTCATAGAACCTATGTCTACACTAGCAGCAAGCTCGTTAGTATCAATCGTACTGTTAAGGCCAGTTGATGATGGTGCATAAGGACCAAAGAAGTACATCTTATCACCTTGACGCAGTGCTTGAATTACTAAATCTTCTGTAACTCCTGTGGTACCTGCATCGACACCAGTATTATCAATGTTAATTTCAATAAGAACATTCTCATCAAATTGAGCTGATGCATTTGCTGCAGGTAATGTCACAACAAATGTTGTCGAGTTAGCGTCTGCACCTTCAAAGGCGTAAAAATCTGCGATGTCTGCTGTTGTATTAGCCACAGCTGGTGCATCTAAGTGATCTGCTGCGATAAACGCTCCTACACATACTGCAAGTGCAAGGCTAGACCAAAGGGCAATTTTTTTCATGTTAATTGGGTTTTATAAATTGTTATATACCTTACCTACGCAGGATTACTAGATGCAGTTTTAATTCTATTGTTAAAACTCTCTTAATGTCTAAATAATCATCCCAATACATAAAAAAAGCGACTCACCTATTAGTGAGTCGCTTAAAATCAAATACTTAAAGCACTATTTATTTCTCTAGCCAGTTTTTAAAATCTTTTACTCGTTCTCTACTTACTATTAAGTCCATCTCCTTAAAAGAATTTATTTTGATCTTGAGGCGCGAGTTAGTATAAGATATCATATCATCTATTGCATTTACATTTATTATCGCTTGTCGAGATATGCGGAAAAACTGAGCTGGATCTAGTTCTTTCTCTATCGCTTCTAGTTTATCATCTATAAGGTAGTTGCGACCATTTTCTAAGTTTAGATAACTACCTTTATTCTCAGAATAAAAAAGTTGTACATCGTCTGTATTAAACAATTTAAGATGTTCACCTACTTTAGCAGTATATCGTTTCTTATAAACACGATCTACAGGATTACCTAACATTTTTGCTATTTCATTAAAATCTATGTGCTGTTTTTTCTCGCTTTCGCGGAAGCGTACTTGAAATCGCTCTACTGCTGCTTTTAACTCATCCTCATCAATAGGTTTTAATAGATAATCAATACTGTTAAGCTTAAAAGCTTGTAATGCATACTCGTCATATGCTGTGGTAAAAATTATAGCACTATTGATGTCCACCTGATCAAATATTTCAAAAGACAGTCCATCACTTAATTGTATATCTAAGAAGATTAGATCTGGTGCAGGATTATTCAATAAATATTCTACTGACTCGTGTACAGAATGTAGCATCACCTCTGGCGTAATACCGATATCTGCTAACATGCGATTTAATCTTCTGGCAGACGGTTTTTCGTCTTCTATGATTATAGCTTTCATATTAATCTTCTTTATCTAAATATTCTTTAATCTTACGTTTTTCCCATTTTTTACTTACAAATGGGTTCCACTTAAAGACAATCATCCACTGGATAAAGATGCCCATTCCCCATGGTAAAACAAAGAAGTTAATAAAATAGTTCACACTAAAGTCAATGTATAGCACTACCGCAAGGAATATTAAATTCATCACCACAAAAATGATCAAGTGGTTATAAAGACCTTTAATATTTCTAACTTTTCTCTTTGCCTTTTCTAACTCGTCGCTCATCATTATTGTTTTTCTTGTTCCTCTATAAACTGTTTAAGTTTACGCTTTTCCCAATCTTCACTTGTAAATGGATTCCATTTAAAGACGACTAGTGCATGAATAAATAGTCCAATTCCCCAACCTAATAATGTAAAGGTTATAAAGAACCTTAAATCACCATTAAAATAAAGTACCGCTGCTAGAATTAACAAATGAATGATAATAAATACAATCAGGTGATCATAAAACCCTTTGATATCTTTGACACGTTTCTGGGCTTTTTCACGTGCTTCTTGCTCGTTAAATTTAGATTCCATAACTAGTTATTTAAACGTTCTTTTTCCATTAATTCCTGAATCTTGCGCTGTTCCCAATTCTTACCCGTAAATGGATTTGCGCTGAATGTGCCTAGTGCGTGACCTAGTAGACCTATTCCCCATCCACCTAATGGAAATAAAAACCATGCATATTCCCATTCATTTTGATAATAATTGAGTGAAGCGATGCCTATATTAACTACGATATAGATTAATAAGTGGTTATAAAATGATCTAATCTCTTCAACTCGAGCCTTTGCTCTTGTGTAACGTTCTTGATATGTTTCTTCTTTTTTCATCTTAAAAGTTTTTATCGTTCATTAATTCTTCGATTTTACGGTCTTCCCAGCCTTTACCTAGAAACGCATTGTTTTCATAAGTGCGTAGGTATTGAAATACTAACCCTATACTCATACCTATCGCAGGGAATATCACCCATGGAAAGTCTGATGTAAAGTAATTGATAGCGGCTAGAAAAAGTAAAATACCTACTGTCTTAACAACATCATCGTAAAACTCTTTAATGCTGGCCACTCGTTCTTTTGCTTTGATTAATTTTATGTCTTCTACTGGTGTCATGTCTTCTATATTTGCGGTTAATACATCTTGTGATTTAATTAGAATAGGAATTTGTACTCTGAAAAACTGATCATCTTGTGCGATGCTCATTTTACGTTTAGTCAGTAATTGATACCTAGACGCTATATTTTGTAGTCCTACACCACTACTAGTATTAGCTACTTGCTTTTTCTGTAAATTATTTTCAATAATCAATTGATTATTATCTTCATAAATGCGCAACTTTAACGGTTTACTATCACTTACAACATTGTGCTTTACGGCATTCTCTAGCAGTAACTGTAAGGATAATGGTACTACCTTCATCTCGGGATTTGAGCTTTTTTGTGGAATATCTATTTCTATACTATCTTCAAATCGGGTTTTAAGTAAACCTACATAAGCCCTAGCAAAACTCAATTCTTCATCTACAGTTACAAGTTCCTTATTACGTTGTTCTAGTACGTACCGATATACTTTAGAAAGCGATGTCGTAAATTTAGTAGCCGCTTTAGGGTTTTCTTCAATTAAAGAGACGAGCACATTTAAACTGTTAAATAAAAAGTGAGGATCTAACTGATTTTTTAAAGCGTCAAATTGTGCAGTTGCAGATCTTGCAATAACTTTTTGTTCATTTACTTTTTGAGTTTGAGACAATCTATAGAAGTAAATAGCATGATAGATAAGTGTCATCACTAGGGTAATAAATAACCCAAACAAATACCAATCTATAGACTGATTACTCACAAAGCTATCCCAGCTACCTCCATAGATGACCACATAAGTAAAAAAGTTAAGTATGGTTAATAAAACCATAGTAATGATTACTGATCCTGCTGCACCAAGAACAATACGTTTTAAAGTATGTTCTTTCCAAGAATACTTTTTGGTCATTAAATCAAACCACCATTGATTTCCCACTGTTAATACGAGAGAAAACATAAAGTTGATACCAAAACCTTCTATTTCTTTTACGATGGTTAAAAAGCCACCTCTCATGTATGCATTAATTAAATTAATGACAATAGAGATAACTATACCTGCGATTATAAATTTTATGAATTTCTTAAATGACATACTTTCTGTTTGTAATTCTAAAAATACTTTATTCGTTTAGAACATCACAAATATGAAGCAGTCTTCTCTTTATATAAAGTCATAATAACCCAATTGTAGAAAAACACAACTCAATTGTAAAAAATCACTCTTCGGCTATTATATTTAGCTTTTATAATACATTTCTTGCATGCCCATTTTTAATCTTTTCCGTAAAAAGTCACCAGCTCCATCCACAGATCATTGGGATGAAATACTATTAGAACATGTCAACTTTTTTGAAAAACTCGAGCCTCGAGAACGATTGTTTTTTAAACTGCGCATGCAGGCTTTCTTAGATGAGATTGAGATTGAAACTATAGAAACAGAACCTACAGAGACAGATGCTTTATTAATAGCGGCAAGCGCAATCATTCCTGTTTTTCAATTTCCAGACTGGCATTATAGTAACTTAAAAACAGTTATTCTTTTACCAGAACATTTTAATGAAGATCTAGAATTTGAAGGTCATGGAAATGGAAGACGTATTTTTGGTATGGTAGGAACTAGTAAATGGAATCATAAAATGATACTTTCTAAAGAAGCACTTTACCATGGTTTTAAAAATGAAACCGATAAATTAAATACCGCTATACACGAGTTTGTACACCTTATTGATAAAATGGATGGTACTATTGATGGTATACCTCATGCTTTATTAGAACAATCATACGTCATACCTTGGATTAACTTAATGCATGAAGAAATGGAACGCATTAATAAAGATAAATCTGATATACGTCATTATGGTGGTAGTAGTCAGATAGAGTTTTTTGCGGTTGCAGCAGAGTATTTTTTCTCGAGACCCAAATTAATGAAACGCAAACATCCAGACATCTATCAAATGTTGTCAAAATGTTTTACGCCAGATGAAGAATAATTAATAAATACCTAACATTATTAAATCAAGGCGATAGTAACTTGCCAAAAAAATAGATTCATGCGTTTTATCATCACTTTCTTAGTATTTCTAGTAGCTTTTACTGCACAAGCAGACGATTGGGGAAAAACAGGTCATCGCGCTACTGGTGCGATTGCAGAGCAATACCTCAATAAAAAAGCTCGTAAAGCGATTGCCCAGTTACTTGATGGAGAATCCCTTGCCTTAGTATCTACTTATGCAGACGATATTAAGAGCGATACGCTATATAGAGCCTATGGACCACAGCATTATGTAAATGTACCATTTGACAAAACGTATGACACACATCCACATAGTGAAAAAGGTGATATTATACAGGCCATAGATCACTGCATCGCTACCTTAAAGTCAGATACTGCCACTAAGGAAGAAAAAGCTTTCCAACTGCGTCTATTAGTTCATTTTATAGGTGATCTACACCAGCCATTACACACAGGAATAAGTGAAGATAAAGGCGGCAACGATTTTCAAGTACGATGGTATAGAGATGGAACAAATTTGCATCGCGTCTGGGATTCTCAAATGATTGAAAGTTATGGGATGTCCTATAGTGAACTAGCCATGAATATGCCACAACTTTCCAAAAAAGAACGCAAAACTATGGCTAGTGGTACCCATAGAGACTGGTTAGAAGATAGTCGCATAGTGGTAAAAGATATTTATGCAAATACTACTGTAGGGCAAAAACTGGGTTACAGGTATATGTACGATTATTTTGATGTCCTTAAAGGACAATTGCAGAAAGGTGGAGTACGACTAGCGGCATTACTCAATGAAGTATTAGGATAGGATTTTAGTTTATGCTTTCGCGAAAGCGTAATTATTAAAATCTTATATATTTACTAAATGAATCTTACCTACGACAAAACCAGAGTTAACAACTTCACTGATGCCGTATTTGCTATAGCCATGACATTGCTTGTATTGGACCTCGCAGTTCCTAGTTATCAAGCGATACAGACCAAAACCTTTGCTTTTAATATTACCCAACTGATTCCTAACTTTATAGGATATACAGTTAGTTTTATTGTGATAGCCGTTTATTGGGTTAGTCACATGAATATTTCTAAGCATATTAAACATTATACTACATCGGTACTGTGGATCAATATCATGCTATTGTTTATGGTAGTATTAATGCCGTTTACAACAGCTTTCTATTGCAAAACATTTTATATAAACGAACCATTTATGGTGTATTCTGCGAATATAATAGCACTCAGCTTGTTCAAATATTTAATGGTATATAGGATTCAGAAAGATGGCTTATTAAATAATCCTAAAGAAAAGATCACCCTACAATGGATTAAGTCTAGAGATCTAGCAGCGAGTTTCATATGGTTACTAGCGATAATCGTTTCTTTAAAGTTTGTAATCCTCTCTAGATTTACACCTATCCTATTATTGCCTTTACTTAAATTTATTGACATAGTTTATAGCCGTAAAAGTACCCGACGTGGTAGACGTAATTCTCGTAAGAGTAAAAAATAAACTGTACGATGTAAAAAGCCTTTATCAGACGCTTTTTTAGTAAATTAGATTTATGAATAAAATTGAAATTCGTACCGTAGATGTAGTACGATATGTACAACCTTTAAGAGAAGGCGGCTCACTACCAGCCATCGTTAAAGCAGATGATGGCTTTCTCTATGTCATAAAATTCAGAGGTGCTGGACAAGGTAAAAAAGCTTTAATTTCTGAATTTATAGGAGGAGAAATGGCTCGCTCTGTAGGTCTTAACGTACCTGAAATCGTGTTCATGAATCTAGATGACTCTTTCAGTAAAACAGAACCAGATGAAGAGATACAAGACCTACTTAAATTTAGCGTTGGTTTAAATTTAGGATTACATTTTTTAACTGGCTCTATAACTTACGATCCATTAGTAAGTGAAGTAGATGCTCTTACTGCCTCAAAGGTGGTACTCCTAGATAGTATTATTAGTAATATAGACCGCACTGCAAAAAACACTAATTTATTGCATTGGAATAAAGAATTATGGATCATTGATAATGGCGCAAGCTTTTACTTTCATCACGACTGGAGCACCTGGGAAAATCATTTAACAAGAACTTTTCCATTAATTAAGGATCATGTTTTATTATCTAAAGCAACTAAACTAGAAGAAGCTGCTGCAATTATTAAAAAATCACTGAGTCTAGAGAAGATTACAGATATAATCTCAAGTATTCCCGCAGACTGGTTGACAAGTGAAACAGACGAGATGACTGGTCTAGAGATGAAAAATGCCTACACTTTATTTTTAAAGACGCGTTTATCTAAAATTGATGCACTTATTAAAGAAGCTATAGATGCAAGGTAGATTTACATTTGAATACGCTGTTATAAGAATAGTTCCTAGAGTTGAAAGAGAAGAGTTCTTTAATGTAGGTGTGATTATGTTTTGCAAGCGTAAAAAATACGTAGGTATTAAATATCACATTGATTTAGATAAATTAAAAGCCTTTGATCCAGATGCCAACATTACAGTTTTTGAAGATTACCTTAAGGCGTGGAAATTAGTTTGTGATGGAAGTTTATCAGGTGGTAAAATAGGAGCTATGGAACTATCTGATCGTTTCAGATGGCTATCTGCTTGTAGGAGTACGATTATTCAAAGTTCTAAAACACATCCAGGTCTAACCGATGACCCTGAAAAAACATTAGAGGAATTATTTGAAGATTATGTACTTTAAAATCGTCTTATCTTATTCCTTATAGCGTGTTAGAATTGTTTTGCTCAAGAACCAATTTAGGTAGCATCGTATTTAAAAAAGATTCTAACAATATTACATCACACTTTATGAATTGGATTTTATTAGTCATTGCAGGTTTATTTGAAGTAGCTTTTGCTACCTGTTTAGGAAAGGCAAAAGAAAGTACAGGTATACAGACTACCTACTGGTATATAGGCTTTATAGTGTGTCTATCTATAAGTATGATATTGCTAGTTAAAGTGACTAAAGAACTACCTATAGGAACCGCTTATGCCGTATGGACAGGAATAGGTGCTGTAGGAACAGTCTTATTAGGTATTATAGTCTTTAAAGAACCTGCGACTTTATGGAGATTATTCTTTATTTCAACATTAATAATATCTATTGTAGGTTTGAAAGTCGTCTCTAATTAAATGATTTCACGATAAAAAAACCTCAACGACAATATGAATTGTCATTGAGGTTTTAAAACTGATGATTTCTCAACTTTTATTTAAAGAAATGTATGAACGACTTCTCCAAATTAATATGAGCTGGTTGAGGAAACTCTGCATGCACAATAATAGCGTTCTCATGATGCTGCTCTAGTTCACTCAATACTTTTCTATTTAATAACAAGATGGTAGAATTACCATGATGATCCATTTTATCTAAAATGGTTTTTCCATTAAACTCACATATCCAATGAGTCTCAGACATATTCTCTTCATAGAAAACTTCAATTGTAGGCACTTGATAGTAGTTGTGTTCACCTATATCCTTAAGATCAAAAACTAGACGTAGTAATCCGCTTTCTAAATTCACCACATCCTTTTCAAAACCCATCGTAGCAAATGATAGCTTACCACCGCTTAAACCTTTAAGTTTTACTTTAATTTCTCCTTGATTGATTTCTACGTTATTCATGTTATTAGTTTTTGTTATTCATTCAAAATTAAATAACAGCTTCCTTAATTAACATGATATTTGTCATCCTATAAATGAGGTTTTAAAGATGATCTTTTAGTATTACCTGACAAATAGCTGGACAGTATTCACCGCACTTGCATTAGCCGGTATACCACCATTCCATTGATTAACACTACCTATAGAATAAAACCAACTACCCGAATTTACAGAACCATCTATGTATGTGTTACCACCTGATAATTCTAATCCACCCCAATTACTGTTAGTCATACTAACGCTTATAGGATTATAACCAGCAACAGGTCTAATTCCCGAAGCACTACTTCTAGGATCAAGAGTTTGAGACCAATGATTTGTTAAACCTAAAGTTGGGTAATGTAACCTGAACTCATAATCTGATCCGCTTATAAGCTCATCAAGTTTGCTTAAAATAGAATATTTATTAGTCGTTAAACCAGGTGAAGCAATGTTGAATTCATTGGCTTCCGTGTTGTTTGCCCAGTAACCACCAGCGGTATTATGATTGAATACCAGTGTCCATCCACCACCATCATTTGTCATATCACAATAGCAATCATAAGCAGGATTAACACCAGCACCATCTGGATCTATCGTATAAACTCCATCTGTAGTAGAACCTGCGTTATAATAAGCTAGACAATTAGGCTGAACTGTGGTTATATTAATGCTTGTAAGACAGGTATCTCCTCTACCCGTGAAGGTTATTGTAAAATCATCTGTTTGTTGAAGAATAGGTGTTCCTGAACCAGTAAGAGTGATTGTATTTACACCTATATGAGTAAACACACCAGAACTCGTAAAACTATAACCATTTACAGTATTGGTATTGATGGTGTAGGATTCAATTACATTAACAATAACATCAATGGTTATTGTATTGCTCGCGTTTAAAGGATTACCAGCTACATATGTACCGTTTACAGATGTAGATGAACAGACTAATGCATTTACCGGTGTCTCACTTAAACAACCAGACCACGATGTACCCTTGTAATATTGAAAACAATCACTATCTAAATTATAGATAAAAAGACCTTCGGCAGGAGTTGTGATGGCATCTCTTTCTGTTGTGGTCATTCTGGGAAACAATACACCATGAGTGGTCGATTCTATATCTAAAATAGACGACGGTTCTGGTAAAATGGTACCTATACCTACTTGAGAAGAAGCCAATAAATGATTTAAAATATAAAGAACTGTAACGCAATAAAATTTGAGCATCTTTTTTAAGATAAAATATGAGCAATATTTAAGACTCAAATATAGTGTTTACCAAGTAAGTACGTAAAAATTCCCACAAAAATCTCTAGAAATTACAAACATTGTAGAATTCAAAATGATAGTGCTATATCTTTAATAATTAGACCACTATATGAAGTTTTGATTATTAATTCAATAGTGAACGACCTTCATTTATCCTTACCAGAAACCTTTAAGATTTAATTCTAGAAACTCAACTGTACCTTATCCAACTTAATCTCACTTAACAATTCAAGCTTACCGTCCATAAAAAGTTGATCCATTTGTGATAAATCAGGATCTTGAATAGCTTCTTTATAATTATTATAATCTTGGATAGTTACTCCATTTATGTTCCTGTGGTTAACGCTTTAGTAATTATAAATCACAAGTCTCCCAACCTACTCAACTGTCTTCCTCTCGCTGTGCTCGTCGGAGACAATAATGGCAAAGCTGTAAAACCTCTTGAGCTATAGTCAGCTTGTACTTACCCAATACACGCCAGCCGCTAGGAAACAAACAAGAACGTTGTATAATGGCGATTGAGACGTTTTAAAGGCTTATAGCGAGGCTGTAATCATTCATAAATTCAGTAACTTCACAACCAATAACCAACATACAAAAGGTCAACGCGTACCGGCTAAAACGCCTCACTCGCCTTATACCTTTGCCATTGTATGACATTTGACCAAACACTATGAATAGAACAGAATTATTTGACAAACTTTTACAAAACCGACTTGATAACCCAAACGGATTTTTAAGTATGTTGACTTTATCTGAACGTGAGTTTGATACAACTGACGAAAATATGGTTGAATCAATCGTTGATGAAATGATTGAAAACAATTGGGTTGAGCCATCAAATCATAGCAAGTTTGACGTAAAGATAAAATACGACGGACAACAAGTGATTGAAAAATTTGGTTCTTATTCATCTTTTTTACGTTCTGAAAATGTTGCCCAAAAAAAGGCGCAAAGGAGAAAAATAACCCCTGTTGTTATTAAAATTGGTATTGCTATCATATTTGGTTTATCTACAGCTATTTTAGGATGGTTAAATTATATCGACAATAAAAAAATTGACAATCAACAAACTGAAATAGAGGCGTTGGAAAAAACAATTGACTCATTACAAACCGAATTAAAAAAACGGCATACAACAACGGCTATAATTCAGCGTGGCGATAGTACTAAAACAAAGGACATTAATAATAATTAGCTTGATTTCTATGCGGAATAATCCTGCGGATGATTCCACGCCGAAATCATAGCCAAGACCGTTCTACACCATTTGACAACGCATTGAAAATTTTTAGTAAAAACAATAATCCAGAACACGAAAATCGATTAAGACTTCAAAAATTAGTCGATAATGCAATGAAATCTGACATTCCAACTGGATGGAAAAAAGAAACATTTGCTGTTGGAGGATTAAGCGAAGTTGGATTTTCAAAAAATCATCCTGAATTGTTATTAATTGTTTCAAGTCAAGGTCGAGGAATTATTGACTGTTCGAAATTTGAATTGACCGAAAGAGATTATAATACCGATTTTGATTGGTTTAATTCTTATGAACTTTGGTCTATGGGAATTGGAAAACTGGCGGATGAAAAAATAACTGTTAGTGGATTATGTGGAGGCGGATTACCACTCTTAAGCAAATTTGGAGACGGAATTCAATATATGGCAACTGAATGGCCAATAATTGACTTAATATTTGAACCGAATTTTAAAAGTATATATAAAGAAGATGATGGAAAACATTGCTTCCGAATCTTTCACGATTATGAATTAAGAGCTTTCGGATTTTCATCCAATGGAGAATATTTTATTACAGCGACAAGTAGTGAAATAAACGTATATCGAAAAGAAAAAAAGGTGTAGAACACTATATATAGCAAATAGGGCGATTAGTGTTTAACCGAAAGGTTGTTGTCTATTTGCAAAGTCGCCAAATCTTTTGATTTGGTATTAAAAGAGAAAAATTAAAACAAAATAAAAAGATTTGGCTTGTGGCTAAACCGAAAGTAATCGCTTATTTTCTGCCCAACTTGCCATATATTTAACGTTCTAGTCCATTGCCTGCGGCCGTAGGTTTTCGCTTTTGTAATTTATAATTACACTCTTGGGATTAGAAACTATAGAACTGCAATAACGCTGCAAAAGATCAACCAGCTTTAGTAATTATAAATCACAAGTCTCCCAACCTACTCAATGGACTAGAATGGCAAAGCTGTAAAACCTCTCGAGCAATAGTCAGCTTGTACTTACCCAATACTCGCCAGCCGCTAGGAAACAAACAAGAACGTTGTATAATGGCGATTGAGACGTTTTAAAGGCTTATAGCGAGGCTGTGATCATTCATAAATTCAGTAACTTCACCAACCAATAACCAACAAAAAAAGGTCTACGCGTACCGGCTAAAACGCCTCACTCGCCTTATACCTTTGCCATTGCCACCAATTAGAGAAATGACGAAACAAGAAATTTACGAAAAAGCAAATAGCGTTATTGGAATTGGAGGAATGACAGGAAATGAACGTCTTTCTGCGAGTGGATTAATGACGTTGTTTGATAAAGCAAAAAAACACGATAAGTATTTAGCAAGAACAATATTGCAAGCATTAAAATTTGATGAACTTTCGATAAGCCGAATTATTGGCTATTCAATAGATGCTTTGAAATATCCAAATGCTTGGGATTTTCCGAATCAAAACTCAAACGGAATTGAAAATGGAAATTACGCAACTTTGGAATACTCAAACCTAAACGAAATTGGAATGGGAGCACCTTTGAGCGGAATATGCAAACTCAAAACGAATGAATCAAAAGTAATTTTAATTAGCGAGAAATGTGGTGGACCTGCAATTTGGACAAGAAATGGACAGAAAACTGCAATTCCGATTTGGGATAAATCATTTTTTGGTGGAACATTTCAAAGAATTGGACTTTTAGATTTGGAAAAACAAACGCTGACTAAATACAAGAAAAAATTTCGAGTTTTGGATTTAAGGTCATTTAGCGGAGATTTAATTATAGGATTTGACAGTCCAATTCACAGAATGAAAAAAGTTGAATTTGATTATAAAAACGAACCGATTGAAACAGTTGTCGGAATAAAATAACTGGTGGCAACAACGTGTATAATTTATTGCTAGTTCTAGCCTACTTACGAAAATCCTCGCGGATTTTCTATTCGATTTTTATTTGCTAACTTAGTTGCCTAACCACGCAACAAACCATATACAAACACGTTCTAGTCCATTGCCTGCGGCCGTAGGTTTTCGCTTTTGTAATTTATAATTACGCTCTTGGGATTAGAAACTATAGAACTGCAATAACGCTGCAATAGATCAACCAGCTTTAGTCATTATAAATCACAAGTCTCCCAACCTACTCAACTGTCTTCCTCTCGCTGTGCTCGTCGGAGACAATAATGGCAAAGCTGTAAAATCTCTAGAGCTATAGTCAGCTTGTACTTACCCGATACTCGCCAGCCGCTAGGAAACAAACAAGAACGTTGTATAATGGCGATTGAGACGTTTTAAAGGCTTATAGCGAGGCTGTGATCATTCATAAATTCAGTAACTTCACAACCAATAACCAACAAACAAATGGTCTACGCGTACCGGCTAAAACGCCTCACTCGCCTTATACCTTTGCCATTGTAAAACATTTTGAAAGAAACTGTAGAAAATAGAATTGACAGATGATAATAAAACATATGACGAGAACTTATCTTTCAATGAGGATTTTTGCACTCATTTGGAATATCATCTTGGAAAAACATTTGAGTTATCCGAGAGAGATGATTTAAAAGAATTTTGGTGTGATGGCGTTTCGTCGATTCCGATTCCAGACAGTCAACTGACTAAAAAGAGTGCTAATGATTCTAGGAAAATTATTACTAAAGCCTGGATAGGTAAAACAGGACAAGATGAGTATGAAATGACAATCCAATTTGGTAAATATTCGCTCCTTAGATACGCAAAAGGGACTGATATGAAAGACTGTATCCTTTCAGAGAATGAGCATGACTGGTATTATATCGATACTCGGAGTAAAAAGATACAAATCCAATTAAGATAATTTCACTCTATGATACAAGATTGTATTGTTAAAATATGTAACCTGCCGATTGATTTTAAGGATAAAAATAAATCACCTTATGATTTGGCAAAGGAGAGTAAGTTTGAGATTTATCAGGATTCGATATCAGTATCTGAAATTCGACGATATTTAATCGAAAACAAACCCCTTTTAAATCAATGGCAAATATGGTCGTGGGATAAGAGGACAACAGGATACTATCTTTCGTATGAGGATAATAATGCTGTAGGATTTATAAATGAGAAACATCAAACAACTTTTAAACAAGAATTTGATACATCGATAGATGCCTGTTCTGAGTTTATTTATCGAGAAATTTCTAGTATACTTGGATTAGAAAAATGAATCTAAAAATGCACGATGCGCTAACAATGTGTCATACGTAATGGCGGGAAAAGTAATAAATATCAAGGTTTGTGGCTCGCATCAACACCATCTCGGTTTGATAGCGAGGAGCTCCGAAATCCGCCACTACGCATACACTTACCGTTATACAACATTTGAGAAAAACCAAATATGTTGAATATTTTCAAGAAAAAAAGAAAGAAAATAACAGATAATATTCTTGGAATTTTGACATTCAGAAAGTCGAATAGACTTGACGAATCTTATTGGAACGTTGACCGAAAAGTAAATTCTGTAAATGAGTTAGTGGAGTTTTACATCTACAATAATGAAGATGGAATTAATGAAAGTCAAAAAAAACTGATTTTAGAAATTCAAAAAAAATATCCTGAATTAATTGACAACTTGGAAAAATATTTAAACACTAAAATTCGTAAAATTGACTCAAACCATTTAAACATTTCTATCAATAAAGATTTAGATGTTCACTTTATAAATATTCCTGAAAACCCAACAGAATTGAATACTTGGGAATTGAATTTAGTTGAGAAAAGAGGATTTACGAATTATGAAATTACGATTGAAAATTGGATTCCTATTGATTTAGGAATTTCAGCATAAAAAACGTTGTACAACACCGTGTATAATTAATTGCTTGGTTCACTGCCGACTTACGAACACTCCTTCGGAATATTCTATCTGTAATTTATTTGATAAATTAGTTGCTGTAACACGCAACGAAATCATACACAAACACGTTGTACAACATATGAAAAATATTCTGCTATCAATATTCCTTTTAAGTGCGATATCTGTTTTTTCCCAAAATGAAACTACGGATGTCGAAGGCGAATTAATCTTTCTGGAGTACGCTATAATCACTAAGAAATGTAATGAATTAAATAGCTGGTTCGAAAAAAAAGAATGTGCTAAAGAAGAAATCCGAAGAGATATTGCGCAAAAATTTGATACTGAAATTAATGAGCAATTGAAAATAGGTAAATATAGAATATGGTTTCTTTTTGATTTTTATAAACTAAATGGCAAACCGATAATGACGATAGAATGTGATACTAAAATCTTAAAAAAAGAAGCTGAAAGAATAATAGCCGATATAGATTTTGAAGTCAACCTGCGGTGGGAAAATAACGAAAAACGTATCGGAAAATATAAAATACCAATTGATGTAATGATACGCGAGTAAATACGTTGCACAACAAAGAACTGAGGTAACAAACACCTCTTTTCTTCAATAATTTAAGACATTATTGTTTAAGGCTAATAAAAATCAATCAATTGATTTTTATTAGCCTTTTTTTAAGTTCTTTTTCTTGATTTATCGAGGCCAGATGAAAATCTGTGTTTCATTATATCGCCTGCCCGATTTAGCTATAGCAATACATGATTTCAGAAACTGACCAATTCTATCAAAATATATTTGAATTTTTGATTTCATATAATTAGGATAAACTTCACTCAATGAATTGTCTAATTCGTTTAGAAAAACTAACTAAAAACGAATAATTCACTATAGACTTAATCTTAATTAAAATCAATATACCCCATAAAAAATAGGGATCAAATATTTAAAAACACACTTTTAAATCAGTATACCCTATATAATTAATGATTTATACTTTTATAAGTCAATAAAAAGTCACAACTTCGGTTTTTTAATATAAATGGCTTAAAAATGATTGTTGGAATCCCAAAAGAGATTAAAAATAACGAAAGTAGAGTAAGTATGACACCTGCCGGAGTTTATGAAATGGTAAAAAACAACCACACCGTTTATGTGCAATCCACCGCTGGTGAAGGAAGCGGCTTTTTTGACAACGACTATAAAAAAGCCGGTGCGATCATAGTTAACACCATTGAAGAAGTATATACCATAGCAGAATTAATCGTAAAAGTAAAAGAACCTATCGAGCTAGAATATGATCTAGTGAGAGAAGGACAAGTGCTGTTTACCTATTTTCACTTTGCTTCTAGCGAGCCTCTTACGGCCGCTATGATAAAAGCCAAAGCCATTTGCATCGCTTATGAAACCGTAGAAGATCAAGAAGGCACCTTACCACTACTAACACCTATGTCTGAGGTAGCTGGTAGACTCGCCATACAGCAAGGCGCAAAATATTTAGAAAAGCCCGTAAAAGGAAGAGGCGTTCTATTAGGTGGTGTTCCAGGTGTTGCTCCTGGTAAGGTTTTAGTTCTAGGAGCTGGCGTGGTAGGAATTCAGGCCGCAAAAATGGCCGCAGGTCTTGGCGCACACGTCACCATCATGGATATTAATATGAAACGATTGCGCTATGTAAATGATGTAATGCCACCGCACGTCGTGACAGAATTCTCTAATGAATTCAACATCAGGAAACATATCAAGACGCACGACCTAATTATAGGTGGTGTACTTTTAAAAGGTGCCAAAGCTCCTAACCTTATCACACGCGATATGCTTAAAGAAATGCGTCCAGGTACTGTGATTGTAGATGTCGCTGTTGATCAAGGTGGTTGTGTTGAAACTACTAGACCTACCACACATGAAGATCCTATTTACATCATCGATGACGTCGTACATTATACCGTTGCAAATATGCCTGGTGCAGTACCTTATACTTCTACCGTGGCACTTACTAATGTGACCTTACCTTATGCGCTTCAACTAGCTCGTCATGGTTGGGAAAAAGCTTGCAGCCAGAATCCAAGCCTAGAAAAAGGACTTAATATCATATCTGGTAAAGTGGTCTACAACGAGATAAATGAGGCCTTTGGTTGGTCATCAAAATAGTGTTTTGCGTTCTATAAGATGATAAATATCACGCTTTCGCGAAAGCGTGATTAAAAAATCCATGATAACTAAATGATATCATAGAGATCAAAATCAGAAATTACTGTTACCGCTATAAGTGGATACAGATGTATTAATCACTGTTTTTATGAACCAAAACCCATAGTTCTACTTCTTCACTAGCACGCCAGTTTTGTTCTCTAGTAGTTTTATCTGAAGCAGCTTTAACCCTTTTTTTATAACATCGTTCTAATTGAAACCTGTCGTGATGTGCGATCTCGCTTTCAATAGGATGATCATTAGTGACATCAGTTATTTGTGCAAGGTTAGAAAATAAGATTAGTAGTTTTCCTTCTACAGCCAGTCGTTCTTTTGCAGCAGCAAAAAATTCTGAGAATAACTCTTCTGGGTAATACATCGCCTTATCGGTCCTATCGTTTTCTGAAGAAATGGGTAACCACGGTGGATTAAATACTATTAATTCTGTCTGTTTATCCCATTTACCAAATAATGGTGCATGATCCAGCTCTATCTTTCTAGAAAGCTTTGTATCGCCCATAAATTCTGTAAGACCTATAATAGCATTAGGATTGATATCTGTCCCATATACTTTCTGAAAACCATGACCTACTAATTGAAATGAAAGCGCACCACTACCTACACCTATGTCTATAGCTGATTTCTTAGGACCTTCATATCGCTTTAACCAGTTATCAAAAACGGATAAATGGTCAAATCTAGTAGGGAAATAAACACCATAATAAGGATGTATCTTATTTCTTAAGGTAGGTACCGATATTCCATTTTGATACCACTGCCAGGAACTATTTAATCCTTGAACTTGTGGAAACGTGAGTAAAAAATTAGTGTTACCGGTATACAGTTTTTCAAGCCAGCCTATAGCAGGTGCTTTTTTTACATCGATTTTATAATTGATGATTTCTAGAAGTATGAGGTTAGACAGCTTGTGATAAGCAGCACGATACTCACGTTGTTCTTGAAATGTTTTATGGGGCATCTTACTTTTAAGATACTGCTGTAGTTCTTTAAGTAGTAGAACTCCATTGCTATAATAATCTGCAATAAGAACTGGTTTACCAGCTTCTAGCGCTTGAATGGTTTTCTTAATTTCTGTAGAAAGATTAAAAACCTCTAATCGTTTACCTGTTACAAATGGTGCAGGCTTATGGGCATTGATTTCTGTATTCATCAATTTGCGTTGTGAAGAACGAGTTGCAAATTAATGAGAAGAGCAAAGCGCGTGATTATATAACACTGTAAGTATAGTTACTTACCAGCAATCAGGCATTAAGTGTTTGCTAGAGTTCATTAGACTATCGTGACCGTATGTGGCACTACAATAGGATTGTATTAATGAATAAATAATTATAAAGTAAAGGTACTTTTTAAAAAACAAAAAAAGCCTCGCACAAGGCGAAGCTTTTTAATATCGTTAAAATTCTAAGAAGATTACTTCTTGAATTTTGCATATTTAGTTTTGAACTTGTCAATACGACCAGCCGTATCTAAAAGTTTAGTCTCACCAGTATAAAAAGGATGAGAAGTACGAGAGATTTCCAATTTAATAAGTGGATACTCGTTACCTTCAAACTCAATCGTTTCCTTAGTAGGAGCTGTCGATTTAGTTAAAAATATTTGTTCGTTAGACATGTCTTTAAAAGCTACTAGTCTATAATCTTCTGGGTGAATTCCTTTTTGCATGATCTTAATCTTATTCTTTTGCGGCTGCAAATTTAATCATTATAATTAAATCTACAAATAGATTGCTTAAATATATCTGTGCAATTTATAGCTTTCGGGCGTAATGCAAACCATTATATTTGTATTTCTTAAAAAAAAGAACATTTTGGATCAAATAGTAAAGAAAAACGCTTTCATAGTAGGCCTTATCGGTGCGGTGGCAAATCTAGCTTTAGTCATTTACATATGGCAAATTCAAGCATTTAGCAGTGTAGGCTTAGGTATTGCCATGATGATATTACCTATTCCCTTTGGAATTGCCGCACAATGGTGGAGCAAGTCCAGCCTCAACAGTTATCTATCCTTAAAGCAAGGTGTCCTCGCTTTTTTCTTGTGTATGCTTGTTATTTTTCTGGTAGATTTTATCGCAAACTACCTTATTTATGTACAAATAGATCCAGGTGCACAAGCCATAGCCGAAAAAGCTACGGAGGAGTTTGCTCAGAAAAATGAAAATGCTCTCGCAAATCAAGATGTTTTTAAAAAACCTGTTTATAGTCTAGGCAGCTACTTTACTGGCTTTATTTCTAAACTATTGTTTTACACTATTTTTGGAATCTTATCAGCTTTAATTTTCAGAAAAGAAGCGCCACAACAGGCTTAGTTGTCATATTTATATAGAATCTCTTGCATGAATTTATCCATTGTCATACCGCTGTTAAATGAGGAAGAATCTCTTCCAGAATTACACGCTTGGATCCTACGCGTTATGGAGACCATGGACATCAGCTATGAGATCATTTTTATAGATGATGGTAGTACAGATGGCAGTTGGGATGTTTTGGATACGCTTTCGCGTAAGCATGAAACCACACATACCATAAAGTTTTTAAGTAATTATGGGAAATCACAAGCCTTGCATGCCGGTTTTCATAAAGCACAAGGCGAAGTCGTAATTACTATGGATGCAGACTTGCAAGACAGTCCAGATGAGATTCCGGAATTATACCACATGATTGCTGATCAACATCATGACCTAGTAAGCGGCTGGAAGAAAAAAAGGTATGATAGCGTTATTGCAAAAAATTTACCTAGTAAACTATTCAACTGGGCAGCACGTAAAACCAGCGGCGTACAATTAAATGATTTTAACTGTGGTTTAAAAGCATATAAAGCAACTGTTATTAAAAATATAGATGTTCATGGCGAGATGCATCGCTATATACCTGTGCTGGCCAAAAATGCTGGTTTTAGCGACATCGCTCAAAAAGAAGTGATCCATCAAGCTAGAAAATATGGAACGACTAAATTTGGTTATGAACGTTTCATTAATGGGTTTTTGGATTTGATTACCATTGCTTTTATATCAAAATACGGTAAACGACCTATGCACCTTTTTGGCGCACTAGGTGTTATTATGTTTATGCTAGGTTTTATAACCGCTGGTTATGTAGGGTTTTCAAAACTTTATAAAATGGCCAATGATATTCCTTATGGATTAGTAACCGATAATCCGTGGTTCTTTATTGCACTTACCACTATGCTATTGGGCGTTTTATTCTTTATTGCTGGTTTTCTAGGAGAATTAATTCTTAGAAATGGGAACCAAGTGAACCGTTACCGCATTGAAAAAGAAGTTTAAAATTTAGGAAGTAACCCCATTAAGTTACCTACACTTTTCAAGAACAGATAAATTGGACTGCACGGTATTGCGGTACACACAAATCCGACCTGCCTACAACCTACTATTTTCTGTTATCTTTGTACTTCATTCATACGTCATAAAAATGGATAAAGAAGCTATTCTTAAAAATGCTCAATCATGGACACAAGCGCCATTTGATACCGATACAATTACAAAAACCCTTGCTTTAATAAGCGCAAATAACGCAGATTTTCAAGAATCTTTCTATAAAGATTTAGAATTTGGAACTGGTGGTATGCGTGGTATTATGGGTGTTGGGACTAATCGTATCAATAAATATACTTTAGGTAAAAACACACAAGGTCTTTCTCAATATTTAAAAGACACCTTTAAAGATGAACAAATTAAAGTAGCTATCGCCTTTGATTGTCGTCATAATTCTAAAGAACTAGCACAAGTAGTGGCAGACGTTTTTAGCGCAAATGGTATACATGTTTACCTCTTTGAAGACCTGCGCCCTACTCCATTACTATCCTATACCGTAAAAGCCAAAGATTGCCATGCTGGTATTGTGCTTACTGCCAGTCATAATCCGCCAGAGTATAATGGTTATAAAGTATATTGGCAAGATGGCGGACAGTTAGTGCCACCACAAGATAAAGCTATACTAGACCTTATCGCTTCTCTTCATTTTGAAGATATTAATTTTAATGGTAATCCAGATCTCATTGAATTATTAACGCCTGAGGATGATAATGCATTCATCGTGGACAGTATTAAGGCTGGTAAAATTGCTGGCGATGTAGATCGCTCTCGATTAAAAATAGTTTTTACGAGTTTACACGGTACGAGTATTACATTAATTCCAGAGACGCTAAAAAGAGCTGGTTTTACAGACTTGCACGTCGTTAAAGAACAAGCGATTCCAGACGGTAATTTCCCAACGGTAGTTTCTCCTAATCCAGAAGAACCAGAAGCTCTTAAAATGGCTGTAGAACTGGCTGATAAAATCCATGCAGACATTGTCATAGGAACAGATCCAGACAGCGATCGCCTAGGTGTTGCTGTACGAGATAATGATGGTAAAATGGTCTTGCTTAATGGTAATCAAACCATGATCGCCATGACAGACTTTCTTTTACAACAATCAGATTTAAAAAACGCGACGCAACCATTCATAGGCTCTACCATAGTATCAACACCTATGATGCATGATCTAGCGATGGCTTATCAGGTGGAATGCAAAGAAGGATTGACCGGATTTAAGTGGATCGCAAAGATGATTAAAGACCATCCACACCAAGACTTTATCGGTGGTGGTGAAGAAAGTTTTGGCTACATGGTTGGTGACTTTGTACGTGATAAAGATGCTGTGACTGCGGCATTGTTAGCTTGTGAGATGTACGCTTACGCGAAAGCGAACTCATCCACAACCTATCAAGAACTATTAAAACTTTACGTAAAACACGGCTGTTATCAAGAAAGACTTGTGTCTCTAGTTAAAAAAGGAATCTCGGGTGCTCAAGAAATCAAACAAATGATGATCGACCTGCGAGAAAACACACCAAAACAAATTGCAGGACAAGATGTCATTATAGTAGAAGACTATGCTGCGAGTACTAGAATAAACAAGGATTTAAATAAAACAGAAACACTAGAAGTTCCTAAATCTAACGTTTTAATCTTTTATCTAGCAGATGGCTCAAAGATTGCAGCGAGACCTAGTGGAACTGAACCTAAAATTAAGTTCTATATCAGTGTGAAAGCACCGCTAGATGATGTTGCTAATTATCCTGCAGTGCAAGAACAACTTAACAAAAAAATTAACGGCATTCTAGCCGATTTTGATATTTAATTAATGAATTATTTCAAAGAGATTCTTGGGTATGCTAAGCCTTATAAAAAATGGGCGGTACTCAATATCATAAGTAATGTACTCTTTGCATTTTTTAGTACGTTATCATTTGTTTCCCTAATGCCTGTATTACAGGTCCTATTTCAAGAAACTGAAGAAGTTTATAACAAACCTGTCTGGACTGATTTTACAAAAACAAAGGAGTTTGTAGAAGGCTATGTCAATTACTACGTATCTGAAGTTGCAAAAAATGATCAAGAACAAGCGTTAATCTTAATGATTGTCTTAGTAATCAGTTTGTTCTTTTTAAAGAATGTGTTTGGTTATTTAGGAATGTATTTCTTGACTTTTTTCAGGACTGGAATTATGAAGGATTTACGTGATGATTTATATAAGAAAATAGTAAATCTTCCTGTTTCTTATTTTTCTGAAAAACGTAAAGGTGATGTGATTTCTCGCGCCACCACAGATGTGATTGAGATTCAAAGTAGTTTTCTATCCATACTGGAGTTAATCGTTAAAGAACCGCTCAATATTATTTTTGCACTTGCCGCTATGTTGATGTTTAGCGTTAAACTGACTTTATTTGTATTAGTGTTTATTCCCATTAGTGGTTATATCATATCGCTTATAGGTAAACGATTAAAAAGTAAATCAGAACGTGTACAAAAGGAACAAGGTGCTGTTCTTTCTCAACTAGAAGAAACTCTAGGTGGACTTAAAGTCATTAAAGGTTTTAATGCAGAAGAACGCATGCAAGATAGCTTTGAGAAAACCACAAGCAGATTCCGTAGGTTTACCAACAGTCTTGATAAACGTAAAAGTTTTGCCAGCCCAGTAAGTGAAGTTTTAGGAATTGCCGTCATAGGTGTTTTATTATGGTTTGGTGGACGCATGGTTTTAGTAGATGGCACTATCGCTGGATCTACCTTTATTACTTTTATGGGATTAGCATATGCCATTCTTACACCAGCAAAAGCACTTTCTAAAGCTAGTTATGGTGTGAAAAAAGGTAACGCTGCAGCAGAACGTGTTCTTCAAATTTTACATACTGAAAACACCATCGTTGACCCAACTAACCCAATAACTATTGATCGTTTTAAGCAAGGCATTGACATCAATAATGTCACCTTTGCTTATGAAGATGAAAACGTATTAAAGAACTTCTCTCTTCATATACCCAAAGGAAAGAGTGTTGCCTTAGTAGGTCAAAGTGGTTCTGGTAAAAGTACTATCGCAAATCTACTTACTCGATTCTATGACGTGCAAGACGGTACCATTTCTATGGATGGTCACGATATAAAAGATTTAAGTCTTAAAAGCTTACGCAATCAAATGGCACTGGTAACACAAGATTCTATCTTATTCAATGATACGATTGCTGTTAATGTTGCTCTAGCCAATAAAAACGCTAGTGATGAAGAAATCATTAACGCTCTTAAAATTGCAAACGCTTGGGAATTTGTAAAAGACCTTCCTGATGGGATCCATACTAACATAGGCGATAGTGGTGGAAAACTAAGTGGTGGACAAAAGCAAAGACTTTCAATCGCTAGAGCAGTGCTTAAAAACGCTCCTATCCTAGTACTTGATGAAGCGACAAGCGCACTGGATACAGAAAGTGAACGTTTGGTGCAAGATGCTCTTGAAAAAGTAATGAAAAACAGAACCTCTATTGTGATTGCGCACAGACTGTCTACCATTCAAAATGCTGACAACATTGTAGTTATGAATAAAGGAGAAATTGCAGAGCAAGGAACACATGCCGAGTTGATTGAAATGAAAGGCTTATATAACGGGCTAGTAGGCATGCAGAGTTTGTAAAATTTTTAGACACTAATACTTGATCATAAACATATAACCTCACTGGTATTGAAAACCTGTGAGGTTTTTAAATAATAACTAGCTTTAATGCCTTCATTAGAAAATTGCTTTACTCCTTTTAAAACAGACATTTCTGGAATTTCTATTCCGGAGAAGTTTACGTTTCCGATTTTCTA
This sequence comes from Nonlabens sp. Asnod3-H03, assembly GCF_045063665.1. Lineage (NCBI taxonomy): Bacteria > Pseudomonadati > Bacteroidota > Flavobacteriia > Flavobacteriales > Flavobacteriaceae > Nonlabens > Nonlabens sp. Asnod3-H03. The sequence continues at coordinate 1,985,350 of NZ_JBEFOD010000008.1, forward strand.
TGATCCACATGAATTGTCCTTAATAGCAACCCGAGAATTGCAAGAATATTTAGAACAACCGCAAAACTGGCAGCATAACTTTTGGAATGAGAAAACAGGTGCTGGAGAAGCCGCAGGAAAAATGTTTGGTGTGCTAGTGGTACAAAACGAGAAAGGAGAACTAGGATACCTATCTGCTTTTAGTGGTCAGATCGATGGAACCATGGATATTGATCCCTTTGTACCAGCTGCTTATGTTGAGGATTTTGATAAAAGTTATTGTGATGGACAGTTTAAAGAATTTACAAAACTAAGCCATCAGGTTTCCATTCTAGAGCAAACTCCAGAATACATTACCGCCTTAAATCATCTTCAAAAACTCAAAGAAGAGGCATTAATTTTACTGGAAACACAACGCAAAAAACATAAGCTGCAATCTCGAGAACTTAAAGCACAACTTAGACAAAGTTCTAAAACTCTAAACGAGCAAGAACTTAAACAGCTTAAAGCTTTACAACACCAGCAACATCTCAATCAGAAGTTTCTCTATCGTGAATACGAGATCTATTTATTAGAAAAACAGCAACCATTTCAAGTTATCGTTGATCAATATCAATCGCAAATGGAAGCGCTCACCACGCAACGCAGGCAACAATCCCTAGATTTACAAGATTGGATTTTTAAACAATATGACCTTCTAAATGCAAATGGAGAGCGCAAAAATGTTTTAGAGATTTTTAATGAGTTAAATCTAGGTGCTCCACCTGCTTCTACTGGTGATTGTGCTGCTCCTAAGTTATTGCAATACGCTTTTACAAAAACATTAAAACCCATTGCTCTAGCCGAATTCTGGTGGGGAAAATCGTCTAAATCGCAAATCAGAAAGCACAAACAATTTTATCCTGCCTGCCGCAGTAAATGTGAACCCATTTTAGGACACATGTTGCAAGGACTAGATGTAGAGGACAATCCACTACTGATCAATCCAGGATTAAATAAAACGATGGAAGTGATCTATGAAGATGAGGCCATCATCATTGTGAACAAGCCAGAAGAGTTTTTATCAGTTCCTGGGAAAACCATAAAAGACAGTGTTTATAGTAGGCTTAAGGAGTTATATCCAGATGCGACTGGACCGATTCTAGTTCATAGATTAGATATGTCTACATCTGGAATTTTAGTAGCTACTAAGAATCTAGAATACTATCATTTTATTCAAGAACAGTTTATCAATCGTACGATTTCAAAAAGATATGTCGCATTACTCAGTGGAGTTTTAGAGAATAACGAAGGAATGATTGAATTACCATTGCGCGTAGATCTAGATAACAGACCTACTCAACTGGTATGTTATGAATACGGTAAATCTGCTCGTACTAAATATCAAGTGTTAGAACGTAGAGAAAAAGAAACACTGGTTCACTTCTACCCGATTACTGGTCGCACGCACCAATTGAGAGTTCACGCGGCACATGCTAGTGGATTAAATGCACCTATTGTGGGCGATGATCTTTATGGAACGGCAACGAATCGATTACATTTACATGCCGAGTTTATTAAATTCATTCATCCTATAACGCATAAAGCGGTTTCTTTTAAAGCACCAGCTCCTTTTTAATTAATCAGATTGTTCTTAACGGCCTAAGAACATAATACGTGAAAAATGAAGTGAAGCGTAGGGTTCAGCAAAAATCGTTTGAAATGAAATGAAACGTAATGAGATAAATCTATTTTTCAACGCTATGGTAGTTGATATCGACTAACCTTCTTTTTGCGCCGCAGCTAACAAAATTTTTAGTTTTAGGTTCTTAAGCCTTGATTTTTTTGTTTCGTTTTTTGATCAAGCAAAAAATGAAAATGAAATCAAAATCAATAAACTTTCTATAATCTAAAATGATTGAAAAATTCATAGCATGAAGTCTTTTAAGTATACTAAATTTGACTATCAAATTACCTCATGTCTTTCACCCTACTCTCATCGCCACTGCAAGGCTTTACAGAATTCCGTTTCAGGAATGCGGTTCATAAATATTTTGGTGGTATCGATACCTTTTATGCACCATACATTAGGTTTAATAATAAGCCCGAGATAAGCAGCAAATACCAGCGTGATCTACAATTAGAGAACAACCATGTTCCAGATTTGATACCGCAAGTCATGACTAATAGTGCCGACGAGTTTATTACCGCTGTGAAGTACATCAGGTCATTAGGTTACAAAGAACTCAACTGGAATCTAGGTTGCCCTTATCCTATGGTGACTAAAAAAGGTATGGGAAGTGGTTTGATTTGTGAACCATCTAAAATTGATAAAATACTAGATCGAGTGCATGCCGAGACTGATGTGATTGTTTCTATGAAAATGAGAATGGGCTATCTAGAACCTACAGAGATACTTGATACATTCCCTATACTAGAAAAATATCCTATTAAAAGTATAGCCATTCATGCGCGCATAGGTAAGCAATTATATAAAGGTGGTGTAGATTTAGAATCTTTCCAGCGTTGTCTGGATACTTCTAAAACCAAGCTTTATTATAATGGGGACATCACTACGGTTGCCGGTTTTAGAAAAATGCAGGAACAATTCCCTACCATTGACCACTGGATGCTCGGTCGCGGTCTCATAGCAGATCCTTTTTTACCCAGTATGATTAAAGCAGACACAGAGGTTTATCCAGAGAATCGCTGGGAAATCTTCCGTGAATTTCACGATACCATTTATCAGGAGTATGATGCTTTTCTACAAGGTCCTACACCTATAAAAATGAAAATGCAAGGATTCTGGGAATACTGGTCGCAGACATTTCCTAATCCGCAAAAAGCTTTTAAGGCGATTAAAAAAGCTAATAATCCTAGAGCTTATAATCAGGCTGTGAATGATAATTTAAAAACGGTAAATAGATAGTTTGTTTCACGCTTTCGCGAAAGCAAAATCCTAAAAACCTACTTTTGTAACCTGCTTTATGGAACAAAGAGATCTACTGCTTATCACACCACCGTTTACCCAATTGAATACACCGTATCCAGCGACGGCTTATATCAAAGGTTTCTTGAATACCAAAGATGTCAGTGCATTCCAAATGGATTTAGGTATAGAGGTAATTCTTGCTTTATTTTCAAAAGATGGTATGGAATCTATGTTTGAAAAAGCATTTGATAATGAACGTATTATATCTTCAAATAGTCAACGTATTTATGCCTTACAAGATCAGTATTTACAAGTACTGGAACCTATAATTTCCTTTTTACAAGGTCATAATGAAACGCTTGCAAGACAAATTTGTACCGATAATTACTTACCTAGAGCATCTCGATTTGAACAACTGGATGATATGGAATGGGCTTTTGGGAATATGGGAATGCAAGATAAAGCCAAGCATCTCGCTACTTTATATTTAGAAGACCTATCAGATTTCATCAAAGAATGTGTGGATGAAAATTTTGGTTTCAGCCGCTATGCAGAACGTTTAGGAATGAGTGCCAATAGCTTTGACGAGATCTATGAACATCTCGAGAGCGACCTTACTCCTATTGATCAAATCACTATAGATATTCTAGAAAAAAGAATTCAAGAAGTACAACCAAAACTGGTTTGTTTATCCGTACCATTTCCTGGAAATTTATATAGTTCTCTGAGATGTGGTCAGTTTATCAAGAAGCATTATCCGAAGATTAAAATTGCTTTTGGCGGTGGATTTGCTAATACCGAATTGCGCTCTGTTACTGATGTGCGCGTGTTTGATTTCATAGATTACATCGCACTCGATGATGGAGAATTGCCATTAGAATTAATAGTAAACGATGTTTTAAATTGTGAAAAACAACGCGTTTTTAAACGCACCTTTATTTTAGAAAACAATGAGGTGGTTTATAAAAACAACAGCACGGCTAGCGATTACAAACAAAGTCAAGTTGGCACACCAGATTATAGTGATTTACTACTGGATGAGTATATATCTGTCATAGAAATTGCAAATCCTATGCACAGTTTATGGAGCGATGGACGCTGGAATAAACTGACTATGGCTCATGGCTGCTATTGGGGAAAATGTACTTTTTGTGATGTCTCACTAGATTATATCAAACTCTATGAACCAGTTGCTGCTGGAGTCTTAGTAGATCGCATGGAGCAGTTGATTGCTCAAACTGGAGAAAGTGGTTTTCACTTTGTAGATGAGGCAGCGCCACCAGCATTAATGCGCGCTGTAGCACTAGAGATTTTAAAAAGAAAACTATCTGTCACGTGGTGGACCAATATCAGGTTTGAAAAGAACTTTACTCAAGATTTATGTCACTTACTAAAAGCGAGTGGATGTATAGCCGTTTCTGGTGGACTAGAAGTAGCATCAGATCGTTTACTGAAATTAATTGATAAAGGAGTTACCGTTGCTCAAGTAGCCCAAGTCACCAGAAACTTAACCGAGTCTGGTATCATGGTACACGCTTACTTAATGTACGGTTATCCTACTCAAACGGTTCAAGAAACCGTGGACAGTCTGGAAATGGTGCGACAACTATTTGAATTAGGAATAATACAAAGTGGATTCTGGCATCAATTTGCGCTTACAGCACATAGTCCTGTAGGTCTGAATCCTGAGGAATTTGGTATTACTCCGCAGCTCAATCCTATATCATTTGCTAATAATGATGTACAGTTTGATGATCCTACTGGAGTAGATCACGAGCAGTTTAGTTATGGATTGAAGAAATCTTTATTCAATTATATGCACGGAATAGGTTTTGAGCTTGATTTACAAGACTGGTTTGACTTTAAAGCTCCTCAAAGTCAAATTGATCCTCATTATATAGAGGACTGCCTAAATCAAGAGACCTATAAAGCTCCTAAATCTAATCATAAAATGGTATGGCTGGGTAATGCTCCACTTGTTGCTACTTCTACAATTCATAAAAAGGGTAAAGAAATCAGCTCTTTAAAACTTCAATTTCACCAAGCAACTGATTGGTTTGAAATTGAGCTAGAAGAATCTAAAGCTGATTGGTTGATAGAGCAATTAGAGAAGTCTACACCAGAAGCCAGTACAATAACGACTTATGGTAGTATGAAGAATAGTTATGAGTCTCAATGGGAACAATTTGAAACGTTTTGGTTTTCAGAACCTATGGAAGAACTTAAAGCAAATGGGTTTTTAATCTTATAAAACACTCACTTCAAAGTTTTGACCCTATAAAATATTGACATCAAAGTAGTTTTATGCTTACTTTGTGAACATGAAAAGAGCATTTAATTATAAGTACATCGTACTTATGCTGTTGTTGTTAGGGACATCAATAGCTACCGCGCAAGACGGACTCAATAGCATACCAGTATCTGAGACCTTTTCTGAAAACGGTTCTTATAAAATAAAATCTATTGCATTTGATAATACACCTGGAAATATAGATGGTGTTTCCTATGTGTATGATGGTGATCAATTGATGTATCAAATACCGAGATCTTTTGACATGTTATTAGACAACAGTACACGTATCGTGCTGTCTAATGATGGGAAAATTGTTGTCTATTACCACAACAAAAAATATAGACCCGAGAAAGAATTTGACAATGTGGTAGTTTATAAAGAAGGTTTACTCTTCGGTAGTTTTACCACGGAGCAATATGCAGCATGTAGCAGCAAAGAAAATGATTGTACGGTATTGTATAATAATTATGATGCAGTTATCGATTACAAGCGAAGCGATTATGGTAAAGCAGACTATAAAAAAGTCTTGCGTAGTATGGATGAAGATGAAGAATGGTTACATAACAAAATGCTGGTGATAAAAGACAACATCATATATACCGTTAGTGGCCAGAAGAAAATAAGTGTTTTTCATACTGACGATTTAGTGTTAGAAAAAAATGTAGACTTTGAGAAACTCTATCCGTTTATTAAAGACTTTCCTAGTCCAAAAACAGTCATTCTTAATGTGCCTAAAACAAGAATGACCATCGATCAATTCACTGAAAAAAAATCTGGTGAAACATTAAATCGCCTTTTAGAAAAAAGATACAATTTAAAGTCTGTTTCTAAAAATGATAAAAACGCGGCAAAAGAGTTTCAACTCTATAACATTTCCATGTCTGGGTACATGACTCGTTTTGGCTTTTTGGAACTTACCTCTTTGAATATAGACGCAAAATTTAATAAGGAAGATCTTGTAAAATACATAGATGACATCAATTTTGATCCAGCCACTATTGATAATGTATTACCTAAGCAGTACTTCAGCTATTATGCAATGAGTTATCGCAATCCTAACGATAATGTTGCTCGAGATGAAAAGATAGCTTATGATAAAGCTTTAAAACAAGAAAGAATAAGAAGAGAACGATTAGACACTATCAACGGCTTTTTCATTCCTAGATCTCTAGAAGAATCTTTTCTTCAATTAGATAAAATCATGCCTGAAAAAGAACGCAAAATTCTTGTATCTCTAGAAAATCAACCTGATAAGTATAATTCTGACACAGGCGGATTAGGTATATGGATCAGAACCAATTGGGGAATCATTGATGGATCTAGATTACAGACTTACTTCAATGAACGTAATTTATTCGATCCTAAAAAAATCTCTGCTATTATCGTAGCACAATATATCAAATACTTAAAAAACGAATCTCAGGTCGCAAGAAACTGGGAAAGAACCCATCCTAGAATTTAGAGCAAAAAAAAAGAGAGGACTCCTCCTCTCTTTCTAAGCGATCTCCACCGCTTTATTTTAATAAACAACGTTTGTATTTCAAAGACTTTGCTTATTTACTTAAACCGTGTCAAATATACAGCTGTGTTTAAGTATTCTGTATTTAAACCATGTTTTTTAACGATAAAAATATCGATGAAAAGCTAGTTCGCTGGCTCACAGTGTTTTATTAAAATAACAAAAATGCATTTCATCGATTAACACTCTGCACTTTAACATAGATTAACGACTTTCATCCTTACTTTCTATCGATTTTAAAACTTGAGATACGATTATTACCTGCAAGATAGCCGTTCATCGAATCTATCATTTTAACCGTATAAAATCCTTTATCAGATAATTGTTTCCAATCCTTACCTTGGTTACCACTCCACCATATCCCTGGAGAACCTACTGCAAGTAATTCCTGGCCATTGGTATCTGGAATAAAGATGATATCACTGCAATATCCTGGTCCTGCATCATTAGAAAGGAGATTCCATGATTTACCGCCATTGCGAGTTATTGCTTTGTTATACTTATTATCTTCTTTCTTATTCCAATCGCCACCTATGATAACACCTAGATCCTTATCATAAAAATCTACAGCATAAATTCCAGTCATTTCTCCGCCAGCAATAATAGGAGTATTAAAAATTTGCCAATTAGAACCTCTATTATCGCTATAAATAACGCGTGCCATCGCACCACCGGTCACTAACCACACCTGATCACCTAAGATCTTAATATTGGAATTACTCGCCGCAAACGCCGCCTCACCTGGAACAAAATCTGGTAATTCTGTACATTGAAGTTTTCCCCATGTTTTACCACCATCATAAGTTTTGATAATAGAGAAACATCCACCCATGGGATCACCCATTGCAATTCCTTCGTCATCGTTCCAAAATTTCATAGAATCATAAAAGACACGTTCTTCTACTTCTGTATAAACATGTTCTACAGCGCCATCCTTGTGCGCTATTTTATAAATAAGCGCAGGATTACCAGCCGTTAAAATATAAGTGTAATTAGAAGTAGTCGCTATAGATCTAAACTCAACATCCTCATCTTCATTAAGTTTAATAAGCCCACGTGTAGGTGATCCAGTAGTCACATCGATACTACCATAACTACCTTTACTACCTGCATACCAGTAATTTCCATTACCATAATCTAGCGCTCTAACACTTATAGAATCAGTTAATATTGGTGTGATCTCAATAGTAGCATCTTGAGCTACAACTTGAACCACCTCTTTTTCAAGAGCCTTATTTTCAGACTCTTTACACGATAACACCGCTATAGCAGCAAGGATATAAATTATTTTTTTCATGTTACAAAAATAATGACCTTTTTAAAGATTTGACGATTTAATTACACGCTTTCGCGAAAGCGTATCCCAAAACAGCTTCATCTACTAAAAAAGGAGCTCTCATTTTTTAAAGATGAGCAGCAATAAACGTATTTTTGCAAAATGAGATTTCATCATAATTTAGTTCAGGCTACCGTAGACGCATTGCATAACATTTTTAACGATGGTAAATATGCAGATCAAGCGATTCAAAAAATATTAAAACGTGATACCCGTTGGGGTTCTCGTGACAGAGGTTTTATTGCAGAAACCACCTATGATATCGTAAGATATAAAAGGTTGTATGCAGAGATTGCCAATGTACACGAACCTTTTAAACCTGTCGACCTATGGCGCATGACTGCCGTATGGATTGTTCTTAAAGGTCATGCTGTGCCTGCATGGGAAGAATATTACAATACTCCTGAACGACGTATTAAAGGTCGATTTGATGAGTTAAGTAAAAATCGTGTTTTCAGAGAGTCTTTACCAGACTGGATGGATGAGCTAGCCCTTAAAGAATTGGGTGGTATCTGGGAAAAAGAAGCTAGTGCATTAAATAAACAGGCAGATGTGGTCTTAAGAGCTAATAGCTTAAGGACAACGCCAGAAGAGCTTAAAGAAAAACTTCAGTCAGAAGAAATTGCTGTAAGTCAGCAAGAGCGCTTTCCAGAAGCGTTAATCCTTAAGGAAAGAGCAAACGTTTTTATGACGCAGGCTTTTAAAGATGGACTTTTTGAAGTGCAAGATGCTGGATCACAAACTATCGCCCCATTTTTACAAGTAGAACCTGGAATGCGCGTCATGGATGCCTGTGCTGGTGCTGGTGGGAAAGCATTGCATCTCGCAGCATTAATGGAAAATAAAGGCCAGATCATTGCGACAGATATTTACAAAAGCAAATTAAACGAGCTGAAGCGTCGCGCACGTCGTGCAGGTGCACATAATATAGAAACTCGTCTGATAGATTCTACTAAAGTCATTAAGAAACTAGCCGGTAAAATGGATCGTTTACTTATCGACGCACCATGTAGTGGTCTCGGTGTTTTACGTCGTAATCCAGATGCAAAATGGAAATTACAACCTGAGTTTATAGATGAGATAAGAGCAACACAACAAGACATCTTACAACGATACAGTACAGTGGTTAAGCCAGATGGTATGATGGTATATGCCACTTGTTCTATTCTTGCATCAGAAAATGAAAATCAAGTTCAAGAATTTTTAAAATCTGAAGCTGGTGCAACGTTTGAATTAGTAGAAGAGCAATCATTACTAGCTCATAGAGATGGCTTTGACGGTTTCTACATGGCATTGATGAAGAAAAAATAATAATTACGACAATTATAAAGTATCGTCACGACGCTACTATAATCCCTATTATATGAAAAACCTTGTTTTCTTTATCCTATTTATAAGCTTTACGGCTTTAGGACAGATTCCTACTGGCTATTATAACACTGCAAATGGGTTAACCGGTTATCCGCTTAAGACAGAATTAAAAAATATTATCACTGCAGGCCATAATCCTCAAAGTTATGATGCACTATATACTTTATATGCAACATCAGATAATGACGATTACTATGATAACGGAACGCAAACCAATACCATTCTAGATATTTATTCTGAAAATCCTGCAGGTGCAGACTCTTATAACTTTGGATTGACACAGGACTGTAGCGGTGTTAGTATTACACAAGAAGGATTATGTTATAACAGAGAACATATTTTTCCGCAAGGATTTTTTAATAGCTCTGCAAATCCTACTCCACGTCATGATGCGCACCATGTGATTCCTACAGACGGGTTTGTAAATAATGGACGTGCTAATTACCCTTTTGGAGAAGTAGGAACAGCTCAAACTACTTATGCTAACGGTAGTAAATGGGGAAATTCCATATCACCAGGTTATACCGATCGAGTTTTTGAACCTATTGATGAGTTTAAAGGCGATGTGGCTCGTATGATGTTATACTTTGCCACTCGTTATGAAGATAGCTACAATGATTCCTCATGGGATAATCCTAATGCCTCAAACTATGATCCACGTGATGGGTCACAAAATCGCTGGTACGAACAATGGTTTATCGATCAAATGTTGATCTGGCATGCACAAGATCCTGTTAGTCCACGTGAGGTGGAACGTAATAATGAGATTTATAATTTTCAAGGTAATAGAAATCCTTATATAGATAATCCACAATATGTAGCAATGATATGGAGTGGAACTGGTGGTTCTGGTAGCGGAACTTTATTCCCTACTCTATCGGGTACTTATGTGGACATCAATGGAAATACTATTGTTGATGCTGGTGATGAAATTCAATATACTTATGATATCGCAAACATTGGTACAACAACACTTTATAATTTAAGAGCTACGTCGCCACTAGGAATATTTAATCCTGGTAATCAAGTGGCTAGTCTTGCTGCTGGACAGTCCTTAAGTAATCCATTTGGTACATTTACCTACGTACTAACCGCTGCAGATGCTACCAATAGTTGTGGTTGCATCACCAACCAATTATTACTCGCAGCAGATTATAACGCCACCGGAACTAACGGTACTTTGAATGTAGCAAGTGATGATCCTAACAACTTTACGAATAACGATTCTGACGGTGATAATCTACCAGATGATTTTACCATCGTGACCTACCCTAATGGTGGTTCTGGTGTTGCTGGTGACTTGTTCATATCAGAATATATAGAAGGTAGTGGTAACAATAAAGCTATTGAAATCGCAAACTTTACAGGTGCGTCTGTAGATTTATCTAATTACACCTTGCAAATAAGCACTAATGGTAGTGGTAGCTGGGCTAGTCCTAGAGCATTAATGGGCACACTGGCTGATCAAGATGTTTATGTTGTAACAAATAGCCAAGCTAGTGATTCTAACATTATAGCTCAATCTGATGAAGCTGTTAGTAGCGCTCCTATGAACTTTAATGGTAACGATGCCGTAGGATTGTTTAGAGCTGGAGTATTACTAGATGTAGTTGGAGATCCTAATAGCAGCGCCGACTCTGAAAAAGACCAAACTCTAGTGCGCAAAGCTAGTGTGACTGGTCCTAATACCGTATTTGATAAAGTAGGCGAATGGGATGTTTTCACACAAGATACTTCTAGCGATTTAGGTACTCACACCTATGGAAGTACTGCTAGTTTAGAGGATAATGCATTCATCAACTTAACTATATATCCTAATCCATCCAATGGTGTCTTTCGTTTTAATAATGATGAGTTGATAGAAGATGTAACCGTTTATGACGTTTCAGGAAGAAGAATTAAAAGCAACTACTCAAATAATGATGGTTTAATTATCAATCATACAGGTATCTATTTTGTGAACGTAATGTCTCAAGGACAAAGCAAAACCTTTAAAGTTATCGTAAGGTAATTGCAATTCACATACCTCATAAAAAAGAGCTTCAATTAGATTGAAGCTCTTTTTTTATGGATAAACTGATCGTGGTACACGCCTTAAATTGCCATGGATATTACAATGGTCTCACACGATACCAGCCTTTTTGTTTATCATATATAATCACCGTGCGACCATCTGGACTTTGAAATGCGCTCATCACACTATCATAGGATTTAAACTTTGCCGTTTTGCCGTTGAATTCAAGAGTATAATAATCATAGGTTACCGGATAAAAACCAAAAACATAGTGATTACCGGAGCCTCTATTTTCTATAACCGCTTGATCAAACAGCGTTAAATAATCTACAGATGTGTGGTTAGAAGTACTGAACTTTTCAACTGCTGGTAATTGATCAATATCTTCAAGCAATCTAAACCAGTCTATTCTTGATTTAAATTCATCATGCCATCGATGCGCTTTGATATCTTTAGGAATATAAAAATCACCATCCTGCGTTTGAATAATTAAGCCACCTAGTTTTACATAGCCGTTACTTAAGTAAGCATCATTATCCAATGTGTGATAGCTTGTTATATCAGGAATTACTCGATTTTTAATCTGGTCATAATGGTGCTGGGCAGCGATTTCTCTAACAGAATCTTTACCTTTTTCAGTAGCTCTTTCCATCACTTCAAAATCATATTGCGGTGCTAGTTCTGCAAGCTTTGACTCATAAAATCTTTCTTTAAAAAAAGGATGAACATCTAAATCTTGAAACCTTTTTTCTAGATAGTGCACTTTAGCAATTCTATCATCTTCTTTTTTAAAATAAACAAATCCGTCTGGTGATACGTAGTAATACTCGCTGATTTTTACAGAATCCAGTTTGTCAAATGACTGGTCCATTCGTACTGCATAAATCTCTTTTTCTTTAAATGAAATTCCCAATAGATCATCACCTATGACATATACTTCTTCAAAATTAATGTGATATTTCTCTAGTTCAATTCCTGTTCCGTCAACTTCAGGAAATTCAGCCATATCGGGATATTTATCATCTTCTGTAGTGCTATAACCACAACTGGTTAATAGGGAAATGGTTAATAATAAACAGAAAACATTGTACAGTTTCAGTAGCCTCATAGCGGTCAAAGATATTTAAATAAAACAGATTACTGTATTGTAAACAAGTCGTTAATAATTACGCTTTCGCGAATGCGGAAACCCTAAAAATAAAGTCCTAAAAAAGTATCTTTGCAATAGCCCATAAAAGCGCTCATAATGATTCATTTTTACGGAAATCCGTCCAAGTCAGTTTACGCAGTACAAACCCAAGCACCGATCTCTGCAGAAGATGATCAAAAATTACAATGGCTTTTTGCCGATGCTCCAAAACTAGAAGCCGATGCTTTATCGGGATTCTTTACGGGACCACGTGCAACAACCATTACTCCATGGTCTACAAATGCTGTAGAAATCACCCAAAACATGGAAATTAAAGGAATTCTAAGAATAGAACAATTCCATACTTGTGAGGAAAGCTCACCGTATGATAAAATGTTATTGCAAAAATTTGACGGTCTTAACCAGTCACAATTTGATATTAATGTAACTGCAGATGGTGTTTTAGAGATAGATGATATCGCTGCTTATAACATGCAAGAAGGATTGTCGCTAAGCGATGATGAGATCGATTACCTGATCCAGCTTTCTGAAAAACTAGATCGTAAGCTTACAGACAGTGAGGTTTTCGGTTTCTCTCAAGTAAATAGTGAGCACTGTCGTCATAAAATCTTCAACGGTACTTTTATTATCGATGGTGAAGAGATGCCTACTTCCCTATTCAAATTGATTAAAGAAACATCTAAGCGCTGGCCTAATGGTATCGTGAGTGCTTACTCTGATAACGTAGCCTTTGTAGAAGGTCCACAAGCTGAACAATTTGCTCCTAAAACAGCCAATAAACCAGACGTATATCAGACCAGTCTTTTTGATTCGGTAATATCATTAAAAGCAGAAACACACAACTTCCCTACTACTGTAGAGCCTTTCAATGGTGCTGCAACCGGTTCTGGTGGAGAAATACGTGATCGTCTTGCTGGTGGACAAGGTTCTTTACCACTTGCAGGAACAGCGGTTTATATGACCAGTTACTCGAGATTAAATGAAGAACGACCATGGGAAAACAATTTTGAAGCACGCAAGTGGTTATATCAAACACCTATGGATATCTTAATCAAAGCATCTAATGGTGCGAGTGATTTTGGTAACAAATTTGGCCAACCGTTAATCACAGGTTCTGTATTGACATTTGAACATCAAGAAGGTGATCAAAACTTAGGTTTTGATAAAGTCATCATGCAAGCTGGTGGTATAGGTTATGGAAAGAAAGAACAAGCCTTAAAGAAAACTCCAGACGCAGGCGATGACATCATCGTTATGGGTGGAGATAATTATAGAATAGGAATGGGTGGTGCTGCCGTAAGTAGTGCAGACACTGGCGCACTAGATTCGGGTCTAGAATTAAACGCTGTACAACGCTCTAATCCAGAAATGCAAAAACGTGCTGCAAACGCGATACGTGGACTGGTAGAAAGTGATAACAATCCTATAAAGTCTATTCACGATCATGGTGCTGGTGGACACTTAAACTGTCTGTCAGAACTGGTAGAAGAAACTGGTGGTGTCATCGATGTAGATGCCTTACCGGTAGGTGATCCTACACTATCTCGCAAAGAGTTGATCGGTAACGAGTCTCAAGAACGTATGGGATTAGTGATGGATACAAAAGACACACCTGTGTTAGAAGAAATTGCTGCTCGTGAACGTGCACCATTATATAAAGTAGGTAAAGTTACAGGAGATAATAAATTCACCTTTAGTGAAAAAGATGGTCGCAGTCCTATGGATCTGGCACTAGAAGACATGTTCGGGTCTAGTCCTAAAACCATTATGGATGATAAAACCATCAAACGTACCTATGCACCAGTAACTTATGATGGTAAAGATTTTAACCTTTACCTCTACCAGGTATTACAACTAGAAGCGGTTGCCTGTAAAGACTGGTTGACTAATAAAGTAGATCGCTGTGTGACTGGTCGTGTGGCCAAACAACAAACTTGTGGTGAACTACAATTACCACTAAATAACGTCGGTGTTATGGCGATGGATTATAATGGTAAAAATGGAGTGGCGACCACGATAGGTCACGCACCAGTTGCCGCATTAATCGATCCAGCTGCTGGTTCTCGCAATGCCATTGCAGAGTCGCTTACTAATCTGGTATTTGCGCCATTAGAAAAAGGTCTAAAAGGCGTGAGTCTAAGTGCTAACTGGATGTGGCCATGTAACAATCCTGGTGAAGATGCCCGTTTATACAGTGCTGTAAAAGCCGTTAGTGATTTTGCCATTGAATTAGGAATCAACATTCCTACTGGTAAGGACAGTCTTTCTATGAAGCAAAAATATCCAGATATGGATGTGCTTGCTCCAGGAACGGTGATCATCAGTACCGTTGGGTCTTGTGATGATATTTCTAAAGTCGTTGAGCCTGTACTACAACGTGATGAAAACGCACCTATTTACTACATCAACATGAGTGGCGATGACCACAAATTAGGTGGATCTAGTTTTGCACAAACGCGCAACACGATAGGTGATGAATGCCCGACGATTGTGAATAGTGACGCTTTCGCGAAAGCGTTTACCGCAATACAAAATTTAATAAAACAAGGCAAAGTGCTCGCAGGACACGATGTTGCTAGTGGTGGATTGATCACCACATTACTAGAGATGTGTTTCCCATCATTAGGTGTAGGAATGGATCTAGACCTGAGCGGTGTAGGCCATGATATGGTAAAAGTCCTTTTTGCAGAAAATGCTGGAATCGTATTACAAGTAACCGATGAAAGTGTGGAAAGCGAGCTGTTAAAAGCCGAAGTACCTTTCTATAAAATAGGTCACGCGATTGATGAGGCTGTACTAGACATTAACGATCATATCATTGATGTAGATGATATGCGTGATGTGTGGTATGAAACCTCACGACTACTAGATCAACAACAATCGTTTAACGGCATGGCCGATGAGCGTGCGGTGAACTATGTAGAGCAACCACTAGAATTAAACTTTCCAGCGCACTTTACAGGAAAACTGCCTGAATTGCCGCAAAAACGCATCAAAGCAGCGGTAATACGTGAAAAAGGAAGTAATTCTGAAAGAGAAATGGCACGCGCCATGTACCTCGCAGGATTTGAAGTTATCGATGTCCACATGACCGACTTAATTGCTGGACGTGAGACACTAGAAGATGTACAATTCATAGCCGCAGTAGGTGGATTCTCCAACAGTGATGTATTGGGAAGTGCCAAAGGTTGGGCTGGTGCCTTCTTATACAATGAGAAAGCGAACACAGCTTTAAAGAACTTCTTTGCAAGACCAGACACCATGAGTATAGGTGTTTGTAACGGTTGCCAACTCTTTGTAGAGCTAGGATTAATCAATCCAGATCATGACGAAAAGCCTAAGATGTTGCACAACGCTAGTGGTAAGTTTGAATGTAATTTCACCAGTGTAGAAATTGCCAAAAACAATTCTATTATGTTACAATCTCTAGAAGGTAGCAAACTAGGAATATGGGCGGCACACGGAGAAGGAAAATTCCATTTACCTAAAGACCGCAGCGATTACCAAATCCCTGCAACCTATGCTTATGAAGGTTATCCAGCAAATCCTAATGGATCTGACTATAACGCTGCGATGTTGAACAGTGAAGATGGACGTCACCTAGTGATGATGCCACACCTAGAACGATCTACATTCTCATGGAACTGGGCACACTACCCTACTGACCGCAAGAATGACGAAGTAACACCATGGCTAGAAGCATTTGTAAATGCTCGTGTGTGGTTGGGTAAAAAGTAATATTTTAAGCTTTTTGAGAAACGGATAAGTCGCTTTTAAGTAAGGGCTTATCCGTTTATTTTTTTAGATAAAGAGTATATTTGGGTTGATAAAACTAGTGGTCAGTAATTTGGAAAAAGAATCCAACATAAGTAGAACAGTAATCAACGGAAAAGGAGAAATAGTTTTCTTCGGACTTCAGCATTTTTTAGATGACATAGCTAATGGAGACTGTTGCTTCATTTGTGGAGCAAAATCAGATTCTAAAGAATTTAATGATGAACATATTATTCCAGATTGGATTTTAAGAAAATACAACCTTCATAATGAATATGTAACCCTACCAAATGGCACTAAATTCAAGTATAGTCAATATAAAGTTCCTTGTTGCAAAGAATGTAACACTGAATTAGGTAAAACTTATGAAGAGCCAATTAGCGAACTGTTAGGTAAATCATATTCCGAAATTGTAGAAGAAATTAAAAATAACCCAAAAACCGTTCATTTCTTATTTAGATGGTTGAGTCTAATATTTCTCAAAACCCATTTAAAAGACAAAACATTACTAACAGAACGAGATACAAGAATCGATTCTGGATTTTTATCAGATGATTATTATTGGGAGGATATTCACCATATCCATTGCATAGCGAGAAGCCACTACACCAAAGCCAAAATAGATAGCACTGTTTATGGAACAATATTTATTTTACAAGCTATGCCAATTAATAGATTTGGTGGTTTTGACTTTATAGATAATCAGGCAGGAAAAGCAATAATGTTACAACTGGGTGAATTCGCTATTGTTTCAGTATTAAATGACTCTTGTGCAGGTTATACAATATTTAAGGAGCAGATAAAAAAAATTAGTGGACCACTATCCACATTTCAATTAAGAGAAATAGTTGCTCATTTAAACTTTATCAATTTGAGTTTAAAAGAAAGACCTATCTATCGTTCTTTTATTAATTATTTTGGTGAATACCACATAAAATCTACCGTTCCAGAAACACTTTATTTATTAGATAAAGAAGAGCGTTTCGTATCACCAGGTCAATTTTTAAAATATTATGTTGAACCAATGATAGGTGATGTAGAAAATAGAGAGCAAATCCTACAGGAATTAGAAGAAGGAAAACGAAATTTTCTCTTTGATGAAAATGGTGAATTTTTAAAATACGATATATAAAATCTACTAGCAACAAAGAAATTAGCAACCTCTTCTTTAATTTTATACACTCATATCCTAGGGCTCATAGAATCGATTCATTGATCCTAGAGCTTTTTTTAATTTTCTAGTATCGATAAATTTGAAATTATAGCGCTACTTATATGTATGGTAATTTCTGTAACTTTACTTCTTAAAAGAACTACCTAAAGGGTCTACATGCACCGGTTAAAACGTCTCACTCACTTTGTGCTATTGTCGTTAAATACCATTACAAAACAAAATGGAAAATCTAATTAATTACATACAATCGAGAGTTCTTTTAACTCAAAAAGATATTGATCTAATCAAAAAATATTTTGTTTCAGAAGAAATACCTGCTCAAACTAATCTTTTAGAAGCAGGAAAAGTGGAACGATATATTTATTTCTTAGACACCGGAATTGTAAAAGGGTTTCAAAACATTGAAGGAAAAATTGTTGTGCAGCATCTTGTAACAGAACAAGATTTTTTTACATCCTTAGATAGTTTTATGACAGAAACACCATCATTAGATTATTATGAAACAATCACAGAGTCCAGAGTTATAAAAATATCGAAGCTTGATTTCGACATTTTACAAAAGGAAACAAATTTTTGGGCAATCTTTGTCAAAGAAGTAACCAACGAACATTTAAGTTGCAAATTAGAACGTGTTAAAGATTTTCAAACCTTAACTGGTAAAGAACGTTATCTAAAATTTGTAAATCAGTATCCAAAATTAGCTTTGAATGTATCTATTGATAATATCGCTTCTTTTCTAGGAATGGAACCACAATCTTTAAGTCGGATCAGAAAACAAATCACTTTCTAACAAATGTTATTTTTAATCTGATAAGAGGTATTGAAATTTGCTCAAACAAAATTTAAGATTATGAGCGAAGAAATTTCATTAGTAACTGGTGGTAATGGACATTTAGGAAACAACCTAATTAGACTTTTACTTTCCAACAACCAAAAAGTAAGAACTACTGTAAGAAACATCAATAACACTGACCCTTTTAAAGGTTTAGACTGTGAAGTGGTACAGGCAGATCTTATGGATAGGACATCACTTAAAAAAGCATTTCAAGGAGTTACCAACTTATATGCAGTTGCCGCAAACTTCAGTATGTGGGCTAAAAACCCAAAAGAGGAAATTTATGACAACAACATGCAAGGAACACAAAACGTGTTTGATATGGCAAAAGAATGTGGTGTTAAAAACATTGTTTATGTAAGTTCAGTAGCTAGCTTGGATTTTACAAAATTGCCCGCAAATGTTGATAATGGTTATAATAAAGACCGAAGAAACTGGTATTATAACTCTAAAAATGATTCAGATAAGCTAGCATTAGAATTGGGTGAAGAATATGATATTAGAACTGTTCTTGTGTTACCTTCTGCTATGATTGGTGATAAAGCATATAAATTAAGTTATTCTAATAATTTGGTATTGCAAGTTTTAAATGGAGAAATACCTGTAGACACCAATGTAACTTTAAATTGGGTAGATGTAAAAGATGTAGCTTCTGGTCTATATAGTGCTATGCAAAAAGGTAGAAATAGAGAACGCTATATCTTATCAAACGAACAACACACTACGTTACAAGAAACAGTGAAAATAGCATCGGAATTATATCCTGAATTAAAATTAAAAATGCCTAAAAAAGTGCCAAAATGTTTATTGTACTCTGTTGCTGGTTTAATGGAATTTAGCAGTAAACTTTCAGGTAAAGAACCTTTATTACAGAGACATTATTTAGATATGTTTTATGGTTTAAATCAAGATTATGATATTAGTAAATCTAGAAAAGAATTAGGTTACAACCCAAAATCATCAAGAAAAGCTTTGGAAGATGCTTTGAAGTATTTAAAAACCGATTGGAAAAAAGAAAACGGTCTATAGCAAACAAATGAGTTAAAAACAACGCTATATCTTCCTTAATAACAACCATTATCATTCTGGGTTCAAGGTATAGATAGGTTGATTGCTTCGTCTTTCTTTATGTGAATTTTGAGACCTCAGCATTGTTGTTAAACTAGCACTTTACTAAGTTACTGCAATGAAGTAACTGTGATTACGCTTTCGCGAAAGCGAAATAAATAAAACAAAAAAACCACTGCTCTCACAGTGGTTTTTTCTATATCTGATGTTATATCAATATTATAAAATACTGATCCCTTTTACGTTTACAAATTCTTTAATACCAAAGCCGCCATGTTCTCTACCAAAACCAGAATCTTTTACTCCACCAAATGGCATATCTACTTGAGCTAGTCCAAAGGAGTTGATGAATACCATTCCTGTATCAAAATGATTTTGTGCTAATTCAACGGCTTTATCTTCATCTTTAGAGAAGATTCCGCCACCGAGTCCAAAACGACTGTCATTTGCAATGCGCATGGCATCATCTTGATCCTTTGCTTTTATTAAAGACGCAACTGGTCCAAATAGCTCGTCATCATAAGCCGGTTGTCCTGGAGTTACATTGCCTAATACGGTAGATGGATAATAATAACCATCACCATCTGGTATTTCTCCACCGCACAATACCTCAGCACCATTTTCTATACTTTCTTGTACTTGATTATGGATTTTTTCTCTCAAGTCTTTTCTAGCCATAGGTCCTAATTGTGAATTTTCATCCATAGGATCTCCATGTTTGATATTACTCATGCGCTCTACAAAGCCTTTTTTGAATTCTTCATAAACAGCATCTACGACTATAAATCTTTTTGCAGCGATACAGGTCTCACCATTATTATAGATACGACCACGTGTACAAGTTTTTACAGCTAGTTCAATATCTGCATCTTCAAGGACGATATAAGCATCATTACTACCTAGTTCTAATACGGTCTTTTTAATATTTTTACCTGCTTGCTCACCGATCTTGCTTCCACCACTTGAACTACCTGTAAAAGTGACACCACGTACTAAATCGTGCTCTATTACTTTCTCACTGACATCATGATCGATAATCAATACTGTGAATAGATCTTTAGGTAATCCAGCTTCTTCATAAATCTCTTTTAGTTTTAAGGCACTACCCGTTACATTACCAGCATGCTTTAATAAAATACTATTACCGGCCATCAGGTTTACAATCGAATATCGAACCACTTGATATGCTGGGTAATTCCATGGTTGTATACCATAAATAACACCTATTGGGTCATAAGAGACAATTCCTTTTCCGCCATTTTGCAGCTCCTTTTCTTCATTTGCCAATTCTTTTGCTCCAGTTGCAGCAGTATATTCACAAATACCGGCACACAGATCTAATTCTTGCTTACCATGTTTAAAGAGTTTCCCCATTTCTTCTGTCATCAATTGCGCAAACTCTTCTTGATGCTCTTTAAGCTTCTCTCCTATTTTCTTTATAATCTTACCTCTTTCTTCAATAGGCGTCGCTTTCCAGTTTTTAAAAGCTTTATGGCAATTCTCTACAGCTTGCAAGGTTTGCTCTTCAGTCATTAAGTCATATGACTTGATATCTTTTCCGGTTGCTGGGTTTATGGTTGTGATTTTATCGCTCATTGTTTTTTATTTAAATATAGAGCTGCACGATAAGCTATCCCGTTAAATAAATGAGAATAGTCACTATATGAGCGATAAATTAACGAGCTATTATAGGTCTATTAACAACTGAACCTATTAATCGTTAAAATTAAAATGATTTAAATATAGAATCACTAAAAGCGATATCATATGCTATTGAAGTATTTGCTTGAGCTCTTGTCGATATTTACTGGCGCTTTTACCAGTAAACTCTTTAAATATTTTATTAAAGTGTGAGAAGTTGTTAAATCCACAATCAAAACAGATATCGGTTATACTTAGTTGTGTTTCTGACAATAGCTTTGTAGCATGCACTACCCTATACTCATTTACAATTTTAGTAAACGTTTTACCAGATGTCTTTTTAAAATAGCGACAAAAAGCCGGCACGGTCATACTTACCTGACTAGCAATTTCCTCTAACGGTATGTGGTTTTGAAAATTTTGATTGATGTATTTATAAATGATTTCGGTTTTAGAATTGTCTTGCAATTCAGTCTCAAAGGTAAAACTCTCTGCATTTAAGATTTCATAATCATCAGTAATGGCCAGTTCATTTAATATATCTAGCAATAATAATGTTCTAGCAAATCCTTTCAACTCGTGTAACTTATGGATTTGATCTCCTAACTGCTCTTGAGTTTGTTGTTTAAAAAGCAAACCGTTCTTTGCTCTTTCAAATAGGTGTTTAATTGGTTCCATCTCTGGAACATTAAAAAAGCCGTCCCCTAAAAAATTAGGTAAGAACTGCACGAGTAATTCAGATCCATGGTTAGGTCTGTCTGTATATCCTATATGTGGTAACATAGAACCTATCAATAACAATTGACTGTCATTATAGTAGGACATGTGGTTTCCTATATGGCGTTTTCCTTGACCTTCATTAACGTATACTAATTCAATCTCGGGATGAAAATGCCAGAAAGGTTTTAGTTCACTACGTTCTGTTGTACTTTTTTGAACAAAAATAGAATTCCCAAAATCTGGATTAACTTTCTTTAAAGTGGGCTTTTTAAGTAACATATGACTTCTATTTAACATCACAAAGGTCGGGCTAAATTTCTTAATTATATGTTATTTTAATACGAAAACGTTATAGTTTGGTCTAAAGAGTTAATATAGCATACAACATAGTCAAATCTGTTGTTTTCTAAGCGTGCATAGCACTTTAAATTTGTCATGTAAATCATCATTAAAATATAAAAAGATGAAAACAATGAAAAATTTATTAATTATAGCCCTTATGTTAACGACGTTAACAAGCTATGCGACGAAATTGACAAACACTGTACCTGCAACAAATGTAACTACCGTACAGTTTAACAATGTGAAGAAAGGTCATTTACTGACTATTAAAGATGCGACAGAGGCAACTCTTTATAGCGAGACGATACAATTAAATGGTAATTATAAACAGCAGTTTGATTTAACCTCTCTAGAAAATGGAACTTATAGAATTGAGCTAGATAAAGACAGTCAGCTATTAAGTCAACAATTTAATGTTAACAATGGTATTGTAACTTTCTCAACAGAGAATGTGTTCTATAAACCTATTGCAATGCAAAAAAACAATCAAATTCTAATATCACAATTAGCTTCTAGCGATGAAGTATTAGATGTACAGATTTACTATAATGACAGTTTAATCCATGAAGATGAGATATCAGACGCTGCGGTGTTGAATAGAATTTACCAATTATCTTCTGATAAAAAAGGTGAATACTTCATTGTAATGAAATCTGCTGGGAAGACCTTTTACAAGTCTATCACGATTTAAATCGTTTCATAATTTATGAAAGGGCTGCTTTAATAGGCAGCCTTTTTTTATGGCCTATATTCTGTGATATCTATTTATTACATTTACTTCAAATCGTAATAGCATTTTAAGTAAAAGACAAAAATCATTCAATATCATTCTCCTCATTCTTGCTGGAGAAGCAAATTTTATTCTACCCTTTGTACTAGCTCGCATCTTTAGACCTACGGTACTAGACCTATTTGAACTTAGCAATTTAGAATTAGGAGCTTGTTTTTCAGTTTATGGCATCGTGGCTTTTATCTCATACCTATTGGGCGGTAGCTTGGCAGATAAATTTCAACCACGCTACTTAATGGCTTTCTCTTTATTTCTAACGGCGTTAGGTGGAATATACATGTCTACATATCCGTCATATTTAGGACTAAGCATTCTTTATGGTTACTGGGGTTTTACGACTATTTTCCTCTTCTGGGCAGCAATGATTAAAGCGACCAGAGTTTGGGGTGGACAACACCGACAAGGTATCGCCTTTGGACTACTGGATGGTGGTCGTGGTTTAGTTTCGTTTGCCTTTGGATGGTTAGGTATTCTTATTTTTTCAATACTATTAGTAAATGAGATCGAAGTTTCTAGCTTACTAGAACGTAAAGAAGCATATCGATACGTCGTTCTTATTTGTTCTATCATCATCACTTTAATAGGAGTTTTATTGATCATCGTATTAAAAGATAATCCCAATCAGCAAACTGGTAGTCCAAGAATAATATCTACCCGTCAGGTCTTCAACAATTATCTTAAAGTACTTCAACTACCTTCAGTTTGGTTATTGATGATTATTATACTGTGTGCTTATACTGGTTATAAAATCACAGATATTTATTCTCAATATGCTAATGAAGTCATGGGATATAATGAAACAGATGCTGCCGCTATAGGTAGTAATTTACTGGGCATACGTATCATCATCGGTATCATCATAGGACTACTGGCAGACAAAACTCGATCTTCATTAATGATGATCATCAGCTTTGCAATTACCATCATAGGAGCGTTAATATTTGCATTAGGTTTTATAGAGGCTCATACCACGATTCTTTTTGGTTTTACAATAATAACAGTTGCTACAGGAGTATATGCTTTTAGAACGCTGTACTTCTCTGCCATACAAGAAGGAAAAATACCTATGGCCGTTACCGGTACTGCGGTAGGACTTATATCATTAATAGGCTATACGCCAGATATATTTATGGGTCCGGCAATGGGAATACTATTAGACGATTCACCTGGCGCGCTAGGTTTTCAAAAGGTGTTTCTAATGCTTGCTATATTTGCTTTAGTAGGATTAATAGCCGCATATCTTTTTCATCGTTTAAATACTAAGCAACTACCGCAAGATCTGTAATGTTTCCGCTTTCGCGAAAGCGGAAACAAAAAAAGCAGCCTTCTCAGACTGCTTTTTAAAATATGAAATCAACTTACTTTATCTAGGATTCAATATTAAATCAACTCGAGCTAGCAAATCTTCATAATGGTATTTATTGACCTGATTAGATGCTGAATTTCTCTTACTGCTTAGGGTAGATTGTAAGGTGCTTAATTCACCTCTTACTAATGCTCTTACATCACTTTGTGGGATATTATAAGAACTACGAGTAGAGTTTTCTGTCATAAGGTAAGCTAGTCGATCGATATAAACTCTTTGTAGATTTCTCTTATAGATATCTGTAGTAGATTTTGAAAAGATTCCCTTTCTAACATCTTGAAGCATTTCTAGTGCCGTGTAATAATTAGTATCTACAGTTTCAGAATTAATTAATCTACCGATGCGATCAAAGCTCAATAAACTATTTAATTGGCGAGCTTGTATCGATCTTAACCTTTCAAAGTAACCTTGAGGCGCTATATTTTGAACGATATTTTTATCAACTAGCCAGCTAGGTGTATCAAAGACATTATCTATAACCCATTGAACCGATTCTTTTTGGGTCTTTTTATCTACCGTACTATAAACAGTTCCAGACTGTGATGGTTTTTTAAGATCTTCATTAACGCCACCGACATTAGTCACTACATGACCAGCATATCTAGAATACACGCCTAGTAACTCACCATACAATTCTTGTAAATCGTCATAATTATCTGTTTGATTAGACGTCCATGAAGGTAAATTTTGCGCTACGTATTTCAAGTTTTTCATTCCATAAGTACTCGCTTTAATAGGATCGTTACCTATCGCTTCTGTTTGAGATTGTGGATCAAAACGGCTGCTCTGACGACCAAACTTATATGTAGGATCACCAGCTTTTTCCATGATCCAACTATTTAAAGTAGCCACTTCATCTTCTGGAGATGCAGCTTCAGGAATCACACGATAACCCCAATTAGTTGCATAATGATCATAAGGTCCCATCTGACGTACAAACCTGATATTCTCATCACCAGGTTGTGCGATATAGTTATAACGAGCATAATCCATTAAACTAGCCGCGATACCGTTTTCTTGAGTAAAGGCACCGTTTCTATAATCCTCTACATCATATGCATAACTAGCAGCCATATTGTGAGGAAAACCTAATGCATGTCCTACTTCATGAGCGATTACCTGGCGCATCATTTCACCCATTTCTTCTGTATCTGTATCTAAAGTACGAGCGCTAGGATTAGCTGCTCCAGTTTCTAATAGATATCTGTTTCTATAAGATCTTAAGTGATTGTGATACCAGATGATATCACTTTCAATAATCTCTCCACTACGTGGATCACTTACAGATGGTCCTACGGCATTACGTGTTGTACTAGCTACATATCTCACTACAGAGTATCTAATATCTTCTGGGCTAAACTCTGGATCTTCCTCTGGTGTAGGCGCATCTCTCGCGATAATCGCATTTTTAAATCCTGCGGTTTCAAAAGGCTTTTGCCAGTCCTCTATTCCTTGTTTGATGTATTCTTTTAAGTTTTCTGGTGTACCTGGATCTAGATAATAGATAATCGGCTTTATAGGTTCTACTAATTCTCCACGTGCATAAGCTTCTGGATCTTTAGGCTCTAATCTCCATCGACGTATATAGGTTTTCTCATCTGCTTTTAACGCTTTACTAGAATAGTCAATTTGATCTACCGTAAAAAACCCTACTCTAGGATCAAATAATCTAGGTTGCATAGGGACTTCTGGTAACAGAATCATCGACTGATTTACCTGCATACTTATAGAACCTACAGAACTGTTAGATGGAGGCTCTGACGCTGTAAAAGTAAAATCTTGTTTTACTTCTATATTCTCTGGAAATGACTTTACAGAATTGATAAAGCTGCGATTCTTATCTAAGCTTCTCACCTTATACTGCTTTCTTAATCGAGAACTTAATCCACTTATGGAGGGAACATCAGTACTTAAAAATTTAGTTACATTGATAACTGTGGCAGTAGAATCTGCACTGAAAGTTTCTATATCAAACGCATACATGATAGGCTCATAATTGTTAACCTTTACAGAGTTACCTATCGCTGCTGTAGAATCTAATGCTACCTCACTATAGGACTTTACCTTAAGTAAGATCTTATTTTGAAAACGTTCCCATGCAACTACTTGTTGATTTGTTTTACTACCAGCATTCATATATCCACCACCTAGATTAGATGGTATTTGCGCGATACGTGTCACCCATAACATATCTTTTTCAAGCATGTCGTTAGGGATCTCATAGAAAAAATCGTCGTCTACTTGATGTGTTTTAAACAATCCATCATCGGTTATCGCATCAGTAGTAATGACCTTGCTGTAGGATTTGAATTTTGGTTTTTTCTTGCTGGTTTTTTCTGATTCAGTTTTTGCAGCAACTGCCTTTTGTGCTGTCTTACAAGATGTAGAGAACGCAAAAAGGAACATCATTGCTATGAGTAAGCCTGATTTTTTCATGTGATTATGATAAAGTAAAATTTAGGACTACAAAATATATCATCTTACTGTTCTTATCATAAATGCTATGAAAACGTTAACAAACATTAACAAATTCAAAAATCTGTTATTACAATCTCATACCTTTAAAACTCAAATCTATCATCTATGAATTATAGACACTTCCTTTTCATATTATTACCTACACTTTTCATCTCTTCTTGCCATAATGCTCAAGATTTAACGATAGAAGATGAGCGTTTTCATATCAAGGTGATTGACCTTAATAAACAAAATCTAAAGTTATACTGGTTAAATAATAAAGGGGAAAAGATTGAAACCTTTAATAATCTTAAAAATCATCTCGACCAGAATGGAGATAGCCTTATCTATGCCATGAATGCTGGGATGTATCTTAAAGACCACTCACCGCAAGGCCTTTATATAGAAAATGGAATTATTCATAAACAAATAGATACTACAACTACTGGATATGGTAATTTCTACTTGCAGCCCAATGGCGTTTTTTACCTAACTAAAGACGGAACAGCAAAGGTGACATCAACACAAGATCTTACCGATTTGAGTAATATTAAAAATGCGACACAATCTGGTCCCATGCTAGTTATAGATGGAATGATTCATCCCGCTTTTAATAAAGGTTCTAAGAATGTTCATATACGCAATGCCGTGGGCATTTTACCAGATGGACGTTTATTGCTAGTCATTTCTCGAGAAAAGATAAACTTCTATGATTTAGCTACTTTTTACTTACAGCATGGCTGTAATAATGCCTTATATCTGGATGGCTTTGTTTCTCGCATCTATGATCCTGCAAACGGCATTGAGCAAATGGATGGAAGATTTGGGGTAATGATAGGTGTGAAAAATTAATGTTTTTAAAGTAATGAAAAGTATTTCGGTTACGCTTTCGCGAAAGCGTCAAAAAACCTAACAATCTGCTCTTAAAACCATTGTCTTTTAAAAAGAGAAGTGTAACTTTACTATATGACAGAACTAGAAATTCTAGAAGAGAATAAACGCATCGCGCAAGGCTATAAAGACTTACTTAAAATAAGTTACCAAACGCTTACAGACGAAGATAAAAAGCTGATTAGAAAGGCTTTTGATATTGCTGTTGAAGCGCATGCACCACAACGTCGCAAATCTGGAGAAGCTTATATTTTTCATCCTATTGCAGTGGCAAAAATTGTGGCAAAACAAATAGGTCTAGACGCCAGTGCAATAGCCGCTGCCCTTTTACACGATGTGGTGGAAGATACAGAGTACACGCTAGATGATATTGAAAGACTATTCGGTATTACCATCGCAAAAATAGTAGATGGCCTAACAAAGATTGCACACCTTAAAAAAGATGCAGACATCTCTCAACAAGCAGAGAATTTCCGTAAAATGTTACTAACTCTTAATGAAGACATTAGGGTTATTATTATTAAAATAGCTGACCGCTTGCACAATATGCAAACTATGGACAGTATGCCTGATTATAAACAGGTGAAAATTGCAAGTGAAACCTTGTATATCTATGCTCCTATTGCTCACAGATTAGGACTTTATAATATTAAGACAGAACTAGAAGATCTAGGATTAAAATATACAGAACCTGATGTTTTTAATGACATACAGAAATCTATAAAGGAATCAAAAGAAGAGCAAGATCAGTTTATTGAAGACTTTGCTGCTATTATAGACGACTCTTTAGAAAAGGAAGGACTAGAATACACTATTAAAGGTAGACCTAAATCTGTTTTCTCTATACGTCGCAAGATGTTAAAGCAAAACGTATCTTTTGATGAAGTCTATGATAAATTTGCTGTGCGTATTGTTTTCCGTAGCGATAGAGCAAATGAGAAGTTTCTCGCCTGGAAGATTTATTCTATAGTGACAGATCATTTTAGGCCTAATCCTGTGCGATTGCGAGACTGGATCAGTAGTCCTAAGTCTACTGGTTATGAAGCATTACACATTACAGTGATGGGACCAGATGGACGCTGGGTTGAGGTGCAAATACGTAGTGAACGTATGCACGAAATTGCCGAAAAAGGGTATGCCGCGCATTATAAATATAAACAAGGTAATCAGGAAGATGGACTAGATGTCTGGTTGAATAGATTGCAAGACGCGCTAGAAAATGCAGATTCTAGTGCGATTGACTTTGTAGAAGAATTTAAACTTAATTTATATAGCAAAGAGATTTTTGTTTTTACTCCAAAGGGTGAATTAAAATCTTTACCTAAAGGTGCTACACCATTAGATTTTGCTTTTAGTATACATACAGAGGTCGGACTTAAAACTCGTGGTGCGAGAGTAAATGGTAAATTAGTACCATTATCACATGAATTAAATAGTGGTGATCAAGTCGATATTATTACATCAGAGAATCAAAAACCGACTAAAAACTGGCTGGATTATGCCACTACTGCTCGAGCGAGGCAAAAAATTAAATCTGCTCTAAAGGATGATCAAAAAGACATCGCTCTAGAAGGTAAAGCAGTTCTTAATAGAAAATTGCGATCACTAAAGATTCCATTAGACGAGA
Source organism: Nonlabens sp. Asnod3-H03 (assembly GCF_045063665.1). Taxonomy (NCBI): domain Bacteria; kingdom Pseudomonadati; phylum Bacteroidota; class Flavobacteriia; order Flavobacteriales; family Flavobacteriaceae; genus Nonlabens; species Nonlabens sp. Asnod3-H03. The sequence continues at coordinate 2,014,608 of NZ_JBEFOD010000008.1, forward strand.
AGTCTATTAATCAAATGGTTAACTTCTTTAAGTTAAAAACGAGTCATGATTTATTTTATCGTGTAGGTTTAGGTACCATAGATAATAAGATGATTAAAGAATATGCTAACAGTCGCAGTAATGCCTTGTATTCTTTTATCAAAAATAAAATAAGAAAGCCTAAGGAGAATCCTGATATTCATAAAGAAGAGGTTACAGAAAATTATGACCAGTTAGTTTTTGGGAAAGATCAACAAAAACTAGATTACTCTTTTTCAAAGTGTTGTAATCCATTACCAGGCGATTCTGTCTTTGGATTCATAACTGTCACAGACGGAATTAAGGTTCATAAAAATAATTGTCCTAATGCTATTAGTATGCAAAGTAAATTTGCATATCGTATTATGAGCGCAAAATGGATCGATTCTAGTCAACAAGAGTATCGTGCAGACGTAATACTCACAGGAATTGATCGCATGGGATTAGTTCAAGAAGTGACCAGAGTTATTTCTGAGAACATGCACGTAAATATTAGAAACATTAGTTTTACAAGTAATGATGGTATTTTTAAAGGAGAAATCACTGTTGTGGTTCCCCATAAAAATATGCTCATAAGATTAATGGAAAATTTAAATAAGCTTAACGGGATTGATAAAGTCACGAGAGTATAAAAAATATGAGTAAAATTATTAACAGTCTAGAGAACGAACAGGAAATAGTGAAGAATGTATTCACTCAATTTCTTACCGATAATAAGCATCGCAAGACACCTGAACGTTATGCCATTTTGAATGAAATTTATGCTAGTGAAGACCATTTTGATGTGGAGTCATTATACATAAAAATGAAGAATCAAAACTATCGTGTAAGTCGCGCCACGCTTTATAATACTATAGAATTATTATTAGCCAGCGGTCTGGTAAGAAGACATCAATTTGGTCAAAATCAATCACATTATGAAAAGTCATTTTTTGATAAACAACATGATCATGTAATCCTTACAGATACCGGTGAAGTTATCGAATTTTGTGACCCGAGAATAGAGTCAATAAAAAAGACTATTGAAGAGATTTTTAATGTTACAATTACCAATCATTCTTTATATTTTTACGGCCTTAAAAACACAACTGAAAAACAAGACTAATGGCAGTAGATTTATTGCTCGGCCTTCAATGGGGCGATGAGGGAAAAGGAAAAATAGTAGATGTATTAACTGCAGACTATGATATCATCGCGAGATTTCAAGGTGGACCTAACGCAGGACACACTCTAGAATTTGATGGTATTAAACATGTTTTAAGAACGATTCCTTCTGGGATTTTTCACGACAAAGCTATCAATGTTATAGGTAATGGAGTTGTTATCGATCCGGTAGTTTTTGTTCAAGAACTAGATGGGCTAGAACAATTTAAAATAGATTATAAGAGTAAATTGATCATTTCAAGAAAAGCTCATATCATTTTACCGACACATCGTTTACTAGATGCTGCATCTGAAACATCTAAAGGTAAAGCAAAAATAGGCTCGACTCTTAAAGGTATAGGACCTACTTATATGGATAAAACAGGCCGTAATGGTTTGCGTATAGGTGATCTAGAACAGGATAACTGGAAGGAAAAGTATCGTAATCTAGCAAATAAGCATGAAGCATTAATAGGTTTTCATGATGTTCAAATTCAATACGACCTTGCCGAGTTAGAGAAGGAATTCTTTACAGCAGTAGAGCGATTAAAAGAATTAACATTCATCGACTCAGAAGAATATTTCCAAAACGCACAACGCAATGGAAAAACAATACTTGCAGAAGGTGCTCAAGGTTCTTTGTTAGATATTGACTTTGGTACATATCCATTTGTAACTTCTTCTAATACCACAGCTGCTGGTGCCTGTACTGGACTAGGTGTTGCACCTAACCAAATAGGTGAAGTTTATGGGATTTTTAAAGCTTACACTACTCGTGTAGGTAGTGGACCATTCCCTACTGAGTTGTTTGATGAGGTAGGTGCCGAAATGGCTAAAGTAGGTCATGAATTTGGTGCCGTTACAGGTAGACCACGTCGTTGTGGATGGCTGGACCTTATTGCTCTTAAGTACACTTGTCAGATTAATGGCGTTACACAATTAATGATGATGAAAGGCGATGTACTGTCTGGATTTGATAGTTTACAGGTTTGTACTGGTTATGAATATAAAGGTGAAACCATCCATCATTTACCATATAATATCGAGGCCGAAAATGTAACTCCTATCTATACTGAATTTCCTTGTTGGAAAGAGGATTTAACAAAAATGACTGATCCTTCTCAATTCCCTGCAGAATTAAATAAATACATCGACTTCCTTGAAAAAGAATTAGAAATTCCTATCAAAGTGGTAAGTGTAGGTCCAGATAGAACACAGACTATCCATAGATAATTTTTAAAAAGCCTCTTTGAGGCTTTTTTTTGATACCATTAAAAAATCAAGCTTTGAAAAAATATATCGCTACAGCAATTAAAGGAATCCTTATGGGTGCAGCAGATGTTGTGCCAGGTGTTTCTGGTGGTACTATCGCTTTTATCACTGGTATTTATGAAGAACTCATAAAAACTATTGATGGATTAGATATAGGTGTTTTAAAATCATTTTTTAAAATAGGTATAGCTGCTACTTTTAAAAATTATAACCTAGGTTTCTTACTATCATTGATTACTGGAATCGCAATCAGTATTCTAAGTTTATCTAAGTTAATTACTTATTTATTAGGAGCACATCCTATTCTAGTTTGGTCCTTTTTCTTTGGATTAGTACTTGCTAGTATTTTATATATAGCAAAACAAATTACTCATTGGAATGTCACAGCCATCACCATAATGGTAATAGGTGCTGCCCTATCCTACTGGATCACCGTTGCTGAGCCTGTTGCCTCTCCAGAAAGCTGGTGGTATTTATTATTTTCTGGCTTTATCGCTATTATTGCTATGATTCTGCCAGGAGTTTCCGGTGCTTTTTTACTACTCCTACTGGGTAGTTATGAAACGGTTTTAAGTTCTATCACAGGATTTACAGAAGCAATACTTGCCGGCAATTGGAGTGTTGCATGGGATTACTTTACTAACTTATTAATGGTAGCGATAGGCGCAATCTTAGGGATTAAACTATTTTCTAGAGCGCTGACCTGGCTATTTGAAAATCATAAAAACTTAACTCTGGCATTGCTTACAGGATTTATGATAGGTTCTCTCAATAAATTATGGCCATGGAAAATGATTCTGAAAACTAGAATCAATTCACACGGCGAGGAAGTTCCATTTCTAGAAAAAAGTATTTTACCACAAAATTTTTCTGGTGACGCTCTTATTTTGTATGCTGCGATACTAATGGTTATAGGATTTTTGCTTATACTTATATTAGAAAAAGTAGCTCATAAAAAAACCGACTAGTGCGACAACCTACCCGCAGTTTCAGCGATAAATTCTACTTAGTTTTAAAAGGTATTGCTATGGGAACCGCAAATAAAGTTCCTGGAGTAAGCGGTGGCGTTGTGGCATATGTAGCTGGATTTTATGAAGAGTTCATATATTCTTTTCAAAAACTCAACCTTAAGGCACTTAAACTATTATTTAACGGTAGGTTTAAAACGTTCTATGAATATATTAACGGTCGTTTTTTATCCTTAATCATTCTTGGAGAAGTCCTCAGCTACTTTACCGTAAGTAAAGGATTTGATGTACTTATTAAGAATTACCCCATACTGGTCTGGTCTGCATTTTTCGGGATGATTTTAGGCTCTGTATATTACATTTCGAGAGGTTACGATGCCTGGACACGCAAGAATATTATGATTCTAGCCATAGGTACCGCCATAGGTGTTGGAACCTCATTACTAGATCCCGCAACAGATAATACTAACTTATTCTTTGTCTTTTTCTGTGGTATGGTAAGTATTTCAGGGATGACCTTACCAGGTCTGAGTGGCAGCTTTATACTTATCCTGTTAGGCAATTATGTATTACTATTAGTAGATAGTATAAATGCTTTCTTTGATACCATGGTCGCTGTTGTTCAATGGGATTTCTCGTGGTGGAATGATCCCATTCACATGGATTTACTAGCCATATTAGGCGTTTTTCTATTAGGATCTTTTGTAGGGCTTATTAGCTTATCACACCTATTAGGCTGGACCTTTAAACATTATCGCAACGAGACTAATGCGATGATTATTGGTTTTATAACAGGGTCCTTAGGCGTGGTATGGCCATGGAAAAAAGAAATTTATACCACAGACATCGCTGGAAATTATATGACAGACGCGAGTGGGAATCCTATACTAGAAAATTACAGTCGTTACTGGCCAGACTTAACAGCATTACATACATGGCTAGCAATAGGGCTTATATTTGCTGGTTTCTTAATCGTATATCTTATTGATAAATATGGACAACAAGCAAATCCCGCATAGCGTTTTTGGCCTTATAGGCCAGAGATTGGACTACAGTTTTTCAAAAGCTTATTTTACAGAAAAATTTGAGAAACTGGGATTAGAAGATCATGAATACCGCAATTTTGAGATTGCAACTGAGGCTGATTTATTACGCTTTCGCGAAAGCGTGACCTACAACCCTATCACTAAAACCACCAACGGTAAAAATGAGATTATACGTGGACTTAATGTCACAATTCCATACAAGGAATCGATGCTTAAAATCTGCGATCAACTGACACCTGAAGCTCAAGCTATAGGCGCTGTAAATACCGTTGTAATAGAAGATAATAAATGGATAGGCCATAATACTGATGTCTATGGATTTGCAAAAAGTCTAGAACCGTTTTTACCTATTACACAAAATGCTTTGATCCTAGGCACAGGTGGTGCATCAAAGGCGATTTCTTATACATTAGACGCTCTTAAAGTTCCGCATTTATTTGTCTCTCGCAATCCACAAGGTGAGTATAGTATTCCCTATGAAAAGATCGATGGCGATGTTCTTAAAATTATCTCACTAATTATAAACTCTACACCTGTTGGAACATTTCCCGATGTAGAAGACAAGCCTAATTTACCATACGACCATTTGAACAAAAATCATATTTTATATGATCTCGTCTACAATCCTAGTAACACTATGTTCATGAAAATGGGAAAGGTAAAAGGTGCTCGAGTAACTAATGGTTATCAGATGCTGGTTCACCAAGCAGAGAAGTCTTGGGAATTGTGGAATGACTAATCCTGTAGAATGATTGCCATATCTAGTGATTCTCTTTATCTTGCACTCCTTTAAATCTATTATATGGATACGAATGACAACCTGCACAACGATGTAGACGGAAATTTAGAAAACGTGAATAACACTGACCAGAACACACAAGACATGCCAGAAAAGGACATGAATACAGAACCTTCAACTGCTGTAGAAGAAACCAAAGTTACTCCTCAAGAGATTGTAACTAGTGAAGAAACTACAGAAACACCTATTGCCGCTGTAAAAGAAGAAGAAAGCACGAGTGATAATGATGACGAAAGTGATGATCATGCTGAAGATGTAGATGCTCAAACTTTACCTGATACAGACTATAATACATTAGAAATGCCAGCTCTAGTAGCATCTCTAAGACAATTGATACAGGACTTTCCTATCAACACGATTAAAACTCACGTAGACGATATTAAAAAAGCTTTTGAATCAAAAGATCAAGATGCTGAAAAAGAAGCTCGTGAAGAATTCGTAAAAGCAAATCCTGCTACAGAAGAAGCACCTGCACCAGAGTTTGAATACAATAATCCTATAAGTAAAGAATTTAACGATTTACATAGCTTATATCGCAAGCAACGAGGTGAGTTTCAACGCCAGCAGCGCAAGGAACAAGAAGACAATCTTGAAAAGAGAAAAAACATCATTGAGTCTATTAAGAACTTAATTGATGAAGAAGAAAATATAGGGACTACTTTTAAAAAGTTTAATGCTTTACAGCAAGCGTGGAAAGACACTGGTAAAATACCTCATGATGCTTATAACATTGTATGGAATGATTACCGCCTGCACACTCAAAACTTCTATGACTATATAGACCTTAGTAAAGAATTACGTGATAAAGATTTTGAACGCAATTTAGATTTTCATAATAAAATTATTACTCGTGCCGAAGAGCTGGGTAATGAACCAGACATCCATAAAGCATTGCGTGAATTACAAGAGTTACATCGCATGTGGAAAGAAGATGCTGGACCAGTTGCCAAAGAACATAGAGATCCTATCTGGGATAAATTTAGCGCAGCTACTAAAGTGATACATGATAAGAGACAAGCTTATTATGAAGAACGTGATAAACTAGCCGAGAAAAACCAGACGATTAAACAAAATATAATCGCTGAAATCAAGAAGATAACTGCGGCTGGAGCAAAGAATCATAAAGGATGGCAAGATCGTCTAGAGGAAGTTAATGCCCTTAAAGAATTATTTACACAAACTGGACCAGCTACAAAGGCTTTAAACAACCACTTGTGGGAACAGTTCAGAGTTGTCGGACGTGAGTTTAACCATGCCAAAAACGCGTTCTATAAAGATCTTAAAAAAGATCAACAAGATAATCTGGATAAGAAAATGAAACTTATTGAGATTGCAGAGCAACATCTGGCTGGTGATGATTTTAACGGTTCTTTACCTGTGATGAAGCGTATTCAGAGCGAATGGAAAGAGATTGGTCATGTACCTAGAAAGGTAAGTGATAAAATATGGAAGCGTTTCCAGACAGCTTGTAATGGCTTCTTTGATAAGAAAAATGCACAAAAGAAAGAAGAAAACGCTGAGGAAGCAGCAAACTTTGAAGCAAAGATGAAAGTCTATGATGCGTTAAAAGAAATGTTGCCACAAGATGATCAAGAGGCTATGAAAGCTGATGTTGAAAAACACATGGCAGATTGGGCAGCAATAGGTCGCGTTCCTTATTCAAAACGTCATATCCAAGATAAGTTTGACAAACTATTACAGGCTAAATTAAAAGCAGCTGGAATGAGCGCTGTAGATGCAGAAATGCTTAAATATCAATCTAAACTTTCTAGTTTAGAATCTGGAGATGCTCGTGATTTTACTAACGAACGTTTTTACTTGAGAAAACGTCGTGATGAGATTCAGGATGAAAAAAGGCAGCTAGAGAACAACATGCAGTTTATCAATACTAAGGATGATAAAAACCCTTTTGTAATACAATTGAAAAAGAACACTGCGGCTTTAGATAAAGAATTAGACTTAATAAAAGAGAAGCAAAAGCAACTTAATATTCTAGAACGTCAGATGAAAAAAGCAGAGGAAGAAGCATCAACAGATGATGAATCTTCAGAGGCTACAGAATAGTTCAATTCTTTTTATTACCATAACTTTAAAGCACCAGTCTATTCTGGTGCTTTTTTATTATTGTTGTTCACTAAACTAGTTGTTTATGTTTAAATTTTTAAAACGTCTTTTTGAAACACCATCAGGTGACTATGGATCCTTAATGGATAGTCGCGATCCAGAGGTACACCTATCTCAAACGACCATCAATACAATAGTCGAAGCTTTGAGACCTATCTTATTACCTGCTATGATAATTGAGCAATCAGTCGTAGAAAATGATAAATTACCACAATTGCCCGCGGGCAGCATATGGCCTACCAATAAAAAAGATAAACCTTTACATTATCAAGGCACTATTTCTTCAAATGAATTTAAGGTTGTAATATTTCAACATGAAGATGGCTTAAAAAAAGATCATACCAATCTGCAATACTTCTATTTCAAAAAAAATCAATGGCATGAATTAGAGGAATTATCACCTACTGATTCAAATCTGGTTTCTGATCAACGCTATAAGCAGTCTAACATCAATTCTCTTCCTATCTGGGAAGAAATTATTCATCGTTATCCTGAAATTCATAAATTAATAGTTAAACTAGCGCCTAATCATCCTTGGACACTATACAAAAGGGCTAAAAAAATTCTTTGTGATAAAAAGATAACTCAACAAATAAATGGCTATCCACAATGGATGATTAATGATATAGATTTCAGAAAAATAAAAGAATTAACGTTCTTATTTCAAATAGAAGACCTTAACCATACCGTTGTGCATTATTATTTTACAGATGGAAAAGAAATTCAACAATTTATACAAAGGCAATAGCTATTGAAGAACGCGATAAGTTAAATATTTCTAATCATCAGAAAGCTTTACCTCATCAACCGACTTATCTCTTATGATACGTCTTCTCATTTTATTATTAATTCCCATAAGCAGCATGTATACTTCAGATATTATCAATTTTGGTAAAGATGGGAATACTATGGATTGGGTTATTGTTAACGACGGTGTTATGGGTGGTTTATCACAAAGTACTGCTGTCTCCTATGATAATTACGTTTTATTCTCGGGTACCACATCGTTAAAAAATAATGGAGGATTTGCCAGTTATCGCAGTCCCTACGGGAATTATAATCTTAAAGATTATAAAGTAGTTGAAATTAAGTTTAAAAGTACTGGACGCTCCTTTTATTTTCAATTAGACGCATATCGCTCTTGGTGGAATCCTAATTATAAACATCATTTTTCTAGTGATAATAATGAATGGGTAACCATTCAATTACCTCTAACTGAATTTAAAGAATATAAGGTAGGTCAACAAACTGGAAAAAAAATATCCCAATCGCAACTAGACGATGTCTTGCGATTGGGAATAATATTATTAGATAAAAAAGAAGGTCCGTTTGAATTACAAATAGACTACATCAAATTTATTTAGGCTTTCAATTTATTTCTATGGTAATCGACAAGACCTTCTATCGGTCTACGAACAATATTACCAACCTCATAGCCAAATTCTGCCGCGACTTGCTTTATTCTAGCTTGGGCAAAGTGAGCAATACTACCTACAAAGTGTACTTCGTATGATTTTATTTCTTCTCTAAATTGTAAAATCATATTGCGAGAAAATTTACGCAATCCCTTTCTTAGCAACTTTTTAATGTAACGTTCCTCAAGGTTTTGAAATATAAATTCTGCATGATGAGCAAGAAAAGCATTAGGATTAGGTTGCTTATAGAGATGGAATTTTAAGTAATCGGGATCCATATTATAAGCCTTTTCAAATTTCTTCATTAAATCCGACGGCATATTTTTAAATCCATAATCTCTCAATAGATTTTTTCCATACCAGTTACCACTAGCTTCATCCATAAGTGTATACCCTAGAGAAACTACACGTTGCTCAATAGTATCGCCGTCACTGAAACAACAGTTAGAGCCAGTTCCTAGTATACAAACGATACCGGGCTCATCACCTACTGCGGCATATACTGCTGCTGCTGTGTCTTCTTTAACGGTTACCTGCGCGTTTGAAAAATAGTTTTTTAATAAATTTTCCAAAGCTAGTCTAGGCTTTTCAGTACCACAACCAGCACCATAGAAAAATAGTTGCTCTACTTGGTCTTTGTGAGCTACTAATTCTTCACTTTCTAGAATGCGCAATGGTAATTCTTCGATAGTAAGAATCGCAGGATTCATACCACCAGTTTTTACTTTAAACAATTGCTCTCCATTATTATCAAGTGCAATCCAGTCGCACTTAGTAGAGCCACTATCTGTAATTAAAATCATAAAAAGTTATTTAATAAAGTCTATCCTTGAGCTGGATAGAAAAAAGAAGGCTATCGATGTAGAATCAATAGCCTTTTTAAAATTATAGCGAGTGTACTTTCTCTGCTAGGTCAACTAACTTATTTGAATATCCAAACTCGTTATCATACCAGCTTACTAATTTAAAGAACGTGGAGTTCAATTCAATAGCAGCACCTGCATCATAGATACTAGTTCTAGCATCACTTACAAAATCCTGAGATACAACAGCTTCATCAGTATATCCTACTACACCAGCCATAGCTCCTGTAGATGCATCTTTAAACGCTTTGTTAATTTCTTCTAGAGAAGTCTCTTTACTTAATTTAACCGTTAAATCCACTACAGAAACATCAACAGTCGGCACACGGAAAGCCATACCCGTTAATTTACCTTTTAACGATGGAATTACCTTAGTTACTGCTACGGCAGCACCAGTAGTTGCAGGTATAATATTATTCATAGCACTACGACCTAAACGATAGTTCTTCTTGCTAGGACCATCCACAGTTGCTTGTGTTGCCGTTGCAGCATGTACCGTAGTCATTAAAGCCTCTGCTATACCAAAGTTATCATCAAGAATCTTTGCCATAGGCGCTAGACAGTTTGTAGTACATGAAGCGTTAGATACAATTTTATGATCTGCTGTTAATTCATTGTCGTTCACACCCATAACAAACATAGGCGCTGTTTTAGATGGTGCAGATATTACAACTTTCTTTGCTCCTGCATCGATATGTGCTTGAGCACTATCTAAATCAGTGAAAATCCCTGTACAGTCTGCAACAACGTCTACTCCTACTTCATCCCATTTTAAGTTCTTTGGGTCACGCTCTGCAGTGACACGTACCTGTACACCATCGATGATTAAGTTTCCATCTTTGATTTCAATAGATCCACCATAACGCCCATGTACAGAATCGTATTCTAGTAAATATGCTAATTGCTCCACATCTACTAAATCATTGATTGCTACTACTTCTACGTTGGCACGTTCTAGAGTTGCTCTAAATACGATACGACCTATGCGACCAAATCCATTGATTGCTAATTTCAGTTTTTTACTCATATTATTTAATTGTTAGTTCTTGTTAATTGTTGTTTGCACGCTTTCGCGAAAGCGTATTTAAAAAATTCTATTAAACCGTCATGATATCAGATACTCTTAAAAGCTCTGTGTCAATTTCAGTTTTTCCTTTAACAGCCATATCCAATGGACATAACTCTATCTTATTATTATTGATACCGACCATATAATTAGTCTTACCTTCTAGAAGGCTTTCAACAGCTTTAACACCCATGCGACTCGCTAGAACACGATCCCAACATGATGGTGATCCACCGCGTTGCATGTGACCTAGCACCGATACACGCACCTCATACTCTGGCATGTTCTTCTCTACATAATCTTTAAGTTCAAATACATTATCGCCGGTTTTATCACCTTCTGCTACGACAACGATACTAGAAGATTTACCAGATTCACGACTACGCTTTAAACTCTCTACCAGACGATCTTTTCCCATATCTTCTTCAGGGATTAAGATTTCTTCTGCTCCAGCACCTACTCCAGCATTAAGAGCTATATGCCCTACATCGCGTCCCATAACTTCTACAAAGAATAGTCTATTATGTGAACTAGCGGTATCTCTAATTTTATCGATACATTCTACTACTGTATTTAATGCTGTATCAAAACCTAGCGTTGAGCTGGTCCCATAAATATCATTATCTATAGTACCTGGTATTCCCATTACAGGAAAATTAAATTCTTCATTAAAAACCATTCCACCGGTAAAACTACCATCACCACCTATGACTACAAGAGCATCCATACCTGATGCCTTTACATGCTCATATGCTTTCTTCCTTCCTTCTACCGTGCGAAATTCTTGTGAGCGTGCGCTTTTAAGTATAGTTCCTCCTTTATTAATAATGTTATTGACACTACGTGCCGTCATTTCTTTAAAGTCTCCTTCTATCAGTCCTTGATAACCACGATAAATACCTAAACACTCTACACCATGAAATGCACAGGTACGTACTACAGATCTTAAAGCAGCATTCATCCCTGGAGAATCGCCTCCAGAGGTCATTACACCTATTTTCTTAATCGTTTGATTCATTGCGTTTTTCATATAATCCATGCTAATCTAGCAAAGAATCCTTAATGAAACTCATGTTTTATTCTATATTTAACCAATTCTAATAATTCAAACGTTATCGTTAATAACTTTTACCTATGGCACTAGAACTCATTGACTTCCTAATCATCATATCGTTCTTTTTGGTCTCCCTTTTTGTAGGAATTGCTGTCTCAAAGAAAAGTTCTAAGAACGCTTCTTCATTTTACTTATCAGGGCGCAATATGCCGTGGTGGCTTTTAGGAGTTTCTATGGTCGCAACAACTTTTGCGGCAGACACGCCTAATCTAGTCGCAGGAATTGTGCGAGACACTGGTGTTGCAGGAAATTGGGAATGGTGGGCTTTTCTACTTACTGGTATGCTAACTGTCTTTTTCTATGCTCGATTGTGGCGACGTAGTGGAGTTACTACAGATTTAGAATTCTATGAATTAAGATATCAAGGTAAAAGCGCTGCGTTTTTAAGAGGTTTTAGAGCGATCTATCTAGGTGTTATATTCAATATCATTATTATGGCTACTGTTTGCCTAGCAGCTATTAAAATAGGTAATGTTATGTTTAACTTTACAGCTGGTGAGACACTGTGGATTGCATCCATAGTTACCGTTCTTTATTCTTTACTAGGTGGACTAAAAGGTGTTTTAATTACAGACTTTATTCAATTTATAATAGCCATGGTAGGATCTATATGGGCTACTATGTACATTCTAGACTTACCTGAGGTCAATGGAATGCAAAACCTCATCACGCATCCTAATGTCGCGAGTAAGATCAACCTATTGCCTGACTTTTCTAATACAGAGTTGATGATGGGCATCTTTCTAATACCTCTTGCAGTTCAATGGTGGAGTACCTGGTATCCTGGTGCAGAGCCTGGCGGTGGTGGATATGTGGCACAACGCATGCTTGCTGCAAAGGATGAGAAAAATGCTACATGGGCGGTATTATTTTTCAATCTAGCACACTATGCACTACGTCCATGGCCATGGATTATAATAGGGCTGGCTTCTCTTATTATATATCCTAATTTAGAATCACTGGCAACTGCATTTCCTAATCTAGATCCAAAGTTTGTAAAAGATGACTTGAGTTATCCAGCGATGCTCACCTTTTTACCAGCGGGATTATTAGGTCTAGTCATTACTAGTTTAATAGCAGCCTTTATGAGTACGATATCCACTCATTTAAATTGGGGTTCTAGTTATGTGGTGAACGATTTCTATGCGCGGTTTGTAAAAAAGGACGCTAGCGAAAAACAAAAAATTATAGTTGGTAGAGTTTCTATCGTTATTATGATGGCTTGTGCTGGTTTACTATCCCTAGTTTTAGAACAGGCCAAAGATGCTTTTGATCTAGTCATACAAATAGGTGCTGGATCTGGTTTACTCTTTATATTAAGATGGTTCTGGCATCGTATAAATCCATGGAGTGAAATTACGGCTATGGCTAGCTCGCTAATCATCGCCATGATCTTTTTTGCAGACAGCCGTTTAGACACTCAATTATTTGCAAACTGGGCAGGATATGAAAAGATCTGTTTTAATGTTGTAATAACCACCACTGCATGGCTTATCGCCACATTTGCTACCAGACCTACACAGGCAGAGACTTTAGATCATTTTAATCACGTCATCTTTGGTAAAGAATCAAAGTTCCATAATTTTCCAATAAAAATATTAGGCTTTTTTATGGGAATCATCAGTGTCTATAGTCTCTTATTCTCAATAGGCAAATTTCTCTATGGAGATGTCGCCATGGGTGCTAGTCTTATGGGACTATTTATCATATGTGTGTTAGGGTTAATCGCCTTAAGAAAAAAATTATTTTAAAGGTTTAGGAAATTGCTTAGGCTTTATAGTATCAATAAGATCCTTTACACGCTTGCGCGAAATGGTGGAATTAAAATCAATTAAAGATATGAATAAGGTAGAAACCATAAGAAACGGCGAAGGCCAAAATTATAACTACTCACAAGATCACTGCTTTGTAAAACTATCCTCAGATCAAACTAATGGAGAATTATGTATTGTTGAGGATACTTTAAAACCTGGTTTTTATTTACCGAGACATCATCATAAATTGATGACAGAAGTCTTTTACATCTTAGAAGGTGAGGTCGAGTTAATTTTTGATGATCAAACTATTATACTTGAGAAAGGAGACACGATAACCGTACCTGTCAACATCTGGCATGCTGCTCGTTGTATCCATGGCGGCAAGATGCTTACTATTTTTAAAAATGGACAGTTTGACAAGTATCTAGAACGACTTTCTAAAATGTCTGATCAAGATTTTGAAAATGAAGATTTAATGCAATCTGTAGCCGTATCATTTGACATCTATAATGACTAATTAGTCTTTGCGGTTTTTTTATTCTTTAAACTTTTTTAAGTTCCAGTAGTCATATGGCCAACTTAAAAGGACAGTTATGAGATTTAAAGGATTCTTATGGTTATGTATTGCGGCATTTACCACTAATAGTGCGCTAGCAATGATACAAGAACCTACAGACGCTACACGTATCACAGATCATCATATCAATTATACAATAGATCAGGATTCTAATTATATATTTTTAAACATAAGTACTACACATAAAGAAACCACGCTCTCTATTCTTAGACATGGACTTACCGTTTACTTTGATGAAACTGGTAATAAAGAGCGAAACGTTTTTGTTAGGTATCCATACCACAACACACCACAACGTCCTAATAGATCTTCTAGACCGCAAACTAACACTGACGAGGCGCCATCTATCGATTATCAAGAAATCATTGCCAATATTCCAGGTGAAGCAGAATATGCTTTCTATGGCGATCAACAAGAATTCCATAAAGATTTAAACGCTTTTGACATCTCATTGGGCTATCAAATGACCGGAGAAGAACAAGATACTCTTGAATATTCAATAAAAATCCCTAAGAATAGAATTACTCAAGATGATAAACTTGATTTATCAAAGCTTACCATAGGTATTTTTACAAACATGCCAGAAAAAAATAAAGATCGTGAAAGTCCATCAGATACTGGTGTCAGCATGCGAGGAGGTAATCAACGTGGCGGTGGCCGTGGTGGATCTGGTGGCGGTAGAGGTAATCGTGGTGAGAGACCATCATCCCAAAAAGAGCCTACACGTATCGACTATTGGTTTAATGCAGGTTTAGAGTAGAATTAGTATAAATAAAAGTATTTTCTTTCCTCAAAGCTCAAAGGCTCTCAAGATGTTTCTTTGGGCTTTTTAAATTAAGTATTTTTAAAAGATAAAACTTGTTTCTATAGTCATCAATATGTTTTCATATCTATAGTTCAGGTATTTATGGTCGATAATAAATGTGATACTCGCTTTCGCGAAAGCGAATAAATCAAACTCACATAAAATCTAAATTAGATGAAATATGACGACTAGTATTGTGGTATTTGTGGTTTCGGCGGCGTTGATTGCTGGAGCATTATGGGGTATTTATGGTAGCCTATCTAAAAAAACAGAAGGATTTCTAGTAGCTCTTGCTGGCGGAGCTTTATTAGTGTCTGCCTTACTAGAACTTATTAATCCAGCTTTAGAAAACAATTCAGTTTACATCACTCTTGCGGTTGTTTTTATAGGAGCTACCACCTTTACAGGCTTAGATTATCTAGTTAAGAAAAAATGGGGTAATAACAGTGGTGGTGGTTTACTAGCTGCAATCACTTTAGATGGTATCCCTGAGAATCTTGCATTAGGTGTTGCTTTAATAGGTGCTGGTCCATTATCTGTAGCAGCTTTATCGGGTTCAATTTTATTATCTAATTTACCCGAAGCAGCTGGCGGCGCTAAGGAAATGGCTGAAAACCATTCTAAAAAGAAAGTGCTTTTATTATGGATAGCTACAGCAGCAATACTTGCTATGGCGGCATTAGTGGGACATTTTTTACTATATGATGTTAAGCAAGAATACTTGAATTACATCAAGAGTTTTGCCGGTGGCGCTGTAGTAGCATCACTAGCCCTAGAAGTGTTTCCTAAATCATTTAAAAAAGATAAGTATTGGACTGGAATCGCCACTACTATAGGACTAATTCTAGCATTGTTTTTGAATTCGTTAGGTGAATGATATGATAAATAATCATCAAGATTTTAGATAAATTTTTAAGACTAGAACATAGGATATTAAACATCTTGTTAAACCTTCCTTAGACCCTTAATTAATCTATATTTTTGTATCATTATTTTAATACTTATGAAAGACAATAAAGTTCTCAATTATATAGAAGATATCATTAAAAATCATCCTGCAGATTGGTTAGGTCTTACGACACATAGACTGGATATTTATAATGAAAAGCTTGCAAAAACTCAATTCCTAGACCAGTTAGAAACTCTTTATAGTAAAAATAATGCTAGTACTGGAGCTCTAGCTGTATTGCCCACAGCCTATGACTACATAAGGTTAGGTCATCCACTGTCTAGTGTGTTAGAATGGGGAATTGCTCATCTACATGGGCTAGATGCAGAAAATGTTATTAGCTTTTCATCAAAGACAATTCCTGTTCTTGCTGTGTTGAGAAAAAATTTATTGGAAGATAGAGATACCCAAATTAATTACACTGGTGAGCTACCTGACATTTTAAATTCAGAACTTTTAAAAGAGATTTATGGATATCATTTTCAATTGCAAAAGGTAAACGCTCCATCTGATGTAGCATCATTTAACGGTAGTACGATTTTTATAGCTGAACACGATGAAATAAATACAGTAGATTTAAATTCAAATATTGACTTCTCCATTAGTTTACATGGTGATTTAGGTAGTATTCTAGTCATTAATAGCTCTCTAGACAAAACCTTTATTTCTGACATACAGCATGTGCGTAGAAGAGAAACTATTGCGATGACGCCATCTAATTCACTAGTGGCCTTAAAATCTCTAGTAGACCAAAAGCCCATCGTTTTAGAAAAAAACAATTTAAGTACAGATAAAACAAGTGTACTCAACTCTATCAAAGAAATTACAGGCACAGAGTTAACGCCTTTAGTCGCATCTAGTGGTTTATCTATACAGTATGCTATAATGATGGGACTTATACACGATGCACAAGTAAACCATCCTGGTAAAGCTATTAAATTTATCGTACCACCTAATTGTTATGGCGGAACTAATGATCAAGCTAGACGTGTTGCTGCTTGCTTAAATAATGTAGAAGTTGTTGATTTACCAGTAGATGGTGATAATGATATGGTACAAAGTGTCGATATTGTTTTAAATCAAATCGCTGCTCAAGATGCTGTCCCATATATTATTGCTGAAATACCAACAAACCCAAGAGTTGAGGTTCCTGATCTAGTGGCTTTAAAAGAAGCTTTAAGTAAAGAACGCAAAACGCCTGATGGAACTATAGCAATAGATCCAGTATTTATATTAGACCAAACCTTTTGTCCTAATGTACACTTTTTAGGTGATGGAAAGATGTTATCTACGGTAAGAACTATTTCTTATGCTAGCGGTTCTAAATTTCCAAGTGGTGGAAAGTGTACTGCGGGATACTGTGTAGGTAATAATAAGACTAGTGCTTTAATTGATAAGATAGATTTGCACTTGACATTGTGCGATAATGAAGCTACTGCTTTACAATACGAAATTCTTGCAGCACAATTACCATCAATGAATCAACGTATCAAAGATGCTTATAAAAACACTCGTGAGTTTGTGACATTTGTCCAAGAAACTTTGCCTAATGCAAAAATCAATTTTGTATCTGAAGAACTTGCAGAACAAGGATTTACTCCATCTGTATTTTCACTTGATCTTCCTACTCAAGGGAATAATGACGAAGAACGTGAGAGATATAAGCGTGAGTTAAACCTTAAGCTTATTAATTTAATGATTACTGAGATTCCTCAAGAGAGTAAATTTTGCGTGAGTTATGGACAGCTTAAAGGTTGCTATTGGACCATACCTGCAACATCAACACAAGGAACGACTAAAGAAGGTGATAAGGATTATATTGTAAGAGCTTCTTTATCGCCAGATCTAGATTTAGATCTACATAAAAAAGTTTTTAAAGACTTTGTAGATAGCATCTAAATTTAATTGATGTCATTGTCATATTAAAAAGGCTGTTAAATCTAAGGTTTAACAGCCTTTTTAAATATCAATTTAGGTTAATTAATTTTTAGAATTAATATAGTTTGCAAGAAAATCAGCATCTTTAGAAACACCACCTAATGTTGCTGATCCACGTGTATACATCCATGGTAAGCCCATAAAGTACAAACCTTTAATATTGCTAATACCACGATAATTTTTAGGATAATTATTAGCGTCTAGTTCTAATCCTTCTATCCATGAAAAATTAGGTCGATAACCTGTTGCCCAAATAATATTTTTAATAGTTGAGACTTTTTGATTTTCAAAAATTATCTTTTGATCCGACGCATCTTTTGTTCTTCCTACCGGTATCACATTTTCTCTAGATAGTATTCCTTTAACGTCAGTACCAATTACTGGTTGTGTAGATGAATTAATCTTCTTTCCTATCCAGCTGTATTTATTATAATTTAAAAAACCGGTTATCGTAAACCACCACCATAAAGTTTTTCCTAAAAACTGTTGTGGTAATGACTTTACTGTAGTGTCTCCAGAAAAATAAACTGTTCTCGTAGAATCTTTAGAAATTTCATTAAGAATCTGGTAGCCAGAATCTCCTCCACCTACTACTAGAGCATCACCTTCTTGTAATTGATCAGCATTTTTATAGTAATTACTATGAATCTGTAATATTTCTTGAGAAGCTTTGGTATGGCAAGGTGGAGTATAAGGAATGTGAAAAGGACCTGTAGCGACTATGACATTTTTAGACTCTATAAAGCCATCTTTATACTCTATTATAAAAGTCTTCTTATTCTTGCGAACAGAGGTTACTAAGGTGTTTAACTGTATAGGAATATCATACTTTTTAACATAGGATTTAAAATAGTTTGCTACTTCAAATTTAGTTGGATAATGATTCTTAGGAGCTCTAAATTTTAATCCTGGTAAATGATTGTATTCTGTTGGAGTAAATAGTTTAAGAGAATCCCATCTATTTAACCAAGAAGCACCAACTTCCTTTTCACCATCAATAACGATAAACTTTTTATTTTGTTTCTGTAAGTGATAAGCCATGGACAAGCCTGCTTGTGCGCCACCAATTACTACATAATCCAACATCTAGTTACTCTTTATAATTCGTTGCAAAAGTAAGGACTTATAAAGTGTTCTTTAGAATACAAAGTACTGAAGAAGTAAGACCATCAAACTTTTTTAATTATCGAATTGATCGATTCATACTGCGCATAATCAGTAGAATGAATAAGATTATAAAAAAACAAGCAACCGAATACCTTAAGCATTTAAAAATCAATGTTTTAAACAAAAATGAATCATTGTAATATTATAATTTAATTATTTATATAGTACTTGCCAGTAAGATTCTTATTGATATCTTTAAAAGATCTTGAACCTTTAAAAAATGAATTGATTTTGATCTTTTAAGAATCGCTCTTTTCATTTCACATTTAATTTTCTAAGAAGAATGAATCCATTTTTAGCAAACCTTATTGTTCAGTCTACAAAAAACTTTAGAGATAAAAAGAAGTACCCTAAAGGGAAACCGTCTGAATATAAACTCGCTAAAAAATATCACGATTTCATAGTCTCATTAAAGCGTAATTTTAAAAATTTCATTCTCATTATTATTGGAATCTTTTCAGCGTCTTTTGGGTTTAAAGGTTTTTTACTTACTAATGATTTCATAGATGGCGGTGCTACCGGTATATCACTACTAGTAGCAGCTGTAACTGGTGTCCCTTTATATATCTTAATTATAGCTGTCAATTTACCTTTTGTAATTTTAGGTTATAAAATTATGGGGCAACGATTTGCCATCAAGACAGCTCTAGCGATAATGGGCCTTGCTCTATGTGTTGCCGTTGTACCTTTTCCTAATGTTACTGATGATGACTTACTAGTGGCTATTTTTGGTGGGTTCTTTTTAGGAGCTGGTATTGGGTTATCTATCCGTGGTGGTGCTGTAATTGATGGAACAGAAATTCTGGCTATATTTTTAAGTAGAAAATTCTCTACTACCATAGGTGACATCATTATCCTTATCAATATTATCATATTTTCCGTCGCGGCCTATTTTCTATCGATAGAAATTGCCCTGTACTCAATGATTACATACATAGCAGCTTCTAAAACATTAGACTTTGTAATAGAAGGTATTGAAGAATATATAGGTGTTACCATTATTTCTTCACAAAGCAATCGTATTAAAGAGACTCTAGTTGGTAAATTAGGTCGTGGTGTCACGATCTATAAAGGACAAGGCGGATATGCAAAAAATGGAGTTTCAAAAGATATGGATATCATATATACTGTTATTACCCGTCTAGAATTAAATAAACTTAACACTGAAATTGAAAAAATTGAACCCAACGCTTTTATAATTATGAACAGTATAAAAGACATTAAAGGTGGTATGATAAAGAAGAGACCTTTGAAGGGTTAGCTTAAACATTTACGGTCAAATCTATTTCTAACCATTTTTCAACGTTATAACCACATCGTCTATGTTTATCTCGCTAAGCAACTCTAACTTACCATCAATAAAAAGTTGATCCATATGCGATAAATTGGGATCTTGAATTAATTCTTTATAGTTATTGTAATCCTGCACTATAATACCATTCTTCTTTCTGCGATTTACGCTTTCGCGGAAGCGGTATCCACAATCTTCTTCACAATAAGAATAAGCTAGATAATCAATTAAAAAGTTATCTTGATGTATCCAATAAATGAATTCATCCTCATAATCTTCACCACCACCTTTAGGATCAAATGTTATTTTAACTTTATAATAGGATTGATTTTTTATAGTTTTCTCACCTAAAAATTCTCGATAAACGGCTGCTCCATCAAGGCTATAAGGAAGTTGAGCAAAATAGATTACACTATTTAAACTACTTGCATAGCTATTCATTAGAGAATCTACCACCTGTTGACGCACTCCATTAATAGTGCGAAGTTTGGTTTGATTTGCTAATAAATCTACAACGGTAGTAGAATCTGTTAAGTCGGATCTTGTAAATTCGTAGATACCGTTATCGCGCATTGATTTGTATTCAACTCCTCTAAAGTTAAATTCCATTACTGATTGTTCTAATAGATTACTGCCATGCGCAGTGATTGCTTTATCAATAATGTGATCTGCTGTTATGCTAGGCTCTTCATAACAAGATTGTAAGAATAAGGCGATAATTGATAAAAATATAAGGAGGTTTTTTTTCATTTCACAAATATATAACGATGTCTAAGGACCATTAAATTATATTTGCCAATGTTATATGAAATTTAAGAACAACATAGAGATTAAAAATCGTAAGGCTCGATTTGAATTTGAAATACTGGATAAGTATATGGCCGGTATTGTTTTGGGGGGAACAGAAATTAAAGCGATACGTTTAGGTAAAGCTAGTATCGCTGAAGCATTTTGTGAGTTCACGGAAGGGGAACTTTGGATAATAAATATGACAGTTCAAGAATATTCTCATGCGACCTATTTTAATCACAAACCTAAACAAGCCCGTAAATTGTTACTTAACCGCAAGGAGCTCAAAAAGTTAGAAAAGGATGTTAATTCCAGCGGTAATACAATTATACCTCTTAAATTATTCATTAATAATAAAGGGCTTGCAAAGCTAGATATAGCCCTTGCTAAAGGTAAAAAGCTTCACGATAAAAGAGAAACAATTAAGGATCGTGATAATAAAAAGCGATTAGATCAAATAAAGAAGAATTATAAATAGATCACATTATTTTTTATTTATAATCTCGTCAGTTTTATAGAACTCGATAAATACTGAAAATTCAAATAAGTTAATTACCTCAACAGGTCATTTTCTAAAAGTTCAGATTATATCTAAAAATAGTAACCTTACATAAGTTTTATTTAATGACAAAAAAGCTCTAACCATAGTTAGAGCTTTCTTTTTAAACATTATTTTCTTTTTTGTTTACGACGTCTTTTCACTCTCCATGGGGCATTCTTATCGACATCGCCTGCCATGATACAACCATACGGCATCACTTTCTCTATCACTTTACCTAAACCAAATTCACTCATTTGACTTCTAACAGAATCAGCATCTTTATAAGCACTAGGTAATTCAGATATATCGATTTCACTTGAATAAAACCTAATGTCTAATCCTTCTGTCTCCTCTTCAAAAATTTGTTCATTCGTTTTATGAGCTAAGTTTCTTTTATGTTGCGATCGACTCATATTTCTACCTGCACCATGAGGAGCAAATCCTAAATTATCATCTGTAGTATCTCCTTCGACAATTAAGATAGGCTCTGACATATTTAACGGTATCAATCGAGGACCTGTTATATCGGGCATAAACTTAGGATTCAACGGTGTCGCACCTTTTGCATGATAAAAAATATCATCATCTTTAAAAACAAAGTTATGTTCATTCCAAAACCTATTCTCAACAGAAGCACCAACTTTTTGAGCTATCGAATCATGGATTAATTCATGATTTAATTTAGTCCACTTTCTAATAATTTGAAGAGCTTTCCAATATTCTTTGCCTTCACGAGTTTCAAATGGAATCCACGCGTTCTGTTTTAAAGTTTGTGGAGAAATTAGTTGCCTGAATTTCTCTGCAACTTTCATACCTTGAGAATAAAGTCTTGCTCCAGGCGCTCTTGAACCATGATGAGTTACAAGCATTGTATGACCTGTTAATGAACTTTTACCAACAAATAGAAAATGATTACCATCACCTTGAGTTCCAAGATGTTCGTGAGCAAGAGACAAACCTCTCTCAGAATGTAAAAAGAAATTGTTTTTAAACTCTTCTTTCAATTCTGTAGGTAAGGCAAACTGTTTTCCTCTAGGTCTGCCACCAGGACCAAAATGAGTAGTTTGATGAGCCATATCTAAGACGATTTTAGGATCTATGTCTCCCAAATCCGTAAGCATAACTGAGCAACAAATATCTGCACTATGCATACCTGGGTGAATAGCATTTTTAGTAGCAACTATTCCTCCAACTGGAATCGTTCCTACCGGACCTGCTGGACAAGCGTCTGGCATGACGGCACCACTAACTACTGTCGGAGTTCTCATTACAGCATCCATTGTTGCTATCACTTTATCTACATTATCCTGCTCCTGTTCATTTTCGGCTTGAATGTTTAAGCTATAAGAAATAGGCTTCTTAAATAACTCCATCTCTGGTGGCAATCTAAATTGCTCTAAATAAGCCTCCATATCTTGTTGATTTAATTGATTTTGGTTGATAAAAGCTATCGCATCTTTAAACCAATGTGCGCTAGGGTAACCCAATGCAACTATCTCTTTTCCTGTTATTTTAATTTCTTTTTCCATCTTCTCTTTTAATAAGCTGCGCCATATCCTCTGTATGACGCAGCACCTCATTACGGGTTCATACCCTTTGTTTAACTGTGATACAAATATGCACACCTTACTGCGCAGTCTTTTTGCGTAGTTAAAATTTAAATATTTATCATTGCATGTAGACACATTCAAAAACCTAATAGGTGCCTAATAATCAATATTTTAAAAATCATGGCTGTAAATAAAAATGCATTACTCAGGTATAAAACCATTGATAAATGTTTACAAAACACATATCGCACATGGACACTAGCAGATTTAGTAGCATACTGTTCGCAAACTTTATATGATTATGAAGGGCGAGATGTTTCTGTAAGTACAAGAACTGTCCAGCTTGATATTCAAATGATGCGTAGTGACAAACTAGGTTATAATGCGCCTATTGAGGTGTATGACCGTAAGTATTATAGATACAGTGATCCTAATTACACCATTACAGATATTCCAGTTACAGAAGCTGACATGTCTGTATTAACAGAAACCATGGAAATGCTGCGTCAGTTTAAGGATTTTTCATTCTTTGATGAATTAAAAGTTATCATAAATAAACTTCAAGATAAAATTCACACTGAGAATAGTGAGAAACCATCCATCATCTATTTAGAAAAAAATGAGAATCTAAAAGGTCTGGATTACCTAGACGAATTATACCAGGCGATTTTAAAAGAAGTAGTCATTATTCTAACCTATCAATCATTTAAGGCTAGACAACCTCAACATATGACTTTTCATCCACAGTTCTTAAGAGAATATAATAACCGATGGTTTGTCATAGGACTAGTGCAAAATGAGGATGGTATTAGAACGCTAGCTCTAGACAGAATTATCGAAATAGATTATGATCTAAAAATCGACTATCAATATGCTCAAATCAACCCCAAAGATTATTATAAAAATACGGTAGGTGTTACCGTTTTAGACCATCATCATACGGCTCATGTAGTCTTTAAGGTCAATAAGACAAATGCTCCTTATATTGTCACTAAACCGTTTCACCATTCTCAAGAAATTATCTCTTTGCAGGAAGATGGTAGTATGACTTTTCAAATATTTGTAAATTTAAACTTTGAATTAGAGCGATTAATTCTAGGTTTCGGCGAGTCGATTGAAGTCCTTAAACCAAGAAACTTACGACAAAGAATAAAAAGGAAAACCGCACTTGCAGCAAGAATTTATCAAAAGAAAAACAGGAATGAGTAAATTCTTTTATTTGATAAAAACATCTTCAACAAACATACACTGACCTAATTTCACATATATCTCACCCTTCAATTTTAAATTTCAGACAACCATTTCAAAAATGTTTCGTCTATATACAAAACGAGCCGTAAATTCGTTTGTAGGTGAACCACCAAACTAACTCTTCTATGAAAAATGTTCTATGTACCGTAATTCTTTTATGTTTTGCTTTCGCGCAAGCGCAATTATCTGGTACTTTATATGATGATCAAAAAGAACCTATCGCCTTTGCTTCTATATATGTTGAAGGTACTTACATAGGAACAACGACTAATAATAGTGGTCAATACACTCTTACATTTCCAGAAAACGGAACCTATAATGTCGTTTTTAAATCGCTAGGTTATAAAACACAAGTAGTAGAAATAGTGCTTAATGGTGCTGCGGTTACCAAAGACATTACCCTTACTGAAGAGTTGACCACACTCGACGCTGTGGTAATCACAAATGGTGAAGATCCTGCTTACCGCATCATACGTGAGGCGATTAACAATAGAGAAGCTAACCGTAAGAAATTCTCGAGCTATACGGCAGATTTTTACTCGCGTGGTTTCTGGTATATGGATGATGTCCCAGAGAAATTTCTAGGTGAAGAGATAGGTGACATAGATGGATCACTAGACTCTTTAACGCGCAGCGGTATCGTTTACCTGTCTGAAACCGTGAGCGAAATCGCTTATGACGCACCAGACAATTTTAAAGAACGTATCGTGGCCAGTAAAGTCAGTGGTGATGATAACGGCTTTTCTGTTAACAGTGCCGAGAGTGCCAACTTTGACTTCTATAACAATAATATAGATTTAAACAATCGTATCGTATCGCCTATCGCAGACTATGCACTAGGATACTATGAATATAAATTGCTAGGTACCTTTTATGACGATAATAATTTTTTAATCAATAAAATACAGGTAAGCTCTCGCAGACCTAAGGACAACACCTTTAACGGTACGATTTATATTGTAGAAGATGATTGGACCATTTATGGTGTAGAGTTAACCACTCGTGGCGAGAACATCAACGTGCCTATCATTGAAGAATTGGTCTTTAATCAATCTTTTACCTATGAAGAAGCAAGTGGTGACTGGATAAAAAGATCGCAGTCTATCGATTTTCAATTTGCTTTTTTTGGCTTTAAAGGTTACGGTCGTTTTATAGCAAACTATACTAACTATGACTTTAAACCACAATTTGATAAAAAATATTTTGGCCCAGAAGTGTTGAGCTTTGCAGATGGTGCTAACAAAAAGGACAGCACCTACTGGAATGCAAAACGTCCTACACCACTTACCGTTGCCGAGACTGATGAGTACGTTAAGAAGGACAGCATATCTGCCGTGCGCAACGACCCAAAATATAAGGACAGTGTTGATGCCGTAAATAATAAATTAGACCTGTTAGAAATACTGACAGGTTATACTTATCGCAACTCAAATAACCGCAGTTCTATAGGTTATAAAGGTGTCACAGATTTTAAAGGTTTTAATACAGTACAAGGTTATGTACTAGGTACTGGACTGTTTTATTCAAAAGGATATGATCAGGATTATAACAAATACCTATATGCCAGTGTCGATGCAGACTACGGATTCTCTGATGATCGCGTGCGTTACAACGCATCCATCTATTATCGATTTAATAGAACAAACAGGCGTAGCCTGCGACTGTCTGGTGGTACCGCTGTACAGCAAATCAATAACAGTAATCCTATATCGACGATGGAAAACACGTTATCCAGCTTACTGTTTGAACGCAATTATGCCAAATTCTATGAAGTCGATTATGCCCGAGCTAGCTATAGTGAAGAACTCATCAACGGACTATTTGCAAACGCTTATGTCGGTTATGAAAGACGCCAGCCGTTAACCAACACAACAGACCAGGTTTTCTTCTCACAGTCAGACGTAGACTATACAAGCAATAATCCATTACAGCTGGACAACAGCAGACTTGCCTTAATCGATGAGCACGAGATGGTAAAAGTAGGTCTAGGACTGACCATACGACCAGGACAGAAATTCCAGAGCTATCCAGATCAGAAGTATAACATTAATAACGAAAAATACCCAACCATTACTCTTAACTATGAAGGTGCACTCGCGTCAGACAACAGCAACTATGACTATCACCAGTTTAGAGCAAGCCTTTATCAATCATTTGACATGGGTAATGTAGGACGCAGTAGTTACTGGGTAAACGGTGGTACTTTTATTAATGGAGATGGCATCTCATTTTTAGACTA
Source organism: Nonlabens sp. Asnod3-H03 (assembly GCF_045063665.1). NCBI lineage: Bacteria > Pseudomonadati > Bacteroidota > Flavobacteriia > Flavobacteriales > Flavobacteriaceae > Nonlabens > Nonlabens sp. Asnod3-H03. The sequence continues at coordinate 2,041,290 of NZ_JBEFOD010000008.1, forward strand.
CCAGCACTTTAATGGGAATAGGTTGCGTTATAAGTTACAAGCCTTAAATCCCTATGGTTTTGGTCTATTGAACTACTATGACTACAGTACAAACAGCGATTATGCACAAGTACACTTACAACACGATTTTAAAGGCTTTATACTAGGTAAAATCCCAGGATTAAATAAGCTTAACTATGACCTCATTTTAAGTGGTAAAGCGCTGTTTACAGACCGCAAACCTTATTTTGAGGCCAGTGCCGGAATTGATAATATTGGATTTGGTAAGTTCAGACCGTTCCGTGTGGACTATGTACACAGTATCACCAGTGGTCGCAGTTATGGCGCCTTTGTGGTCGGTATTAACTTTGGGCTATAATACAATAATACACATACCGCTTGGGCGAAAAATTAGACGCTAACACCTTGTGGTAATAATTAACTTCTAAGTAAAAGACTCATACTTGTGTATGGGTCTTTTTTATTGGTATTTAACAGTATTTGCAATGATTAGAAGAATTTTCTATGATCTAATATTTAAGCACTAAGTATATAAAGCTATATTTAGTTGAATTAACAGAAACATTGATCTTCTTTAGAAATGAAAAACATTACTTACTTATTATTCTTATTTCTAATAGTTATTGGCTGTAAGAGTAACTTATCAGACACAGAAGAAAAACAAGTTTCTGAATTGATCCGTAAAGCACAAGTCCATAGAATGAATGGTCATTTAGATCAAGCACAAGTTAACTACCTAAAGGCGTTAGAAATTGATCAAAAGAATACTGCGATACAATATGATTTAATAGGTGTTTATATTGAGAAAGATACTTTAGACCTAGCCTTTCAAGTTTTAAAACAAATCCCAGAAGAAGAAAGAGAATCAACAGATTACTATCATGTAGAAGGTGGACTTTATGACTACAATGGTCAAAGTCAAAAAGCAATAAAAAGTTATCAAAAAGCCTTGAACCTGACCCAAGTTCCAGTAGTTTTTAATCAGCAGGATTTAAATCCATTGATCAATTATGCAATGTTAGAAACTTTAGCCGGCAAGAAAGAACAAGGAGTCAATAGATTAAATAATACACTATCCTTTTCATGGCTGGCAGAAAGTGACAAAGCGTTATTACAAAATTTCAGAAATGAATTTGAATATTATCAAGGCACAGGAGTTGTAGAATTCCATGCTACAAGAGACTTTTCAATACTCACCAATAATCCGGACAGTTTAGAACAGGTTTTAAAAACTCATCATATCAATATCAAAGCAAAAAGTACAGGTCAACATCATGACTCTACCAAAATATTCTTTTCAGAAAAATTCAAATCTGGAATTGAAAAACTAGGATTAAAAATCAGAACTTAAAGCCACTAAATCTTATATAAAGTATAAAACATTTTCACATATCGCTATTTATAGATATGTTTGTGCCATGGATATTAAGACAGCTACTGAAATAGGAAAATGTTTATCTAATGAGACTCGATTTCAGATCATGGAATGGTTGAAAGAACCAGAAAAGAATTTTCCACCACATGAGACACTTAAACATTTCTATGATGGTGTTTGCGTTACGTATATTCAAGAAAAAGCAGGACTGTCGCAATCCACCATTTCTACATATTTAACTAATATGGAAAAATGCGGATTACTTATATCTACAAGACACGGAAAGTGGTCTTATCTGAAACGAAATGAAAACATTATTGAGAAATTTATCAAATTTCTGAAATAAAAAAATTTAAACAAACACATCGACATATATAGATATAACGAAATATGAAAATTTTAATTGACATCATAGGCTGGTCAGGTTCAGGATTAATAATTCTAGCTTATGCCCTAACCTTAATAGAGAATAAGAAGTATTTAGATTATGGAAAATATTTAAATTTAGTAGGTGGAATTTTAATAGCTACTAATTGCTATTACTATAGTGCAATACCACCATTTACTACTAATTTAATATGGAGTATCATCGCTACATTAACGATCTATAGATCTAGTAACATGAAAAAGAAGAACAAGAAGAAATGCAATAAAAATAATTGTCTAACCTAAAAAAAAAGATGAAAATATTGATTATTGGTGGTCATGGTACCATAGGAAAAAAAGTTGTTTCACATTTTCAAGATGAGAATGAAATCATTATCGCTGGTCGTACTAATGGTGATATAACAGTCGATATTGCTGATGCAAAATCAATTAAAACCATGTTTGATCAGTTGGGTAAATTAGATGCCATCATTTGTATTGCAGGAGAAGCAAAATGGGCGCCTTTTAACGACCTAACAGAAGATGATTATTACATAGGTCTTAAAAGCAAACTAATGGGACAGGTCAATCTGGTCCGTATAGGTCAAGATTATTTAAACAGTAATGGCTCTATCACTTTATCTACAGGAATTCTAGCAGATGATCCTGTAGTAAAAACGACCAGTGCAGCGATGGTAAATGGCGGTATACATAGTTTTGTAAAAGCAGTAGCTCTAGAAATAGAAAATGGAATCAGAGTAAATGTGGTTTCCTCTGGAATGGTGGAAGATGCTTATGATAAATATAAAGACTATTTCCCAGGCCACAATCCGATCCCTATGACTAAGGTAATCAATGGCTACGTGAGAAGTGTTAAAGGAAAAGGTAATGGAGAAATTATCAGAATTTATGATTAATCATCATTAATTATTTACACTTCGTTTAGCATAAAAAGCTCTAAAATTCTATCACAGGATTTTAGAGCTTTTTTATAGGCTTTAATCAACAAATGCAAACGTTTTTACATGACCTGTGTCACCTATTGCAATCTCATCATGCCCCAAAAAGTATATCAATTTCGAAAATGTGTGTAAGTCACAAAGATGATCGTTAATCTAATTTTGCACTGTAAATATCATTGTATTAAACAAACTATTATGAGCAAGAATCAATTTGGCAAAAATGGATGGACACCAGACATTATAGGTTCCCTAAAAGGTAAAACATATGTAATTACAGGTACTACTAGTGGTACTGGATTAGAAGCTGCAAAAATTTTACTTGCTAAGGATGCTAAAGTTGTTATGTTAAATCGTAACGACGCTAAAGCTCAAGACACCATTGCTAAATTCAAAAGTGAGTTGGGTAATCATATTGAAGTATCTAATATTCAAATGGATTTAGCACAATTAGCATCAGTAAGAAAAGCTGCTGAACAGGTACTCTCCACAATTCCTCATATTGATGCATTGATTTGTAATGCTGCTATTGCACAAGTCCCAAAACAAGTACTTACTGTTGACGGTTTTGAAAGTCAGTTAGGTGTTAATCATTACGGAAACTTTTTATTACAAGGATTGCTTTTTCCTTTAATCGATAAATCTAACGGACGTATCGTGACTGTAGGTAGTGAAGGATATAAAATGGGAATAAAAACCATAAAGTTTGATGACATGAATTGGGACGATAACTATGAACCCAATACTGTTTATAGTCAAAGTAAATTAGCACAGATTATGTCTGTTTATGAGTTGCAAGATCGACTTAAGAATGCTGGAAAATCAAATGTTAAGGTTTATGCATGTCATCCAGGTGCGTCGAGAACTTCATTAATTAAAACCAGCGGAAGTTTAATGACCCGATTCATTTGGCAAATGATGAAATTATCTCCATTTGTACAATCTGCAGAAAAAGGTTCTTATCCAGAACTAATGTGTGCTACAGAGCCTAATTTAGATCAAAACGGTTTTTATGGCCCTACTGGTCGCAACTACTGGACCGGACCTGTAGGTGAGTGTGACTTAGAATCACATGCAAAAGATAAAGCCGTGATGCAAAAACTTTGGATCATTTCTGAGAAAGCAACAGATTTTCAATGGAATCTATAACTTAGCATTATGAAACATTTTAAAACACTCTCGTCATTTCTACAATATATGGAACTACCACTTCCAGAGCATCCTATGTTTAGTATATACGTAGCTCAAGAAGAATCCTTTCTTCCATGTCCTAGAGAAAGCTCGCCGCCTATAACAAATGATTGTTACTCCATTAGCTTAAAGAAAATTGTTAAGGGTGATTTAAATTATGGAAGAACCTCCTATGATTTTATAAATGGTGCATTAATTTTTATAGCTCCTAGACAAGTGTTACAATGGGATAGTAGTGTCATTTTTGAACAGAAAGGATTTTCTATCAATTTTCATGAAGATTTTCTAAAAGGTACAGAATTAGCAACCCAAATAAAAAAATATAACTTCTTCTCCTACTCAGTTAATGAATCGCTACACCTATCTCCCAAAGAAGAGAAACAGATTGAGTCAATCGTTCATAATATCAAAATCGAGTATCAAAATAATCAAGACGAATTCAGCAAGGAAATCATTATTTCTCAATTAAGCACCTTACTTAAATATGCTAACCGTTTTTATGAGAGACAATTTTTAAACAGAAAAGAACTGTCTAATGATTTATTAGAGAAATTTAATTTTCAATTGGCTATGTATTTTGAATCAGGAAAACTATCAGAAAACGGTATTCCCACAATAGAACAAATTGCAGATAAATTGAACGTCTCTCAACGTTATCTAAGTGATACTTTAAAAAAAGAAACTGGTAAAACCACGACAGAACATTTACAATTAAACTTAATAGACAAGGCTAAGGACATATTACTTCAACCACATAAGACAATTGCTGAAGTCGCTTATGAACTAGGGTTTGAATATCCGCACTACTTCTCCAGACTCTTTAAAAAGAAAGAAGGGATTAGTCCTTCACAATACATTGAAAAATATAAAATGAATTAATTATGGATATACTTAAACTAGCCACTGAATGGGCTAAATCTGAAGTCTTCTCTACACGTTTCTTTATATTATTTGGACTACTATTTATTATTGCTAGTATTGGTTTTTGGCAATTAGGAAAAACCGATTTAGCAAGATCCTACATCATCCCTACCCTAGTCGCTGGTATAATGCTATTAACTATTGGAATTGGTCTATTTTACACAAATAAGTCTAGAATAACTCAGTTTGAAAAAGCTTATAATGAAAACGCAACAGCATTTATTCAATCAGAATTAGATAGAACTGAAAAAACATTAAAAGAGTACGATACTATAGTTTTTAAAGCTATTCCACTTATAATTATAGCTGCTGCTTTAATACTATTATTTATTAATTCAACGATGTGGCGCTCCATTAGTATTACGACTATAGCCATGTTGATTGTAATATTGCTCATTGATGGTACTGCACATAGTAGAATAGAAAACTATCATCAACAATTATTAGTTAGTACTATATAATTAATCTAATAGATAGATGGATTCATATCAAACAAAACTAGTTTTTTAACTATTCAAATTCTGAGGTTCCAACCTTCCAGTGATGTAACTTAAGAGCCTTATTTTACAAATTATTTTATGATAACTTCACCTAAATTTTAATAGAGAAAGATATACTATCGATTTAAGACGGTATAACTCTATAAATTTAATATACAACCACTTTGAAGAAAAAGCTTATTATTTTAATTGGAGTTTTAATCGCACTAATACTGTGTTACCTTGTAGTTGATTATGCGCTTTTCAGTGGTATAAGATCAAAATCTATAAATGAAAATGGTTTTCAAGGAAGTTACTTTACTAAAGAAAACATAGAGAACAAAACGGCTGTAATTCTAATTGGTGGTGGTGTTTGGGGAGATTATTGGGCTCAAGAATTTGCTCAAAAAGGTCTAGTAGGGCTATCATTACCTTATTCAGGTAAAGAGAATTTACCTCGATTACCTGAAGAAATTAAATTAGAGTATTTTGAAAAAGCAATCCAATGGCTAGCACAACAAAAATCTGTGAACCCAGAAAAGATTGTAGTCATGGGCGCTTCTAGAAATGCAGAATTAGCTTTATTAATTGCCTCTACATATCCAGAAATTACTAGCGGTGTAATTGCTTATGCTCCTAGTTCTGTATCATGGTCCAATACTGTTTTACCTTATAATTCTGACACCATTAAACCTAGTTGGACTTATCAAGGAATTGACGTCCCTTATATTCCTATGAAAAAGATCAAAGGAAATAACACTAGTCAAATTACATTTTTAAACTATTGGGAAGATGGATTACAAAAATCAGATATAGCAGATAATGCTGCAATTAAAGTAGAGCAAATTAATGGACCTATACTTCTATTTTCTGGCTTAGACGATCAGGTATGGCCATCTGCTAAAATGGCTCATAGAATTGAGGAGCGATTAAAAAAACACCATTTTAACTTTAAATTGCAAAATGTAAAATATAAAAATGCTGGACATCTAATATCTAATATTCCAGAACAGAGATCAGAAAACAGATTAGGGACATTAAATATTAACGGTAAAACATATACTTACAATTATGGAGGAACTAGTGATGGTGATTTTAAAGCAAAAATAGATGCTAAAATTAAATTGACAGAATACCTATTAAAACTAGATGCAAGATAATTTTCTTAATTATTGAATCTTGAATTATTTGAAGACCTTACTCTAAAAGAAGAATATTAATTTAAACAGTGACAGTAAATTAGCAAGAAATTAATTTTATATTTATTCATTAAGTTAATACCACAATCACTCATCTATGCACTTTATTAATAGACTTGTATCAATACTAAAATGTGTTTTAATATGTGTAATGTTTATAAAGTGCAAAGATTCCAATTCAGTATTAAAAGAACCTCAAGAATTAAAAACAGTAGAGACTAGTACGCCTATAGCTTTTGCTGATTATTATCCTTCAGGAAATATTAAAATAAAAGGGCAATTACTTCACGATAAAAAAACGGGTACATGGATTTCTTATTTTGAAAATGGAGACGAAAAGTCAATTCAAAATTATAAAAATGATGTTCTGGATGGTTTTCAAAAAATACTGTATTCGCAAGAACTTTACATGGAAGGCAATTTTAAGCAAGGTGTCAAAGTTGGCACTTGGAAAAGTTACTTTAAAGATAGTCAACAGCTTAAGTATCTCAAACATTTTGATAACAAGGGCAATAGTACTGGTAAATGGGAAAGTTATTACGACAGTGGTGAATTATCTTTAATTGAAAATCATGTCAACAATCAAGCGCATGGATTGCAAACACAATACTTTAAAAATGGTCAAATAAGTAGTACCGGAAAACTGGTTAATGGTAAGAACCATGGTTTATGGAATCATTACTATGACACTGGCGTACTACAATGCGTGAAAGAATTCAAAATAGGTGTTGAAGAAGGCGTATACAAACAGTATTATGAAAACGGCACCCTATATAAAGAAGGCACTAAAACCAACTTTAAAAAAACTGGTGTTTGGAAAACATACAATCGGCAAGGAACTATTATTGAAACCAAATCATACGACCATCCATAAAATTAATAGATTAAAATTATGAAAGACCCTTTAAATACAGACAGAGAAACCAACTGGGAATTATCCGCCTTTGTAGGTGAGAATCGAGCTTATTATTTAGAGAAATGGGAAAGCTTAAAAAACGGTAGTGTTTTATCTTTTAATTTCTACGCATTTTTATTTGGTATCACTTGGCTACTTTATAGAAAAATGTATCGTGAAGCAGGTATTTTATTTGCCATCATCCTTGTTGAGTCCGAGGTTACTTTTAATCTTGTTGGTGAGAATGGTGCGGTAGATATAGCAATTAGAATCTTCTATTCACTAGCCATTGGTTTTACGGCAAATTACTTTTACCTCAAACATGCCGAAAGAGAAATTCAGAAATTGAATGAACAATTTCAAGACCCTACTGCATTAAAAGAACTTATTATAAAGAAAGGTGGCACGTCTTGGGTTTCGGTAATAGTAGGAATAGCAATTATCGTTGGGTTATCGCTACTTCTCGCTTATTTATTAGGTGACTTGAATTTTTAGTTATGAGAATTTTCAAATTTTGGATGAAATATTCTAGAGAACTCTCTATAAATGGAATTAAACAACTCTCTACCACCTATGGAGGTTCTAATATCTCTGAAGATGAAGCTATTAAAGATGCTATTCTCAAACTTAACAACGCTCAAAAAAGAATCAATGGCGAGCTAGGCAGAAATAGAGACTATGAAGCAGACATCAGAGAAGAGATTATAGAAACAATTAATCAAGATAATATCATTACCAGAAATAGATATGGTGCACTGGTATTAAATTCTAAAAAATTAATGTTTATTGATATCGATGAATACTCATCTTCTGTAAGCGACCTTATCTTCAGAAGATCGTATTCTCAAAAACAGTTAATGCTGCGCAAGATTGAGAAAACAGCACAAAAAAAGGATTATCATCAACTGGGATTCAGAATATACGAGACCGCAAAAGGTTATCGTGTTTTAGTAACTAATAAAGATTTTGATCCTAGGAGTTATGAATCAAAGCGCATGATGAGAGATTTTAACGCAGATCATTTATACCGCTGGTTGTGCCGAAAACAGAATTGTTATCGCGCAAGATTAACACCTAAACCGCATCGCATCAATTTAAAAAGGATTAAAGTAATTTTCCCAAACAGGACAGCCGTACTGCAACAAGAATTAACAAATTGGCTTCATGAATATGAACTGAAATCTCAACGATCTTCTAGTTGTCATCTGGTAAAAGAAATTGGTCAGGTACGCACTAATGAAGCCATTGAATACCACGATCGATTGAGCGGTGTTAAATGGGAATATAATCTCGCTTAAATAAACCTTAAGTTGAAAGCAACACCACGATCGGCTACTGGGTTTGCTTTAATTTTTTAATCATTTCTAGCAAATAAGGTATAACCAGTTCCGGTCTTGCCCAGGCAATCTCGTGTCCCAAACCTGAGATAGGAACTACCTCAACATTTGAAAAAACAGATTGGCTATATGCCACGTTAATAAAAGGCACCAGTTCATCACGATCACCATGAATATGCATTACAGGAACGTTAACCTGTGACCAATCTTTTTCTATAGCAGCCAGTTCTTGTGCATGTACGGTTTTCTCATCTCCAGCCACTCGATAACCTGTAGGAACTAGCCACCGTGTTAACCACCATTGTGTAAAATCTGATTGCCAGACTCTTTTTTCATTGTCTGGATCAATCGCTGGCGACACCATTACAACAGCTTTTATATGATCATTTTCTATAGGTAATCGAGCAGCTACTGGACCACCATAGGAAGTACCTATGGCTATAACGTTCTTAAGGTTCAATTGATTTATAACCTCACTTATAACCTTAGTCTGTGTATCTATAGAGGTCATTTGTTTTCCAAAATTTGAATAGCCATAACCAGGTCGATCAATAGCGTGCAACTTTACGGTATGACGCAACGTGCTATCTTTTAAATAAGCCTGCCATGCCGTTAAGGAGCTGGGCGATCCATGTAAAAAAACTAGATTGTAATCCTCTAAACCTTGCGTGACACTTTGCACACGGACCTTTAAATCCAGGCTATCAATCTCAACATACGAGATGCTGGTTGGTATGTCTGCTTTCGCGAAAGCGGAATATATAGCCTCATCGGGTAATCGATATTGTAAACTTTTACAAGAGCTAAGAAATAGTAAACCTAGTAGAAAGAAAAAAAGAAGCCTCATGAGTTAATTATGACGTGATATAAAAGTAAGTTAATTTAGATAGTGATGAAATGTTATTCAACAAGTAAGAGATTAAGATGTAGAAATAGAGAAACGTGAAGTAACCTACAGTAGTGTACTATAAAGCTGTTTAGGTCGTATATTTGCAACCGTTAAAATTGGTATATTCCACATTACTGCTTTCTATGACATTACATGTCCAAACTTCCTCAAGAGCATAAATTTATCGATCTGTCCGATTATGGACGACCGATAGCAAAAATTATAGCTACTTCATTAAAAAATACAGCAGCAACACCAGTTCATGTGACCATAGGTTTTATAATATCTGGTCTTATAGCTGTTTATTGCATCTTAACAGGTTACTACTGGATTGCAGGTTTCTTTCTTATTCTTAAGTCCATATTAGACGCAGCAGATGGTGAGCTGGCTCGAATTAAACAAAAGCCATCTTACACAGGTCGTTATCTAGATTCTGTAGCAGACATTTTGCTTAACGCCATCATCTTTTTAACCATATGGTATGTCACAGACACTAGTTTATGGGTATGTATCACCGCTTTTATAGGGCTTCAATTACAAGGTACCTTATATAATTACTATTATGTCATCCTGCGCAATAAGTTTAATGGTGATAGAACCAGTCGTGTGTTTGAAAACAAAACTCCGATAGCATTAGATGGTGAAAAGCAACAACATGTTGATGTGCTCTTTAAGCTTTATAAATTTCTATATGGCGCCTTTGATAAGGCTATATATGTTTTAGATCCTAGAGCAGGTTATGGTAAACCATTACCTAAATGGTTTATGACCAGTGTTTCCACCTTTGGTTTAGGATTTCAATTACTTATAATTTCAGTAATGCTCATTCTAGGATTTAAAGCTTTCATTCTTCCCTTCTTTTTATATTATACCGTGATGGTATTGATCTTTGTAGGGATTAGAAAAATATTTTTTAAATGATAAATGGTTAACCAGTAGATGAGTTTTAAAACATTTCATAAAAACCTTGTAGTTAATTGTCAGATGATTACATTTCCTGACCAAGTTATGGAAGTACTAGAATATGACGACTTTTATGTGATAATGACAGATTATCATCAATCCAGTACTAATGAAAATGTTTATGGTATTGACCCTAATGGATTTATATTGTGGCAAATAAATCCATTTAAAAGTTCTATTGAAAATAAAGAGGTTGAGGATCTTTTCTTTAACCCATATACCTCAATCGAAAAGTTAAATTCACGACATGTTAAACTTATAGATTTTAATAATCAGTCTATAATAATAGAAGCCTATAGCGGTTGTCTTTCTGATGATAAGTAATACTAAATGGCGTAACGCTATAATCTCTATAAAACGATTTTTGGCAAGTATATACAATAAAAAAGCTGTCTTAAAAATAGCGTTCAATTCAAACTATAACTTGCTATTTTTTGTAGACAGCTTTAACAATCTGTATCAATAAATTAAGCTCTGCTTGCCTTAACGGGACAACCTATTGCCTTTGTAAAATTAGGCTCTGGCTTTTCACCTCTTTCTAAAGCATTTATAGCGTTTTCTAGATATTTGACTTTAACATCCTTGGCAGATTTTGCATTATCATCGATGGTACCTATATATTGCACTTTACGGTCCTGATCTAGCAGAAAAACGTGTGGTGTGCGCACTGCTCCATATTGCGGATAAATTTTCTGTCCTTCATCAACTAAATATGGAAAAGGGAAGTTTTTATCTTTTGCTCTTTGCTGCATCGCTGCATAGCCTTCTTTTTCATCTTCTGGACTGTTAGGATTAATGGCAACTACGCTATATCCTTTAGGTGCATAAGCATTATGCAACGCTATCAAACGGTCTTCATACATTTTTGCAAAAGGACATTCATTACAAGTAAAAGTCACAATATAACCTTTGGCATTTTCTATACTCTCAAGTGATACCACAGAACCACCTACATCTTTAAGGTTGAAATCTGTTGCAACATCTCCTATAGCATAACCACCGATCTCTTCGAGAGTTTTGGTCTGTTCTGGGCTACCAACTTTAGGAGGTCCTTTTCTCTCACCATGTGGTGGTGGTCCTTTTCTTTCCTCATCGTGATGAGAATGATCTTTATCGCTATGATGATTTTCAGTTTGTGAATTGTTATTCTCATTAGCCTCATTCTTACAAGAAAGTATGGTTAATGCAGTAAAACACATTACTGCAATACTTAATAATCTTTTTTTCATCTCAAAAATTGTTTAGTTATAAAATTGGTTTATTTGATTTTGAAAATCTTCTGCATTTTCAAAGGACTGTTCTAGATATAAGCGTTTATCTTTATTAAAAATGATGGTAAATGGTATAGCACCAGACCAACTAGGATCTATTTGATTAATCCAATAATTAGCATCGGGATCATCCATTAAAATAACACGTGACTTGATATTATTATCTTTCAAAAAAGGTTTTAAACTAGTCTCAACATCATTTGTAAAATCCATACTTACTAGTAACATATCTATATCAGGATTTTGACTTGCCACCTGTTGTAAATAGGGTAGTTCTGCGACACACGGCGCGCACCACATTGCCCAAAAGTTAACTACATGGATGCGGTCATCTTCATTTTCTAGATAAGGTTGCAACCCATTATAATCGACAATATCGATTGTATCGTGACTATACTCTTTCGATTCAAACACTTGACTATCAGCATTATTATTTTTACAACTCAATGTAATCAACATGATAAACACGTAATAGAATTTGATACTTTTCATTAAAGATTGGTCCAGATAATTTTATCACTATGACTTTAAATAAATCAAAAGGTTTAAACGTAGGGTCTTTTATTAACTCGCATTCGCGAAAGCGTATATACGATCTGCATAAAGTGTATGAAACGATAAAAACGGACATCATCATTAAAATTTATACTGTTATAAGCAGCACAGAATCAAGTGGTAATAAAACTCTTATTTAGATTTATTATAAATAGTTTGGTTACTTTAAAAGAGGCATATACTTTTGCACAAAATTCATCTATTAATAATAAGTCTAAATAAAAATAATGAAAACTTTAATACCCATTTTACTACTATTTTTTAGCGTACAAATAGCGCTATGTCAACAAGCATCGATAACAGGTGAGGTAACAGACAGTAACAATACTCCTTTACTAGGAGTAAACATATTTTTAAAAAACACCACAAAAGGTGTGCAATCTGATGTGGATGGTCAGTTTAAAATTGAGGAAATAGAAGATGGAAATTACACACTTATATTATCTTCTATAGGTTTTAAGACTAGAGAAATCCCTTTTTCTATTATCAATCAAAAAGATTTAAAAGTAGAAACAATCATTCTGTATGAGGGAAATGAAATCTTAAGTGCAATAGTTATTGAAGGAGAAAGACGTAATAAATTCTCGAGAAAAAAGACTGCATATGTGTCTAAATTACCACTTAAGGATATTGAGAACACACAAGTTTACAGCACGGTTACCAATGAACTTTTACAATCACAGATTGTCACCAATTTTGATGACGCTCTTAAAAATGCTACTGGTGTAGAAAACTTATGGACCTCTACTGGTCGTGGTGGTGATGGCGCAGGATATTTTTCTTTGCGTGGTTTTTCTGTACAACCACAATTAGTAAATGGATTACCAGGTTTAACTAACGGAACGATTAATCCGGCAAACATAGAACGTATTGAGGTTTTAAAAGGTCCATCTGCTACCTTATTTGGTAATGCTGTAAGCTCTTATGGTGGATTAATAAACGTAGTGACCAAAAAACCATATGCAGGCTCTGGCGGTGAGTTATCCTTTACATCGGGTTCCTATGGACTCAACCAGATAGTAGGTGATTACAATACAGCTTTAAGTAAGGAAGATGATTTATACTTCAGGATTAATACAGCTTATAGTACAGAGCAGAGTTTTCAAGATGCTGGTTTTAGAAAATCTTTTTTTGTGGCTCCATCATTATCCTACAAAGTAAATAACAGATTGTCTTTTTCATTTTATGGTGAGATAACTCAAGCAGAACAAACCAATCCAACTTTTTTATTCTTAAATAGAAGTGCACCTACTGCAGCTCGTAATCTAGAAGAACTGAACTACAACAACAAATTATCATTTACAAGTAATGATTTAACTCTAGAAAACCCAACACAAAACTACCGTATCGAGATGGATTATAAACTGTCTGATACGTGGCAATCACAAACATTGTTATCTAAGAGTTCCACATCAACAAAAGGATATTATTCTTACCTATTTGATTTTGGAATCCTAGAAGGAGACACTTATTCAAGATACATCAATAAACAAAATGCAAATACTCAAACAACAGATATTCAACAAAACTTTATAGGTGACTTCAAAATAGGCAAACTGCGCAACAGAATGGTGATAGGCCTAGATTATTTTAATGAATCACAGACTAATAATAGTACAGGATATGCGTTTTATGGCAATATTACACCAGACGGCGGTGCAAACGGTGACAATCCATTTACGGCTGCTATTGAGGAAGATGTATATCCATTATCAACTTCTGGTGTTGATGCAGCTCTTGCCGGCATCGGTGTTAGTAACGTAAAATCAAATTATGAAATTTACAGTGTCTATGCGTCTGATGTGTTAAATATTAGTGATCGCCTGTCTGTTATGGCTGGTTTACGAATTGATCATTTTAATAATGAAGGCGACCTTGCAACGATTGATGATGATTATGATCAGACGACACTTTCACCTAAGTTAGGTGTATTATATCAACCTATAAAAGATCAACTATCAGTATTTGCAAATTATCAAAACGGTTTTACTAACGTAGCACCTCAACTAGTTGGTGATCCATCTGCAGGAGCACAAACTTTAGCAACTTTTGATCCAGAGCAAGCCAATCAGATTGAAGTAGGAATCAAAACAAATCTTTTTAAAAATAGACTTAATGCCACCATAAGCTATTATGACATTAAGGTAAAAGACCGAGTAATAACTGATCCTTCTTCTCCATTCAATAAAATTCAAGGCGGCGAAGTTGTAAGCAGTGGTTTTGAAATAGAAATCAATGCTAATCCCATTAAAGGACTTAATATAAGAGCTGGTTATAGTAAAAATGATAGTGAGACAACTGAGTCTGACAATACAGAGATACTAAATAAAAGACCACTAGAGGCTGGACCTGAAACGTTATATAATCTATGGGCTAACTATGAATTTCAACAAGGAAATCTAGATGGCTTTGGACTAGGACTAGGTCTTAATGGAGCCAGTGAGCGATTTGCCATAAATTATGCCTCTACTGGTGATTTTATCTTACCTAGTTATACGATTGTAAACGCATCTGTCTTTTATCAAGCAGATCATTATCGAGTTGGTTTAAAGCTTAATAACGCCTTTAATAAAGAATATTATAAAGGTTGGACAACAATTAATCCACAAATGCCTAGAGCATTACTAGCTAACATTTCTTACCGTTTTTAATTAGCCAATTGTCAAAAAGAGCAGCTCCATGTAGAGTTGCTCTTTTTAAAATAAAATAAAATGACATTTAAAAAATTTGTATTTCAGTTACACAAAATCTTTGGTCTTGCCACAGGGATTGTTGTTTTTATTGTAGCCATTACTGGTTGTTGCTGGGCATTTAGAGAAGAGATAGAAAGTCTATATGATGATTATAAAAAAGTTAAACCACACAATGCACCTATATTAACGCCTACTGAAGCCAGAGATATAGCTGAAACGGTTTTCCCTAATAATACCGTACATGGTACCGTTTTTAAAAAAGCAGATGATGCCATTGAGGTCATTTTTTATGACGCACAACCAGAATTTTATCAAAGCGTATTCCTCAACCCTTATACTGGTAAGGTTATACAAGTAGATGATCATCTATCAGGTTTTTTTGCTTTTATTCTAAAAGGTCATATGCGCCTGTGGTTACCTAAAGATATCGGCGAGCAAGTGGTCGGTGTTTCTATATTACTATTCATATTCATCATCATTTCAGGTTTTATACTTTGGATTCCTAAGAAGAGAAAAAATATAAAACAACGCATCCAATTTGATTGGAAAAAAACCACAAGATGGAAACGTAAAAATTTTGATTTGCATACCGTGATAGGATTTTACATATGTTCATTTGCCTTAGTGCTTGCTTTTACTGGATCTATGATGTCCTATAACTGGCTTAAATATGTGGTTTATAAATCAACTGGTGGCGATAAAGAAGCTCGATTTATCATACCGCAAAATAATAGCGATACGCCACTTGATAATAAAACTATTCCCATGGATTATTTGATAGTAAAGCTTCATAAAGAAAATCCAGAGGCAAAAGCATTTGAATTACACTATCCTAAAACTGAAGAAGAAAGTATTTATATAGAAGTTACTAATAGCGATGGACTTTACTATGATGCTGACTTTAGATTCTTTGATCAACATACTTTAGAAGAAATAGAAACACCTAGTATTTATGGAAAATATAAAAATGCAAAAGTAGCAGATAAGATACAACGCATGAATTATGACATTCATATAGGTGCTATAGGTGGTATTGTAGGCAAAATAATTGCCTTTATAATTAGTTTCCTTACCGCTAGTTTGCCCATCACGGGAATTCTATTATGGTATGGCAGACACTATAAAAAGAAAAGAGTCTAATTTATTTGATTAATTATAGGTCTATTAACTTAAAAGCGATTTGAGAAATTACTTGAATCGCTTTTTTTATTGTTTCCCATCTAAAAATGGAACAAACCTAAACTCTCCAAAAGTTTCTTTAGAGAACTGTGTTGCAGATTCTCTAATCAATAAGGTCATGATTTGTGGGTCATCACCGACCGGTATGACCATGCGGCCACCTATTTTAAGCTGACTTAATAAAGTTTGAGGGATTTGAGGCGCACCACACGTGACTATAATAGAATCAAATGGCGCATCTTCTGGCATACCTTTATATCCATCACCAAAAAAATATCTTTTAGGCCTATAATTTAATTTTCTAAAAATCAGATTGGTCTTTTTGTACAATTCATTCTGACGTTCAATAGTGTAAACCTGTGCGCCCATTTCTAAAAGCACTGCGCATTGATAACCACTACCAGTTCCTATTTCTAGAATCTTATCATTAGGCTTAACTCGTAAAAGTTCGCTTTGAAAAGCAACCGTATAAGGATGCGATATGGTCTGGTCAGCACCTATAGGAAATGCTTTATTTTGATATGCATGCTCTAGAAAAGAACTGTCTAAAAATACATGGCGAGGCACTTTATTCATGGCATCCAGCACACGCTGGTCCTTGATTCCTTTCTCACGCATCAACTCTACCAGCTGGCGTCTTTTCCCTTTATGTATGAAGTCATCTTTGATACCGCTAATTTATAATGACTACTTAAAAATTACAGCACATTTTATCAAAAAGATTTAAGATAATTTTCTCCTTGCTAATCCTTATTTTTGTGGAAAACCCATAAACTATGCTTAAAGCTGGCGTGCTAGGTGCTGGACACCTCGGAAAAATTCACTTAAGACTTCTTGAACAAAGTGAGCGTTATGAATTAATAGGATTTTATGATGCAAATCCCGAGTATGCAGCATCCATTGAGGCAGAGTTTGGTTACAAATATTTTTCAGACATCGACGCACTTATCGCGGCCTGTGACATGATAGACGTGGTCACTCCTACTTCTTATCATCACGAGAGTGGAATGAAAGTTCTCGAGGCTGGCAAGCACTTATTTGTTGAAAAACCTATAACGGTTACTGTAGAAGAGGCAAATGATTTAATTGCGCTTTCGCGAAAGCGTAATGTAAAAGGTCAAGTAGGTCAGGTAGAACGTTTCAATCCGGCATTTAGATCTGTAGTAGATCGATTTGATAACCCAATGTTTATAGAAACTCATCGCCTGGCAGAGTTTAATCCACGTGGTACAGATGTAAGTGTAGTGCTGGATTTAATGATACACGACATTGATGCCATTTTAAGTGTGGTAAAAAGTCCTGTAAAATCTGTAAGTGCTAGTGGTGTTTCTGTAATTTCTAAAACTCCGGATATTGCTAACGCTCGTATAGAATTTGAAAATGGTTGTGTTGCAAATCTAACCGCTAGTCGTATCAGTCTTAAGAAAATGCGTAAAGCACGTTTTTTCCAGCGTGATGCTTACATATCTGTTGATTTTTTAACTAAAGCAGTAGAAGTTGTGCGTATGAAAGACGCGCCAGAGGTTCCAGGAGATTTTGATATGATTCTTAAAAATGCTGAAGGTGAGAAAAAACAAATCTATTTTGACAATCCTGATGTTGCAGATAACAATGCCATACTCGATGAACTAGAGACCTTTGCAGACGCTATAGAAAATGACACCAGACCAGTAGTAAATCTAGAAGATGGAACAGCGGCACTAGATGTGGCCTTAAAAATCATTAAGGAATTTAAATCACTGTAATGAATTATAAACTTCTGGTTAGCTTATTAATCTTATGTGGTTTGAGCAGCTGCAAAAATACTGATACTAGCGCTACTGATGAAAACATCATTGTAAAAGCTGTTGAAGTAGAACTGGATAAAAAATTAGATAGCATACACCAACTTAAACAATTTCATGGTATAGGTGTTTCTATAGTTAATAAAAAAGGACCTGTTTTTCAAGAAGGTTATGGATATCTAGATCGTAAGATAAGAGCAGACTATACAGAAAACACTATTCAAAACATCGCTTCTATCTCAAAAGTAATCTTAGGGTTAACTCTTGCTAAAGCAGTAGAAGACGGACACATCAAACTGGATGATGATATTAACAATTATCTTGATTTTAACGTACGCAATCCTCAATATCCAGATGATCCCATTTTAGTAAGGCATTTAACCTCACATACAAGTAGTATTCTAGATGGTGACTATTATGATTTGAGTTATATCAATCTTGAAGATGACGCTGTAGATAATCCTAAAATTGATCAAGAAGAACTTGCTTATTTTCATTCTCAGAAAACAGCTCCATGTCTTGAGGCCTATTTAAAAGAAGGTTTGCAGACAGTGGACTCCACACAGACTTCCTATATCTTTCATCAATTTGCACCAGGTACCGCATATTCATACTCAAACATAGGTGCTGGACTTACAGCATTGATTATTGAAAAAGCCACTAAAACTTCTTTTAAAGGATATTCTAAAAAGCATATCATTGATCCTTTAGGTTTAAAAAACACCTCTTGGAATGTTGCAGACCTAGACTCGCGTCAACGTAGCACTTTATACAGCACACTAGAACTGCGTTATCCTGTGTATCGATTAATCACATTTGCAGATGGTGGTTTATATACCACACCTAACGATCTAGGAATAATTCTTACTGAACTTATTAATGGTTATAACGGTAAGGGAACTTTATTAAAAACGTCCACCTATGTACAGTTATATAAAAAGCAACTAAATGAATCAATGTTTAAAACAGAAAAATCGCTAGCCGACTTTCAGAAAGGTTTTAATAAAGGAATGTTTATCACCTATGAAAGAGATGGCATAGGTCACTCTGGTGGTGATCCAGGCGTTTCTACCTTAATGTATTTTAATCCTAAAACTAGTATAGGTCAAATCACCTTTTTGAATACTGATTTTAATAGTCAGGAAGCTTATGATAGTTTTATTGCTATCGATTCCATTTTAAAAGAATATGGTAACAAATTATTAAAAAAATAAACAGCTATAACAATGAAAAATATAACCGTAATAGGAGCAGGAACCATGGGAAATGGTATCGCACATACATTTGCTCAAAAAGGATTTAAAGTAGCCCTAGTAGAACGTACACAAGAAGCTATCGATCGAGGTTTAGGAACTATTTCTAAGAATCTAGACCGCATGATTGCCAAAGAACGTATTACTGAAGCTGATAAATCAGCTACTCTAGGAAACATTACTACATTTCTGGACTTAAAAACTGGAGTGGCTCAAGCAGATTTAGTTGTAGAAGCAGCTACAGAAAATGTAGATCTTAAACTAAAAATATTTAGTGAAATGGACGAGTTTGCACCAGCAGACTGTATATTATCTACTAACACTTCATCTATTTCTATTACTCAAATCGCTGCGGTTACTAATCGTCCAGAAAAAGTTATAGGGATGCATTTTATGAATCCGGTGCCTATTATGAAACTGGTAGAAATCATAAGAGGTTATTCTACTAGTGATGAGGTCACTACTACTATCATGGAGTTATCAAAACAACTAGGTAAAACACCTACTGAAGTAAATGACTACCCAGGTTTTGTAGCAAATCGTATCTTGATGCCTATGATTAATGAGGCTATTGAAACCTTATATAATGGCGTTGCTGGTGTAGAAGAAATTGATACCGTAATGAAGTTAGGTATGGCACATCCTATGGGACCATTACAACTAGCAGACTTTATAGGATTAGACGTTTGTCTTTCTATTCTTAACGTCATGCACGATGGATTTAAAAACCCTAAATATGCACCATGTCCATTATTAGTAAATATGGTCATGGCAGGCAAAAAAGGTGTGAAATCTGGAGAAGGTTTTTATGACTATTCAGAATCCAGAAAAGCAGAGAAAGTGAGTGCTAGTTTTAAATAGGATTTTTAAATGCCCATCATAAAACCTTTTAAAGGAGTAAGAGCAGCACCGCATATGGCGTCACACGTCATATCGCGCACATATCAAGATTATAGTGACACAGAGCTAGAGGCGATTTTAAAATATAATCCCTTTAGCTTTTTGCACATTCTCAATCCTGGTTATAAATTTAGTAATAGCCTTAAGGGAGAAGAGCGATTTAATCTAGTGCGCAATCGGTATCTAGAATTTAAGGAAGAACAATACCTTGTTCAAGATGAATCGCCTGTATTTTACATCTATGAAAGATCAGATGCGGTACACTCTTACACAGGAATCATCGCTGGAACTTCCACTGTAGATTATGATAGCGGAAAGATAAAAAAGCATGAAGACACCTTAGAAAAACGAGAAAAACTATTTAAAGACTATTTGAAAACAGTAGGCTTTAATGCAGAGCCTGTACTACTCACCTATCCAGATGATCACGTCATTGATGAAGTAATTGACCAAGAAAAAAAGCACAGACCTGTCTATGATTTTGTTACCACAGATCGCAGTTGTCATAAACTATGGGTGATAAAAGACATCCATCATATACAGTCATTGCAACAGCAATTTGCAGCGATGCCACACGTCTATATTGCAGATGGTCACCACCGTAGTGCAAGCTCTTCCCTACTCGCTAGTGAGATGGGAGAAAAGCACGACAGCTATAATCATTTTATGAGTTACCTCATCGCTCAAAGTCAGTTGCGTATCTATGAATTTAATAGACTCGTTAAAGATCTAAACGGTTTGAGTAAAGAAGCTTTTCTCATGCAACTGGATATGAAATTCCGGATACAGAATCGTGGTCTAGAGATGTACAAGCCATCAAAAAAACACCATTTCTCTATGTATCTAGATGGCGAGTTTTACAGTTTGTATTTACGTAAAGACATTTATAACATTGAAACGCCACTCGATGATCTGGACACTCAAATGTTATTTGATTTGGTCTTAAATCCTATCTTAGGCATTGAGGACTTGCGCAACGATTCTCGGATCGCCTACAGTTATGGACAGACAGATTTATTGCGCATTAAAGATCGAGTAGATAAAAATGAATTTGCCGTTGGTTTTGGTTTATTCCCAGCCACAGTAGAGCAAATGAAATCCATCGCAGACGAGTCTCTAATCATGCCACCTAAGAGCACTTACATCAGACCTAAGTTACCTAGCGGCCTTACCATTTACGAATTTGAATCATGAGCATAAAAGATCATTTATTACGCTTTCGCGAAAGCATAGAACCCAAAGCCACTCTAGTTGCCGTAAGCAAAACTAAACCTATAAGCGATCTGCAAGAGGCTTATGATGCTGGACAAAGACACTTTGGCGAGAATAAAATTCAGGAAATGACCGAAAAATGGGAAACGCTACCTAAGGACATTTACTGGCACATGATAGGTCACACACAGCGCAATAAGGTAAAATATATGGCGCCTTATGTTCATTTAATTCACAGTGTGGATTCACCACGATTACTCAAGGAAATCAACAAACAAGCAGAAAAAAACGAAAGAGTCATCGATTGTCTTTTACAGATTCATATTGCTGAAGAGGAAACAAAATTTGGTTTTGATCAAAATGAACTGCTCGAGTTATTAAGCAGTGATGCCTTTGCAAGTTATAAAAACGTGCGCATCACAGGACTGATGGGCATGGCCACTTTTACAGATAATAAAGAACAAGTACGTAAAGAGTTTAAAAGTCTCAAAACACTACTAGACCATATCAACGACAATCACCTGATTAGTGATTCACACGATTTGAAAATACTTTCTATGGGAATGACAGGCGATTATAAAATCGCGATAGAAGAAGGTAGTACGATGGTGAGGATAGGTAGCGCGATTTTTGGGAGTAGGGCTTAACCGCGGTGTTTATTAAAAGACTTCGTTTTCTGTAGATATAAAACTTTCAATACTTATAACGAAATCAATAGTTAACTAAAAATCAAATTTTGGAATTATCCCTAAGCATACCTGCCCTACTCTTCCCAGCTATTTCATTAACCATGCTAGCTTATAACGCACGTTATCTAGCCATTGCTGCGTTAATAAGAAATCTACATGCTAAGTACGAAGAAAATCCATCAGATAAAGTACGTATTCAGGTTCAAAAATTAAGAAAGCGACTGACCATTATTAAAAATATGCAAGCTGTTGCTATTTTAAGTTTCTTACTTGCGGTAATCACGATGTTCTTAATTTATATAGAATTGAATTTTTGGGCAAATCTAGTTTTTGGAATCAGTTTACTGGCTTTAATGATATCACTGATTCTATCACTTATAGAGGTGCAGTTATCTACTAAAGCACTATCAATCCAACTGGAAAGTATAGAGAAGAAATAGAAATTAATTAAACGTAAAAAACCTGCAAAGGGAGCTATGCAGGTTTTTTTGTTGCCAATAATTATGAACTTATTGCTTAATCACCTTAACCGTTTGTTGATTATTAATGGTCAATAAATAGATTCCTTGCGTATAGTTTGTTAAGTCTAATTGACTTTGTTGTTCTCCATTAAATTTGAGACTCATCAACTGTTGTCCTTGTAAATTATACAGCGATATTTGATTAATACTTCCATTATTAGTTTTGATGTTTATCACATCGTTAACCGGATTAGGATAAATAGAATAATCTGTATTAAGTTCAAAGTCACTATTACTTAATGTTTCATTATTAGTGCCAAAAGTAGGTGCTTGAATCACAAAGTTACCAGTACCATTAGGTACACGAGCATATCCCATATCAGTGGTTTGTGCACCAAATGTGATGGACTCTATTACGGTTCCGTTATCATATGACAATACAGCATCCTCTCCATTTGATGAAAATTTTAAGTCGGCATGAAGACCTGTTTGAGTTAAATCTTTATCGCACCATACAATTAGATAGCTATCTGGAGCTATGGTTGTTCCACTAGGAAATTGCCACATTAAAGGATCAGTAGCATCATCAGATAGGTATAAGTTATCTAGACTCAAAGTTGAAGAAGAGTTATTATAAAGCTCTACCCAATCTTCATACTCACCATCATCATCTACAGCAGTTGTACTGTTAGACGCCATTATTTCATTAATAACTAAATCTCCAGGAGTAATTGTTGTGTAAGTTGCAACTATAGAGTGATATTCATACTCAGCTCTTGCTGGTGAAAATACCCCTATATTGTTATTTTCTGCATAAATATAGTATTGGGTCAATGAATTGGTAATCGGTAAGTCAATACCATAAACATTATCACCAGCAGCCCCATCATTATGTGCTCCATCATCATACATTAAAATCTTAGTAAATGGTACAAAATCACCTTCACGATATCCTAAATATACAGCCGTTGTATTCGTATTAGTTACTTGTGCAGTAACAGTTATCGTATTGCCTATGATTGGTGTAGCTATAGATGGAGCTACCGCGGTAATAGAAGGCTGTATGGCAGTAAAGTCAGACTGTGCTAATAAATATGTACTTCTCGCACTCATTAAATTTGTTAATCCACTAGCAGTATTCATTTGTGCATTTACATCTGAATTGATATTACTATTGAACTGTGCGTAGCTGTAAAACTTATTATTATCTGCTTGTACGGCAAGGTCAATAATATTTTGATAAGCATTTGCGCTAGTTAAATAATCAGAGTTCGATATATTTTCAGTTAAAATCGTTTTAAAATGAGCCAGATACATTTTTTTATAACGTGGTACTGCCATTAACTTACTCATCAATGGCCACGCAGCGTCATTTTCATGTAACAAATGAGTTAACTGACTTTTCTGCGTAGTACTATTCAAAGATCCTCCAGATCCAGTCTGACCGAAAGTTCCGAAAGACATGTTCAAATCCCAAACTACTGGTCTAAATCTACCGTTATCATCTTTATATAAATAATAGTTTTGTTTAAATTGACCTAGATAACTGTCTAAGTTTACCATCACATTATCAAAGGCAAGCATCCATAATGCAGCATCTACGTCTAGCACAGTTTCTATATTGTTTATATCCGTATTTAATATTCTAGTTAATTCTATTAAATCATCCCATCCAGTACCTGTCACATCTGACTTTATTTCATAAGCGTCTTCATAACTTGTGTAATTGGTTCCTAGATATTGTAAACTAGGAAAATCATTTCCTTGAGGTCCTGCGCCTGCTGGTGGACTACAACTAAAGAATGCATTATCATTTGAGTTAAAGTGCTTATTGACGAATTTCTTTGAAATTGACTCTACATTAGTATACAACCCAATCAATGTTCCATTTACGTATACATTAGCATAGTTTGCTTGTGGCGCATCCATGTATTTATTGACAATGTTATAGGAAACTGTTTCTCTAACAAATGATGGATCAAAATAAACATTGGCTAGTTTAAGATCTGTGTAGCCTTCATAATCTTGATCAACATAAGTATCTAGCTCGATGTGAAAAGGGTTTTTAGTTTGGTTTGCTCTATAAGAACTGTTCCCTTTATATTTCACACCTACATTGTTAAATACGGTACCATTAATAGTCACTGAAGTGGCCGCTATATAACCATCTGCGCCAGCTTTCTCGGCATCTAATAATGCGTCCCAATTGCTTTGCGCAAAGACAATTCTAATGTCTTGGATGGTATTCATGTCATAAAGAGTCTGAGAATAGACCGTTGCTACTTGAACTAATAGCAAAAAGAGTAGTAAAGTTTTTTTCATGATTAAAGTCTTATTATTCAGATTAGACTTTAATTTCATGTAAAGGTTTAATCAAACCTTAAAAAAATCTTAATAATCGATAACTTCACTTAAGTCATAACCTCCAAAACGTTTCATATAAGTCTTTACAGAACTACCGTAAGCATCACGATTAGACTTACGACCTTTAGTTTTAAAGAAACGTTTTACACCACCAGGACCAGAAAGGTGTGCTGCAGCAAGAATGCCGCTTTCAGTAACATGTATACCACCTATCTTTTTGCCAGCATATTGTTTAATATATGGCTCTAAAATTTCATGATTGTAACGTAAATTTTTAATAAACACGCGTTCTTGTAATCTAGGAGATCTTAAAAATTGCAAGGAATCTCTAACACCTAAAGTTTCTAATGTGGTCATACCAAATTGATATTTCCCCATATAACCTAGACTATTCACTTTCCAAAATTTCCCTTGAGATTCTTTAAAAGCTAAGGCTTCTCTAAAAGTTAAAAATGAATCTGGTGGTGTAATCGCTAAAGAGTAATAGCGTACATCAAATAAATTAGAGCTTGCCACAGGACCTATAAAAGCATCTGCATCATAGAACTCTTCATTGATCTTATTAACACTGGTTTTAAAAACACCAGAATCTAATTTCAAGTGGTTATTACTAAAAGACCAAAAGATTAACACTAGTGGTAAAACAACCAAATACACATGACGTGATTTCATAAATTTTGTTTTCGAAAGTTACTGTCACCCTTTCTTTAACGCGGCGCAAATTTACGACTAATTAACGGTTGTGGATTTTTAAGATGTTAAATTAGTCCTAACAGACTCATAAATATTTGAAAACCAAAATCATACGCAATACTTCACATGGATTTTTAAAAACTTAACTAAAGATAATTTCATAAGCTTTTTGTGGAAATCAGTAAATAAAATGGCTATTCTAGAAGAAACAACTTATCTATTTATTCCTTGTCTACTAACCCATCTACGATAAGCAGCTGCATTTGCATTATGTTGACTTAAAGTCTTAGCAAACTTATGATACCCAAAATTTTCAACATTGGCTACAAAATAATAATAACCATGCCTCTCATAATTAAGAACTGCATCTATAGCATTTAAATCTGGCGTGATAATAGGTCCTGGAGGAAGACTTGCATACTTATAAGTATTATATGGAGAATCTATGGTTAAATCAACGTACAAAACGCGTTTAATAATCTGACTGAAATCTTTTTCCTTTAGTTTTTTAGCATAAATTACTGTTGGGTCTGCATCGAGTTTAATTCCTCTATTCAATCTATTCATGTAAACACCTGCAACTCTAGGACGTTCATCTACTTTAGCCGTTTCTTTCTGAACTATACTGGCAAGTGTATAAACTTCTTGAGGAGTGAGATCTATCTTTTTTGCTTTTGCGAGTCTGTCTTCATTCCAGAAATTTTTATAAGCACTTAACATTTTATCTCTCAGTTTTACAGCACTAGTATTCCAGTAACAATCATAAGAATTGGACAAATACATGGTCAGTGCAGTTTCTTCTGTAAACCCATGTTCCTTTAAAAAAGCTGAATCTTTCATCACTTTTAATAGAGTGAGGCTATCTGGTTCAACCTGCTGTGCTAGCCTACCTGCTAGATTTTCTAGTCGCTCTTGATTATTAAATCGCACTTTTACGGGTTGGTTCTGACTGCGAATGGTATTGATAATATCATTATTACTCATTCCTTTTTTAAGAATATAATGTCCAGGTTTTACATTTGAGTTGTAACCTTTACGCACCGCAGTTTCATGAAATGCATCTCGGTCTTCAACAGCGTCTGCTACTAGCATAAAAGCGGCATTATAGTCTGCTGTTGATGGAATGAAAACTTCATAAGTTTGA
The DNA here is from genome assembly GCF_045063665.1 of Nonlabens sp. Asnod3-H03. NCBI lineage: Bacteria > Pseudomonadati > Bacteroidota > Flavobacteriia > Flavobacteriales > Flavobacteriaceae > Nonlabens > Nonlabens sp. Asnod3-H03. Next base: position 2,068,062 of record NZ_JBEFOD010000008.1, read on the forward strand.
GTCTCAAAGTTTGTATTTGCACTAAAAAAGGTGCTATAAACTTTATAGGCAAATAAAGACATTGCGATTAAGCCCACTAGGGCTACTCCTACGATTACGTTTTTATATTTATTCATTAATAAGTTGGTAGGTGATTTCGTTTTTATAAGAAGTTTCTGTGGCAATCCAGTCTTTTTTTATTCCGCTTTCGCGAAAGCGTAATTTCTCAAACAACTTTCTGCTAGCTTTATTATCCTCTGTAATACCAGCATACAGCTGGTGTAACCTAAGATGCTTGAAGGCATAATCAATCATTAATTGTAGTCCTTCTGAGGCATAACCCTTTTGACGATCTGCATGTTGAGATATCACGATTCCTACACCAGCACGTTTATGATAAGGATCAAAATCGTAAAGATCCACAACACCTATTATTTCTTCTTTTAAATTACAAATGGCAAGTCGCAATTGCTTGACCTCATAGATATCACGATGCGCGTTTTCTAGATATTCTCTGATTGTATATTTTGAAAATGGCGTCCAGGTATTTCCCACTTCCCATAACTCGGAATTGTTTTCTAATCTATAGATAAACTCCATATCTTCAGGATCTACAGCTCTTAAAAAGCAATGTTGAGATTGTAGCATCATGCTGTAAAGGTTCCTTTAAAAACTTGCAGCGCAGGTCCTGTGAGCCATATATTTTCATATCCAGTATCACAAGCTTCAAAAGATACTTTTAAAACACCACCTGGTGTCTCTAAAGTCACCTCATTAGACGCTGTGTGGTTAGTCTTGTGCATAGCAATAGCAACAGCTGTAACGCCAGTACCGCAACTTAGTGTTTCATCCTCTACTCCACGCTCATAAGTACGTACTTTAAAGGTGTTGTTATCTTGAAGCTGAACAAAATTAATATTTGCACCAGCTTTTCCATATACATTATCTCGCAAGTACTTTCCTTCTTTATAAACATCTAGTTCTGTCAAATTTTCAGTAAGTTGAACATGATGTGGTGATCCAGTATCTGTGAAAACATAGCTGTTTTCTAATCGCATATCTGTAACATCACTCATCTGTAAACTGATAGATATATCATCCACAACTCTAGCGTGATGCAAACCATCGATAGCTTCAAAGGTTGTCGTATCTTTTATTATCTCTAGAAATTGAGCAAATCGTACTAGACATCTTCCTCCATTACCACACATGGTACTTTCCTGGCCATCTGCATTAAAATAAACCATTTTAAAATCTGCCGTAGGATGATTTTCTAACAAAATAAGTCCATCTGCACCTATGCCAAATTTTCGGTCACATAATAATTCTATGAGTTTGGTATCGTTTTTGGAAAATAATTGATCACGATTATCAATCATGACAAAGTCGTTACCGGTTCCTTGGTATTTATAGAATTGTATATGGCTCATAATTGCAAAGGTAAAGCGAAAACTTTTTTCTGCCGCTTATGGCCGCAATTTCTTAATGATCATAATAAAGAGGAAAATAGATGATACAGCTGTTATAAAATTAAAAAAGAAATCTATTTCTTAAAAAGCTTATGCTCAACTGTTAAATAAGGTTAAACTAATATGTATTGTACAATCACTAAACTAATTTTAAGTTATTAAGTCATAATAGAAAAAGAAAGCAAATGAAAACATTTATCAAATCTCTAGGAATGGCTATTCTAGGTGGAATAGTCGCATTAGGCGGTTACCAACTGGTACAAAATGAAGAATCTAATGGTGCCATCACTCAATCATCTATCATAGAAAGCCCTTTACCGGTAACACCTGTTTCTTACACAGGCAACACCTCTATTGCTGGTGTAGATTTTACTGAAGCAGCGGAAAAAACCGTACACTCTGTGGTACATGTAATTAATAAAACAGTCGCTAGAGCACCTATGTCCATGGCAGATGTATGGGCAGGACGCACTCCATACCGTGAGGCTATAGGAACAGGTAGCGGTGTTATTATCACACCAGATGGTTATATAATCACTAACAATCACGTGATTAAAAATTCTAACCATTTACAAGTGACGTTAAACAACAATCAAACTTATAAGGCAGAACTTATAGGAGCAGATGAAGAAAGTGATATCGCATTAATTAAAATTGATACCGATGAGGATTTACCGTTTGTTCCTTTTGGCGATTCTAATAATGCTAAAATTGGAGAATGGGTATTAGCAGTAGGAAACCCTTTTAATCTTACCAGTACAGTAACCGCAGGAATTATAAGCGCAAAAGGTCGTGACCTTGAATCTCGTGATTCAAAAGTCCAATCGTTTATTCAAACAGACGCAGCAGTTAATCCAGGGAACTCTGGTGGTGCGCTAGTAAATACACGTGGTGAACTTATAGGAATTAATACAGCAATTAAATCTCAAACAGGTTCTTATATAGGTTACTCATTTGCAGTGCCGTCTAATAATGCTCGTAAAATCATCGAGGATTTTATGGAGTTTGGTTTTGTACAAAAAGGTATGTTAGGTATCAGAGGAACGGACCTAAACGGGACAAACTCTAAAGAATTTGGCCTTAACTCTACTGAAGGAATATATGTAGCAGAAATCGTAGAAGATAGCGGTGCCGATAAAAGTGATTTACAGAAAGGAGATGTAATCACTTCTCTAGATGGTGTTAAAATCAGTAAGTTCTCTGAATTATCTGGTTATATAAAAACCAAAAATCCAGGTGATGTTGTTAACGCCGAAGTGATTAGAAAAAACAATCTGATTCAAATACCTATCACTATTACAAAAAATAATACGGTAACCATCCCACAAATTGAAATGGAATTGCGCAACTTAACCGGTGAAGAAAAAAAGATCTTTGATGTTAAGGATGGAGTGAAAATCACTAAAACAATAGGTAAATTATCACGTTACAACCTCAGCGATTATATTGTCACAAAAGTTAATGATACAGATGTAACAGACATAGATGATATTCAGGCTGTTTTAAGAGATGTTGTTCCAAATGAAACGCTATTGATTCAAATGAAAAATTCTAAAGGTGAAATAGAACGTTTCCGATACACGGTGAATTAGTTAAGATACTATAAAAATACCTTATGCGTCAATTGTAAGGTATTTTTCTTATTGACTTTTATAATCATTAAACTTTCACGAAGGCGTTAAAAAATAAATAAAACCAGTTACGAAAACGTTGTAGAAGTATTACTTTTGCAGCCAAATAAAACCCACAAAAACCCATTCAATGAGTAGCTTAGATACTTATGAAAAAGAGCTCGCCTTTCAAACTGACAGGCGTCGCGCAGCAGTTGCATTTATTAAAGCCGTAAGCGATTTATGGTATGATAAGTCTATAGAGCTGGTGCTTTTTAGAAATCAATTGATTGATCGTAACGTGAGTGAGATCATCAACCTGCATGAGTATGCTGGTGAGTTTGTTCAAAAGCCTATTTCGGTTTTTGATAGTGTAGAAATTGCTCAGGCTATTCTACAATTGGACATGCCTCCTGCAAAACTAGACATAGGTAAATTAACTTATGAGTACCATCTAGAAGATAATGACTATCAAAATGCTACAGCATTTGTAGCAAGTAAGTTAGGTGATGCACAACAGGCTAATGATATTAAGCCAAAGGATGTGGTATTATATGGTTTTGGTAGAATAGGTCGTTTATTAGCTCGAGAGTTAATGACAAAAGCCGGAAAAGGAAGCCAGTTAAGATTAAGAGCTATCGTTACTCGTGGTAAAATCGATGAAACTGTTCTTGAAAAACGCGCATCATTGCTTGCTCAAGATTCTGTACATGGTGATTTTTCTGGTACGGTAAGTTATGATGTAGCAAATGAATCATTAATCATTAATGGTACCACTGTTAAAATGATTAGTGCAAATGCACCTGAGGATATCGATTACACATCTTACGGAATTAATGATGCCTTAATTATAGATAATACTGGCGCTTTTAGAGATGATGAAGCTCTTGCTCGTCATTTAAAAGCTAAAGGTGCTCATAAAGTTTTACTTACTGCACCTGGAAAAGGGATTCCTAATATCGTGCATGGTGTTAACCAGTTAGAAAATGATCCAGATCAAATAGATATTTTTTCTGCTGCTAGTTGTACCACTAATGCGATCACTCCAGTATTAAAGGCTGTCGAAGACACCTTTGGTGTTGTTAAAGGACACTTAGAGACCATACACGCTTATACTAATGATCAAAATTTAGTAGATAACATGCACAGTAAGTACCGTCGTGGTCGTGCTGCTGCTTTAAATATGGTTATTACAGAAACCGGTGCTGGTAAAGCAGTAAGTAAAGCGCTACCATCTTTTGAAGGTAAGTTAACTTCTAACGCGATACGTGTACCTGTTCCTAATGGTTCTCTTGCTATTTTAAATCTAGAATTAGAAACAGTTACTAGTAAAGAAGGCATCAATCAAATCATGAAAAAATATGCACTAGAAGGTGACCTTGTAGAGCAAATTAAGTACTCAATTGATAATGAATTAGTGTCCAGCGATATTGTAGGATCTAATGCTCCATCTATATTTGATTCAAATGCAACTATTGTCAGTGCAGATGGTAAGAATGTCGTTCTATATGTATGGTATGATAATGAGTATGGATACAGTCATCAAGTAATAAGATTAGCAAAATACATCGCTAAAGTTAGACGATTCACGTACTACTAGGATTGTATATTATAAAACTAAAAAGCCATCTCAATTGAGATGGCTTTTTTATTGAATAAATAATTATCTAACAAATAATATTAAGTCACTACACATCAATTAACTATGTCAATAATATGTTTTTAAAAATCTAGAGTTTAAGCAATTTAGAAGCTTGTGTATAACCGCCTTGATCACCGTCTAAAAAATGTACATGATAATCATCTATAGCGGTTACATAGCAAGAAAGTACACTAGTATTACTTACATAATAACCATATCGCAGTAAGTTTTTATCCTGCATGGCTTGTAGTTCAAAGAGTAATAACTCTCGCTGTTTTGCAGTACCTGATATGACAGTATTTATCGTACCGTCCACCATTAAAGATTCCGTTAACTCTGGTAATTCTCTTAAATAATTACGTCCTTTTTCATTAGTTTTCAAATACCATCGAGCGATAAAAGAACGTATAGCACTCGTAAATACTTCTACCCATTTAAGCTCTGAAAATTTCATCAAAACCTCATTTTTGAGCTGTCCTAGGCTATTGATCATAATTAACTTTTCGATGGTAATAGGATGTCTCTTCTTAACATCACCGTATATAAATTCCATTTTAGTTAAAACCTCACTGTAAACAGTACTTTGTAAAGCAGTGGTTTGCGCTTTTATGATAAGCGTTAGTATTTCATTAGAGTCTACGGGCGGCGCTATTTTATCCCATTTACATTCCATACCTTTTAAATTAAGATTATATGGAATATTTGTTAACCCAATCTTTCGGCTTTTAGACTTTACTTCATCCTCAGCCATTTGCAAGGCATCACCTAAAACGACAGGTATAATATGCAAATCATTCAATTTCACCTTTGTAATTTTTAAAGTAGCCCCTTTTTTATACATGTCACCTACCTTACAAGAATCGACTCTTAAGAAGAAATCAAAATTAGATTGACAGTTTTCTTGATGTAGGATAAGTGCATGTAAACACTCTTTGAGAATGATATCAGGTACTATAATCGTCGCGCCATCACCACCAAAAAAAAATGGAATCATTACATCATTATCTCGAGCAATATTAAGACACGCTACTATACTACCTGTTGCGGCTAGATTAACAAGTTGATGATTTCCAGCACTAACGGCAGCTGTAGAATTCTGCACATCGGTAACAATGATATTCCAGTCATCAGGTACGTCCTCAAATAAAGAAGGCTCTAGCAATACCTCTTGAATTGGTATATGCTGGATGAATAGATCACGATAAAAATCATTATTTGTCATATTCAAACTTACATTTATTAATCATGCGAGACAATAGCCTAATAAACCTTAATTACTTATTAAACTCAGATTATTACAGCAGAAATAGACTACATTTATACCATATTAAATTGAGTTATGAAGATCATTTTTACATTACTAATATTATTTTTCAATCTTATCCTCTCACAAGGACAAGAAATAAAAAAAATCTCTACTGGTGGCTATCACTATCAATTAGGTGATGATTTTCTTAACATATCTGATTTAGATAGAGTTTTGGAATCTAATGAAGAGGCCCATCGATTGTTGTACGATGCTAGACAATATAGAGGCATATCTCAAATATTAGGATTTGCTGGTGGTGCATTAATAGGATATCAACTAGGAAACTTAATTGCTGGAAAAGATTTTGATAATGTACAAGGATTTCTCGGTGCTGGATTAATAGCGATCGCTATCCCTATCAATATTAGGCAGACTAGGAAAATAGAAACTGCTGTAGATCTTTACAATTCAGGTCTCAATCCTTCTAGTGAACCATCTGCTCAACTTTCCTTTATTTCAACAGGTACTTCTATAGGATTATCATTACGCTTTTAATTATTGAATAACTACTTTATAATTAACTATTTCTTATTCTAGGAAGCGCAGAAACAACCGTATTTTTGCCTAAAATCCCCTAGAATGAAAAAGCTAATCACTTTTATTACGATTGCTATATTTAGTATCGCTTTCGCGAAAGCGCAAGTAGTCATCAATGAGCTAGACTCAGATACGCCTAGTACAAACGATAGGCAGTTTGTAGAACTCAAATCTGACGTTCCATTCTTTTCTCTCAACGGTTATGTACTCGTATTTTTTAATGGTTCTACTAGTGCTTCTACTGGGATGGGCCGCAGCTATTATACCGTAGACCTAGATGGTCTTACAACAGACGATAATGGACTGGTTGTATTAGGAAGTTCATTAGTTTCTCCTGTACCAGATCGCTATCTAGCAGAAAGTAATATTCAAATAGGTGCAGATGCTGTTGCTATTTATGCAGGAAATGACACCGACTGGCCAGATCAAACCTTTGCTTCTCAAACCAACCTTATCAGTGCATTAATTTATGATACCGATGATGCTGATAATATGGCGTTAATGAGCCTATTAGGCATTAATGATCAATATAACGAGAATGAGAATGGGAATAAAACCACTGAATCTGTTCAACGTAAAGCAGATGGGACATATGAGACCAAAGCGCCTACTCCACATTCTTTAAATGATGCGACTGTACCTACTTACACAGGTATAGGATTTACAGTAGCTCCTTTACCTATCACAGAAGGCTCTAATTTTGATATCACTTTTACTTTATCACAACCACAAACAACCGACTTTGTTCTTAACTATACTATCGATTTAGGAAACTTTGATAGTTCAGATTATACGGGTCCTTCTCAAGTAACTTTTACTGCTGGACAAACTAGTGTTGTTGCTAGTTATACCATAATAGACGATACCATTGACGAAGGTGATGAGGAATTAAGTGTCAATCTAGATAATAATGTTCCTGTAGGTTTTAAAAGATTGAAAGACAATGAGCGCCATCTTGTTGTTGATAATGATTTTCAAGTAGCTTCTTATGGTACTCCACTAGCACCTACCTATGGAATTGTTAACAGCACGGCACCAGCAAATTATTACGACTCTCTCGATGGGTTAGCTAGTCCACAATTAGAAAATGCAATAACCAACATCATAGCAGAAGAGTTTGTAGTACGCATTCATACTTATGACGATATCGTTCAAATCATGAAAGAATCTGATCAGTCACCATTAAATTCTAATCAAGTATGGTTAATGTATACTGAACAACAACGATCTAAAGCAGATTATCAAACCGGAAGCAACAGTACTGGAAAATGGAATCGTGAGCACATCTATCCACGATCACGAGGTGGCTTTTATGAAATTGAATATGATGAAACCATTGATGGTATGGCTGTATGGACTGATACTAACGTAGATAGTTTAAGACATGGGCAAAGTGATGCACATCATTTAAGAGCTACAGATGGTGGTGAGAATAGTTCAAGAGGTAATAAAGATTATCCAGAATATGATGGACCTAATGGTACTCAAGGTTCGTGGCATGGAGACGTAGCGCGAGCTATATTTTACATGACCTTACGTTATAACAATATTGATGTTGTCAATGGTAACCCTAGTAACTCTACAGTAGGACAGTTAGGTGATCTTGCGACATTATTACAATGGCATAGAAATGATCCGCCAGATGATTTTGAAATGAATCGTAACAATGTAATCTATAACTGGCAAATCAACCGTAATCCATTTATCGATAATCCAGAATTAGTAGAATACATCTGGGGAAATCAAGTAGGACAAAACTTTACTCTATCTAGTGAAAGTGAACAACTAGCTGCCGTAAAACTATTCCCTAACCCTAGCGAAAATAACTTTCATATTTCTGGGATAGAACAAGACACTCAGGTAATTATTTATGACCAATTAGGAAGAATTACTATTAAAAAAGATATTGATCAAAACACAACCTTTGAACACGACTTACCTATAGGTTTATATATAGTGAAAGTTCAAACGGAAAATGCGTCACAAAGTTTGAAGTTGATTGTAAAATAAGAATGATTAAAAGGTCTGATATTTTAAAAGAAGCCCATTTAATGCTTTGTAGTATTTTAACAGGTAGATTACAATCGATCTTTTTATTTGCCTTGATTCTCTTTATAATTCCTTTTGTACTTTTTATCACAGCACCTATAATTGATTATAAAATTATCATAGGTAGCATTCTATGTATCCTATTTGGGCTATGGTTAGTTCGTTCTAGATTAAGAGACTATAAAGAAGAATATCGTAGACAAGACTTAAAGAAAGAACAACGTAAAAAAGGACTGCGAAATTGACTTAAAAAATCACATCCTACCTTTCTTGGTTAGATTAAAATAAAAAAGCCTGTTTAGCATTCACTAAACAGGCTTTTTTTATATTAATGATATGATTACCACTTACGACCTTTAAAGCCGCCACGGTTACCACCACTATCATTACCGCCAGAAGAAGAATCACTTCTACGACGACTACTTCTATTACCTGAACCGCTATTATCAGAATCAGAACGTCTTCCTCTATGGCTACTGCCTCCAGAATTACTGCGTCCTTTATAGCCGCCACCACCGTTAGAATCACGACGTCCTTTAAAACCGCCACCACTACGTCCACCACGTCCACCACGTTCACGAGCTGGTTCTTTTACAACACCTTTATGCTCATTAACTCTTAGATCATGTCCGTTACGTTGTTTACCATCTAATGTCAGTATTTGTGACGCTACATCTTCTGCTACATCCATATAAGAATGTGTTTTATCCATAACGATACGACCTATTTGAGCGCCAGATATACCTGTGGTATCACATACATATCCTAGTAAAGCTCCTTTATTGATATCATCTTTAAGACCTAAATTGATAAAGTAAGTCTTCATACCTTCTTCAGTACCACGACTTGTACGTTTACCGCGCTCGCGTCTTGGACTATCGTCTCTATCGCGTCCTTTAGAACGATCATTAAGATCAGAAATAGAATTACGCTTGTAAATAGAGTTGTATTCTTTAGTCAATAACTTTGCTATCAACTCTTCTTTAGTTACATCGGCAAAGCTTTCTTGAACTGCTGTCAGTAAGTCCTCACCTATCTTCTCATTGATTTCTTGCTTGATCATGTTATCTGACCAGCGAGCAATACGTTTTTGAGTAATAGCTTCTAGAGCAGGCACTTCACCTTGTGTGAATTCAATACCCAATTTACTAGCAATAAATTTTAACTTACGATTATCACCACGAGTGATTAAAGCAATTGAAACACCTTTTTTACCAGCACGAGCAGTACGACCAGAACGGTGCGTATAAAATTCAGGATCATCTGGTAAAGCAAAGTGTATAACGTGAGTAATATCATCTACATCGATACCACGTGCAGCAACATCTGTTGCAATAAGTAGTTTAAGATTCTTATTACGGAAACGTTTCATCGCAGCATCGCGCTGCGCTTGTGACATGTCACCATGTAAAGCCTCTGTTGCATAACCATTGTTGTTCAACTGATCTGCTACGTTTTGAGTATCACGCTTTGTACGACAAAATACAACACCAAACATATCCTGATCATAATCTAAGAAACGTCTTAACGCCTCAATTTTATCAGATGCTTTTAATTGTATCGATTGGTGTTCAATATTTTTATTTACAATGTTTTTAGGATTAATACGCACCTCTTCAGGCTGGACCATATATGTATCCACTATGCGCTTAATTTCACGTGCCATTGTTGCAGAGAATAACCAGATATTTCTACCAGTATCACTCTTTGAGAGAATAAAATCGATATCCTCTTTAAAACCCATATTAAGCATCTCATCGGCTTCATCCAGTACCATGTACTTTAAAGCGTCGAGTTTTACTTCACGGCGTTTCATTAAATCCATTAGACGACCTGGTGTAGCCACAATAATTTGTGCGCCACGGCGTATGTCTCTAATTTGATTCATAATATTTGCTCCACCAAAAACGGGAACAACATTCAATTTACCTAGGTGTTTTGACATTTGTTCCATTTGCCCACAAATCTGTTGAGCAAGTTCGCGAGTAGGTGCCAGAATAAGGGCTTGTACTTCACGTGAATTAACATCTATAAGATCCAATAAGGGTAAACCGAAAGCAGCAGTTTTTCCCGTACCGGTTTGAGCAAGACCTATAAAGTCTCCGTCATGCTTCAATAAAATGGGAATAGACTGTTGCTGAATCTCTGTTGGGTTTTCAAAACCCATGTCAGCGAGGCCGTCTAATAACGGCTGTGAGAGTCCTAAGACTTCAAAATTTTTCAAATAACTTCTTTTAAATATTTTGCAAAAATACAAATTAAAAGCTCTACTTGCTAATTAATAATCAACTGATTATCAAATCAGTTATAGTCAAGGCTTAGCTTTTTGAGGCAAATGCATCTCGTGTTTGTTGCACCATATCAATACCAGTATCATAATTTGCTTGAAATTGCTCATATAGCGTGATAATTTCATCGGTATCTTGTACTGCCTTGGCCCTATTTTCAATTTCCTGTAATAACATCGTTTCCATTTCCATATCTAACAACCGATAACTAGACTTTATCTTGTGGGCTATTTCACCAGCATTTTCATAGTCTTTTGTCTCAATTTGCTTCTTAAGTAGTTGGTAATCTACTGGAACTTCAAGCAAGAAAATATCTAGTATTTGTACAAACGTTTCAACATCATCGCCAAAGTTATCTTTAAGCGTCTCTAATTCTAAAATTTCACTCATTTCATATAATTATTTTAACCCAACCAGCCATCTCTATCTAGGCTGCGGTATTGTATAGCTTCTGCAATATGTGTACCTGTGATCTCTGCGCTACCTTCTAGGTCTGCAATAGTTCTTGATACTTTCAAAATTCGATCATAGGCTCTTGCACTCAAGTTCAATCGTTCCATCGCGTTCTTCAGTAACTCCTTACTCGCATCATCTAGAATACAGTATTTCCTAATATCCTTTACACTCATTTGAGCATTGTAGTGTGTTTTCTCGCTTTCGCGAAAGCGTGCTGTTTGAATATCTCTAGCCGCAGTCACTCGCTTTCTAATAACATTTGATTTTTCTGCTAGTCGTTCTTCCGTTAATTTTTCAAATGGTACTGGTGTAACTTCAATATGAATATCAATACGATCGAGTAACGGTCCAGATACCTTACTAAGATATCGTTGCATCTCTGCTGGACTACTTTGCACAGGTGCATCTGGATCATTAAAATATCCGCCAGGACTAGGATTCATGCTCGCCACTAACATAAAACTAGATGGATAAGTAACCGTGAATTTTGCACGAGAAATAGTGACCTCACGATCTTCAAGAGGTTGTCGCATCACTTCTAGTACAGTACGTTTAAACTCAGGCAATTCATCTAAAAAGAGAACACCATTATGTGATAATGAAATTTCACCAGGTTGTGGATATGCTCCACCACCAACCAAAGCAACATCTGATATGGTATGATGTGGACTGCGGAATGGGCGTTGTGCCATCAATCCTACTTTTTCTTGAGTACGACCGGCAACGCTATGAATTTTTGTTGTCTCTAATGCCTCATGTAATGTCATAGGTGGTAAGATGGACGGCAGTCTTTTTGCTAGCATTGTTTTTCCTGCACCTGGTGGTCCTATCAGGATAATGTTGTGTCCACCGGCTGCAGCTATTTCCATACATCGTTTAATAGATTCCTGTCCTTTTACATCTGCAAAGTCAAATTCTGGATGCTCTAAAGCCTGAAAGAACTCATCTCTCGTATCAACTATGGTAGGTTCTAGTGGCTTGCCTTCATTAAAAAAGTTTATCACTTGTGATATATTATCAACGCCATAAACTTCTAGTCCATCAACAATAGCAGCCTCGCGAGCATTTTGTGCCGGCAGTATAAATCCTTTATACTTCTCTTCTCTAGCTTTTATAGCGATGGGTAAAGCGCCTTTAATAGGTTGCAAGCTACCATCTAGAGATAACTCACCCATAATAAGATATTGGTCTACTTCGTCTGCTTTAATTTGTCCAGAGGATATTAATATACCTATGGCAAGTGTTAAATCATAAGCACTTCCTTCTTTACGTAAGTCTGCCGGCGCCATGTTAATAGTGATCTTCTTACCTGGCAGCTTATATCCTACATTAGACAATGCTGCTGCGATACGATAAGAGCTCTCGCTAATCGCTTTATCTGGTAACCCAACGAGGTGATATCCTATTCCTTTTACACTATTAACCTCTACTGTTATAGTTGTTGCTTCTACACCAAAAACGGCGCTTCCATAGACTTTTGTGAGCATATCATAGGTTTATGGTTTAAAAGTAGGAAATTTAACAGAAGTATTATAAATCTAACATATAGTAATGCAAAGAATGGGACCTAAGTCCCATTCTTGCGGTTAATGTGTTGCTAATGCAGGTAATTTGATTACCCTAAATTGATGAAGTGATACATTTTCCCCCGAAAACTAGACGATCCATAACCATCAAAACAATTAGCAAAACTTATTAAAAACACTCAATTCAAATACGATTCCTTTTTAAAAAGGAAAGCAGAAATGAGGCGCTAGCCCCATTTCCTTTCCCCTTTAAATACTCTGTATACAGAGTGTGTAATTTCAAGTTCAACTCATAAACCTTTTCCCCTACAAAACTGAATAAAAGAAGAACTCTAGCTTAATTACAATCCAAAGTTATGCATACCTCATCGTTCATGAAATAGGTATAAATACCTGTTTTTGTATATTGAACAAATAGTACGAAATAGAAAATGAGGCCGAAGCCTCACTTTCATTGCCTTAGAATAAGATTCTGGAAGGTTAAATAAGTAGTTTTCAAACAAAATCAGAAGAGTCTCTCGGTTTCCCCTACAAAAACAAGAAAATCACCTAGTTAAAACTACTTACTTAAATATACAATATTTATATCGATTAACAAACTGAAAATCAATACTTATTAAGGTTATTAAATAGTAAATGAGGCCTAAGCCTCATTTACATTTTTCTAAAAATAATTTTTTGATGCGCCAAAAATTTATTTTAGTGTTCAAAGTTGAGATATCTTCTTGGTTTCCCCTACAAAATCAAAAAGAGTCTTCAACTTCTCTTATTTACTTATTTTACTTGTTTTACTTGTTCAAATTTAGACAGGTCAAGAGGTGTACACAATAGGTATAAATACCTGTTTTTTGATAGAAAATCAAATTTTGACTGTGATAATGGCATTCTGTATGGCATAAGCCACAAGTCCAGCGACGTTTCTCATTTTTGTCTTAACCAATAAATTATTGCGATGCCCATCCACCGTGCGTTTAGAAACACAAAGTTGTTCTCCAATTTCGGCAGTTGTAAATTGCTCACAAATTAACTGTAATACATCTAATTCTCGTGGCGTTAATAAATTATGATCTAGTGTGCTGCGCTTATAATTTCCATCTTGAGAATTATCCTGTAATATGCGTAAAACATTTTTATCATAATAAAATCCTTTTGCCGCGACTTCTCTGATGGTAAGCTCAACTTGTGCAGGCGTGGTGTTTTTCACTAAATATGACGCGGCTCCTACACCTAGCATATTAGAAATAAACACATCTGTATTGTAACTACTTAATGCGATAACACTTAGTTCTGGAAAAAGTTCTTTGATCTTTTTAGTAGCTTCTACTCCATTTAATTCTGGCATTTTAAGATCGGTAACCACTACATCTGGTAATGGCGATTGAGTAGAAAGTTGATCTACGAGATCCTGTCCATTTGTTGCTGTAAAAACCACATTAAAATCTGGAATTCTTTGCAACATAAAACTTAAGGTATCTAGAAATAAACTCTCATCATCTGCTAGGGCGATGTTTATCATATGGGTTTAAGTTTTAGGGAATTTAAAAGTATATATAACACCATTACCATCACTAGTTTCTAGGTGATAGGTTCCATTTAATAGGTCTACTCTACTGCTTATATTACTAGTTCCTAGACCTATTTGAGCATTATCTTGAAAACCTATTCCATTATCACTATAGGTAATTAGTCGATAATGATCTTCTTCATGAAGTACTATGGATACTTTATCTGACTGTGCATATTTAATGGTATTATTGAGTAACTCTTGTATGACACGATACACATGTAACTGTGAATCAGGATTTAACTGCTCTTCATTCCAGTCACAGGAGAAATGAATATCAATTTTATCACCTTTAATACTCTTAACAACCTCTGTAAGTGCTGCACATAAACCAAATTTCTCAAGTACTGGAGGCAAAAGGTTATGAGCTATTTTACGTGCGTTTTCTAATGTTTTACCTGTTGCTGTTTCAATACGAGAAATCAACATTTCACGCTCTTCAAGAGATAAAGACTCTTCCTTAAGCATGTTAGTATTCATGGCTATCACGTTCAATTTTGCACTGATCTCATCGTGCAAGTCTCTCGCGATGCGCTGTCTTTCTTTTTCTTGAGTTACAAGTGTAGCAGACATGACATCTTTTTGAGCTTTAATTTGAGTGTCCCTTACTTCCAGATCAGCTTCTGTGATACGCTTCCGCGAAAGCAGGAAAAAAATAACCATACCTATAGAAAATAGAATAATAAAAATCATCAACCCTATAGCTATATAGTTAATCGATGTATTTGAGATTTGAAGTATAACAGGCATTCGTAAATAAATAAGGTATGTAAAATCGTTAATGGTAAAACATGAAGAGTTCTGAGTAGAATTTTCACATCTGGAGGAACACCTTCATAAAACTGCATCGTCATAAAAAAGATCAAAGTTGTTCCTAGCATTATAAATAAACCAATATTAATAAAAGGATAGCCCATTTTATTTTTAAGTAATTCTATAAAATAATATGCGCTAAAAAACAATAATAAAGGTATAGTCATTAAAGGTAACCAAACTGAGAATTCTAATATCCATGATGGATTAAAAATATATGGTATGATACCGATTATTAAAACTATGATTACCGAAGATTTAAAATATTTAGTAAAAACAGGACAGTCGATTACTTTCTTAAAGAAATAAGATAAAAAGACAAATTGCAAAATAGTGAAAAGAAAGAAAAAGGGAGCATTTGTTTTCTCACCTAAAACTAGAAAATAATCCCAAGTAATCATTTTACTCATGACCTCAGTAAATGCGCCAGTCATAAGATATAAAAAGATAGGCTTGAAATCATTTTTCCCCATACTTATCGCTATAGTATAAAATAAAAAAGCGAGAATCAATAGGGTTTTATAAACTGTAGAAAGATGGTCTAAAAATGACTCCATTAGTTAATCATACATTACTGCTGTAAACGTTGTAGCTTCATAACTTCACTTTCTTTAAAATATAAATATGATTCTAACAAAAACATGACATACATAATAATTAAAACCACTCTATTAATGGACTCTCTAAAAAACCAAATTTCAAGATCAACACCTACATAAGTACCATTTACAGCACTAGATATTAAAAAACTACCCGACACTAAGAAAATCCCTGTCGTGATATAAGGATACCCATCTCTAGCTTTTAACAATTGAATAAAATAAACCATCGAAGCTATGATGATAGCTGACATTAAAGAGAAAGCTAACCATGGATCATTTTCTAACCAATAATGTTTTAATCTTGATTGAGAAAAAATACCTATTACCGCACAAATGGAAAATAGATAAACAAAATATCTTTTTGTTGCCTTACTTTTTTGAACACTGTATAAAAAGAACCCAAAAGTTAAGAAAGAAGTCCATTTATAAACATGACCAACTATCGCGTTATTTTGTTCTCCCATAATTAATAAGTGGTGCTCACGTATTAAATATGTAAAGAATTCACATAAGCAACCTATGATTAAACAAATAGTAATAGGTAAAAACTTTCTGGCACCATAAACAATTGATACTGAAAACACAATCGTAGTCAGTATCAATAGTAAATAGTATAAATCAGCAATGAAATCTGAAAAAGACAATGTTTAAATCTAATTTAAAGGACTTGATGAATCTCCGTTAGGCGGAATACTGCTCGAATTATCGTAGATATAATATCCATTCTCTGCATCTATCAAGTCTTTACCGTCGCTCCCTACAGCCACTAACATTACTTTTGCCACGCCGCCGGTTCCTGGTTCAGTAAGACCTAAGTAAATTCTACAATCTACTCCGTTTTCTCCAGTTACCTGAGAAAGGTCACTTCCTGGAACTAAAAATCCTTGTAAACCATCTGTTTGTGCTTGGATCCACTCTTTACCAGATGTTTTCCAGTTGCTACGCCATTGTTGGGCTTGTTCTAATGGGATTGTGTTTTCTGACATAATACTCTAAAATTAATTGGGGTTAAAATTCATAATTCGATATAAAGCTAACATAATTTTGTTAAATCGCATTAAAGCTTTTTGCAAACCCTTTATCGTCTACCATATACATATTATCTTTATTAAAAAAATGATAGATCAAATCATCAAAACGCGTCGTAGTGTATTTCCTGCGCAGTATACCGGAGAAATAATACCAAGAGAAGATATTCTAAAAATTTTAGACAGCGCAAGATGGGCACCTAATCATCGTAAGACAGAACCGTGGCGTTATCAAATACTGACTGGTAAAGCATTAGAAAGATTAGGTAACTTTATGGCGACATCTTATGCCCAAACGGAAGGCTATAAAAAGTTTAAACTAAAGAAATTACAAGAAAATCCTACCAAAGCTAGCGCTGTCATCTTGATTTTTATGCATCGTGACATCAATGAAAGTGTACCAGAATGGGAAGAAATAGCAGCGGTATCAATGAGCGTGCAAAACATGTGGTTAACTAGTCATAATATGAAATATGGCGCCTACTGGAGTTCTCCTAAACCGTTTGCAAACATTAAAAACCTAGAAGGAATACATGTCGCAGATAACGAACAGTTTTTAGGCTTTTTCTATCTAGGAACATATCCTTATGAGGAGCAAGAACTTCCAGAACGCAAATCGATAAAAGAGATGGCTAGCTTTATTAACGAGTAAATCAACTTTCTATAAAATCTTTGTATTCCCAGAAAAATAATTCCAGCTTATCCATATAGGTATAGAAAAACTCATAGACCTCTGGCCATTGCGTCTTTTTCTGGATTTTAACACCTTCTAGCATCACATAAACCCGAGAAATCTGCTTGCCAGACTCTAGAACATAGTCTGCATCTAGAATAATATCTGGTGAGACTTCTTCCTTCAGAATCGCTTGAAGACTAATAAGCTTTTCAAAATAATACTCACGATAAAACATCTCATCATATTCTATATCCATGGAAACCAGCGCACGTCGATCCTCAAAAGAGAACTTAAGAACCACATCTTTAATTTTAGTATTGTATAACAACCACTTACGATCATATCGTTTACCGAACATGGTCCAGAATTGCTGTCTAACTAATTTTGCTTCTTCACGTGAATACATTTTGCAAAAATAAATGTGATTAAAGAGTAAATCCTAGAAATGAGACTTTTTTATTTTATCAATTTGATGATTTAATGCAATATTATTAAGTAAACAAAAATGAATTACGGATTAATTTACGAATATCTTAATTTACCGATATTTTCTTATATATTACTCTTTTTTATTGTTTAAATGTCACATTTTTATGCGCTTATACTCATTTATGAATAACGCATATATTAAAGGAACTGGATCCTATGCTCCAGAAAACATAGTGAAAAACGATTTTTTTGAATCTGTAGGATCTAATGATGCCTGGATACAAAAAAACTTAGGAATAAAAGAAAGACGCATCTCCACAGGTGAAACTACCAGCGACCTCGCTGCAATGGCTGGTAAGGAAGCTATTAAAAATGCTGGCCTCACTCCTCAAGATATCGATTTAATCATTCTTGCCACCGCAACACCAGATAAGCTCGCTCCATCTTGCGCCTGTTTTGTACAAGAAAAAATAGAAGCGTTTAATGCTGTAGCCTTTGACATTTCTGCTGTTTGCTCAGGTGCTTTGTTTGCTACTACTACCGCAGTACAGTACATAAAATCTGGAATGTATAAAAATGTGCTTGTTATAGGAGCAGATACTTTTTCAAACATCACAGATTGGAATCGTAGAGACGCTGTATTTTTTGGTGATGGTGCTGGCGCCATGGTAATCTCTCATACTAATGAGGATAAAGGATTTATAGATTTCTTACTACATACAGATGGTCGTGGTAAGGATTGCTGGAATATACCTGCTGGTGGTTCTCTCACTCCTACTACCCCAGAAACTTTAGAAAAAGGGCTTCAATATTTTCAAATGGATGGTCCAGCCGTTTTTCAAACCGCTATAAAAGTTGTTCCAGAATCTATTGAAAAATTGCTTCATAGAAATAATACTCACATAGATGATATTGATTTTCTCATTCCACATCAACCTAGTGTGCGCATCCTTGAAGAAGTTGCAAAACGTGTCTCTTTACCATGGGAAAAAGTAATGACTAATATGGATCGTTATGCAAATACCTCTGGTGGTACTATACCTATCATGCTTCATGAAACCGTTTCAAAAGGAAAACTTAAGGATGGTGACATGGTATTATTTGCAGCCGTAGGCGCTGGATGGACCTGGGCAACGTCACTTTATAAATGGTAATTTTATTTTAATACTAAAACTTCACATCACATGATGTTCTCAAATAAAACTTTTTTAATTACAGGAATAGCAGACGAGCATTCTCTAGCCATGTATGCTGCAAAAGAAATTATAAAAAATGGCGGTAAGGTCGTTTGTACAGGTCTAGGCGTTAGTCGTTTTCACGAAAATTTATCAGATAAAGCTAAGTCCTTTTTAAATAAAAACTTTGAAGATTTTAAATCCTCGGTTCATAATTCTTTAGGAGACGCCATGGTGGAGATCTTAGATGTTTCACTCGATGAAAACATAGAAGCATTTGCTCAAGAACTAGCCGCTCGCAACATTAAACTCGATGGATTTCTTCATGCCATTGCCATGGATAAAACCATACGTAAAAAAGAAGTAAAACCACTTATAGACGTCACACTAGATGAGTTTTGTGATACCATGAATGTAAGTGCTTATTCCTTAATAAGAGTAACACACTATCTTTTAAAACATGACGTCTTACAATCTGGTGCTTCTATTTGTTCCCTAAGCTACATCGCTGCTGCAAAAGTGACGTTCCATCCTTATAGGAATATAAGTATTGCCAAAGCCGCTTTAGAACGTATCACCGTAGAACTAGCAGATGAGCTAGGACGCAAGCACGGTATACGTGTAAATGCCATAAGGTTCTCACCTTACATGGGAAGTAAAGCAGGAAATGCAACACTAAAAGAAGAAGATGTCGCCACATCCCATAAAATGAGTCCGCTGGGGAATGCTTTACCTATCGATCTAGCTTATGAAATTGCGCACCTTTTTAGACCAGAAAGTCGCATTACAGGTGAAATAAGACATGTAGATGGTGGTTATAATATTACTGGTTAATAAATTCTATTAAAGGTTTCAACAATATCTTAATTTAAGAATTGTCATAGGATTAAGATAGAACTGCTGGCTTCTCTTTACCTTTGTACTATGTATAAAAACGATACCATTGTAGCGCTGGCAACACCAGCAGGTTCTGGAGCTATTGCCGTTGTAAGATTATCAGGCTCTGAGGCTCATGAAATAGCAAGTAAGATTTTTGTTCCCGCTTTCGCGAAAGCGGACTCCAAATCAACATCAGAGCTATATCATAATCTAGGAGCAAACACGGTTACTTTAGGTCATATCTATGACGGTAATCGCATGGTAGATGAAGTACTGCTTACTAAATTTAACGCACCACGATCCTACACAGGCGAGCACGTTGTTGAGATATCGTGCCATGGTTCTATATACATACAACAAGAAATTATTGCGGCATGCCTTAAAAACGGTGCCCGTATGGCAAACGCTGGTGAGTTCACTTTACAAGCGTTTTTAAATGCAAAAATGGATCTCAATCAGGCAGAAGCTGTTGCAGATCTCATCTCTAGTGAAAGTGAGACGGCACATCAAATTGCGTTACAACAAATGCGCGGTGGCTTCTCTAGTGAGCTTAAGGAGTTAAGAGGTCAACTGCTCAACTTTGCCAGCTTGATAGAACTAGAATTAGACTTTAGTGAGGAAGATGTCGCCTTTGCAGATCGAGAAGACTTGAAAAGATTATTATCAGAAAGTCAGCAAACCTTGCGTAAGTTAATCGACTCCTTTGCACTAGGAAATGTACTTAAAACAGGTATTCCTGTTGCGATAGTAGGTGAACCTAATGTAGGTAAGTCTACCCTACTCAATGCTTTACTTAATGAAGAAAAGGCTATCGTAAGTGATATTGCTGGTACCACTCGTGACTCTATAGAAGATGAAATTAATATCGATGGCGTACGCTTTAGATTAATAGATACTGCAGGATTAAGAGAAACGACAGACACCATTGAAGGTATGGGAATACAGCGTTCTTATGCCAAAGCGGAACAGTCTAAACTAGTGTTATATCTACTAGACGCCACACAGCTTAATACGGCACCTAGAATCATGCATTGCTTAATGCGCATACAGATTTTAAGAGAGAAATTTCCAGACAAACCACTAGTAGTGATCGTCAATAAAATTGATCAAATCACCGGTCTAGAACATGCTGAAATCACCAAACAAATTAATTCAAAGTCACCAGATACGATTCTAATTTCATTAAGTGCCAAGTCTCGTGCTGGTGTGGACGAATTAAAAACAGCACTGGTTAGTAGTTTTAAAAGTGGTGCTCTATCACAAGATGATACTATTGTGAGCAATGCTAGACATTATGATGCTTTACAACAAGCCTATAGTTCTTTACTAGAAGTTCAAGAAGGTATTGAAAATGATATCTCTAGTGAATTTCTAGCTATTGACATACGCGCCACGGCAGAGTCCTTGGGCATTATCACTGGTGAGATTACTAATGATGAATTGTTGGGTAATATTTTTAGTCAGTTTTGTATTGGGAAGTAATTGTTATTTTTAATGTACTAACTTATTGTCAATATTTTAATTTGCAGTCAGAATCCTATCTACTATTAGTACCAAGAATTCACACCTCATTTACAAATACTATAACTTTTAAATTATCAATTCAATCTTCAGACCTATTTGGATCATTGTGTCTTAAGTATAATTTTTAAGTCTATTAAATCTCTTTTTTCTTGTAATTAGGCTTTTTTTTTACCTAAACTATTTAAAAAAAATAAAATATTCTTTATTAGAATCTATTTATCACACCAAGATAGATATGATTGCACGATAAAATGAAAAATTTAATTACGTTTATAATCATCTACTTATATTTCTTATAGTGTTTTTAATCACTAATACTCTTAGTGATTATTTAAAATTTTAATGTAATTATAGCGAATTACACAACACAAATGTCGCCTGAAGTAACAATTGACAAGATATAATGTTAAGAAATTAAATGATTATGTTAATTTTGAATACGTAAACATCGATGATAATTGAAAGCTATAACAAAATACTGGTTTTTAGAAGGTTTTAATCTTTTTAGGAAGCTTGGAATGCTCAACATGATGAAAATATGTGAGATTCTAGAAATGGATAACATTGAGAAAGGCAAACGTATCGAACTTAAGGAAGAGCATAAAAACAGTGTGTTTTTTTTAAAAAGAGGTAGTGTTAAAATAATCGATAACAGTAGTGAAACCGTTAAGTATGTAGTAAAACGTGGTAATGTTTTTGGAGAGCTTTCCCTTTTTGATAAAGAAGCTGTTATTGAAGAGGTTGCATTTGCTCTAGAAGATTGCGTGATTTGTTATATAAAGTCTGATCAAATGGAGGCTCTTATGGAAAAACATAAATCACTTAAAAATGGTTTACTTAAAATTTATGGATTACGTATTCAAAAGCTAGAGAGGAGACTTAATGATCTATTGTTTAAAGATAGTCCTACTAGAATTAAAGAGTTTATTTTGGATTATCTAGATGAGTTTGGAGAAATTGATAAATCAGGTAAATCAAAAGCTAAAAAATTATTGTCTCATAAGGATATTGCAAACCTAACTAATACTTCAAGACAGACAGTGAGTAATGTTTTGAGTAAAATGCGGAAGGAAGGAGTAATTGATTATAATGTTGAGTTTATTTCAAAAGTCTTATGACGAAAAAACTTACTAATACGTAAAAATAAAGTGTAACGTAAGATTTAATTTTAGAGAAAATTGAAATGGAAGAGTTTATAATGAACTTGTTACAAATTTCTTATAAAATGTCTTTTATTTATCTAACTGATTAGTTAGGTTTGAATTTATTTCAAAAATGGCAAGAAAAAAACAATATAAAGAAGAAGAAGTTCTTGAAAAGGCTATGAATTTATTCTGGATAAAAGGCTATGAAAACACTTCACTCGAAATGCTCGAGAAAGAGATGGGGATAAATAAATTTTCAATCTATTCTAGTTTTGGCTCAAAAAAAAACCTATTTATTGAAAGTTTAAAACTTTATAGAAAAAAGGTAGGAGAAATAACTAATCAACTTGAAAAATCTTCGGCAGGAGTTGTAGCAATTAAACAGTATTTCTATGATTTTTTAAAACTGTCTGCAGGAAAAGGTTTCAGTAAAGGTTGTTTAATGACTAATACTTTAATGGATATTGATAAAGAGACTGATAATAAGATATTGAGACAGGTAGAGAGTTTTCGTGATGATATAAGACAAGTTTTTTTAAATAAGCTTATTACTGGGAATAACGAAAGTTTATTAATCGCAGAAAAAAAAGCAGATTATCTTTTAATATCAATGATTGGATTATCATCAGCTTCTAAGATTACTATCGATACTCAATTAGAAAATTATATAGAAAATACATTTAAGACGCTATAATTTTTTTACATAATAACTAAATGCTTAGTTTGAAATAAAACTATATTAATCAAATAGTTACAAATAATTTAATATAAAATGGAAAAAGAACCAACAAACTGAAATAAAATGAATCTTACCAAATCATTAGGCTATCTTGGAATTCTAGCATCTATTCTCGTAGGATTAGGAGAATACTTTTTACACTATTCTTCAGATATCTTAGGGCATTCGGAACATTATGAATTTTTCAAATTTGTGCCTTTAGAAAACCTTACTATCGGTCACTTTCTAGCAGTAATAGGCTTACCATTTTATTTTGCCGGTTATCTTCATATTTATAGAATGCTTAAACCTGGAAATGAAATCTTAGCCAGATTAGTTTTAGCAACAGGATTTATTGCTTTTGCCGTTGGTGGAGTTTGGATAGGCTCACGAGCTTCAATAGGTAACATAATCCATTTAAAAGGTTCTATGCACAATCAAAGCTATGAAAACTTGATTACACATTACACCAATCATATGGAGGTATTAGTACAAGTACTTCGTGTGGTGATTGC
The DNA here is from genome assembly GCF_045063665.1 of Nonlabens sp. Asnod3-H03. Taxonomy (NCBI): domain Bacteria; kingdom Pseudomonadati; phylum Bacteroidota; class Flavobacteriia; order Flavobacteriales; family Flavobacteriaceae; genus Nonlabens; species Nonlabens sp. Asnod3-H03. The sequence goes on from NZ_JBEFOD010000008.1 coordinate 2,091,995, forward strand.
CATTTTATCTACTTTATTTGTTATTACCATTTTAAAAGGAGGCACATATTATAAAAAATGGATGGCCATTTTTAATCCAATTGTAATTTTAGCAGTCGTTTTCTCAACGATGTTTTTTGCTAAAGATGTAGCAAAACATTTAGTTCCTATAGCTATGAACGTTACACATTTTATACTTTTTACATTGTCATTGTATCAATTAAAAAAATATTCTAAAAACCAACTACATGCTTAAAAAAACACTTAAAATACTGGGTACAATTATTATTCTTTTTATCCTTTATGTTTTGGGCTTTTTCTGGAGAGATTCTGTTTCAGATAAATATGACACCTCAATTTCTGAAGAAAAAATCCCAGAATTCAAATCAATTCCTTTAAACTTTATTCATAAATATAATGGAGAGAAATCTCTACCACTTGCACCGTCTGCATTGATTGATATTGATAATGACAATGTGGACGAAGTCTTTTTTGGAGGTGGAATGAATCAAGAAGATGCCATTTTTGCATACAGGAATAATGAGTTTGTTGATATTTCTACCGAAGTAAATTTGCCTAAAAAAGGAAATTCTACAACCACTGTAGGTGTCGTATCTGCTGATTTTGATAACAACGGATTTTCTGACATCATTTTAAGTCGAGAAGATGGACTGCGTATATACTATAATACGAATGGAAAATTTATAGAAAAAATTATTGCCACGCCGGTAAACGAAAAATCTAATCCTACAGGAATCACGGTGGGTGATATAGATAAAGATGGAGATTTAGATATTTTCTTAGCTACTTACCTTAAAAAGGAATTGATGGAAGGTCAAAACATTTTTGAGGATTACAATTATGGCTCCACCAGTGAACTGTTACTTAATAATGGAGACGATACTTTTAAAAGTATTACCATATCGGCAGGGTTAGAATATGTTCATAACACTTTTCAAGGTGTTTTTGTTGATATCGATAATGACAGTTGGTTAGATTTAATTGTTGTACACGATACTGGAGAAGTTCGCACCTATAAGAACAATGGAGACTTAACTTTCACTATGAAATCTAATCCCACAACTAAGAAGTTTGCTTATCCTATGGGACTAGCTGTAGGTGATTATAATAATGATGGAAAAGTGGATTTTATGTTTTCTAACACCGGAAGCACCCTTCCTAACATGCTTGCACAAGGGGATATTAAGGATCCTTCATTATTTACTGATAAGTGGATCTTATTTAAAAATGACGGTGATTTTAAATTCACTGATGTAGCAGCCGATGCTAAAATAGCAGACTATGAATTTGCATGGGGTTGCACTTTTGCCGATTTAAATAATGATGGGTTACAAGATTTAATGGTTGCCGAAAATTATGTGGACTTTCCTCCTAACAAGTTATTTAAATTACCTAGTCGTGTATTAATTCAAAAAGAAGATAGCACATTCGCTCCTACAGAAGAAAAAAGTGGAGTTACCAATCCTCATTATGCTATTACCTCGTTGGTAAGCGATTTTAATCAGGATGGTTATTTAGATATGATATGGGTTAATATTGACTCGCCTTCATTAGCCTATATAAATAAAGGTGGCACCAACAACTACCTGCAGGTTGATCTTGGAGAATCCGTTAATGCTCAAGGAGCTAAAATTACTATTACAACTCCTACAAAAACTTTAACTGAATGGTTAGTTACAGGCGAAGGATTAGCTAGTGATCAAACCGCGTTAGTTCACTTTGGACTAGGTAAAGAAAGTAGGATCTTAAATCTAAAAGTTCTTTTATCTAATGATCAAGAAATTAGCATTGATAATCCAAAAGTTAATAGCATGATTAATTTGAGATCACAAATTGATAAAGAAGTAAAAATCTCTAGAGAAAATGTTCGAGAAAATTAAATATCAGTAAGGTTGAAATGAATATTTGTAAAATGTCGTGCAAAGTAACTATTGGCAAAATACAATTTTACTCCGTTCATTTAAGGCAGTAAATTGTATCCTAATATATACAAAGCTATAATGGCATTTTATCTACAAGTTAAACAACCTATTAAATTATTTTTCAGAGGCTCTGATATAGCAAAACTGAAGGAAAAAAATAAATAAACGACAATAAAGTAGCTAACAAGGATGAGATTTATTAAACAATTACTAACCCATAATAATAATGAGAAAATTACTGAATTATCCAGTGCCTATTGCCCTAACTGTTGGGGAGATCAAGAGTATGACAATCTTGTAAGAGAAAAATATAAGGATGCTCAAATAAACGTTAACAATCATAGTGCTAATTATGCCTTTGTTCAAGATTTTATAGTAACCCATATGAAGGGAATTAAACTTAAGAGTAGTATCAACGGTAAAGTTTGCCCAACATGTGTAATAAAAATAAAGGCTATTGAATAAAAGACTTACCTATATTTTAATTTTAATAATTCTACTAATAGGATTATACGGAGCTGGAGTTCTTGTTATTGAGGAATTTCTAACAGGTGAAGGCTGTCCCAAAATAATTTATATACCGGTATGTTTCGTTGTTCTGATTTGTCTAGTAATCCCACTCGGAGTACATGTATTGAAAAAATGGAATTTGTTATACTTTTTATTCACAGGACTAGCTGGCAGTATTGCTTTGATAGCATCCACGATGCAGTTTACCGGATATACCGAATGTCCTAAAACAGATTCAGGAACACCTATGTGTTATTATTCACTATTAATATTTAGTGTACTGGTCGTTACCAAAATTCATCATTTAAAACCAAATAGCCAATAATATGAGAACCCCTAACCTAACTAAAATTAATCTACTGTATATACTATTTCTTGTCAGCTTCTTTACTACAGCTCAAGAATTAGAAACTTCTATCTTCATAACAGGAAACACTGGAACAACGGAAGATATAACTGTGTTGTCTCAGATTAATGAAGAGTCTCAAACATTGAACGATTCAAACCTACTAATATTAGGGAATTTTGTCTCAAAAGATGGGTACACAGAAGATGCAAAAACTGATGTGATAAAACAATTTGAGACTTTAAAATCTTTCAATGGTAAAGTTATTTTTACACCAGGACAAAATGAATGGGCTATTAATGGCCATAGAGATGTAAGAGATTTAGAGAAATTTATTCAAAAGAATAGTGCCGCAAAATTCTATCCTGATGAAGGTTGTCCTATCAAAAAAACAGATATCGCAGATAATGTAGTTTTAATCACAGTTGATTCTCAATGGTACCTTGAAGATTGGAATAATCATATTTATCTAAATGAGGATTGTGATATTAAAAACAGAACCGAGTTTTTCTTAGAATTTGAAAGTATCCTTAAAAAATCTCAAGGGAAAATAATTATGGTTGCAATGCATCACCCCATTTTTTCTAACACAAATGAGGGATTGATAGCAAGAACAGGTGGGACATCATTACACAATTTTCAAAATAAACAAAATAGAAAGTTTAGAAATCGATTAATCACATTAGCTAGACAAACAGAAGATATATTCTTCGTTTCTGGACATGATGAAAATTTACAATATATCAACAAACACGGTATACCTCAAATTATTAGTGGAGCTGCAGGTAAGACTAGAAAAACATCTTTAAACAATGATAATGATTTCGCATCAAGCGAAAACGGTTATGCTAGAATTGATATTTATAAAGGAGGTAAAGTAAGTGTTACTTTTCAAGGTGTTTCAACACCTTATACCGCAACTTTAATTAAACCTATTAAAAGAGAAGTGTTTACAGACTATAAAGAAAAAGATAGTTTTGAAACCTCGATTACTTCATCCGTTTATTCAATAGAAGAAACAGAAAAAAGTGGACTATATAAAGCTCTTTGGGGTAAACATTATAGAAAATTTTATAGTAAAGATGTACGCGCAAAAGTTGCTTTTATAGACACTTTAAAAGGAGGATTAACTCCTGTAAGACGTGGTGGTGGTCATCAATCTAAATCATTAAGATTAGAAACCAAAGATGGTAAACAATATGTAATGAGAGCTCTTAGAAAAAGCGCCATTAAATTTTTACAATCCACTGCATTTCAAGATAAGTATGTCGAAGAAGAATTAGAAGGTAGTTATGCAGATGATTTTCTTTCAGATTTCTATACCACCGCACATCCATATACACCTACCGTAGTAGCTACTCTTTCTGATGCTGTTGATGTTTTTCATACAAATCCTGAATTGTATTATATCCCAAAACAAGAAGCACTAGGGGAATATAATGATGAATATGGTGATGAACTATATCTGATTGAAGAACGTGTAGAGTCTGGACATAAAGATTTAGCAAGCTTTGGAAAACCTAAAGATATCTTAAGCACTAGTGATGTGCTTCAAGAAATAAATAAAACTGGTAAATCTATTGTAGATGAACCATCATATATAAGAGCTAGACTATTTGATATGCTTATCGGAGATTGGGACAGACATGAAGACCAGTGGAGATGGGCACTTTTTGAAAAAGAAGATGGCACAGAAATTTGTAAACCTATCCCTAGAGATAGAGATCAAGCGTTCTCTACTTTTGATGGAGCGATATTGAATTTTTTAAATCACGCGGTACCGAGTCTCCGTATGATGCAGTCATTTGATAATGACTTACGCAGTCCTAAGTGGTTTAGTTTTGAACCATATCCTCTTGATATGACTTTCATTAATAAATCAAATTGGGAAGATTGGGAAAGAGAAGCAAAAACTTTGGAAACTGGTTTAACCGATGAAGTTATTGAAAGAGCATTTGAAAATATCCCAGAAGAGATGAAGGGTGAAACTATTGAGGGAATTAAAAGGAAATTAAAAGGAAGACGAGGGAACATTGTAGATATAGCTCGTAGATACTATGAATTTACAAATGAACACGCAGTAATTACAGGAACTCAAAAGTCTGATACATTTAATGTAACTAGACATGCCGATGGTAAAACTACTATAGAGGTACATAGAAAGGATTTAGATGTTTTTACTAGGACCTTTAATAAAGAAGAAACTAAAGAAATATGGATTTACGGTTTAGATGGTAAGGACACATTTAATGTTACTGGAGATGGTGATAACTTGATCACCATTAAAATTTTAGGTGGTAAGAAAAATGACACTTATAATTTTGAGAATATAAAAAAAGTAAAGCTTTATGATTATAAAGGCAAAGACAATACTATTGTAAATAAAAAATCAAAAAAATGGTTGGTGGATGATTATGAAATAAACAATTACGATTATAAAAAGCGTAAATATGGAATTAATCAAATTTTACCTAATATAGGCGCAAATCCAGATGATGGGTTCCAAATAGGTTTTACAAATAATTATACTACCTACGGTATTCAACGCAATCCTTTTACAACAAGACATTCTGTAAGTGCATCATATTATACTGGGAATTCTGGTTATGATTTATCTTATAAAGGTGAGTTTTCAAACATTTTTCACAATTGGAATTTTGGTATTGAGGCTAAATATACAAGTCCAAATTTTGCGCAAAACTTTTTTGGATTTGGTAACGATACAGAATACGATAAAGATGAAGTAGAAATAGACTTTAATCGTGTAAGTATTAAGGAATGGAGTACTGCAATTTCTTTAATATGGCGCGGTAGAGATGGAGGTTCTTTCTATTTCAAACCTTTAATTGAATCATTTGAAGTTGACACTGATGAATCTGATCGGTTTATCAATCTTGCACTACCTGCAAACTCTAGTGTATTTGAGCAACAAACTTATGCTGGTGCTGAGGTTAATTATAGCTATAAAAATAAAAATGATAGTTCATTCCCTACTTTGGGATTAGATGTCAGCCTTACAGCTGGTTATAAAACAAACATTGACAGTGATTTTGATAATGAATTTGCATATATCACGCCACATATTGCAATAGATCATAGATTAAATAATAGTGGAAGTTTAGTACTAGCTACAAAAATAGGTGGTCAAGCAATCTTAGGAGATAATTTTGAACTATACCACGCAGCAGACCTAGGTGGAGGAAGTAGTTTAAGAGGATTTAGAAAAGAACGTTTTCTAGGTAAATATTCCATGTATCAAAACACAGATTTAAGATTAGTCTTAGGGAACTTTAAAACGAGTATACTACCTCTCAAATATGGGATTACTGGAGGATTTGATTATGGAAGAGTATGGTTAGAAGATGATAATTCAGATAAGTGGCACAACAATGTTGGAGGTTCTTTTTGGGTTAGTGGTTTAGAAACTTTTACTGCTAACTTAGGCTATTACGGTAGTAGTGATGGTGGAAGAATAGCTTTCGTATTAGGCTTTGCTTTTTAATTATAAAAATAAAATAACATGAAAAAACCTCAAATAATTGCTCAAGTAAGTAATTTAAAAAATAAAGAACCTGAGCATGCTCTAGTTAATGGATTAGACCTAGTTATAGTGAAATTTGATAATGACATTTCCGTACTTTACGGTAGATGTTTACACAGAGGTGCTCTTATGTCTGACGGTCATGTGGACGGTCATAATCTAATTTGTGGAGTACACGGCTGGGATTACAGAGTAGATTCTGGTGTATCAGAATATAATAATAAAGAAGTGCTTCATAAGTTTTCTACAAAAATTGAAGGAGACAACTTATATGTAGATGCTTTTGAAATAGACGCCTATTTAGTTAATAGCCCACAACCATTTAATCGTGATGAATATTTAGGTGCTTATGCCGACACGCATCCTGAAGAAACAGAACCTTATACTGGTTATATAAAAGAACTGGCTCAAAATGGACTGAAGAACATAGGTCATCATGGCTTTTCAGCATCTATGGGTGTTGATAGAAACACACTTCCTAAATGGAATGATATCCAGTTTTTACCAGCACAGTTAGCCTCTAGACCTTTGTTAGATCATGAAGATGTGGCTACTAAAGTAGTTATAGGTCCTAAAGCAAAAAAGCCATTAGAATTAGACATGCCACTTTTTGTTAGTGATATGAGTTTTGGCGCACTTTCTAGAGAGGCAAAAATTGCTCTATCAAAAGGAGCGCAACTTGCTGGCACAGGAATTTGTTCTGGAGAAGGTGGAATGCTACCAGAAGAACAAGCTAGTAATTCTAAATACTTTTATGAATTAGCATCAGCACAATTCGGTTTCTCTTGGGATAAATTAGATAATGTTCAAGCATTTCATTTTAAAGCTGGTCAAGGTGCAAAAACAGGAACTGGTGGACATTTACCAGGTAGTAAAGTAAGTAAAGAAATTGCTGAGGTTAGAGGATTAAAAGAAGGTGAAACTGCTATTTCACCAGCAGCAAATCCTAATTTTCATACAGTTGATGATTTTAAAGCTTTCGCGAAAGCGGTAAGAGAAAGAACCGGTGGAATCCCTATAGGCTTTAAACTAGCCGCAAGTCATATAGAAAAGGACATACAGTTTGCACTAGATGTAGGTGTAGATTATATCATTCTTGATGGCCGTGGTGGTGGAACAGGCTCTGCTCCTACTATTTTAAGAGATCATATAAATGTACCAACCATTCCTGCACTAGCAAGAGCCCGAACTTATTTAGATAAAATGGGTGCTAACGACGTAACACTTATTATCACAGGAGGCTTACGTGTAGCAGAAGACTTTTCTAAAGCGATGATGTTAGGTGCAGATGCTATCGCAGTATCAAACTCTGCATTACAAGCTATAGGATGTTTAGGTATGAGAGCCTGTGGTTCTAATAACTGTCCAGTCGGAATTGCTACACAAAAAGAGTCTTTAAGAAGTAGAATAATAATAGACCAGTCTGCAAAGCAATTGCAAAATTATTTTGAAGCAACTAACAACTTGATTAGAGTTGTAGCACGTGCTTGTGGTTATGATGATGTCACAAAATTTAATCAGGAAGATCTTTCTACTTACGATAGAGATATTCATTTCCTAACTGGAATCAAATACGCTGGAATTTAAAAAAATAAAAAATGAAAGATCAATTACATATGGCTGCACAATATCTAGCAGCCGCAGGAATAAGTTTTCTTGATAAAAAAGATGATGATAGCCATACAAACGCTGGCTTTAATACAGATAATGGCTGCTTAGAAACGCATCCATTATCAAATAATGGAGATTTATTGTCACTCAATTTTCGTGATTTCTCTTTAGAATGGACTTCTAATGATGGGAAAATATCCTTCAATCTAGATGGAGCAACACATGAAGATGTTTTAAAATGGCTTAAAGAAACTTCAAAAAACCAATTGAATAAAGAATACCATTACGATCTTCATTATGACATGCCATATAAAATGGAAGGTGCAGCTGTTTTTAGGAAAGATGACGAATCAGAATTAGCTGACTTAACTCATCTTAGAATTTTAGCAGAGCATAGCCTAGAACATATTGTTGAGCATTATAAACTTCATACCTCTATAAGAGTATGGCCACATCACTTTGATACCGGTATCTATACTGGATTAAACGATAGTGAAATTACAATAGGTTTAGGTCTAGCAATACCAGATACATTAAGTCATGATCATTATTTATACATAAGCGGTTACAAGGATGGTAAGTTGATTGAAACAAGTAGTTTCAATAAATTGAGCAAAGGAGAATGGAAAAATGATGGCTTTAAAGGAGCTATACTTCCTGTTGGTGACTTAAAAGAAGAAGAATGGAATATTTTCTTTAAAGAAGCAATTGAACAATTTAAGAAATCTTAATCTAATGGATTCTCTTGATTTTACGATGCAGAATAATGAATATTTCTGCGTACAATATGGACAATCTACATTAAGCTTAAAGTTTAGCGAGTGTTGCAATTATAACCTCAAACACTTTGTTTAATATGGAGCATTGGTATCTACCCATAACTATCATACCAGGAATAGGTCTTTTGATTCTATCGACATCTAATTTAATGGTCGCGCTTAGTGATGAGTTGGACAAATTAATAACTAATTGTAAGGACGATAATTTAATAAGTCGCAAACTGAGACAGTTAAAATTATTAAATAGAGCTATGATTTACTTTTATATAGCGGTCTTCTTATTACTCATTTCAGGAGTGATTGCTGGTATAAATCAAAGCTATAAAATAGCAACCTATTTAGGAGTTTGTGCGATTGCTGTAGCAACGTTTGGGCTTGTATCATTGATTATATATTCAACTAGATCTGTGAATATTCATCAAAATCAATTTAAAAATAGATCTAATTAAATCAACTTAATTATGGATAATAAAAAGTGGTATAAAGTTTTAGATAATAGAAATACGTTGCCCGAAGGACGTGTACAAACCGTAACTGCTGGTCATCAAGGTATTTGTTTAACACATTATGACGGCAAATTTTCAGCGCTAGATAACGCCTGTCCACATCAAGGCGGTCCTCTAGGAGAAGGTTCTATAGAAAACGGTATGCTGCGATGTCCGTGGCACGGTTGGGATTTTGACCCTTGCAATGGTCAGTCGCCAGGTGGTCATGATGATAGTATTATCACCTTTGAAGTAAAAGAAGAAGGCGACGCCATTTATGTTGCCATACCAGAAGAAGAGTCTCACAAAGACACGATATCTGACGTGATGATAGAAACCATGGTAAACTGGGGCATAGACACCGTTTTTGGAATGGTAGGACATAGTAATCTTGCCGTGGCAGATGCTATGCGCCGACAAGAAGAGAAAGGAAAACTACAGTTTTTTGGGATCAGACATGAAGGTGCCGCAGCGTTTGCAGCATCTGGTTATGCAAAACTAACTGGAAAACCTGCTGCTTGTTTTGGAATAGCTGGTCCTGGCGCTACAAACATGTTTACAGGAATGTGGGATGCCAAAGTAGATCGAGCACCTATGCTAGCCCTTTCTGGACAAGTAAATACACAAGTAGTAGGAACAGGAGCTTTTCAAGAAGTGGATCTCGTTAAGGCTTTTGACAGTGTCACACAATTTAATCATGCGGTTCATTTAAACTCTAATCATAGTGAGTTAATGTCTCAAGCTGTAAAAACTGCGTTGATCAAAAGAGATGTGGTGCACTTAACTTTTCCTGATGAAGTAGCCTTTACTGAAAAGCCAAAACATGCCGTAGCGCAAACACCAGAAAATAGAATTACCCCTTTTAATATATCACCTCCTAAGAAAATGGTAGAAAAGGCGGTTAACTTACTTAAGAAAGCAAAAAGACCTGTAATTATAGTAGGCCATGGAGCACGTTTTGAGATGGATGCTATTACCGCTTTCGCGAAAGCGTTAAACTGTCCAGTCATAACCACATTTAAAGCAAAAGGATTAATAGCAGACAGTCATCCATTAGGTTGTGGTGTGCTAGGAAGAAGCGGTACTCCTATCGCATCTTGGTTTATGAATGAATGTGATCTAATGCTCGTTTTAGGCGCATCGTTCTCTAACCATACTGGAATAACACCTAAGAAACCTATTATTCAGGTAGACTATGACCCTATGGCATTGAGTAAACACCATAAGGTAGATGTGACATTATGGGGAGAGATTTCTGAAACGCTTCATATTATTACTACTCAAACTAAAGATAAAACTGCTGCCATAGATCAGACCGAAGAAATTAAAGAACGATGGAAACTGTGGAGAGAAGAAAAAGAAAGTCGCTTAAAGGACTGTGGTAATGGGTTGAGCTCTATTTCTGTATTTAACGCAATGAATAAAGTTACTCCAGATAACGCTGTTATAGCGGTAGATGTAGGTAACAACACCTACTCTTTTGGAAGGTATTTTGAACCGACAAATCAAGCCGTATTAATGTCTGGATATTTAGGCTCTATAGGTTTTGCTTTACCAGCAGCTATGGGAGCATGGGCTGCCCAAGGTGATAAAAGACCTATATGGTCTGTGTCTGGTGACGCTGGTCTAGGACAGTACCTAGCCGAAATAAATACACTAGTCAAGTACAATATGAATATTAAACACGTTGTGCTTAATAATTCTGAACTAGGAAAAATATCTAAAGAACAACGTGCTGCCGAGGTAGATGTATGGCAAACATCGCTCTCTAACCCAAGCTTTGCAAAGTACGCAGAGAATTGCGGCGCTCTAGGAATACGTGTAGAAAAGTTAGAAGATCTAGTTCCAGCAATGGAAAAACTACGTGATCATGATGGTCCTGCACTACTAGAAATTATTACAGATGTTAACCTGATATAAATTAATAATTAAAGCCCTACAACATGAAAAAATTTAATACAATCACCAATTTAGTAGCTGGAGGACTTATGCTTTTCTTCGCTATCCCTAAACTAATAGGAGTTGAAAAGAGTGTTAAAGGTTTTGAACAGTTTAAATCTTTAGTACCATTAGATGCAGATGTATTTAGAATATTTACAGGCTCCGTCGAGCTTTTGATTGCGATATTACTCATCGCTTTTACAATCAATAAGAAAGTTAATTTAGGGAAAATAGCGTATTTCTTTCTGCTATCTACAATGATTGGTGGTCTAATTATGGAATTTTTTGCTAGACCTCAACCAGATATCATGCTAGTTGTTATTGCTATAATTCTATCTGTGCTTTCTATATATAAACTTAAATTATTACTAAAGAAGTAATGTCAATATTCATAGTAAAGTATAATTCTATAGTAATGAAATCATAATAAACAATTTTCATAGAGGATGAATAAGGTTAAAATGTTACAAGAAAATTTCAAGTATTTAATCGCTCTTTTAAGCGTCTTCAATTTTCTTTTAACTCCTATTCATATTATGATAAGTGGCTTTAATCCTGCATATATAGTAGTTGTAAATTATACGTTGGTTATTTTAAGTAGTTCCTTAATTGCATCAATTAAGACATCAAAAATCGTTACTTATATTTTGGGGTGTTTAACACTTTCAACTATTTGGTTAGAATTTAATAATTCTGATTCTAAATCAATCTTGATTTGCAGGTTAGTACTTTCTCTTTTATTATTTGCTTGTTTCTGTATCATTCTTGTAAGGCAACTTTTAAAAATTAAAGAAATAAATCTTCAGTTTATTTTAGGTCCAATTTTAGGATTTCTTTATTTAGGTATTATTGGAGGAACTCTATTCGAATTAATTCATTTTTTTGATCCTAGTTCATTCGAACTCATCAAAGGGTTTTCTGGCTTTAGTTTCTATTATTTCAGTTTCATAAGTATTACAACCGTAGGATATGGAGACATTACGCCGTTAACCGCACCTGCGCAGTCACTTACACTAGTAATGAATATCATTGGACAATTTTATCTAGCTATTGTAATTGGGGTTTTTGTAGGGAAATATATTAATACTAAATAAAAATAAAATGTTCGAGTCATTCAGTATCGTATTTACTATTGCAGCATTTTTTAGCTACATCAATTATAAATGGTTAAAATTACCTACCACTATAGGTTTAATGATTTTAAGCTTGCTACTTATCATTCCTATCACCTTAAGTGAGTCTATTTTTCCTGAATTTTATAAATTCTTTTGTGACATTATTGTTAATGCAGATTTTAAAACACTTTTATTAGACGGTATATTGAGTTTTTTACTATTTGCTGGTGCGTTGCATGTTAACCTTGCTTCACTGGCCAAAGAAAAAAAATCTATCATCTTGTTTGCAACATTAGGCGTTCTTATATCTACCGTTATAGTAGGTTCTTTAACCTATTTCACAGCACAACTCTTTGACTTAGACTTACCATTTATACATGCACTTCTTTTTGGAGCATTAATATCACCTACCGATCCTATCGCTGTTATGGCTATTTTAAAGAAAGCAAATATTGCCGAAAGTCTAGGAATTAAAATAGAAGGAGAATCGCTTTTTAATGATGGTATAGGCGTGGTTGTTTTCTCAGGAATACTCATAATAGCATCTGTTACTGGAGAATTTAATAGTACCGAAATAGGAACTGAAATAGGCATTCTATTTTTAGAAGAAGCTGTAGGCGGCATACTTTATGGATTATTGATAGGTTTTATAGGCTTAAAATGTATGCAGTCCTTAAACGATAACCCACAACTTGCCGTAATGATGAGTCTTGCTGTAGTAATGGGAGGAACAGCAGGAGCCTTTTTAATGCATACCTCTGCTCCACTAGCTATGGTAGTCGCAGGATTATTAATCGGTAACAAAATCCATGTTAGTGAAAATAAAAGTGAAGTACAAATAGCTATCAATTCATTTTGGGCCATCCTAGACGACGTTTTTAACGGTATTCTATTTGTACTTATAGGTCTTGCCATTCACTTATTAGATTTTACTAGCAGTTATGTCTACCTAGGTGTAATAACAATTATCATTGTGTTGTTAGCAAGATTTATTTCTGTGTTCTTACCTTATTCTTTACTTAAACATGAAGAAGATAAACCTATTAAAACCATTGCTATATTGACCTGGGGTGGTTTACGTGGTGGTATTTCTATAGCACTAGCACTGAGTTTAAGTGACCAGTTCTCTGGGAATCTAATTCTTCATATTACCTATATCATTGTGATCTTTTCAATTATAGTACAAGGATTAAGTATAGGTGCCTTTGCTCAAAAATTATATCAGAAGAAATGAATAAAGTGACATTTATAACACTAGTCTTTTTGATCGTCTCATCTACATTAGGATATGCACAGCTGAGCGATCTAGCAAGAGTAGACTACACCATACTGCCCGCAGGAACTTCTGACGTAGAGTATAGTCGTGTAAGAGGACTATTCAACTATCCTGTAAAACTAAAAAAAGAAGGTGCCTATTTATTATTAGGGCTCGATTATTCAAACATTAAACTTGATATGAATGACAATCTATCATTTGATAGAGAAAAGATTAGTGACTTTCAAATATTAGATTTGAATATAGCTTACACAACACCATTAAAAAATGACTGGCGATTAGGTGTCAGGTTAACTCCAGGATTTAGCTCTAACTTAACCGCAAATGACTTGAGTTTAGAAGACGTTATTATCTCTGGTGATGTCGTTTTTATTAAAGACAAAAAGAAAGACCCTAATGCAGATAAACCTTGGAGTCTTATACTAGGAGTATCCTATTCTGGTAATCGCGGCTTTCCTTTCCCTCTTCCATTTATCAGTTATTATAGAAAATTTCATGAAAAATGGTCTTACAACTTTGGAATACCTAAAACAAATTTAGAATATCATATCTCTGAAAAGCATCGATTAAAATTATATACCGAACTAGATGGTTTTACGGCAAACCTGCAACAAGGTGTACTTATCGATAATTCAACAATTGCAGAGAGTATCAATATGTCTCTATTATTAGGAGGTTTACAGTACGAGTTTCATGTCACTAGCCACCTTCAGTTTTATGCCAGATCTTCATATGTTATAAGTAGTTCCGTAAACTTCAGAGATAATAGTCGTAATAACATTAAAGGACTCGATAACACAAATGACCTTTATTTAAGAACTGGATTACGCTTCAAAATTTAGACCTATGGCCTTAATCACAAAAAAAGAATACAATAGAGATTTATCATGGTTACGTTTCAATCATCGTGTTCTTCAAGAAGCTGCAGATGATAGAAATCCACTAGTGGAAAGATTAAAATTTCTGGCCATATTTTCATCAAACTTAGATGAATTCTTTAAAGTACGCGTTTCTGAAATCAGGAAAATAAAAGAACTTGATAAACCTTTAAGAAAAAAGCTTATTACTAAACCTAATAGACTTTTGGCAAAAATTAAAACACAAGTTGATCTGCAACAAAAAGAATTTGGTAAAATATTTTATACAATACTATTACCTGCTTTAGAAAAAGAAGATATTTTCTTTAAAAATATTCATGAGTTAAATGATGAAGATCTCGCTTTCGCGAAAGCGTATTATAAAAAAGTCAAACACCTTTTTGAGCCGATGACAGATAAAGCTCAAACATTTATAGAAAATGAAGCATTATATCTGGTAGGTCACTTAAAAGATGATGCTTTAATTTGGGTTAAAATAAGTGGTAATACTTCCAGATTTTTAGAAATCCCAACTAGTGATAAATCATCTTGCATCATTTTTATAGATGATATCCTTAAGCTTCATTTAAAAGAAGAATTTCAAACAGATTTTTATTCTATTAAAATCTCTCGGGATGCAGAGTTATATATTGATAATGAATATTCGGGAGATTTACTCGAGAAAATAAAAGAAGCACTTCCTAATAGAATCACCGGTCAGGTAACTAGAACTTTAATTGATGAAATGATGCCTCATAAACTACTTAAGGCAGTAGAAAAGGAGTTAGACATTAATGCGACCGATATTATTAAAGGAGGAGCTTACCATAACTTTAAAGACTTTTTTGGCTTTCCTAAATTAGGAAATAAGAACCTATATTTCAAACATTTACCACCTGTAAAAAACAAGGTATTAAAATCTGTCGAGAATATTTTTAAAGCAATTGATGAAAAAGATCAATTACTATGCTTCCCTTATGACTCTTATGATAGTGTTTTAAATTTTATAGAAACTGCTGCTGTAGATCCCTTTGTTACCAGTATTAAAATCACCTTGTATAGAGTCTCTAATGATTCAACAGTAGCCCAAGCACTCGTCAAAGCCGCTCAAAATGGAAAAGATGTTTTCGTTTTTATAGAGACAAAAGCTCGTTTTGATGAAGCAAATAATATTAAGTGGGGAAAACGATTAGAAGAAAATGGTGCTGACGTAAAATATAGTTATCCTGGAATAAAGGTACATTCTAAAATACTATACATTGAACGTAATGAGAATGACAATCCCACCTGTTATGCCTTTATAGGCACCGGTAATTTTAATGAAAAAACAGCCACCATATATACTGATTTCAGTTTAATAACATCAAATAGTAAAATCACATCAGAAATTCTACAGGTTTTTCAGGTTTTAGAGCGCAAGCTCTTTTTACCTAAAACAAAACAATTATTAATATCTCCATTTTCAACGCGATCAACTTTTGAAAAGCTCATAAAAAATGAAATTAAACTATCTAAAAAAGGAGAAGATGCATACATCACATTAAAAATGAATAGCCTGCAAGATCAAGATATGATAAGACTGCTTTACAAGGCAAATAATGCTGGTGTAAAGATTAGACTACTCATAAGAGGAATATGTTGTCTAGTTCCAGGAATAAATGGTCAAAGCGAACATATAAAAGTTACAAGTATAGTCGATAGGTTTCTAGAACATGGTAGAATATACATCTTTGGAAACGGAGGAAAAGAAAAAATGTATATAGGCTCTGCAGACTGGATGACTCGTAACTTAGATCATAGAATTGAGGTTATTACACCTATCTTAGATAAGGACATTGCATTCAAATTAAGAAATATTTTAAATCTACAATTGAATGATCATATAAAGGGAAGATTAATTGATGCAAAACAAGAAAATAAATACTTAAACACTAATTCAGACAGTGAACTGAGTTCACAATACCTAATATATAAAAGTTTATTATGAGCGAAAAACAAATCAAAAAAGAAGAAGACAAATACCTAATGGAAGAGCTCAATGTAGATAAAGAAGGGCTTAAGCAATTAAAAAAGAAACTTGCAAAACTAGAACCACGTTCTGAGCGAGGCGTTGAGACCTTGTTTAGATTACTATCTAAAAATCAATATACATTGAATAAAATGATAGATACAAAATCTAATATTTTGTTATCTATTAATGCTTTGATTATTTCGTTGATTTTAGGAACCGTAATGAGTCAATTAGATACAGATCCTCATTTGATTTTCCCTGTTGTAATGATGATGATCACAAATCTAATATCCATTACCTATGCCATATTTGCAACACGTCCAGAATTAATTCATGGTAAAAAAGAAACTCGCAATTTAATGTTCTATGGTAATTTTCAAGATATGGAAGAAGATGAATATGTTGAAAATATAACCACTTTAATGAATGAAGGTGATGAGTTATATAAAATCATAGCAAAAGACACTTACTATCTAGGTAAAACTATGGATAGAAAGTTCAAGCTTTTAAGAAAGTCGTTCAATGTATTTTTAATTGGGATCATAAGCTCTGTACTCGCTTTTCTATTGTGCCATATCATGTTTGGTGAAATCTTTTAACGCCTCACAAAAAGGTGAGCACATTAAGAACAATCAAAGATTTAATTCTTCCAAAATTGTAAATTGAAAACTATGCTTCCATAGCAGTAAGATCCCTCAATATATATTGAAAACACCTGAATTCTATTAGACCATATCAAGAAGTAAAAACTGATGGGATAATTAATATGTTTTTATCCCTAAGATTCCTCTTTTATACAATTAATGGATATCGCTTTCGCGAAAGCGTCTTCAAAAAAACTAAGGATCACAACAAACTAATAATACAACCTAAAGTCCAGCAGTTGACACAGTTTATACTGCTTATAAAACAAGCGCTCCACGACCTCTTTTAAATCATCATTCTCATAGAACAAACTGAAAAACAAACGATCTAGCGTAAACGCACTGGTCATATGAGCTGATGAAACTCCGTAACCAGAAATGGCTCTGGCACCAGTGACATCAAGAAAATACTGTGATTCCTCATCAGTAAGGTCTAGTAGTTTTTTGTTTGCAAAATGTATGACTTTACCATCCATTTTACCTTCAAAAAGCTCTGCGATTTCCTCGATACTGTAGTAGTAACCGTTGATTAATATATTGTTAGCCTCACCAGGTAAGACCAGATAAATCATTTCATAATCTTTAAAATGATGATCATCATATAGTAAATGATTGATACTATCTTCTAGATCTTCAATGGTATCACAGGCTTTATAGATACTAGTAATATGTTGCTGCAGTGCCATATCTTCTAATATGGTAAGCACCTCAGTAGTATCAGTAGAAGCCGCATCGGGAACGACCTCTAGACAGTAAATAAAATTCTCAATCTCGGTTATGGGGATTTCCAGTTCGCTCATAGACGCCTCGCAATTCAATTTTAAAATGCAATATTAACCTTGAAAATTGAGAATCAGACACTTCAAAATCCTAAAATGTCGAGGTGATTATTGCTAATTTCATCGAGCAATAAAAACAGATAGAGATACTATAACAAAATCTTAAACATTTATTTTAGTTTTATGATATTGAATATTAGCACCACACGTCTTTAGATAATCTTACCAATAATTATTTCTTTATTTTCATAATTCGAATTTAATATTGGTTTTCTCATGGAAGTTTTCTTGCCACTTCTCTCTCCTGTTTGATGACAATAGGACTCATTAAAGTCAAAGTTTGCATATTCTACCCAAACCTTGTAAGCATCATATGACATTGGTCTCTTAGGGTTATAATCGATTTCCACACCTGTTCTAATGCAGTAACCTACCTTTTGTTGATTTTCGGTGTTGTGTTTCGTGCCCCACATTTTGGGTTTTCCAGTATTAGCATCACGTTTTTTTAAATCCTCTTCTTGTTTTTTTTCAGATCTTGACTTTAAAGATTCTACCAAATCATTTTCAAAAATCCTTTCTACATTAATAGTATGATAAATGACTTGTTCATATGATCTGGAATTGATTGATGTTAATTTTGTTTTGTCTAAAAGGATTTCAGAAGATATCGCTTTCTTAATTAAACCGAATACTGCTTTCTTATAAATAGGCCTTCTTATATAAATACAGTGCGCACCTTCTAATATTTCATAGTGCGTCTCTTTCAAATCTCTGTATAGATTATCTGTTAAACTACCTTGTTTAAAATAAACTCCAAACTCAACATTATTCTCTGCAGAATAATCATAAAGATTCATTGATGTAATCACACCTTCAGATTCGTTTCTATATGCTTTGGCATGTAATTTAGGTTCATAAATAATAGATATATTTTTAAATTCTTTAAAAAAATCTAAATCATTTCTATTAAAGCTATTTCTAATATTGCTTTCGTTTTTACCAAAAAGAATATGAATATAAATTTCTCGATTCTTTTTCAATATTTCAAGACGTTCTTTAAAGTGATCATCTAATTTTATATAGGGTGATGTAATAAACAAAAATTTCTTTGTGTTGATTATTACATCATCAATTGCATCATTTAATTCGTCTCCTGTTAAAAATGTACTCATATTATTAATTAATTGTCTCTATAATAGAGGTCATCAAAATATTTTTTTTTATTTTCTCTTTAGTTCGTCTAGAGTTTTGCCGTGCTTATCCTTCCACTCTTTCCAACCGTTAGCACGTCTGGCTAGAACCGTGGCAGCAGCAGCAGATACAGAATCAAAAATATAGTCCTCTTGAAAAACCAATATTTCATTTTCCTCTTTTAATACGCCATCCTTTAGCAATTGATAACGTCTATTGGTTACCCATGGACCGGCTGTAGGTGTTTCTTTTAAATTACACTTACCACCTTTATAGACTAACATACCATCATCATTATATTCACCTTCTGCGTAAGCACTTTTACCTTTACAATGAAAAATTTCTTTTGTGGTGGCTGCTTTACGTTTCTCTTCAAAAACTGGATAACCTAATGTTGCAATTAGAATTTTGGCGGTATCAAAATTATCTAATAGGTCATATTCCCTACTTTCCGAAATACTGGGCTTCGTAGAACCTGTATCGTTATCTATTTCATAACGGTTGATTTCCTTTGCTTTATTTAAACAATAATGCTCCAAGTATTTACCATCTGTCTTGGTGTATTCATCAGTTTTAGTAGAGACAATAATGCAGTGTGTCCAAAAGTCTTTATTGCGATTGTGTGATTGGATTCTTTTATAACAATTCTCTCCTTCACCTATATAAACTTTAGACCTAGTGCCATCTTCACTTATTCCAAACAAAAAATAAACACCTGTAAAGTGGACTAAGTCACGCTTTGCTACTTCTTGCATCTTATTTCTAGGAAATAAAATAGCCTTTACTAATCTATTAGTCAACTCTGCTTCTCTTATGCTGGTAGGTGAGCCGTCTGGTAAGAATATTTGTATGGTTTGTGGTCTAGTCATAACTCTCTCTTAAAGATTTGTTTTAGAACTTTCTATCGCTTTTTTTGCCTCTTTTTGTATATCCTGCATTAATTTAGCAAGTGGTCTTTTATTTATTTCAGACTCTAGACTATAATTCCCCAATAAAAAACGTTCCATTTCTTCTTTTGAAAATTGATTCTGAAAATTATCTAAAAGCAATTCTTTAAATTCATCTGTATAAATATATTGTTTAGCGTATACTTCGTAAACAACATCAGAATGCTCGTTGAAAACCTCAGATAAGTTAAAAACATTATCGTGCTTCTCCACTAGTCCAGAATAACCGTTTTTTGCAGCAAGTCGCACTTTCATTTTTGTCAAGTCTTTACTTCCATCTAAAATCATGTCGAATATGGAATCTCCATCAGTCGTAAAATCAAACTTGTTAGATAAAGAATCAAAATAAGGGTGAATATAGTCTTTGAAGTCAAATTTCTTATCGCTTTTTGCAGTATTGCATACCGCACAACATGGAATCAGGTTATAAAAATTTAAGCTTAAATATGGATATTCACTTTTTGAATAAAAATGATCAAAATGTAAATTTGCTTTTTTAGATTTTTTAATAGTAAGTATATAATTATTATTACAATACGGACAAGTTTTTATACCTAAATCCATAGCCAAAGTATACATTAAACGCAATCCTCGAAGTCTGGAATATCCAAATAATTCTAAATAATCTTTATACTTTTTATTTTCAAAAAGAGAATTAAACTCTTGGTAATCATTAATTATATCTTGAAATTTATCTAATGATGAAGTAAGCAATTTTTTAAACTCTTTTCTCGCTGTTACTTTTTCTAAAAAACGAATTTTGAGTATGGTTTCATCAGTTTGAGGAACTATCGCTCTAATTTCCAATAATTTCTCTTCTAGTTTTGTTAAAGGTGAAACATATGTTCTGTTTTTTTCTAAAACTCGATCATAATGCTCCTTAGCGAGATCTAACAAAGAAGATGACTTATGTGTTTTACTACTAAACCCTTTTTCTATTTTAATCATGAGTTATTGTCTGTTTAAAGCTTCTTTTTTAGCTTCTTTTAACTCTAATTCTAATCTTTCTATACGCTCTTGATTTGATTCATAATCTTCTGTTGAATCTTTAAAAAGTTCTATTAATTTATGTCTTAGTAAAGGCTCACCAATAATATTAATCGTTTTCCTAATCTCCTCAATTCTTAGTCTATCAAAAGAATAATTAGTATTCAGTCTAGCAATTTTAATTTCTTTTAATTCAGAAATAATCTCTTTTACTTTATTTACTGAAAACTTCCCCATAAACCCGTTATCCATAAAAAAACTTTTTGCAAGTAAATCATGTATGTTTGAGCAAAAAGTATCATCTAGTGTTTGTACTTGTTTTGAATACAACTTATCATTTTCATCATGTTTATGTTCTAAGAACATTATATTTTCGCTTGGGATATCTGATAAAATAAAAGGTGAATGGGTAACAAAACAAAAGTTTAGCTCTTTAATTTTATTAAATTTTAGTGCCTTTACACTATCTATTACATTTGCTATATACCTACGCTGTAATTCTGGATGAAAATAAAGTTCTATTTCATCAAATAGCACATTAATTCTTTTATACTTATATCCATGAAAAACAGAATCAAGATTTATCAAATGATAAAGAAGAGAACTAACAGAATTAATCATCTGTTTTTCCCCTGAACTTAAAGTATTAAAATCAATTTGATCTTGCTTTTTGTTTCTAGTCGCTTGAGTTGGTTTTAAAATTATTTTTGTTTTAAAAATTGGAGGAGGCAATAACTCTATCCTATTTTCTTCTTTCAATTTATTTAAAGGGTTATCAATGACATCTGATATACGTTTAGACAAATCACTTACTCTATAAATTCTTCTTGAAAAATCAATATGGTTATATTTTAGAAAGTTTAAAGTTTGTTTTATTTTAAAAACAATGTGACTCGTATCTTCTATTAATAGTTTTTTAATAAAAACAGATAGCATTTTAGGATAAAAATCTTTAGCTTTTCTATTAAAATATTGTTGGTATTCAGGATACGTAATGGCTATATTATTTACCTTGTAATACAAATAATCTAAACTTTGTTTAATAAAAGGATCTAGGTTATTGAAATCATATTCTTTTTCTTCTGGTAAAGGAAAATACTTAAGTAAGTTAAAATTGTGATACTTATTTAAAAACTTAAAAACTTCAGTTTTTGATACCTTTAAATCAATTAATTTAATTTCTATAATTTCATTCTTTTTTAAATCTATTTTACCTTTATTCTTTTCCCTTTTTCTTTCTATTTCAATTTTATAAAGAATCTTAGTATTTTTATTCTTGTTGTGTGTTTTTAGATTAATATGTGAAACTTCTAATGAATCTGTAAGCTTCCTAAAATCAATGTTTTTACCATCATCTCGTCTAAGCAAATTGGTTATAAGTCTTGCTTGAACTAAATCATTTTCTGTATTAATATTAAAATTTCCATCCGTTCGCATTGGGTTTATAACAATAGGTATTTGATAACCGTCATTTTTATGAAAAAGTCCATTTAACCAATAACCCATTTCTTTAGAATTTAAAGCGTATTGGGAATAGTTGATTGCAACTGTATAGAAAAATTTATTGAAATCGAATTTAGAATTAGAATTACTTCTTGGTTTTAAATTCTTGTTATAACCAAAAACTTTAACATCTGAGTCAACAACTTCAATTTTATAAAATTGATCAGTCTTAAAAAATAAAGTAACATTTAATCCTTCTATATTATCTAAATGTTTTTGAAACTTATCATGAGTTCTTGAAAGATTATTTACTATCATAAAGAAAAGCTCCATAACAGTACTCTTTCCTGTCCCATTTTTGCCTGCTATTGCAGAAATATTTATTTTAAGATTATCTGTGCTGTATAGGTCTATATATTTTTCTGGAAACTCAAGAATTTTATCTGTGGTTGGTTCTATTTGGTATTCTTGGGAAAAATGATAAACAACATCATGCCTAAGCACTTTAGAATATTTTTTTGTACAACCTTTATTGGCTCTAATTCCTATTAACTTAAATCCACTCATACCCTAACAGTTTTAACTTCTACCCTCAAAAACCTCCTTCAAAACACTTTGCATCATCATCTCGCTATGTTGCTGGCTTTGTTGTACTTCTTGCTCTAGCGCATCACATAAACCCATTAAAGAGTTGACTTTCTCTACAATGGCTTTTTGTTCTTCTAGTGGTGCAAGTGGAAAACAAATACCTTTAATATTAGCTTGAGATATATTAACTTGACTTGAAGCCATTCCAATCATTTTATCCAACAATAATTTTCGAATAGAATCACTATTTAATGCTAAAACAATAAAATCTGGAAACAATAAATCGTTCAAATATTTAAGGCGTATTGTTTTATCTGAAAGAATTAAATTAAAATTAAGCTTATCAACTTTACAACTAATACCTGTTCGATTGATAGGTCCAGCCCTAGTTATTAAAATGTCTCCAACCTCAACTACTTGTTTTGGATTGATTTCATAATTCACTGGAAGCACTTTATTTGCTATTTCAACAAATCTATTTTGCTGTACAGCTGTTGTAGTCAAAACTCCCCATTCCTTTTCAATAACAGGCCTTTTTTCACAATTAGGACTTTTCCCGGAATCAGAATATAATAATATATTACCCAACCTACACCAAACCCAACCTTTAGGTAATTCATAAGGAATATCTTCTTTTGTAATTGGTGGTAAGGCTTTTTCTTTTTTTATTTTTTTATCTGCAATGAGTTGTGCTTTCTCTTCTTGGATGCGTTTTAAGAGATTACTTGCGTGATGAGATCCTTCGACAAGCTCAGGATGACTGGAGCGCCAGTCTGCTGTTAATTTTCCTTGTACTGCTTCCTGTAAAATAGATTGCCTTAGATTGGAAATTTTATTATTCTGAAATTCAATTTGTAAATTAAGTGCTTTTTGACCTTTTTTAAAATTTAAAATTTTAGCTAATAATTCCTTTTGTTCATCAGCTTCAGGTAAAAGAACTTTTTGATTGAAGAATTTGCTTTTTTGCAACCTGATTCTTTGCGTTGTACCGTCACTACCTTTTCTACAAATTTCATCAAACCAAGACATCGTTGTCAATTCTAAAAAAAGTTGATTTAAAATAATGTCTTCATCGATATCAAAATACCAAAAATCATTTGTAACAATTGCTCCTTCAAGTTCATTTGGCACTATTCCAAAAGCACCATTTCTTGCATCAATACCTGAAAGAATAAAATCTCCTTCTTTAACTTGGAACATTTTTGACTTAATGTCAGAACCTTTTTTACTTCCTCTTAAAACGACACCTTTATGATTCATTTTTATTGTAACCAACTTGTAGTCTTGGTTTGGTTCCAAATCAATTGGTCGCTTTATTCTTTTAAGAAAATCACCTATTAAATATTCTTTAGCCATTTATTTCAAAAGTGTTTCTAATTCCGTAATAATTTGATTTGAAATTTTAAAAGACTTCCTCAAATTCTCTATAGTTTCAGTAGATGTATAAATAACTTCTTCTGTTTTGGATACAGGATTCTTGATATCTAAATTATAGTTCCTTTTTTTTATTTCATCAATAGAAACTTTCCAAGCGTTTTTAGAGAATTTTTCATCTTCACGATTGTTCCACCAAAATTTTTCTAACTCAAACTCTTTAATATCAATCGGTTTAGTTTTATTATAGCTTTTTACGCCATCAGGATAAGGATGTTCAAAATACCAAACGTCTTTGGTGGGTGTACCTTTTTCAAAAAACAACAAGTTAGTTTTAATACTGGTGTATGGGTTAAAAACGCCATTAGGTAAACGCACAATGGTATGTAGATTACATTTATCGAGTAGCTCTTCTTTAAGACGTGTTTTCATTCCTTCACCAAACAAGGTGCCGTCTGGTAATACAATGGCGCAACGCCCTTTATCTTTTAAGAGCTTAATGATGAGGGCAAGAAATAAATCTGCCGTTTCCTTAGTTCTAAACTTTTTTGGGAAGTTGGTTTCTGTACCATCTTCTTCTACTCCACCAAAAGGAGGATTAGAAAGTATGATGTCGAGCTTGTCTTTTGCGCCCCAATCTGCATAGGGTTTACTGAGTAAGTTATCCCTACGAACTACTGGCAAGTCAAAACCGTGTAGCATTAAATTTGTCGTACAGAGCAAATGCGGTAGTGGTTTCTTTTCTATACCACGTATGGATTGTTGTAATACGTCTCTATCTTTTGGTGTTTTTACTTGGCTACGTACAGCATCAATAGTACAAGTTAAGAAGCCTCCAGTACCACAAGCTGGATCTAAAACGCTTTCTCCTAACTTTGGGTCTATCATATCTACCATAAACTGCGTCACGGCTCTAGGCGTGTAATACTCACCAGAAGAACCAGCAGATTGTAGGTCTTTTAATATAGTCTCGTAAATATCATTAAATAGATGACGCTCTGTAGTGCTATTAAAATCAATCTCATTGATAACATTTATTACCTGACGGAAGAGCGTTCCATTTTTCATAAAGTTATACGTATCGTCAAATACAGCACGTATAATTTTTGCTTGTGGGCTTATGGTAATGTCTAAGTCTTTTAAAGTAGAAAACAGCTCGTTTTCTATAAACTCCATAAGGGCATCACCTGTAAGGCCTTCATCGTCTGCCGCCCAGTTTTGCCATTTTAGATTTTCAGGAATAGGCGATTGATAATCATCTATGGTGATTTCCCATTCTTCTTCTTTATCGGCAAAAATCTTCATAAAAAGCATCCACACCATTTGCGAGATGCGTTGTGCATCTCCATCTACTCCTGTGTCTTTACGCATGATATCGCGTATGCCTTTTATGTTTGTGGTTATGTTGCTCATAAATTTAAAAGTCATTTATTATTTGCTCAAGCGTAATTATTCGGCTTGTTAATCTTTTTTTTGTATCAGAGTCAAATATTTCCTTTGCTACATTTAGATGTTCAATCAAATCCAATATATCATCGTCTTTTTCAACAATTAAATATTTAATATCATCAGGTTGAAAAGAGAGGTTCAAATGTCTTATTCTGTTATTATAACTTTGTTTTTTTGCTCTCGTATCAATTCTAGAAATAGGAACAAACGGCTCTACATTTTCTGTTTCAAAAGCAGGGACATAGCGCCATTCTCTTTCATCTGCAAAGCGATAATTAGGTGTCGTACCATTTTCTCGAATTAAATCACCTTCATAGTTTTTCATGTAACGATATGTATTCATCAAATTATGATAACCTCGATTTCTATAGGTCATTTCATTTGATTTGTGACCAAGAGTTGCATAAACGCTTCGCAATCCATCATTGAAACGATCTGCTACGTCACAATGCTGATTTACATACATTACAGGATTTAAAGACATCCTGTTTGCCCAGTCCTTAGTCAGTCCAATCCCAAAATTTCCGTAATCTTTTTCAATAAAATATTTTAAATCAGCCATTTTAATATCACAAAATGAGACCATTGGAACAGCAAATTCTCTTGTAGAATTGGGCGCGTAAATTTTCTCTCTTGCATAAGAAACTCTAAATGTCGATTTTAAAATTGCATAAAGAGCTTCTTTACTTGTAAAATGAAATAATGACGTTGGATATAAACTAGACATAATTTTAAGCTCCTATATTATAAATTTCATTTTCTAAATCTTTTATAGCTTGGTCAAAGTCTTTCTTTTTTCCAAAAGCTCTCACCAACTCTACCGCCGAGCCTATCTGGTTAAGTGGTTGTACTTTAAGAATAGAGCCTTGTTCTATAGACACAATTCCTTCTTGCTCGTACTTATCTAATAAACTATTTAACACCTTTTGTGCGGTCTCGCTGTATTTTGTGAAGTAATTGCGCTTGCGCACATTGTTAGCCCGTTCTTGTCTTGTCAAAGCAGGTTGATCAAATGCGATGTGGCAAATTAAATCAAAATCATCTAAGTCTTGTCCTACTTCTGCTCGCAACGCTTCCAATAATACACCATGCTCAGCCAATTCCTTAATTAATTCCTCTTTCTTTTCAGAAGCTGTCCAACGCTGGATAAAATCATCTAGTGAGGAGAACTCTTCGGTTATATTTTTCTTAGAATAATCTTTTAGAGATTCTGTGATTAGTTTTCCGTCTTTTCCATAATACTGGACACGTTCATTTACTACAGAAACAGGAATATCGTTGATGTAATATTTTTTTACTTCAGATTCAGTATCGTCTATGTCAATATCTGGTGGCATAGGATTAGTTCCCTCAGGTAATTCAACATCGTCAGGATGCTGTGGATCTGGTGTTTCATCTGCATCTTCTGGTGGGACAACAGGTTCTGTAGGTCCAGGTTCATAAATTTGTACTGGATCACCATCAAAATCTGGTCGGGCAAATATATTAGTCGCTTTTCTGAAATCCATGATGGTAAAAAAGACTTTACCTTCTGCTTCTCTTATACGAGTACCACGACCTATAATTTGCTTAAATTCTGTTACCGACTGTATGTTAGATTCCAGGACAATAAACTTTACCATTTTAGTATCTATTCCAGTAGTCAACATTTTTGAGGTGGTAGCGATTACAGGAAATCGTTCTTCAACATCTGTAAAGTTGTCTAACTCTTGTTTTCCTACTTCATCATCACCTGTGATTTTTACACAATAATTCCAGTTTTTGGCAACAAGATCTGCATTTTCATTGATGAGCGCTTGTCTCATTCTATTAGCATGATCTATATCTACACAAAAGACAATGGTTTTTGCATAACGATCGGTTGCTTTAAGGTATTCGGTGATTTTTTTGGCAACTATTTCTGTGCGCTCATCTATAGCGAGTTTCTTGTCATAATCTTTGAGATTGTAAATACGGTCTTCAATTTCGTTCCCATATTTATCAATTAACCCTTTAGTCGGTCGCCAGCCTTCATCAACACTCGTTGTGATTCTAACTACTTTATAAGGAGCAAGAAAACCATCGTCGATTCCTTGCTTTAAAGAATAGGTATAAACCGGTTCACCAAAATATTCCATATTAGAAACATCTTTAGTTTCTTTAGGAGTTGCGGTTAAACCTATTTGAGTAGCTCCTTTGAAATAGTCTAAAACCGCTCTCCAAGCCGAAGCTTCAGAGGCAGAGCCTCTGTGACACTCGTCAATTACAATTAAGTCAAAGAAATCTTTACTGAATTCTTTGTAAGCATTTTTATCTTCATCATTAGAAGTCAAACCTTGATACAATGCAAAATAGATTTGATACGACTTATCAATCTTTCGGTTCTTGATAATGTGCATGATATCATTACCAAATGGTGAGAAATCACCATTTTTAGTTTGCGTGAGTAACGCATTTCTATCGGCTAGAAAAAGGATACGCTTTTTAACACCTGTTTTCCAAAGGCGCCATATAATGTTAAAAGCTGTGTAAGTTTTACCGGTACCGGTTGCCATCACCAAGATAATTCGATCTTGACCTTTGGCAACTGCTTCTAGAATTCTATTAACTGCATTTTGTTGATAATAACGCGGTGACATACCACTGTCATCTACATAGTAATCTTTCTCAACTATTTCTTGCGCTTGTGGAGTATCTAGATTTTGAAACTTTAAATATTTGTTCCATAACGTTTCTGGAGAAGGGAAATCATCTAAAGAGATTTCTTGTTCTAATGAACCATTAGAGTCTGTTTTATCATGAAAAACAAAAGAATCTCCATTTGAAGTAAAAACAAAAGGAATTTGAAGAATCTCAGAATACTCTAAAGCTTGTTGCATTCCATGACCTACAGGCTTCTTATTATCTTTTGCCTCAATAATTGCAATAGGAATGTTTGATTTGTAATAAAGTATATAATCAGCTCGCTTGCTTTTACCACGAGTATGCAAATTACCTTGCACAATAATTCGACCATCCGTAAAAGAAACCTCTTCTCTTACTTGCGTGCGCATATTCCATCCTGCCTTTTGAATTGCTGGATTAATAAATTTAGTGCAAATATCTCTTTCCGATAGATTCTTTTTGTTCATAGCTGGTGGTTGTTACCGCTTTCGCGAAAGCGAAACACTTAAAATTAAAAACCCTAAAACACACTTATCCAATGATGTAGGAAAATCTGCGTTTTAGGGGAATGTGAATATAACAGAATTAAAAATAAATGGGAAATGAAAAGTATAATTATGATAGTAGCATGTACAGGAAAACCGCCACTATTAAACTAATGTTTCCCACAGCAACCACCTATAAATTCATCAAGTTTCTACTGGTAAAAATCAATTCCCAGCAGCTTCTGCTTCTAGTTGTTCTCTTAAAGCTTTAAGGTCTGCCATTTGTTGTTCTCGAGCGGCTTTTTCAACCTGGTAAGCAGAGTCTCTTAATCTGGTTTGTTCTGCGAGTTGGGCATCAATTTCTGCCTGGCGTTGGTTTTGAATCAATTGTTGTGCTTGCTCTTGCGATACCGCATTTACTTCTTGCAATCGCTGGTCGCGATCGTATTTTTTATACAATCGACCTGCAGTTATGATGATGATGATTAAAACGACAATGATAATTCCCCAAGTCTTTTTCATAATAAAACGGTTAGTAGTCAAATATATGGGTATGATTTGAATATCAACATACCCTTTATAGGGAATCTTATTAGGACAGAACACAAAGGTTAAAACCCTTAATCTGGAATGTCTTTCATCAAATACTTGAGAAAGTATTTATAATACACTTTATCCTTATAATTTTTATGACCAGTGGCGCGCTTTTTCTTAATAGCTTCTACAGATAGGTAGATCCTAATAATTAGAAACGCCATGAGAATGAGTAGGCCTATTAAAAAGTATTGATTCATTGTGTTTACCTGATCGGTGTATGATTAAAACGCTTTGAGTAAGGTTATATCAAATACGAAACTAGGCTCAATTTAGTTTTAAACTTAAATAAATATAAGAATATTCTTCACTACTTACCAAATACCAGAAAAGGAGATGAATCACCACATAGAATAGTGATATTGTTTTATTTAGTTCAGTAAGTCATCGGTTTCCTTAATTCTATAGGCTTGTTCTACTCCTAGATAGTCTGGATCACCTAGTTCTTCTGACCAGAATCCGTCTAGAACATCCATGGTCAGACATTTATAAACCACAACACCTTTAAATATCGTGCCGGTATCAGACTTATAATTAAAGTTAATTACCAGAATATGATCTTTATAAAAGCCTACTCCTTGTTGCACCTGATCATCACCTATTTGCCATAATGCAACAATTCTATCATGAGGATCTAGTGATAAGGTAAGGATACCGCGATAGCTGCTTTGGGCACGATCTTGATTATGACCACTAATTTTATAAGTTCCTACCAGATCATTTACGGTCATCGTTTTTTTGTTTGTAAAGGTAAGTGCTATCTTCAAGTATTCTATATCGACTACCTTTGTCGCCTGATGATATCCTCATGGCCAAAGCTGGAAAAGAAAAAAACACTAAAAACAAGAGTAAGCATACTAAGCTTATGAATCGCAAGAAAAATAAATTGCGCCAAGAGAAAGAGGCGCGTGCCCTGCGCTTAAAGGCTATTGTAAAAGCTGTGCAAAATAATAAAGAGGCTTAGTTGTTTCAGTACGCTTTCGCGAAAGCGGAATCCAACAACTCATCTGCCCATTATACCAAAGCGTCTAGATAGACCCAATGTCCATTCTCTTTACAGAATCTAGAATGCTCGTGGATAATTTCTAATCGACCATTCTCCATATAAAATGCTTTAAACGCTACCGTACCGGTAAGATCATCTTTAAGCCCATGACTGGTTTGCAACACTTCTAATTTCACCCATTCTACAGACTGAGTCCATTGTTTCATC
The DNA here is from genome assembly GCF_045063665.1 of Nonlabens sp. Asnod3-H03. Lineage (NCBI taxonomy): Bacteria > Pseudomonadati > Bacteroidota > Flavobacteriia > Flavobacteriales > Flavobacteriaceae > Nonlabens > Nonlabens sp. Asnod3-H03. Next base: position 2,122,726 of record NZ_JBEFOD010000008.1, read on the forward strand.
TCGCGAGCTTCTTTTTTACTAGGTCTTTTAGAGCTGTGATGACTGCGTTGTAGATAATCGATGTCACCCATGACAAAGGCGCTATAACGCGATCGCATCAATTGTTGTGCTGTGTTCACGTCATTGATGTGATGATGTGCTATGGCACAACAGTTTTTATAGAGTCGCTGGGAATCGCAAGGGCAGTTCAAAGGGTCATTTTTTAATCGCAAAATTAATCACTTATTACCTTATTGGTTTATAAAGGCTACTTATTTCACCCTACTGAAAAGTAATGCGTCTGTGGTAAAATCTGTAGGACGAGCTTCCCGACCAAAACCCAAGGCAATATGTAATTGATCCTTTGATTTCATTTCTAAAATTCCTTTAAGACGTCCTACTTCTGTATCATCACTTTTATCGATTCTTATCAAATCGATAGCTATAGGTGATTGCTTATCATCAATTTGATAAGTCATAGCGAGTTCTTTTCCATCATGAAAATAGGATTTCCCACCCATTTTAGATCCATTAAATTCTAAGATTGCATATCCATCACTGGTGAGTTCTAGAAAACCTATATTGCTTTTATCCTCACCTTTCCAACGACCTACATGAGGACTATCGCCCAGTAATGATGTAAAAGAGGTTAGAAACAGCAATAAAACTGCGGTAATACTTAAGGCTTTTAAAATTTTCATGTCGTGTTATTAATGAGTTGGCTTTCAATAATACGAATTCTTTTAAATTTTAAAGAGATTGGGTAGGAATTGAATTCCTAAAGTAAACTTTCCATCTGTTAACTGATTTTGTGAACTAATCGGTTTAAGATTTACAGATATTCTCATAGAGTCTTTAATCGTCACGCCAGCGGTTATTAATCCAAAATCAAAAACCTTTTCCTCAACACCTAATCGTTCTCTAAAAGCGCTCGCTCCAGTATATGCGCCATAACTGGCTTGCACATAAAAATTAAAGGCACGATCATCACTATTAATAGCCAGTACCATATGGCCAGTGCTGCTTAATACACCAGAACTGGTATCGACATCATCTGAAAAATCATTAAGCTCTAAAGACATTCTACCACGTATATAACCAAAAAACGTAAATCGATGTGAGCTGTAATATAATAATGGAAGCTCTAGTCCTAGATAAGTGTTACCACCACCAGTAATTAAACGTTGTTTGCTTTCTTCGCTTACTTTTACATCTTCCACAATAGGAGTGGTAGGTTCCATTACTGCAACCTCATCATTAGATCCAGTACTTAAAACCGTTCCAAAATTGACTCGCAACGGTCCAAAAAATGTCGCTGCAAATTCAGTATTAACAACTGCCGCGTCGGTATTAAATTGTAGGGCAGATTCATTAACAAAATACAACTCGCCATGATCTCGAGCATATATTTGTTGTACTGGATCTATCTGATTCTCTTTAAAAATATTGTAGTTGATATTTGTAGAATCTCGGGCATCGTGAAACAGTGTTTTTAAAGTATCAGCACTTTTTTGAAACTTCTTCTCTATTATCGTCAGTCTCTCTGCCTCGATAAATTCTTGATTATCCAGTAAGGTGCGCTTCTTCTTTCTGACCGAATCTAATTGTTTTAGCGTTTGATGGTACTTGAATTTTAAAAGAGGAAAGTTACTTTGAGAGGCTGGTAAGGATTCTGCTATCAAATGCGTATTGATAAAATGATCTAGTGTAGCGTTATCATAATCTATAGATTTGATGTTTAAAATATAGCCATCTAGATCTTCTACATTTTCCTTAATCACATTATATAAAGCTATTTGGTCTGCGCTTAAGGTATTACCATTTGCTGTAGCTATTTTATTTTGAAAAGTACTTAGGTCTGTTGTTTGCAAAACATCATAATCTAGACTTGGGTCAATTTTCTCTTTTAAGAATACATCAAAATCTTTTTTATAAATAGAAACTACTTTATTTGCTGCAATGCTATCACCAAATTTTTCAGAACCTTCCTCATTAGAAATTACAGGAGAATCATACTTATCACTAGCTCTAAAACTGGGAAACTGTGCCATCGTTATATTTATTAATAAACCGAAGGCTATACTCATCATCAAACTTTTCATAATTCACCGTTTTTGATTAATGATGAAAATTACATCGCAATTGAATAGTAAAACATTCCCATTATGGGGGATTTTTGAGATTCCTTTATATATGGTTTGGCATATCATTAAATCTAGTTTCCTTACAATTCTGCTACCTTTGTATGATGCACGACATTCATATCAATAACAGCTTTACAGACGCGTTACCACAGGACCCAATAACAGAAAATTACACCAGACAAGTTACTGGTGCTGCTTATTCCCTAGCGCAACCTTTAGTTTTTAAAAACGCACAAGTCATTCATGTATCTAAGCTAGCACAAGAGCTGGGTTTTACAGACGAAGAAGTGCAGTCTCTTGCTTTTAAAAATATAGTAACTGGACAAGAATTCCCTAATGGCGTTGCACCTTATGCGATGGCATATGCCGGACATCAATTTGGCAATTGGGCTGGACAGTTAGGTGATGGACGTGCTATCAATTTATTTGAAATGTTGCAACATGACCAGCGATGGGCATTACAATTAAAAGGTGCTGGTCCTACTCCATATTCTCGTAGTGGCGATGGACTTGCCGTGCTGCGCAGTAGCATACGCGAGCATTTATGTAGCGAGGCAATGCATCATCTGGGCATACCTACCACGCGTTCTTTATCATTGTCTTTAAGTGGTGATCAGGTGTTGCGTGATATGTTGTACGATGGCAATACTGCACATGAAAAAGGCGCTATTGTATGTCGTGTGGCACCTAGTTTTATACGCTTTGGGAATTTTGAATGGGCGGCAGCGCAAGGCAATCCAGAGTATTTAAAGCAGCTTACAGATTATACCATTAAAACATTTTACAGTCATATTACCACGACCGGTAAAGAGGCTTACTTACAATTCTTTAAAGAAGTTACCGCTCGCACACTCGATACCATCATTCACTGGCAACGTGTCGGATTTGTACATGGTGTTATGAATACCGATAATATGTCTATTCTAGGACTTACCATAGATTATGGACCTTATGGCTGGCTAGAGCCTTATGATCATGGATGGACACCTAACACGACAGACCGACAAAACAAGAGATACCGCTATGGTGCGCAGCCAGAGATAGGTTTATGGAACCTATTACAACTGGCAAATGCTTTGTATGAATTAATTAATGATGGTCCTGCATTAGAGGAGATTTTAAATAATTATAAAGCAAATTATCAGTCTCAATATCTCAGGATGATGCAAAGTAAATTGGGTCTTCAAACATCGCAAGAAAATGATCAAGAGCTTATCGCTACTTTAGAACATCATCTACAGTTACACGAGACCGACATGACCTTGTTCTTCAGAGAATTATCTTTAGTTGAACCACAAATGGATGCCGATAAAGCTTTTGTAACTATTTCAATGGCTTTCTATGATCTTGAGAACATCAGCGAGCCTCATCAATGGAGCTGGCTAGAATGGTTAGAACGTTACTTGAAACGATTACAGCTAGAACAGGACACGTTGGGTATGGATGGTATCGCTTTCGCGAAAGCGAAACAACAACAAATGAATGCTATAAACCCAAAATACGTACTTAGAAATTACATCGCACAACTGGTTATCGATGATGCCGACAAAGGAGATTATACTTTATTAAACGATGTCTACAAAATGTTGCAGCGACCGTATGACGAGCAACCAGAATTTGACAAATGGTATGATCTGCGACCTGATTGGGCTCGCAACAAAGTAGGTTGTAGCATGTTGAGCTGTAGTAGTTAAGAATGAAAAGGATTTGGTATAATCGCAATCCATACAACACGATTTTTTGAATCAACAACAAAATTGACGATCTAGAATATCGCCCATGAATGCTATTTTGATAGTGCAAGAATTCTACTCACAGATCGTTATGAAAGAAAATACCTCATATCTCTAAAAGTTTTCTTTTAATCGAATAATCTAGTAATCAGTGAGCTATTATGTTTAAGTAGAGTATTATTGAAAGACTCTAGTACTTAAACCCAACCTTCATGAATTCTTTTTGCTTCATTATTATTTTGTTTCTATCCTGTATTGCACAAGCACAGGTAGGTGTCGGAACAGTAAATCCTCAAAATGATTTACATGTTGCAGGCGGTTTACGTATCGATGATGCACCTAGTGGTACAAGTACAGATGCTCAAAACCGATTGCTGGCGAGAGATTCCAACGGCGATGTAGTGAATGTAACCATTGATCAGGCAGTAGAAAATGTGGGAATTCCTCAACTGGCGTTTAATGCAAAATTTGGTTCTGGTGGTAATGTGTTTTTTAGTGATTGTGTCCCATGTGCTACAGGACAGGAAAGAAGATTTCATTTAGAACTACCACAAATTAATATCAATAATACATCTCTAGTAGAATTAGAAGACCCAACAGGAACAACAGTTTTAGGAGATGAATATTTTGAGATTAAAAAAGCTGGTTTTTATAGATTTGAAGTCAATTCTACTGTTGCTATTTCAGGATCAAGTACTTTTTTTATCAATCTTTATCTTAATAATTTGAAACTTTCAGGTACTACTGAGACGGATAGTTTTAGAATATTTGGTGGTATCCCTAGAGGCTCTGTAGATTCTCCTGTTAGCGTTCCTTTTTATGCCACAGACATACGCTATTATGATGTAGGAGATCAAGTGAGCCTAGGTTTAAAAGCTGCAGTTGTAGAAGGTGCTGGTAGTAGAGAATTATTTAGCATACTACCTATAGATGCTACCTATATCGCTCAAATAACGATTACTAAGTATTAAATTCTTGAGCAAGGATAATTCTCGTAGTTCGTTCTGATTTTTAGCTATATGTTAAAAATTCAATTGAAGTTATATTAATTGGAATTATTCCATAATTTTGGAACATTTCCAAATAATAGCATTTGAATCATCTTGAAAATTTATATTGTGTCGTTGACATAGAGACTACTGGTAACCGTATGAGCGGTAATCGTATGACCGAAATTTGCATAGTTCGTATGCGAGGCGATACCATACTGGATAAATACAGCTCTTTAATTGACCCAGAAGTTTTAATCCCAGATTACATTACGACTTTAACAGGTATAGATAATGCTATGGTGGCCAGTGCACCAGTATTTGCAGATGTTGCCGAAGAGATCTTGAATTTTACCAAGGATTGCATTTTTGTAGCACATAATGTCAACTTTGACTACAACGTATTGCGCAACGAGTTTAAAAGACTGCATCATGACTTTAAACGTAAAAAATTATGTACGGTAAGATTATCTAGAGAATTAATACCAGGAATGAGGTCGTATAGTCTGGGAAAATTATGTGATGCAATAGGCATTCCATTAATCAATAGACATCGCGCCGAAGGTGATACCGATGCAACAGTCATCCTTTTTAAAAAATTACTCGCAATAGATGATGATGGTGTGACATTTGACAAATTTATTAAAGGTACTTTTAAAGAAGGAACTTTTCCTCCACATCTGGAACGTTCACAATTTGATGAATTACCTGAAGCCGCTGGTGTATATATCTTTAAAGATAAAGGACATAAAATCATTTACATAGGAAAAGCTATTAATATACGTAAACGTGTATTATCTCATTTCTATTCTAAAACGTCTAAGTCTTACCTGATGTGTCAAGAGATTTTTCATATTGATCATATCGTGACAGGTAATGAGCTGGTTGCTTTATTGCAAGAATCTGATTTGATTAAAAAGCACTATCCACGTTTTAATGTGGTTCAAAAAAAGCCTAAACCAGCTTACCAAATATTGCATTATAAAAATCAGCTAGGGATTATTCAATTTGCAGTAGGATTAGTTAAGTCCTATGATTATTCTGTAGTGACACATTATAACCGCGCTCATGCCGTAGAGCAACTAGAACAGCTTTGTGCAGATTATAATCTGTGTCCTCGATATTGTAGCTTTAAAACCAAAGAGGATTGTACATCACATTATAAATTAAAGAATTGTAAAGGCGTGTGTAAAAAAGAAGAGCTTGTTTCTTTATACAATTTGCGTGCACAACAGGCGATAGAATCTTTACATAATCAGAATCCTAATTACATCATTAAACAGCCTGGTAGAACCCATGAAGAATCCTGTTTTATTCTCGTAAAAGATGGTGAATATCAAGGCTATGGTTATGTAGATCGTTATGCAACGATCAACTCTTTATCAGACTGTGAAGATTTTATAGACCGCAAGGTTGCAAACTTTCATACCAATCAAATTATCAGAGCTTACCTTAAAAAATATGGTGAGCAAAATGTGATTCATGAAGAGATTGCTGCTGAATTGTAAATGGATATATTGACAATAATCTTTTTAATAAGAAAGTTGCCAAAAACATGGCAACTTTCTTAATTAAAAAATTTAATTACAATTATATACGTAAGTTGAAGCAGATCCTAGATTGTATGATGAAGTATCTACACCTAAAGCATTAACTGCAACAACTTCCACAGAAGCTTGACCACGATTCAACCCACTAAATGGAAATCCAGCTGTAAGCCCTGCGTCTTGATTAAAAACTGAAGTATTGAATCGAGTATTAGCTGGTATCATACCTTTTATAAGAGCCTGATTACCATTGGTTGATGTTATCAAAACTTCAACAAATAATTGAGGGTTTTCACTTGGGATATTTGAAAAAGCTGTTCTACGAAGAGTAAGTTCATATTCAGTTGCTTGAGGTCCGGTAGGACAGGCAATACCATAATTCACAGCTCTTACATAAGGAATAATTGTATTTCCCTCAATAGGATCAATATCAATTGAACCATCTCTTAATTCGAATTTCTCTAGGCTAGATTCTTCTGTCTGATTAACAATATCCTCTGTATCACATGAAATTACAGTCATTGTAATACAGATTAAAAATAAAGTTTTTAGAAAGTTTTTCATAATAAATAATTTTAAATCACCTACTCATTCGCTTTTCGGTTACCGCGATAAACAAAGATCTCTTGCTTATGATGTAAACTTATTATGAATACTTGATTTAAATTTTAGAGATGTATGAGGATAGCAGTTCAATTCATCAACTACCTATTCTGATAAAAGTAATGTGAAATAATAAATATAAAAAAAAGCTTATCGGATAGTCACCGATAAGCTTTATTATAAGGTATGTTTTTATTATTCAAATAAGGAACCTCCGTCACCTAAAACAGGTCTTTCAAGAAATTTAGTAATATCAAAATTTATATAAGGGTAATTTGATACGGATGTAATTGTTGGTCTAGAAACAATAATAAACTTATCCTGATAAACATCACCTATTGATAGAACACAGAGTTCAGAAAAAACATGTGTAACACAAGCCATGTTATTTTCTGTATTCGGTTGTGAATATACATAACGTCCATAATTATAGTCGCCATGATTATTCGTTACAGGCAAAAGAGGATGCCCGACAGTATAGGATTCTCCTATAAAAACGTCAGCATTTGGAACATATAATTGAATAGGGTTACTTATAATCCGTGACACATGTTTATTAACATCAATTGACCAAGTTACACTATTAGTACTTGGTATGTTATCATCCGCAGGTGGTATTAACGGTGGCCAAGGAGCACTTTCATCAGGATTACAAGAAACATACTGAAAAATTGAATTTTCAGCATAATATCTATACAAGTTAGAGAAAACATTATCTGTTGTAAAATCAATTAAATCCTCTAAATCTACAGTACCTGTTGCTGTATCTAAATTATTAAAAAAGTGGGATCTAAAGTCACTACGATCCCGCAAAATTTCACCAACTATAAAGGCATTCCAATTCAACATTTCTTTATGCACATCTCGATCTGTAATTGGTGGATAAGAATACAACGGATCGATTACACCAACTTTACTTTCTATATTAATGTTGTCGTGGTTAACAACTTCATCTCTTGAACAGCCAAGTACCATCGCTGACATGATGATAAGAATAATTTTTTTCATAATTTATTGTTTTATTTTTCGTAATATATAAAGATGGTTTTGATCTAACTTAATAAGTTCATTAACAACGCATATAGATTCTTTAAATCATATTTTCAATTCATCTTCTGTAAAATTCTTTCAAAAACCACGTCTTTATTTTGTCCAGAAACTGGTAATTCTTCTCCGTTAATAAGAATGAGGCTTCCTGATCTTATAAATTGAGTGACAAAATTTGCATTTACTAAGTAAGATCGTTGACATCTAACAAAATTTGATTCAGGCAATAGTTGTACTGCATATTTAATTGGTTTTGAAATTAAAATGGATTTATTATTTACAAGAAAAAATGTAGTATAATTCCCGTCTGACTTGCAGTACATTATATCGGCTATTTTGACGATATGTATGGCCTCAATAGTTTTCAGAACGATATTTTCTTTTATATCCTTAAGATAATAATCACCAGCAATATTACTTTGGTTTAAAAATGCAACCTGTCCTTTATTACTCTTAGCTGAAATGGCTTTTTCAATCGCATTAATAAATTCAGATTCTATAATAGGCTTAAGTAAATAATCCAATGCTCCCATTTTAATGGCCTTGATCGCTTTATCATCAAATCCTGTAATGAAAATTAACTCAAAGTCAATAGTTTCCAATTGATTCAATAATTCGAAAGAGTTACCATCCTCCAATTCAATATCCAGTAATACGATATCAGGATTTACATTTTTAATTAAAGCTATCCCATCTTTAATACTACTTGCTTCTCCTTCAACAGTTATCTTATGCTTAAAATTATTATGCAAAGAATCAATAAGTAAATCCCGAATATATTTTTCATCATCAATAGTTATTATACTTAAACTCATTTACTGTTGTATTGGAATTAAAAAATCGACTATAGTCCCTTTGTTATTTTTATTGCTACGATACTGAATATTTTCTTTTGTTGCTTTTATAATATAGTTAGAAATCAAACTAATCGAGCTGATTCTTTTTGATGTATCTAATACTTTTTGAATACCATTACCATTATCTATAATGACACACCGTAAATAATTAGGCTTTTTTGAAAGAGATAATTCAAGACTAATTAAACCTTTAAACTCTAAATTTTGAAATCCGTGTTCAATGGCGTTTTCTAAAAAAGGTTGCAATAACATCGGCGGTATGTAATATAAAGAGTCCTGACATAGATCTTTGAGAATGATTTCGTAATCAAATTTATGAGGATATCTTAATTTTTGTAAATCTAAATAGTTTTCAACGGCTTCTAATTCATCATCTAATAGGACAAAATTGTTAGCCGAATTCTCTAGTACAAGTCTCAATAACCTTGAAAATTTATTTAAATATAAAAAAGCTAATTCTTTATTATTGGATATCATCTCCTTAACGCGGCTTAAACTATTAAAAACAAAATGAGGATTCATTTGAGCTCTCAATAACCTCTGTTGCTTTAATAATGATTCTATTTCATAATCTTTTCTCTTTTTTCTTAAATAGAAAAATAAACTTAAGGAAATGATTATAATAAAAGAGACAGAAATAATTAAAGCAATTAAAAATTTAAAATTATCCAACTCAACATTTTGTTTTTCAATTAATAAGTCCTGCGATTTAACTTTTTCTTTTTTTAAAGATTCTAATTCTTTAGAAAATCTATTTTGATAGAATAATTCAAGTTCGTTTGAAGACTTATCGATAAGCTGTTCTATTTTTGAATTGTCTAGATTCAATTTCCTAGCTAATCTTAATTCATATTTATAAATGCTTACTCTAAGGTTATTTGAAACCTTAGCTTGATTAAGCATATAAAATGAATCTAAATACTTTCTTGCTTTCTCATAATCATCAAGTGCAATGAAAGCCTCAGATATATTAGCATAAGATGTCGCTAAACCATTAACTCTACCATCCAATTCAGACGTTTTATGAAATTTTAATGACTTTTTGTATGCATCGATTGACCTGTTATAATCGTTATTATAAAAATAAGTTATGCCTAAACTAGTGAAAATTGAGGATTTTAATAAAGGATGAAGATCATTATATTTTAATAAATCTTGTAAAATTAAACTAGATTCTTTAAACTCATTTTTTTTTCTTAAGATAGTACTCTTGAGAATTAAAGCAGTTGCCAGTTCATTTTCTGAAGCATTTTGAAGAATCAAATCATAATATTCTTGATTTGATTCTAAAGCTTTATCTAACTGGCCTGAGTTTAAATAAATATATTGCTCCGTATTTTTAACTAGTATAAATTTTTGCTCAATAGGAAATAATTCTTTTTGCTCAAATTCTCTCAAAACAGCCAAAGCATCACCATATTCATTTTTAAATATATATATACCCATTAATTTGGTATAATACTTAAATTGAAGGTTAGCATCAATAGATAAACAACTATCAATAGCTTTTTTGTATAATTCCTTTGCTTTCTCAAGGTTATTTTCTTTGTAGTATTGAAGACCTGAGTTAAAATATTTTTCTGAAATGCTTGTTTTTGAATTCGTTGATAAATTATTTTCTTCTATATTCATTTCACACTTTAGTAATGAAAACACAAGAAGCGAACTAATTAAAATTTTAAAATAGCGCATAAATTAAAAAATCTTAAATCTAGTAATTGGATACGCTAATTGAAAACTTCATACTATAAAATTTCTTATTTAACTTTCATACCAATCAAATTATCAGAGCTTACCTTAAAAAATATGGTGAGCAAAATGTGATTCATGAAGAGATTGCTGTTGAATTGTAAATGGATATATTAAGTCCATTTGTTAACTATGTTAATAGATTATCAATTAAGAATTTATTAAAAATCTGAAATAGACATTTCCTTTAATTTTAAAATAAAAAAGATGAACTACACATTTTCACCTAACGGCTATAGCGATTACAAACGCAAGACTATTGATGATCATGAAAATTATGATGACGAAGACGTGAATAATACGTCATCATCTTCACGCTTTGAAAGCTATTTATAAAAAAATCCGATCGATTGATCGGATTTTTTTATCTTAATTTGAAATAATAACTATCTGTTTTGCTCCATAAATTCTTGATAATCTTTTGCTAGACTAGATTTTTCTTTTTCGTTAAGAGCTTTACCTGCTAGTTGAAAGACCTCTTGTTCTTCTTCATCAAGATGATGTTCTACTTGATGTGCCAGCTCTTTCATGTACTTGAGCCATGCACTGCTATCCATGTCTGTTTCTTCTAGTTTTTCAACTAGCTCATCCATTTCGTGATGCTCGGCAATACTATGTCTAGCCTTTTCTTGAGTAAGATCAGATTCAATTAATGGAACATAGAAATGTCTTTCCTCAGCATCTGCATGAATGGCTAATTCATGTTTTAATTTATTAAACATGTTCTTTCTCAATGCTGTATCACCAGATGTGTGGACTAGTTGATCACAAAGTTCTCTCTGAATTTCATGATCTTTTCTTAGAGCTTCAAAAATATTCATATCGTTGGTTTTATAATTTTAAACTTCCACTAGTTCCTATTTCTGTTTCATCGCCTGTAATAGCAGTGTAGGCTAATTTTGCTAAGGTTACAATGGAATTTGTTTTAGTATCCCAATACTGCCCTTGTTCTGGTGTGAAGGTCAATACCGTTATTGTTGGGTCATCTTTTCCATCAAACCAATTATTATCAAGATTTCCATAAAGCTCTTCAATTAAAATAGGATCCTTACTAATACTAGTAGATCCATAAACACTCAAAAACTCTTTAGACTTCACATCACTAAAAATCAATTGAGTATCTGCATCTTTTTGGATGTTTTTATTGTGATCACTAGTGCTTTTACTGAAAAATAAGATTGATCCATTATCATTAATTCTCTTAGGCGTCATAGGTATACTGTCAACTGGCTTTGACCCTAGATTAGTAAGCATCATACTGGTCTCAATCGATCTGGATAATTCTAAGTATTTCTCTAAAGCTTCTCTTTGGTATAGGTTTTCTGAACTCATTTTTTATTTTAAATATACAGACACATCATTGGTAATACTCTTAATTAATTACGAATTAACTCGTTTTTTAGAAGTATCAACAATCATATCCGTATTTAAAATGATTATTATCAGGTACTTTAAAACTTACACTCAATTTATCCTCTACTGGTAAATCTCTAAGAATGTTAAAATATGTTAAGGAACCAAATAAGCATTTCATGGAATGAAACCAACCATTGAATAAATAGCGATTGTCTTTTCTTAATGAAAGTCTCAAATTGTTCTTGTTAAATTGAAGAAGCCTGAATTAATTATTTAATTGAAGGTGACTTTTTATCAAGACTACAACATTATGGGGAGGAATGTTCAAATCGTTTTTACATTATTATTGTGTTTATTGATGGGTTTTCATGTTAGTAAGGCACAAGATGAAAAAGAAGATAAAAAGTCACCTATTCAGGTTACAGGAAGTTTAGGTTTTTACTATGACTACTATTCTTATACACAAGAAAACTATGCAAGTTTTAGACCTCGATATCCCGAAAATCTATTAAGACTTAACGCTCAAATGAGCATCAACTTTGGCAAGCACTTTAGCATACCTATAAGTGTCAACGTTACTAATCAAGACGTTATTTATAATTTACCTAGTGTACCAGAAGAAAGTGCTCTAGATTATATTCAAAATCCAGCAAACAACATAAGTATCAATCCTAAGTACAAATGGGCTCAAGGCTTTTTTGGTACGCAAACACCTATGTACACACCACTAACTACTGGTGACATTCCCATCTTTGGAGTTGGTCTAGAAATAAACCCAGGTAAATTTATTCTATCTGCAGCAGTAGGGAAATCTCAACGTGCTATCGAACCAGATATATTATTAAACGTACCTGGCGCCTATGAACAAAGTATTATCACGGCACGCATAGGAGTAGGAAAAATAGAAGGTTCTAAATTCACAATTAACGTAGTACGTGTGAGAGATCATAAAAATTCTGTACTTGCTAATCCCATAGGAATAGAACCTATTGAAGGTTTGACCATTTCACCCTATGCAGAATTTAAAGTGTTTAAAAAATTAAACATCCGTACAGAGACTGCTGGATCTATATTTACCAAAGATCTCTTTAATAATGGAGTCATTGATGAAGATTACATAACGGCAGTAGAAGATTTTATCACCGTTAATGCAAGTACTACTGCAGACTTCTCTCATAACACACGTATAGACTGGAAAGGAGATAAATTTCAATTAGGTGGTGAAGTACAATATATAGGTCCAGGATTTTTACCTGTGGGATATCGATTTGTAGAACGCGACATCCTAGATTATAAGGTCAATACTGGTATGAAACTATTTGACAACAAAGTAAACTTTACAGGTAGTTTTGGTATAAGAACTAATAATTTAAACGATACAAAATTATCGTCTTCAGAACGCATTATTTCTAATGCAAATCTATTTGCGCAAGTGACAAAATCTTTCTCTGTCAACCTCAATTACAGCAACTTTGGATTCAAAAACGATGCTAACATATTGAATCAACGCATAGAACTAGTCAATAATTCCATCACGGTATCGCCTTCCTACACGTTTAAAACAGAAAAGTACATGCACCTTATTACAGGTAATGTGGCGCTGACCAGTTTTGAGCAATTTGATGTCGTTAGTAACGCTTTCGCGAAAGCGGAAAATACCACCTACTCTATCAATTATAATATCTCTTTCTTAGAAAAGCCTTTGAGCATCGGTTTACAGGGCATCTATCTAGAAAACCAATTACCTACTGGAGATTTCACCATGTTGAATTATGGTCTTATAGCCAGCTACAAAATGCTAGATAAAAAATTAACGCCTTCCATAGGATTCAACTTTGCTCATGTAGACGTTCCTGGATTCACTACAGATTATAGAAAAAATTTAAACCTAAGATTGGGTTATAAACTGACTAAAAAACTGCAATGTAAACTGCAGTATCGCTACACAAATTTCAGATACGGTAATTCTAAACCTGGTGCCGCACTGGATCAAAATAGAGTTCAATTCTCTATTCAACAACGATTTTAATACACTGGATTATGAAAAAGATATTATTAATATTAGTTTTTGCATGCTGTTGTCAATGGGCTCAAGCACAATTACAAGCCACACTTAATGTAGATTCAAATCCTACTCCAGAATTAAGTGAATGGGTAAATCGTAATAATCTCGCCATTTTAACGGTGACTAATCCAGTTGCTGGTCTGACTATAGATTACCAAATTAAAGTTAGTCTACTATTAGATGGTGATGTAAAATTAACTACCGATAGATCTGTACCATATATGACGGCTGATCTAGGTACAGAAACATTTCTTGCAGATGAGTTGATCCCATATACTGCGGTACAGTTTATAGATGCTAAGTTTAAAGATAAAGTGTCTCGTACTGGTATGTTACCACCTGGCTCCTACAGTTTTTGTGTAGAGTTATTAGATCAAGAAGGTCGCAGTTTAACGCAACCAGAACAAATCTGTAGGCCTATGATCATTACAGATTATCAAATGCCAGAACTACTTTCACCTGTAGATGATAAAGTGATCGATCCTTTGTTGATTAACAGTCTCATGTTTCAATGGACACCACTAGTTCCTGTACCAGATGCCATGACTGGTATCACTTACCTAATTGCCGTAAGTGAAGTGCAGCCTGGACAAACGCCTAGTCAAGCATTCAGTGTGAATTACCCGATTATAGAAGAAGAAGTAACCATCGGGACGCAATTCATATGGCCACTAGATATCCCAGCACCAGATGAGGATCAACAGTATGTTTGGGGAATTAAGCCCATGACTCGAGAAGGAAATACTTATAGAGAAAAAAATAATGGCTTTGTAGATTATGGAGTATTTACCGTACGCGGCAATAATAAAAGCGGTGATGAAAAAGGTGATGGAAATGACGATTTTATTAGTAATAATAAAAGTGGTAATGAAAGCGGAGATGATAAAGATGGAGATAATTCTATTAAAAATAATAAAGACCCATTCATTCCAGAAGTAATCAATTGCAATGCTAATCCAGAATATCCAGGGAACCCAAATAATTTGAGCAATCATATCATATTTATGGATACCGGTCTTAGTTATAAATATCATTTGACTGGATTAAATATTATACAACAAAAATATTGGTTACAAACAGTAGGTGGATATAAACCTATGGATTATCAATTGACTACTCATATCGAATGGGATCAAGTTCATCCTATGGAAATTATTTCAGCAAACGCCGTAGATATATATCATGATTATAATTCAAGTATTCATAATAATTTTTCGATTCCTACTACAATAAATATTCACTTTAGACTCGTTTCTCTCAAATCGGGAATGGTCTGTGTAAAAATTGTCCCTGTGGAGCTTAAAGATTCAACTTTTGATCAAGATAAAATTGATAAACTAAAGGAATGTGATTTTCCTTCACAAAGAGATTTTGAACGTGCAGTAAGTATTATCAACAGCGATCCAAACTCTGATCCATTAAAAATTGAAATATTTAATGTGGCAGATTTTACCGAGGAGATTAGACGAGAACTATTATATCCTGGAGTTAATCATTATGAAGTAGAGTTAAATGTAAGCTACGATAATGGTTATCATGAACCTACTTATGAGGAAGTTCATGATCCTCAAATTGATAGAGGTGAAGACAGCACTATAACCCATACGTATACTAAAGATTGCGTTAAAAGAAAAATACCACAAAAAGTTTGCCTTACCTATACTATTAAAAGAAAAATACGTGGAGAAATTATAGTGTGCGAGAAAACTTATTGCCTTGAATTATCAGAAGAATTTCAGAGAGCGTTAGACGATTTAAAATATGATGAAGGCGCAGGAGATGATGATAATTCAGACGTTAACGACAAAGCTGGTGAAGAAGAATGTGCTTGTCTAGATAAAAGCAGTGTGACTATTCCAGATCTTACCATGGACTATACCGCAAATGGAGCTGGCACTGAACATACACTCACTATTCCTGGTTCACCAGCAGCTTTACAATCCATTATAGATTGTATGGCTACAAATGAACAATTTGAAGGTATGGAAAATATGGATGGTCATCCAGAATATAATTATCAAGAACATTTTTTTACAGGAACAGTAACACATGAATGGCATATACCAGATGCTATAAATGACCCTAGTAACACACATATGTTTACCGTTCTAGAGGACACAGATCAACCACTAGCAGAATTTGTGACCGTAACTTTTCATATTGTAAATGATAATGCTGGGATAGATTGTTATTTCACACAAGACGTGCCTGTACCACATGATGCATATAACACGATAAACGGGACAGAAGAATGTGAATGTGATGATGACACAACGCTTACTGAGCCAGCACTTACATTATTAAGACCAGATGCTGTCGAGGAACCTCGAGAAATTTTATTCGGCGGAATTACGGCTTATAGAGATTACTTATTAAATTGTAATAGTAATTACAGCCTTTCTACTCACTCTATGGAAGTCAACATTAATTGGGACGAAGACCATGACGAAGAGTCTATAGTAAATGCTGGACCTTTTACACATGCTTATGATACAGAAGATCATCAAATTCCATCTGAAATATGTGTAACCTTTACCATAACGCCTTTATTCCCTTCAAGCGATGGTCAAGCGTGTGAGGTAACTAAGTGTTTACCTGTGCCCGTAGAATGGTTAACATTAAATACTGCAGCTGAAGGAGATGGAGACATCGCTGATGGAGATAGCATTTTTGCAGGTGAACATGTGGATGGACAAGGTGAGTTTGAAATAGTCATAGACAGCATCTCAGGAGATGGCCCATATTCTGGAACTGGAATCACACATATCCCATGGTTACTCGCAAACGTGGCTGTAGAATTTACCGATATTACCGTAGACGCAGATGCAAATCTTGTTTCTGGAGAAATCACAGTAATAGTAGCCGATACAGCGCCTGCTTATCCTTATGGATGTGTAGGAATGGGACACGATAATGCCGATGATATTCAAGATTGGTTAACCACAGATGGAGCTATCGTTGAGTACACACCTGCACTACCCTTTCTTGCACCTTTAGAAGCTCCATTTGGAATTGAATTTCCTGGTGGCGATATTATCGCAGTAAGTTCTATGGTTTTTAAACCTACAAAATCAGAGTTTAATTTACTAGTCATCAAACAATTTGAGCCAGATGTGAATCCAGATCAAGTATTAGGATTTAAAGCCTGTGATACAGACTTTCATCTAGCAGCACCTGTATGGCCACCAGAAAGACTAGAACTACTTGAAGATATTACTATAGGAAATGTCAATAATAAAATCACCTTCACATTTAAAGCTCCAGTACCAGGAACTAGTCCTGGTTGTTTTATAGAATGGGGCAGTTCAGGAATTACTAACTATGCTGTTGAACTGGATGTAGATTTTACTAGAGAATGGTTAATTCCTATAGATGAAATTGATGGAACAGAAAAATCAACCGCAAACCTAGTAGGCGCAGGAACTGCATGGGAAGGAATAGTACTTACTGGTAATCTTGAAGAATCTATATTATCTGCTACAATACCCGATCCAGATAATGGTACACCTACAGATTCTGGAGCACATGACTTTATTATTCTTGCCGACGAGATTGCCATGGATATGTCTGATACCATGAACACGCCTGGAATGTCCTTTCCTCCTATTTACACTGGTGAAACTACCAATCTTTTTAGAGGTTTTTATATGGATGAATTAACGGTAAAATTCTCTCCTAATAAAATGAATACACCAAGTGGTGGCCCTATAGAAGTGAGTATTAATGACATGATCATAGATGATACCGGAATCACACTAACTGCTGAGGTAGAAAATCTCATCGCTTTCGGCGGTGCAGAAGTTGGTGATATGGTTGCTAGTGTAGATCGTATTTATCTAGAAATACTATCTAGTAATTTTGTAGAAGCTGGCGTTGAAGGTCGTATCGCTATACCGGTAAATGAAGGAAATGGAATTGATAACTCACTTGCATATACTGCTTTGTTTAATAACCCTTTAGATCCAGCTTTGAATAATAATTTTCAAATAATTCTAGAACCAGATCAACCTATACAGAATGATCTTTTCGGTGGCGGACAATTTACTCTTGATGAGACTTCAAACTTATCAGGTTACTTTGATAAAGATAAAAGAACCTTTACCATGGATCTTAATGGTGATTTTGCGTGGGAAGATGCTACTGTAGGGCCTGTAGATCAAATCAATATGGCATTAGGATTTGAAGGTCTAGGGTTTGATTATGACAGCAGCTTATCCAGCAATAAATTATCCTTTGATGCAGGAAACTGGGCTTTTGCAAGTCCACAAAAGAAAGCTGCAAATTTCCCTGTGACGATTGAAGAAATTAAATTCAATCAAATGACTACTACTGGCAATCAATTAATGCGCGGTAAATTAAATTTTGATTTGATCTTCAACCTATCCAAGAAAATAGGAGGACGAGCAACATTAGGTATAGAAGGAGCCATTACAGACACTAAATCTAGTGGTGGGAAAACTTTTGATCCAGAATTATTAGGTGTAGTCATAGATGAAATTCATGTCTCTGCAGATTTAGCAGCCGTGAAAATAGATGGAATGCTCGCTTTTAGAACCGATGATCCTGAATATGGCAATGGGTTTCTAGGAACGCTAGAGGCCGAGTTCAAAGCTGGTGGTATTAAAGTAAGTGCACTGGCAGAGTTCGGAAATACCACTTACAACCACACTAGTCCTTACCGATACTGGCGTGTTGAAGCTGCAGCGACTTTCCCTGCTCCAGGAATTACATTTTTACCGGGAATTGCCTTTAGAGGTTTTGGCGGTGGAGCTTTTCAAAATATGATTGCGACGCCTGATGGAAGTGATTTTATATTCACACCAGAGTATGATCAACTAGGTTTCAGAGCAAATGCAGTTATCGCAACGACTCCTAAAGAAGAGACTTTTAATGCAGACGTAGGACTACTGGCTGCCTTTTCTGGTAGTGGCGGTATGACCAATATTGCTTTTACCGGAGACTTCTTTGTAGGAGCAAAAATTGTAGATCGCAGCAAAGCCAAAATAGATGGTGCCGTAGGTGTTAGTTACAATTTTCCAAACAAGAAATTTATTTTAACTGCAGCTGTAAATGTCAATGCACCACCTATCACGACTCCATCACCTATGAACTTGATTCTTGATATTGATGGAAAGAAGAATGAATGGTTCTTCAAATTTGGAGAACCCGATTATTTAAATACCGTTAATATAAGTGGAGTTTCCTTATATGAATATCTCATGTTTGGAAATAAAATCCCATTTCCAGGTGGATTTACGACGAGATTCAAGAATAACTATTACAGTGCCGTAGGGAACTATCCTTATGCAGGAACCACTGGTTCTGGTGGTGTAGGCAGTAATACAGAGCAAGGAAAAGGATTTGCGATGGGAATAGGTTTTATGTTTGATAAAAGTGGAGAATATAAGGTCACAAAATTCAATAGCGGAGAAAAAAAACATGTCTTAGGATGGGATCTAGCCGCTGGAGCAGAACTACATCTCTCTTACATGCAGTATGTAGGTAGTTGTGGTGGATACACTCCATTAGGTATCAACGGTTATAGAGCAAAAGGTGGATTAGGAATGTACGGTACTGCTGGTGCTAGAGTAACAAGATATAAAAAGGACGGAAGTACAAAATGGAATATTAACATCGCATCTATAAAAGCTGGCGCCTGGATAACGGGAGAATTTCCAAAACCAGTCTATGCCGCTGGTGCGGTAGAAGGTGAAGTAGGTCTTTTTGATGATCTTATTTCATTTGACTTTTATCAAGCTTTTGAATACGGAACTTATTGTAACAATGGTAGTGCGAGTTCTGGTGCGCCAGTGACACAAGGAGATGCCGCTGCAGAACAGCAAAATGCATTAATTACTTATGTAAAAGCCAGTCCTGGTGCTAATTTCCCTTTACAGCAGCCTGTTATTGCAAAATTTGGTTTAACTCCAGACGTTGCGTTTGATGTCAGCGAGCAACAATCAAACGGTACCGTAGAAATGCGTACTTTCAAAATGGTAAAAACTCAATCATTTAAAATTGAAAATGAAACGACAGGAGCTTGGGAATTTGTAAACTTAGCACAAAAACAAAATAACCTCGGTGAATACTTATATATTAAACAAGCAAGTACAATGACAGCTACTATAGCTGCAGTAGCTATGCCACCTGCACCTAGTTTTGGGCTTTTAGGAATTGCCCCAGCAGCTTCAGTATATACTTCTTCACCTGCAATGGGAATATCTGGCTTATCAACTACAACCGAAGTTGCTGGACCTAGTTCTCTTACCTCATTTCCGGTAACACCTAGCAGTGATTATGACGACTTACCACCAGATCCAGATCCTGTAATTAATGATTTACTGTACAATCGCAGATATAAATTTACGGTAACAGCAACATTAAAAGAGTACGTAGGAAACAGTTGGGTTACCGCAGTTAAAAACGATGGAACTCCTGTAACTCAAACAATCACTAAAACATTCAGTACGGGACCGGTGGTCGCAGTAGCAGCTAGTACTTCAACATTTTAAATAAAGGACATGAAAAAATATCTATCGATCATATTTATCAGCTTTTTATTTTTGTTTTCCGCTTTCGCGAAAGCGCAACAAGAACCGACTACCGTAATAAAAACCAAAGGACGGTATATTAATAATACCGTTGAGTTAAGATTTTTTCCTGACAGAAAAAGTACCATGAAACTTGCATTTAAATCTGGTTTTATAATTGAGCGAGCAAACGGTAGCGCAGGAAATTTTGTAGAAATAGGTCGTACTACACCATATAGTGAAGCGCAGTGGCTAGAAGTAATGAACGCTGCTCCAAATGAAGATAAAATGAACGAAATAGAACTTGCTATGGATTTTTATCTAGATGTACTTGAGGATAATGGTGGTACGATGAGTTTTAATGACGGTATAGGCGAACTTAAGAATCAAAAAGCAGCTGAAGATTTTCAACTAATGATCTCTTTACTTACCGCTATAAAAAATGCCGAAGCTGCAAAAGGATTAGGGTTTTCTTATGTGGACCAGACTGTAGAGAATGGAGTTGATTACACTTATAGAGTTAAACTAGTTGCACCATCAACAATTTATAAAATAGAATCTATTCCATTCAGTATAAAAGCAATTAATAATTCAGATGCCCTTAAAAATAAAATTTACATAAAAACAGGTGATACAGAACTAGGGTTTGTCTGGAATGAACATCCTGACTTGAGCGGTGTCGATGTAGAACGTACTATTAATGGTAAAAACGTTAAACTTAACAAGGCTCCTATTTATGCCATAAGAGGTAGCGACTATGACGGTCCTAAACGTACTGGATTTGATGAAGACAGTTTAGTTAACTATCAAAAATATACGTATCGTTTCTATGCTCAAACTCTCTTTGGAGAACGAGTACAGTTTGCAGAAGTAACAGGAATGCCTCGCGATAGAAAGCCACCACAGCAACCTTTTTTAAAGCAACCACAGCATGCTCAACCTGATGAGGTACATATCGAGTGGGAAATGCAAGCACCTATTGCTGGAGATTTTAAAGGTTTTGCCATATCAAGATCTGAAGAAAACAACGGTACATTTACCTTACTGCACGATAAATTATTACCGCAAACAGCTCGTAAATTTATAGACAAATCATTCTTGATGGATAAAACTAATTACTATCTCGTACAGGCAGTTGATACCGCAAATAATGTAAGTTCATCTTTTCCTGTAGCGGTAACACTAATTGATAGCATTCCACCTAGTAAACCTATATTTATTAAAGGTAAAATAGATTCCACTGGTGTCGTTACTGTTGATATTAAGAAAAACCCAGAGGCGGATTTAATGGGATATAGATTATATAGATCTAACGCTGCAGAGCATGAATTTTCTGCAATTAAAGAAGGTTTTCTATCTATTGATAGTATGGGTAGAGATGTAAAAACCGTATATAAAGATACCGTTACTTTAAAGTCTTTAACTCCTTATATATATTATAGAGTTGAAGCTCTTGATTTTAATCACAACACATCCGAATTTTCAGAAATTTTGAAAGTCAAAAGACCAGATAAAATTGCTCCTACCACTCCAGTATTTAAAAAAATAAAATCTACTGAAGATGTTATCGAATTACAGTTTGCCTTGAGTAAAAGTATAGACGTAAAAGAACAAATTCTCTATCGTAAAACAGACCTTAAAGCACCATGGGAAAAATATCAAATTTTAAAAAATGACCAACTTACCTTCATAGATAAAAATGTAAAAAAAGGAACGATTTATTATTATAGTATGAAAGCAATCGATGAAAGTGAAAATGCATCAGAATATGCAGTTCCGGTACAAGGTAAAACCTATAAGACTGGTGTTAGACCACCTGTAGAAGATTTAAGAATTACTACTAAAAATGGTGAGGTCACTCTAGTTTGGAGTTATAAAGACTTAAATAAAGAAACCTATTTTGTGATTTACAAGAAAAATAAAGATGGTCAGTTTGTGAGACATGGTAGGTCGTTAAAATTACGCTTCAGCGAAAGCGAGAAAAATAAAAGCATCTATGCTGTTAAAGTATTTACAACTGACGGTGGGCAATCTAAATTAAGTAAAGAAGTAAGTATTTAATAGTATTTTTATACAGAATGATAAAGTCGTGGATTCTAGTTGCTTTTTTTATCGCCTTTAACTGGAGCGCTGCACAATCTTATACCAATTATTCTGAAAAAGATGGTTTACCTAGTAATCATATTTACAAAATCACACAAGATTCAAATGGCTTTATATGGATTGCTACAGATGAAGGTCTCGTAAAATATAATGGCACTGACTTCAAAGTTTTCACTACTCAAGAAGGCCTGCCTACTAATGATATATGGAATGTGTTCCCTGCTACCGATGGGAAGTTATGGTATATCGCAAAAAGTACTAGTATGGGATACATTCTCGATAACGTGGTCCATAATTTTGTAAATAAAGAGGCGGATGTAAGTATTGATCCCATCTATAGTGGATTTACCGGTGATTCTTTAATACTATCGGGAACCTTTAGATCTCATAAACTTAATTCAGATTTCAAATGGGAGGAAATCAACTACAATTTTTATGAGGATTTTTCAAATGTATCTTATTTATCCCATAAAAAATATAAAGGTATTGTACGAAGCGTGTTAGATCATGATAGGCTTAATTTAGTGACTAGAGATAATAATTTACACCCATTACAGGATTCATTATTTACATTTAACAGCCATTCTAGAGGTCAACTAACAGATTCACTTTATGTAGGTAACTCCAACGATTCTTATGGTTTTATAAATTTTAATAATTTAGAAACAAGGAGATATACCTATGAAAGTGAATTAAACGTGCCATTTTTAAAATATTCTCGTTTACATCTAGCAAACAATAATATACAGCTAACTGGTGAGCACGTTGTTGCAATGCTTGATGATTCATTAAAAGCCATAGAGGTTGTTCACATTCCTATTGAATTGAAATCGCATTACTCCTTCATTGATAAGGAAAACACTGTATGGATTGCTACATTTTCAAATGGTATTTATAAATACTCTTTAAATGAACGACTCATAAAAAAAGAGCTGAGTCATTTTAAAATAAGTGACATTAAACGAGTCAATGAAAAAATAATTGCTCTTGTGAGTGGTAAGGGATTTTATGAATTAAATGAGAAAACCAATACTTTTCAACCTTACATGGATAGTAATGATTTTTTATATGACGCCGAATATATAAAGGAAACAAACACTTCTCATTTCATAACAAAGAAGAATATATTTTCAATCATAAAAAATGATTCTCTCAATCTGAAATTTGACGTGGATAATGAGAGAGCAAGATCAATGACCTTTTATAAAGGCTTCATTTATGGTCACTATACAGTAGGTATAAAAAAAATAGCTCCATATAGCTTAGAAAAAATTAAACCCTATAGTTTAAGCGGTGTGAGATGCTCAACAACCATGGATGACCGATTAATTTTTGGAGGATCTAATGGACTGTACGAGTTAGTAAATGATAAAATCATTGGAATTGAGTCTTTAACTAATTTTAAAAAACCTGTAATTGATATCGCTCGCGTTAATGATAAAACTTTGATCGTTTCTACTAGTGGATATGGTGTATATCAAACTGATTTAAACACTATAGAACTTTTAGAAGGCAGCGAATTTTTAAAATCTAACAATCCATGTATTGTAAAAAATGAACTTTACATACCTACTAATAAAGGAATTTATAATTATAAATACTTAAATGGAAAATTTCGATTTAAGCAATTGTGGAATAATAGAAATGGATTACCTACTAATAAAATAAATGGAATTGAGAAAGTCAATAATGAGTTATTAGTTGCTACTAATCAAGGTATCATCCACTACCCTATAGATTATATTTCTTCTCAAAGCTTATTAGATATCTATGTGGACAAAGCTCTGTATGCAAACCATGATTTGAAACTTAATAACAACACAACTTATATTCCAGATAGTGATCTTCAACTCGTCATTAATAATATTGATTATAGAGTAAATAAGAAAATGTACTATGAGTTCAGGTTATTACCTACACAAAAAAAATGGACCGTTGCAAATTCTTCTAACCTGACCTTCTCTGATTTAAGCCCAGGCGAGTATAATTTAGAACTGCGCAGTGGAGGAATTAATAAGAGTTTTAAGTTTCAACTAGAACCGCGCTGGTATCAAAGCTGGTGGTTCTATTTAATTACTCTATTAACTGTAGTGACTCTTATCATATTAGTAACAAAAGCTTTAACTAAAAGATCCGAAGAAAAAAAGAATAAAGATCTATTACAGGCACAAAAATTGTCAGAATTACAACTTAAGGCATTGCGCTCTCAAATGAATCCACACTTTGTCTTCAATTCTCTAACAGCCATTCAGTATTACATTAATGAAAACGATTTTGAAACTTCAGATCGATATCTTGTAAAGTTTTCAAGGCTCATAAGAGAATTTTTTGAGCTCAGCAAAGAACAACATATCACTATAAAAAGAGAAATTGAGTTATTAAAAAACTACTTAGATTTAGAATCTCTACGTTTTAATAAAAAACTTCATTATCAAATTGAGGTAGATCCAACTTTAAATTTAAACGATTTCATTCCTAGTATGTTATTACAGCCCATTGTTGAAAACGCTGTTAATCATGGCATTTTTAATAAATCAGTAACTGGATTGATCATTGTTAAATTTGTAAAGCTGGATGAAAAACAAATACAAATTCATATCATTGATGATGGTGTAGGGTTTAAATTTAAGAAGGATGATGTTAGGTATAAATCATCATCTGTTTTAGAAGATCGTTTGAGATACTTAAAAGCTTCTGGTTTATGGGAAATAGAATTAAAAAGAGGACCAGCATCAAGCGATATTGAATATCCTGGACATGAAGTGATTTTTAATCTAAAAAAATTAAGTAATGAAAACCTATAAAGCTATACTGGTAGATGACGAGCACTCTGCTTTACAAAATCTTAAAAAGAAGATTGAAAAAGTATGCCCTAACGTTTATGTGATTGCAACATTTCAGGATCCCAAGATGGCATTAAATTACATCAATTCACATGCTACAGACATTTTGTTTTTAGACATTCAAATGCCTGGTCTTAATGGGTTTGAACTATTAAATAGTATTAATGAACTAAAATCTCAAGTCATTTTCTCGACCGCTTATGGAGAATATGCTTTAGAGGCTATCAAAAAAAACGCTGTTGATTATATACTCAAACCCGTTGATAACACAGAGCTCAAAGAGGCATTAGAAAAAGCAATTTTTAATATAGAAAAAGAGAACGCAGATCAAAATTCAAATCTTGTGGAGTTGCTCAATAAGATAATCGATCGTGACCATAAACTAAAAGTTCCTACCCAAAAAGGTATCTCATTCATTCCGCAAGAAGAAATTATACATCTAGAAGGTTATGAAGGTTATACAAAAATACATCTAGCAGATGGTAAAACTCTTACCAGTTCCTATAGCTTAGGTAGATTTAACGACTACCTAGACGACTATTTTTTTAAGTGTCATAAGTCTCACATAGTAAATATAAAAGCTGTAAGAGCCTTTGAAAACGAAGGTTATGTTGTGATCGGCGATGAATACCGTGTACCAATAACTAAGACATACAAACAGGCTTTTCTCGAGTTATTCAGTTAGGTTCATTACGCTTTCGCGGAAGCGAACTAGCGATCCACAATAGGATTATCATCTGAATTTATCAATTCTTCAATTTCTTTCTCGGTAACATCTGCTCCTTTATCCGTGATGATAAGCTCTTCTCTATACTTTAAGGATTTTGAACTCGGTGAGATTCCATTACCATAACGAGAAGCATAAATTTTAATAAATTCAGCCCCATAGAAAAGAATCAGTGATGAATAAGACACCCATAAAAGTAATAATACAATAAGACCTGCTGCGCCATAAGCACTAGCTGGCGAGGATTGTGTAAAATATATTTCCATTAAGAACTTACCTGTTTCAAATAAAACTCCTGTTAGCAAGGCACCAGGCCATACCATTTTCCATTGTAGTCTTGCATCTGGTAAATATCTAAACATCAACCCAAATAGAAATGAAATAATCCCCAAAGAAACGATATAGTTGACCAGTAAGGCTAGTTGTCCTAAATAATCTGCAATATGAACTTGAATCCAGTCCTGTAAGACACCGATGACTGCAGATAGAATGAAACTAATTAAAATTAAAAACCCAAGAACGAGAATAAACCCAAAACTCTTTACGCGATCCGTAATGATTTTCCACCACGGTGTTTTAGGATTAATTTTGAGCTTCCATATTTTATTTAAAGAAAGTTGTAGCTGATAAAAGACACCTGTTGCAGCAAAAACTAATGTCGATATCCCTACAATTTTTGCAAACCAACTGTCTGAATCTCGCCTTGCCGCTTGTAAAATTCCATTGATACTTTCGGCACTATCATACCCTATTAATGATGTAAGGCTAGAGGTTAATCTACCTGTGGCAATTTCAGTATCCCATACCGCTCCCACGATGTTAATCATAATGACTAGCAATCCTGGTAGTGCTAATATTGTATAATAAGCAACACTAGCACTTAATTGCCACACATCATCATCGTTCCATTTTTTTGCACTTTCCCATAAAATGGACGGCAAATGAAGCCATTTAAATTTTTGCTGAGACATTGTTTCTTTTAAGCATGTTACTACGAATTAAAGAAGTAATCTTAAGTATTCCAATAGCATTAGATATAGTTTAACTTAAAAATCTATTAATTTTTAATTATAAAATCTAGGGCTTCTCCTACTCTTTTTTGACTAATGATATTCACAGCTTCTTCAGTAAGTTGTAGAACTCTAGGATAACCACCTGTAGTTTGTGCATCTCTCATTAAAACAATTAATCTACCGTCTGGTGTTAACTGAATCGTTCCTGGTAATACAGGACTACTTTTAATAGCTTCTAGATCATTAACCAGAATTTCATTTAATTGATAAGCCATACGATTCCATAGTTTTGAAATGGTAAAAGAGGTACCTAGTAATTGTTCTTGTTGTTTTCTAGAAAGTAAATAAAACTCTGGACCTACATATGCCTTTAAACTTGAATTCCATTTGGATTCCATGTCATTGAATAAATCTGTTGAGACAACACCACTGCTATCATATAAAAGGTGATCGCCTTTTTTGAGAAATGAGCTATCTAAAATACCTGTATAATATGAACGACTACCTAGAGATACTTCGGTCTGAAATCCATTTTTGATACCTAAATAAATAAAATTACCATCCATTGCAGCACCTATTTGAACTACATCTCCCGTTTTTACAGCTATAACACATGGACTTTCATATCCCAAGTGTTGAACTATTATCTTGCAATGAGCACCAGTGATTGCTATTTGGGTAGGTTCTGAAAAGATAATCTCTACACCTGATAAAGTCATTTCAATTACCGCATCACTCTCCTGATTATTTAATAATTGGTTTGCGAGACGCGAGCTATCTTGATCCATAGCACCACTATGTGGCACACCATATGCTCTATATTCTAGTCTACCTATATCTTGAATAGTAGAATTAAATCCTGGATTAAGAATTGTAAGTCTAGCCATTTTTAAATTGATTAATGTCTAGATGACTTGTATTCTGCTTTAAATCTTTAAAAGTTGATTTATCGACTTCATAAAATTCAACTTGATCATTGATAGATAGTAAAAAAGCTTGTTCTCGTTCTCTATTAAAAAGTGGTACAGGACAGTTCCCTAATATATACCAGCCACCAGGACTACTTTGTGGGTAGATTCCACAAATTCCTGCCGCAATAGCTACAGATCCTGTTTTAACCTGTAATGATGGTGTCACCTTACGAGGAATGGATAATGACTCGGGCAACCCATTGAGATAGGGAAATCCTGGCAAAAACCCCATAAAACTAACTGTATAAACTGCTTGTTGATGTAGACTAATTATTTCATCAACTTTTAAATCTGTATACTTTGATACTGCTCGTATATCTGCCGAAAGACAATCATAATAAACCGGTAATTTCCATTTATTAATAACACGCACTGGTGATGGAGTAATGCCTTTTAATAGCAATTTTACCTCATCGATTAAAGTACGAGTTACAGACTCTTCACGCCATAATATGAGAACAGAATTAAACCCTTGATTCAATACAACCCTATGCCCATATTGATCATTAATTAATCTCCTGATGTATGAACGATATTCCTGTACATTGGTATCTACATCGATAGTAACCAGTAGACTATTCTCATTATATTGATGATATAAAATGAAGCTATCCAATTTTAATTTGATTTAAATTCAATGCGGTAATGACCTCATTAAAATTGTGGACTATCGATAGGTTATCTCCATGAACACAATAGGTTTGGGCATTTAAGAATATTTCATGCTCATCTATGCAAATCACTTTATTTTCATGAACCATAATGGATAGTTGATTAACAAGCTTAGACACATCTTCAATAACAGCATTAGCATCATTACGAGAAACTAATTTTCCATCATTGTCATATCGCCTATCTGCAAATGCCTCTCGATCATAGGATAATCCATGATTCTTTAACTCTTGTTCTAATAGACTACCAGGTGGCACATATAATTTAACCTCAGGATATTTATCTTTAACTAATTGAACAGTCCAATTTACATAATCAGTAAGGTGTGCCGTGGCATGATATAAGGCACCATGCATTTTAATATGATTCATGGTTATTCCTAGCTCTAAAGCTACATCCTGGAATTGCTGGATTTGTTTAGATACGCTTTCGCGAAAGCGTGCTTCATCCCAATCTAATTGTGACCTACCAAAATTCTTCAAATCATCAAAAGATGGATGTGCTCCTGTTTTTACATTATATTTTTGAGCTAAAAGTAAGGTCTCTTTTATAGAATCGTAATTACCATAATGACCACCACATGCCACATTACAAGAGCTTATAAATGGCATGACCTGTCCTTCAACATTCATTCCTTCACCTAGGTCCATATTGATATCAATCGTGACCATATTAGATGATTTCAAATACTTTTAAAAAGGTTTTTGCACCTAACATAATGGCTATTGCGATAACGATAAGAGCCATAATATTTTGCCAACTGCGATTTTGATAAGCACCTAAAAACTTCTGATTCACCAGCCAAAGTAATAGAATAGCCATAATGGGTAATAACAATCCATTTGCTATTTGAGCAAAAGTGATGATATCTAGTGGCTTTAAACCTATACTAGAAAATAGCACTCCTAGTGCTAGTATAATCATCCATACCGCTCTAAAAGACCAACTTTTCATATTACCATGCCAGCCTAAACAACCTTTTACTACATATGCAGCAGCAAGAGGCGCAGTAATCGCACTGGTAATTCCGGCTGCTAGAATACCTATAGAAAATACGTAAGTTGACGCCAAACCGAAAATCGGTTCAAGAGCTTTGGCTACATCTGCTCCTGTAGAGACTTTTGTAGACTGTAAAGCTGTTGCAGCTACAATAATAGACATAGATACTAATCCTCCTAAAATGACACTTATAACGGTATCTTTTCTAACGGCACTTAAATCTGTAGTTTCATTCCACTTCTCACTTACCAATGATGCATGTAAGAAAAGATTATAAGGCACTACGGTAGTACCTATTAAACCGACAATGGTTAACAAATTACCTTCATTAATAGAAGGAGTAAATAAACCTTTTAAAATCAAATTAAAGTCTGGTCTTATCGCTATTGCGGTGACTATAAACGATATTCCCATGATAACGACTAGCGTGATTAACACACGTTCTAATACTTTATAATTTCCATAAATGAGTAAACAAAAAGCGATTAATCCTAGTAGTAACGGAAAATACCATTGTGTACCGAAAATGATATTTAATCCTAGCACACCACCAGAAATATTACCAGCTTCATAAGCCGCATTACCTACCGCAATGGCAGCTAGTACAAGAATAATTATAGCCATTCTAATGATTTTATTGCTAATTGTACTGTGCAATATTTCTGGTAATCCTTTACCAGTAATCAACCCTAATCGGGCGGCCATCTCTTGTAATACAATCGTCGCAAAAACAGAAAGCAACATCGCCCAGAGCAGACTATAACCATAGTTTGCACCAGCAAGAGTACATACGGTTACCGTTCCAGGACCTATAAAAGCCGCAGCTACTAAAGTACCAGGACCTATATTTTTAAAGATCTTCTGGAACATGCGATGCATTTTGTAAAGCATAAATAGCAAAACTACCCAACCAGTGTCCACCGGCATAATCGTCTGCCACGAGATTAGGTAACGTATTGGTCAAATGTGCATCTGCAGTTTCTTGTAATGCAGCATATTGCTGTGGATACTGACTGATTAAGCCATAAAGCACCCATGCACGACTTAAGTTCAATCCATCGATATGCACTAGTTTACCATCACTACGATCTGATACACGTCCTATTTCAATATCTAAATCTCCATGTTGAATATTAGGTATAAACGCAGCAACCCATTGATGAAAATCTGCAGCTGGTATAATGCGCCTCATGATATCAATTTCTTCTAGACATGGTGATAGGAAGTCATAACCACTAGGTTCCCAAGATAATGGGCAGTCTGTGTCATTCAGATAAAAATCTTTGGCTTTAGATTCTATTACATTTTTTAAATCTTGTTCACCAGCATGTGTGGCATAATCCCAGGCAAATACCATCCCAAATGCTGTGTTAGAATGCTCACCTACTCTTATGGCATAATTAAGTTTAGGTAAGTAGTCTGTATATCGCTCTATAACGACATCACTTAAAGGTTTTAGAATTTGAGCTAGTTCTTGTCCTTGAGGATCTTCCCATGTGTCCAGCTCTTGTTGTAATTTAAGCAACCATGCCCATCCGTAAGTGCGTTCAAATGTTTTATTATTCTCCGTATTTAAGTACGCTATTTCGACTACAACATTCTCTGCGGTAAGATTGCGTTCTATTTTTGCTAGTAATTCTTCTCTAGCTTCAAGTTTTGGAAACTGCTTAATTAAAGTCACAGCGCTCCAATAGCCGTGTACTGCACTGTGCCAGTCAAAACAACCATAAAATACCGGATGCTGGTCTGTTGGTCTTTTTTGATCTTCTGGTGCTGCGGTAACATGCCCCATTTTATTAGGATACTCTGTCTCAATACAATGTAAAGGTAATACCGCAAGATTATTGGCCTGATCTAGATGTAGTTGAGGCGTTGCAATTTCATCAACGATATCCACCTTTTGCTCTTCAACTTCATTTTTACATGCGATTAAACCCAATACTATAAGCGAATAAAAAAAATACTTCATCTTTAAATCTTAGTTAAGATTCTAAAGATAAAGCATCCTTAATGGATTATAATAATTACGCTTACGCGAAAGCGTAATTGCCAAACCTCAATTTCTAAACAGCAATATCATCTTCCATATGTCGAGGCTGCTCTTTCTGTAAAGACTTAGACCAAATAGCAAGCCCAAAAGTCAAGACTCCTAATCTACCGATAAACATAATCATGATCAGTAACATCTTACCGATACTAGATAAATCACCTGTTATTCCCATACTTAATCCTACGGTTCCTAATGCAGAGCTGACCTCAAACAAAGATTTTTCTAGACTGAAATCATCTGTAAACGTAAGTGCCAAAGTGAAAATAAAAATTAAACTAGTATAAAAGATAAAAGATGACGTCGCGATGTATAATCGTTCAAAAAGAATCTTACGGCCTAAAAAAGTTATTTCTTTTGAGCCTCTAAGTCTACTTTTCATGATAGCAAATACGGCGGATAGTGTTGTTATTTTTATTCCACCAGCAGTACCAGATGGCGAGGCACCTACATACATTAAAAATATGGTGACGAGTATGATAGGTATAGAATAGGATCCATAATCAACAGTATTAAATCCTACTGTGGTCATCGCAGACATGGTTTGAAAAAAAGCTGCATATAATCTGGCACTTCCATCCAGTACAGTGATTGTAGGCTCAAAGAAATACATGAATACAAATCCAAAACTTAACAAAAATGCAAAGCCTATAAATATGATTCGTGACGTAAAACTTAATTGATGAGTACGATCTTTAATCCATAGTACTAGATCCGTCACAACTATAAAGCCTAACGAGCCTGCGATTGCCAGAAAAGCAATAATAAAGTTTACAAAGCCATCATCTACATAGCCAGTAAATCCACTATTAAAAAGACTGAAACCTGCCGTACAGAATGCACTAACACTATGAAAAATAGAGTTCCAAATTGATTCACCTACAGGCATACCATTATTATAAAACGCTATAAAAAATAGAATAGCACCTATGGTTTCCATAATAACTGTAAAGAGAATAACGGACTTTAAAAAATCTTTAATTTTAATGGTCACAGGTAAGGTAAACTCACAATTCAATAACTTTTTATGCCAGTGAGTAATACGTCTGGTAGTGGATAATAACATAAAAGTTGTAAAGGTTAAATATCCTATCCCACCTAATTGAAATAATGTCATGATCACCAGTTGACCAGCAATATTATAGGAATCAAATATACTTACAGTTACTAGACCTGTAGTAGACACTGCACTAGTTGCGGTAAATAAGTTATCTATAAATGCTACATCCGTTTTTTGCAACCATGGAAGAGATAGTAAAATAAATCCCGCTATGACATAAGTAAAGAAACCATAAAAGAGATTCTGCTGCGGACTTAACTTTAATTTGAACTTAGTGTATTTATTTTTCCAAATTTTAAGCTTATTCATAACAGTACCATCTATTCTTCTGACAAAATTCTGAATCAATGATAAAACAATGCGTTAACAAAATGCCATAAATTCAATAATGTTTCAATTACTAAATGCTTTTAAAAAGATTCAAGCAGCATAACACCACGATTAACTTGAACGGTAACTTTTCCATCTATCACATCTAAAATTGTTCCCGTATAAGCATTACGTAATTGAGTAAGATGTTTAAAAACAAGAGTAACGTCTATGGTTATACTACCGTCTTTTAATCCTGCTCCAGCGATTATTTGATCTTTAAAACCGTTTTTATCATACCATCTAGCAAAAATGGTTCCCGGTCCATCATGTTCTAGGGAATGATGGCTGCCTGCGCCTACCGCAGGATGATTGTTACGGTACTTACCTAATTTTTGCCAGTGGCTCAATAAATCTTTATCGATAGTATCCCAGTCCATAACGGATCTTAATGTGGCATCGCCTTGAGTTCCTTCTATGATAAGAGGTCTTGCTATCTCATCACCATAATAGATTTGAGTCATTCCTGGTGAGAGTAATAGCTTAGTAGCGCTCTCAAATGTACGTTCTCTAGCTGCATCAAATGGTTGACCATCATCATGACTGCTGATATAATTCATAAAATAAGCAGGGTCTTTAGGGTTTTCTAGAAGTAAGCTATCTCTAAAGCCATCATATCTTTTAAATAGCTCTTTATATGGCGCTATGGCATGTCTCTTGAAACCAAAATTAATCATCGCGTCATAGCCATAATCAAAATAGTCTACTGGGTTATCATTGAAAAAATATTTTCTACCACCACTCGCCTCATAACCGTATAATTCTCCTAGAATGAAGAATGCATCGTCGTGGATTTTCTTTTCAGGATTGGCTTTCTTCCAATCTTCATAAGCTATAGTGGCTTGTTCATTAAAGACTTTCCAAACCTCTTCTTCTACATGCTTTACCGTATCAATTCTAAATCCATCGACACCAGTTTCACGAGCATAATCAGTAACCCATTTAATAATATAGTTAACCGGTGTGCGTGGTAATCCTGTGCGATTAAAGAAGTCATCTAGCTCTTTAAGTTCTGCTTCAAGGCGGCCTTCTTGTCTCCATTTTTGAACCAAATGTTCTGGTAATTCTACTTCTTCTTTACTATCCGTTCTTATATCTGGTAGATTATCAGTTAATGTACAACTTACAGCAGTTTCTTGATCCTGATAGGTACAAGAAGGACCTGTACGCACCCAACCTGCTGGCCATACAGGATCCATATCTGTCACAGGTCCAGTATGATTTATAACGACATCTAGTAAAATCCTTATATTTTTATCATGCGCCTTTTGAACTAATGATTCAAATTCTGCCTGTGTGCCATAACTAGGTTCTACCGCAGTCCAGTCTTTTGCCCAATAGCCGTGAAAGGCATAAGAATATCCAGTTCCTTCATCAACACCATCGTGAATTTGTTCCCAGATAGGTGTTAACCAAATGGCATTAACTCCTAAATCTGTAAAGTAATCATCGTCTATTTTTTCAATGATTCCAGCAAAATCTCCACCTTTAAATCCACGTAATTTACCTGTCTCTTTATTTCTGTTTATAATGGTATCGTTTGAAACATCACCGTTTTTAAAACGATCTGTCAGTAGAAAATAAACATTTGCTGCACTCCAGTCATAATGAGCCTGCTCTTTTTCTAGTGGTATGGTTTTACTTTCAACCTCAGTCTTACAGGAATAAATTACTAATATTAAAAATAGAAAGAGAATGGAGTTTTTCATGAATTTAATTTTACTTGCTCAAAAATAAAGGATAGACAGTACTTTATACTAGAATAGATTTCTAATATTGAGATAACGTTGTAGTAAGTGCAACAAGTAGTAATTTTATACATTATAAAACGACATTACATACATGCAAGATTATATCGATCTATTTATTAATTCCTTTTCTGATTATTGGAATTATCTCGTTAAAGAAATCACCACGCCATCATGGACCAACTATTTTTATTGGCTAGTGGGACTTTCATTACTAGTATTTACCTTAGAAATTATAAAGCCGTGGCGCAAGGATCAGAAGGTATTACGTCGTGATTTTTGGTTAGATCTATTTTATTTGTTTTTCAATTTCTTTTTATTCTCTTTAGTCGGTTATAACTCTATTTCAAATGTTGCCGTTGCAGCATTTAATGATGGTCTTAAAAGTATAGGAATTGAAAATCTAGTTGCCATCGAATTGGGTAGCCTTCCCGTATGGAGCCAGTTGCTTATCATGTTTATTATTGCAGATTTTATACAATGGAACATCCATCGTTTATTACATCGCGTGCCTAGGTTATGGGAGTTTCACAAAGTACACCATAGCATTAAAGAGATGGGATTTGCGGCACAATTTAGATTTCATTTTATGGAAACTATTATTTATAAAAGTCTTCAATACATACCATTAGCTATGTTAGGCTTTGGTATTGAACAATTCTTTATAGTCCATATGCTCAGTGTCTTTATCGGACATTTAAACCATGCAAATTTGAGTTGGGATTATGGTCCTTTAAAATACATTATCAATAATCCTAAAATGCATTTATGGCATCATGCACGAGATTTACCTGCTGACCATAAGTACGGTGTAAATTATGGATTATCCTTAAGTATTTGGGATTACCTTTTTGGCACTGCTCATGTTCCTTATCACGATGCTCATCTAGAATTAGGATTTCATGGCGATGAACACTATCCAGATAGTTTTGGCGAGCAGTTGGTTGAGCCTTTTAAGAAGTAAATTGGTTTTAATTACGCTTTCGCGGAAGCGTTCTAATAATGGACAATAACTTCAAAAAAGTCATTTGAAGAAGAACCAATACTATACCATGTGCTGCCACCACCACCATCAACAAAAAGCTCTACGTCAATAGCATAAGTACTTCCTGATGAGCTACCAGAAAGTGGCATATATCCTTTACCATTTAAATACATAAATCCTGAAGCTATAGCACCACCTGTACCGTCAGCAGTATACATTTTTGAGGTCTGACCTATAACACGACCGTTAACTTTCACTCTTATCCCATATTTTCTAGGACTACCATCACTAATTGCTCCACCTGAATAGTTTCTAACCGAAACGGATGTTTGATATACAACTTCTAATAACCCGTCTTCAAAAAGCTCTTCAGTCGTACTATGTAATACAACCGTCTGTGCTCCTAACGTCGTACTACGTACATTTACAGTTGAAGAAAGATATGCAGATTCAAATTCAAATTGTGGTAATTGAGTAACATGCGGCGTAGATTCCAGTGTTAATTCACCATCCTGATCTACATATAATAAGGATTTATCAACTCCATTATTATTCATATGGGAAGATGACAGATTATTGAATCTTACAGTACTAGATGCTCCTTGTACATGCATTGAAGCTTCAATAGGTGATGCAGACGCTATCCCTAAACTGTTTAAACTAGCATCCATTTGGAGCACTGGCGTTGTGTTCCCTTGAATAGATAAATCGATATTTTCTTGAGATGGGTTTATAACTACAGCATTACTCGCAGCTGCAGATATATAGTCTTTACCGTCAAGACCTATTCTTAAATCATTTCCCAAACTATATGCACCTATTCCCGTATTAATCATAGACCATGACGGATTAGATATCGTACCATTATTATGAGCAACTAACCGTTGGCCAGTTGTAAAGTGTAAGCGAGGTAAACCTGCTGTACCTATAATGAAGGAATTATTATCTGCCGTGCCTAAAAAATTAGAACTAGACAAGTTATCATCGCCATAAGTACTCCAAAAAAAGTTATTATTAACATGATTCCAAGAGCTACCATTCCAGTAAGTAAAACCTTTACCTAAAGTAGCATTAGTATTATAAAGTAAGAGAGATTCTGTTTGCGAACCTACAGGCAAATTAAAACTATCAAAATCATTAATCGAGATACGTGGTAATAACAAACCTTTATCAACAGAGTAAACGTCCATCAATGTTTCTGGCTGTGGTCCACTTGTACCAAATCCTATTTGAGCTGTAGCAGATAGAAAGCTCATTGAAAACAATAAGATTGTATATATATTTTTCAAGCTCATAATATTAATATCTTACTAGAACTTGAAAAATGTCATCTCCATTACCACCATAAGAACACCTAGTAGAGGCAGTGTTTCCATAAACCTCTGCAAATACTTTAATTTCATGCGTCGTTCCCGTAGTAGATCCAGGCAATTGAACATAACCATTACCATTAAGGTAAAATGGTCCATTCACTATAGTCGTTCCTGTCGTACTTCTACTGGTGTAAGCATCTCCTTTATAAGCTACTTTTCTTCCATCTATTTCTACAAATATTCTATAGATTCTAGGTCTTCCATCATAAATAAAAGCATTTGATGTATCCGTTATAGTTACACCTGCCTGATAAACCACTTCAATAAGTGCGTCTCTAGTTAAAGTAACCGTTGTAGCATAAAGCTCTGTAATTGTTCTACCACTTGATGTATTGTCTACAATCACAGGTGTAGATAAAAACGCTGTATTATCTTCTACTAATTGAGTAATGACGTTTGAACCTTGAATACTTAACTCACCATTTGCATCTACAAATACTGGTGTCGAAACAGATCCTTTATTATTAACATTATTAGTAGAATTAAGAGCATCTATTCTAATTGTACTAGTAGTACCACCGACATGAAGTGTTGCTTGTGGATTGCTGTTTGCAATTCCGACACGGTCTGTACCAGCATCTACAAAAAGCATATGAGATTCTCCTTGTGAAGCGATGCGAGTATCTACGTCTGAATTAGTAGGATTCAGAATTGTCTGAGGATTAGATCCACCATCAAATTCTACCATATTATTACCTGCCGCGCTCACGTTTAACTTATCTGTTCCCTCAGAATAGATACCTGTATCGCTGTCTGAATGAAAAGAAAAAGTAGGTGCTGCCGCAGATCCTGCGTTAGAAGCCAAAACTTGTCCATTACTAGTAACTCGCATCACCTCAGCACTATTAGTAGCGATAACTAAATCTTGTGCGTCTTTAGTCCCTAAATAATTCTCACCAGTTGATGTACCAGGTGTTGTTCCAGTATTACCGTCTTTTTCCCAGTATAAACCTTTACCTACAGGAACCCATTCGACACCAGACCAAAAATAAAAACCTTTACCAGTAGTGGTATTTGTATTATAAACCAGTAGACTTTCTGTAGCACCACCAGTAACAGGTGCTATAGTAGATAAATCTGACAGATCTAATCGTGGTATCAATATACCTTTATCAGTTCCTTCTATATCTAAAGCAGCGTCTGGAGCAGGTGTATCTGTATTGATTCCAACCTGACCGATAGATTGACTACAGAATAGAATTAACAAAACGAATAATACGTTTTTCATTTGGGAGTTATTTTTTTTAACGCCGCAAAGGTATCTCGTTAAGACAGGTTGAAATATTAACTTTTGATAAAAAAATCAGTTTTCGATGAAAAATACTTAAAAGCCGTTTAACAACATCTCTTTATTACTAGAATCAAAAAAATTCTATAACTAATTGAAATTCAGTGTTTAAAAATTAACTTTTTTCTCGATACCTTTTGTAGATCTTAAATAGAATCATTAAAATAGCCGCTAGCAAGAAAATACCGACTACTCCATAAATCCAATTAATAGCACTTTTAAGTATCACTAAAAATATTACTGCAAATAAGATAAGGGTCGCACCTTCATTATACAATCTCATTCCGTTTGATGTCCATTTTACTATTTTGTTCTCTAATTCTTTAAAGATAAAATGGGTTTTTATGTGATATATAAAAAGTAACAGCACAAATCCCAATTTAACCTGCATCCATTGAGCTTCAATTATCGATGGGTTGATATAAATCAAGCAAATTGCAAATAAAGTGGCTAGAACAGCACTAGGCCATGATATGATATACCATAATCTACGTGTCATTAATTGAAGTTGTTTTAACAAGATTGATTTTGCTGGTTCTTGTTCTTGATGAGCCTCAATTTGATAAACGAATAACCTAGGAATGTAAAAGAGACCTGCAAACCATGTTACAATAAAAATAAGATGTAAAGACTTGAAATATAGATAGTAATCTTCCAATGATTCTTTTTTATGAATTGTCGTAAAAATATTAAATCAATACCAGTATATCACTAAACATCAAAAATCTTTTGTAAGAACTTAAGAGCTGACAATTGTCATTTTTTTAAAATAGGTATACTGCTAGTTTTGAATCCTTAAACGATGCACACATAGGACTCATTTAAGAGGTGTGTATATTAAAAATCAGGTATGTCTTCACTCGTTCAAAAATACAATGTGGCTGGACCACGTTACACTAGTTATCCTACAGTACCTTACTGGGAAGAGAATTCTTTTACTAAATCAGATTGGGAAAGTTCTGTTATAAAAAGCATTAAAGAATCTAATCAAAAAGAAGGAATCAGCTTATACATTCATTTACCATTCTGTGAAGCGATGTGTACATTTTGTGGCTGTAATAAAAGAATAACCGTAAATCATAATGTAGAGCTACCTTACATATCAAATGTGCTTAAAGAGTGGTCATTATACTTGGCACTATTAGATGAAACTCCTATCATCAGTGAATTACATCTAGGTGGAGGAACTCCGACATTTTTCTCTCCAGAAAATTTACAAATTCTCATTGATGGAATTTTTAAAAATGCTCATAAAGCAAAAAATGTGGCTCTTAGTTTTGAAGGACACCCTAATAACACAACAAAAGAACACTTAAAGACTTTATTTGAATTAGGTTTTAATCGCGTAAGCTATGGAGTTCAGGATTATAACCTAGAGGTCCAAAAGGCTATTCACAGAGTGCAACCATTTGAGAATGTTCTAAACGCTACACTTAACGCAAGAGAAATAGGTTACACCTCTGTCGGACATGATTTAATTTACGGCCTTCCTTTTCAAAAAAAAGAACATGTTATACATACTATTAAACAAACGATAGCACTCAAACCAGATCGTATAGCCTTTTATAGTTATGCATTTGTGCCATGGATAAAAGGTAACGGGCAACGTGGTTTTAGTCAGGATAACTTACCTAGTCCAGATGAAAAAAGAGCTCAATATGAGATCGGAAAAAAAATGCTAGAAGACGCTGGATATATTGAGATAGGCATGGATCATTTTGCGCTGGCTAGTGATGAGTTGCACATAGCTATGGAGACAAAAAAGTTACATCGCAATTTTATGGGATATAGTTCTAGTAGTACACAAGCTATGATAGGTCTAGGAGTTTCTTCTATCAGTGATAGCTGGTATGGATTTTCTCAAAATGTAAA
This sequence comes from Nonlabens sp. Asnod3-H03, assembly GCF_045063665.1. Lineage (NCBI taxonomy): Bacteria > Pseudomonadati > Bacteroidota > Flavobacteriia > Flavobacteriales > Flavobacteriaceae > Nonlabens > Nonlabens sp. Asnod3-H03. Next base: position 2,163,395 of record NZ_JBEFOD010000008.1, read on the forward strand.
AAGTATTACAGAATATAAAAAGTTACTAGATCAAGATCAAATTCCAGTTTATAGAGGACATTTATTAAACAATGAAGATTTAATCATCAGAAAACACATCCTGAATTTAATGTGTCACTTTGAAACCCAATGGGAAAAGAATGGAAAATTATATTTTGAAGAGATTCCAGATATATTAATTAGTCTTAAAGAGATGGAAGAAGACGGATTGCTTATACTAGAATCCAATAGTATAAGCGTTACTGAAAAAGGTAGACCATTTGTACGCAATATTTGTATGGCTTTTGATCTTAGGTTAAAACGTAAAAAACCGAACACACAATTATTTTCTATGACGATTTAATATGGTAAATAAATTTAATCACCTCAAAAAATCTCCTTTAACTGGGAGATTTTTTTTGCTCTAATATTATTCGTTTCCACGTGTACATTTAGGATTGTAAAAAAAGAAAGAGGTACTCTAAACAGAATACCTCTTTCAACCAATTAACCAAAATAAATCATGACCAGCCTTACAGCTCGCCCTGAAACATTCTCACTACGGACTTATTCAGCCCTAGTACTTTCATCCTTTGTTTTATCTGTTTTCATCATATTCATAACTATCGCGACCAGTGCGACGCATACCAGTGCAAACACACCTATTAAAACTGCTCCCATGGTCCAATCTACTAGAGGTAACATATTCATAACTTTTATTTTTGATTTGTATTTAAAACTATAGGTGTGTGACAAGACTGCTGCGCAGACTGTTGATTCTTCATATTTTTAGGCGATAGATATGGGATACCTAGACCTAGACCTCTCACGATAAAAAGTAATCCAATTAGGATAACAAATACAGGAACTGCTTTTCTCATAAATGTCTTCACTTTTACAGATATCACGTTACCTAAATAAACGGCTGCGGTCATTAATGGCACCGTACCTAATCCAAAAAACATCATATAAGCAGCACCTTCCATTGCATTTCCAGATCCCACTGCTCCTATAACTGCCATATATACCAATCCACATGGTAATAAACCATTTAAAAAGCCCATAGTAAAAAAAGCATCATAAGTTTTCTTTTTCAGCTCCTTACCCATCGCACTTTTTAATTTACCTACCAGTCTATATAACGGTTTAGTAACTGTAAAATTCATACCTATGAAATAGGTAGTTATTACCATTACTATCATCGCTATTCCCACTGCAATGCTCAATTGCTGTTGCCACCCAAAAAGGTCAAAACTTTTACCTAGCAAGCCTAATAAAAAACCTATCAAGCCATAAGCAAATAATCTTCCAGCGTGATAAACACTAACTTGAAATGCTTTTTGAGTTGGGTTTTTATGATTTACCGGTAACAAAAAGGCTATAGGACCACACATTCCCATACAATGGAAACTGCCCAATAAACCTAATATGAAACCAGACCACAACATATTAATAGATTATAGATTCTTTATATTTAAACGGTTTACCATCTAAGGTACCCGTTATAAGAATGTCCCATCGACCGTCGATTAAGCGATTGTCAGGTATGAGCAAATAATTACCAGATAAGACAATAGGCAAGTCAAAATCTAGTTGCTTATCTGACGGTCTATATAGGGACACTGTTCCTTTAAATTCAGTTTCTTTAATGCTTTCTGGAAACTCAATAGCCCATCCAGTGGTAGTTTTCATACCATTTATTTCACCCAGATTCTTTGCGTTTTGTTCTGCATCAATTTCTTGTTGAAATAGTAATTCCTTTTTATAATATTCAGTTGTGACCATATCGTGGTCAAAACCTTTATCTGCAAGCATCGTTACAACCATCACCATTATAAAACCTATAAAAAGTGTTATCGCAATCGCTATACCGGTTCCCCAATTTAATTTCATGATGGTAATGTTTATCGTTATTACGCTTTCGCGAAAGCGTTTACTAATTCAATAATTTTCTATTTATAACTTCTAGGCCCTAAAAATGATGTAGTCGTTGTTTCTATCAAGTCATCACCACTATAGATCCCTATCTCCACACGTTCTTTATCACCTTTAATAGCACCTGTTTTTAGTTCTATAAATAAAGTCCCTTCTGCAAGACCTTCTTTTGCTATACTAAAACCTTGATTTTTAACTAGATTAATATCTCCTTTATGGGATAATAATTTAAAATGAATATCATCGATAGAAACGATCGTCTTATTCACCAATTTATAGGTGTACACGTTACTAATCACGTCTTCTCCTTTATGCTCATATAATGAACCAGGCAATCTTAAAACTCGTGCTTCTACATCATTACGCAGTAGCATCATACCAGAAAATATACCTAATAAAATAGCTAGAACTGCGACATAACCTTTAAGTCTAGGTGTCCATTCAAATTTATTACCTTTAGTAATATTATCTTCACTTGCATAGCGTATCAGACCTTTAGGAAGGTCTACCTTTTCCATAATCTGATCACAGGCGTCAATACATGCCGTACAGTTAACACACTCTAGTTGTGTACCATTTCTAATATCTATTCCTGTAGGACATACCTGAACGCACTGCCCACAATCTATACAGTCACCTTTTCCTGTTGCTGCACGATCTTCATTCTTTTTAAATAAGGCACGACCTTCCTCTTTTTCACCTCTTTTATGATCGTATGCAACAATAATAGATTTATCATCTAATAATACACCTTGCAATCTACCATAGGGACAGGCGATTATACAAACTTGTTCTCTAAACCATGCAAACACAAAGTAAAATACTGCAGTAAAAATGATTAATGATAACAATGTACTTAAGTGAGCCAATGGCCCATCTTTAATATATTTAAACAGCTGGTCGCTACCTATCAAATAGGCAAGAAATACGTTTGCGATGATAAAAGAGATGACTGCAAATATGAACCATTTAGTTCCTTTTTTACGTATTTTTTCGGCATCCCATTTTTGTTTATCTAATCTGATTTGTTTTCCTCGATCACCTTCTATCCAATACTCAATTCTACGGAAGACCATTTCCATAAAAATGGTTTGTGGACACATCCAGCCACAAAAAATTCTACCAAAGGCAACTGTAAAAAAGATGACAAACACCACGCCGATAATCATCATTATAACAAATAGATGAAAGTCTTGTGGCCAGAAAGGAAATCCGAAAATATTAAATCTTCTTTCCAGTACATTCATCATAATGAACTGGTTGCCATTTATTTTAATAAACGGAGCGGCCAGTAAAAATGCTAGTAATCCATAACTTACCCATTTACGGTAGTCATAAAATTTACCTGTTGGTTTTTTAGGGTACAACCAGTTACGCTTACCATCTTCATTAATGGTACCGATGCTATCTCTAAAAACCTCATTCTCTGGTGTTTCCATTTTATCGTTCTTTAAACTTAATCGTTAAACGTTACTGCTGTAGAATCTACTTGAGTTTCTGGTGCAACTGGTGCTACGTCTTTAGGTGCATCTGGATCTTCCCAAATTTCACCTTCTGCTTCTTTAGGTTCTGCAGGAGTTGTACCTTGAAAAGACATCACATAACTTGCAACTTGTGCCATCTCGCTAGGAGATAAATCTGCTTTCCAGGACACCATACCTTTACCGTCTCGTCCACCTTCACTAATTGTATTAAATACATTTTTAATTCCACCGCCTAAGATCCAGTGTCTATCTGTAAGGTTAGGTCCTATACCACCACCACCATCGGCTTTGTGACATGCTATACAATTGTCTTGAAAGATGCTTTTACCTGCTTTAAGGTCAGATGCATCAGTAAGTAGAGTCACGGTATTAACATCTATAAGGTTTTTTGCCGTTTTCTTGTATTCTTCTATTTCTTTTTCTGCGACAGCTACTTCCTGCAAGTATTCTTCAGCTTGATCTGGTGCTATATCAAAAACATGATATTTAGTAAGATAAACGACACCAAAAAGAATGGTCGCATAGAATAAATAAACCCACCATGGTGGTAAGTTATTATCTAACTCACGTATACCATCATAATTATGATCTAGCTCTATCTCACCTTCATCTTCAATAGGTTTACTTCCTAGCATTTTTGCATAAGTCTTTTTAATACCTGCAAATTCTTGCTCTTTGCGTGCTATTGTAGCTGCATCATATCTTTCTTTTGCTTCATCACTTAATGTATTGTATAGTACTCTTTCTAGAGTTTTCACACTAGTTTCTAATAGATATGCACATAAAAATAACACACCTAGGATAAGCCATATTAAAGGGTATTCTTGTACTGCCCAAGTACCTTCTTTACCAGCTACTAGTTCAAATAGAACTAAAGCTAGAATCATAAAAATGATTATTCTAAAAAGTGCTGATTTATTCATCTTCTTGGGTTTTAATTGGTTCGTTTAGTGGCATCTCACTTAAGGTATTGATGTGATCTTTTTTTGCTGTAAACACATAAACAAATAATAATGTGAAAAAAGTAAAAAAGATAAGTAGTGATATAATCGGATAGATGGACACGCCTTCTATCGCTTCAAGATTTCCTTTTATAAATTTGAGCATGGCTTAGTCGTTTTGATTAACACTTAAATCTTCGGCATTTTTAACCTTGATATCGGTTCCTAATCGTTGCAAGTACGCGATAATAGAAACCACTTCTCTATCTCTCATTTCAATAAACTCTTCTCCATTTTCCTCTGCATATTTTTTGTCTGCATTATATATTTTTGCAAAGTCAGGATCGTTCATTAAACTCATTTCTATTTTCAGTGCTTGAGAAGCCATCGTTTCTGGAGCATTTTCAATATCTGCTGGTGAATAAGGAACACCTAGACTTACCATTACCTCCATCTTATCCTGCGTCTGGCTGCGATCATGTTCATTTTCAATTAACCATTTATATGATGGCATTATAGAACCTGAACTGGTTGTTTGAGGATCATAAAAGTGATTTAAGTGCCAGTTATCATTATACTTACCACCTACTCTCATTAAATCTGGTCCTGTTCTTTTTGAACCAAATAAGAATGGATGATCGTATACATATTCTCCAGCCTTAGAGTATTCTCCATATCGTTCTACCTCACTACGGAAAGGTCTAATCATTTGCGAGTGACATCCTACACAACCTTCTCTGATATAGATATCTCTACCTTCTAATTCTAATGGAGTATATGGTTTCACACTAGAAATTACTGGTATATAATCATCTACCATTAATGAAGGAACTATTTGAACCAATCCACCGATCAAAATAGCGATTGTTGAATACAAGGTCATTTTTAAAGGCTTTCTTTCTAACCAGGTATGCCATCCTTCACTAGCTGTTCTTTTCTTAGAAACACGAGTTAATGGTGCTGCCTCAACTAGTTCATCTGTAACTGTACTACCTTGTCTTACCGTCATAATCACATTGTACACTAATACTAGCATACCAGCGATATATAACGTACCACCTATAGCACGCATCCAGTACATAGGCATGATTTCATTAACGGTTTCTAAGAAGTTACCATAAGCAAGTGTACCATCTGGATTAAATTGTTTCCACATAAATGCTTGAACAAATCCTGCTACATACATAGGTAATGCATAAAGAATAATACCTAAAGTACCTATCCAGAAATGGAAGTTAGCAAGTTTAGTAGATGCTAATTTTGTTTTGAAAAGTATAGGAACTAAATAATATATGATACCAAATGTCATAAACCCATTCCATGCTAGTGCACCAACATGAACGTGAGCAATAATCCAGTCAGAGAAGTGAGCTATCGCATTTACGTTTTTAAGTGACAACATAGGCCCTTCAAAGGTTGCCATACCATAACCTGTGATAGCTACTACCATAAATTTCAACACAGGACTAGTACGTACTTTATCCCATGCACCACGCAGTGTCAGTAATCCATTAATCATTCCACCCCATGATGGTGCAATTAACATTACAGAAAAGGCTACTCCTAGGTTTTGTGCCCAGTCTGGTAAGGCACTATATAATAAGTGGTGAGGACCAGCCCAGATATAAATAAATATTAAAGACCAAAAGTGAATAATAGATAATCTATATGAATAAACTGGTCTGTTTGCAGCTTTAGGCACAAAGTAATACATCAAACCTAAGAATGGTGTTGTTAAGAAAAACGCTACTGCATTGTGACCATACCACCATTGAACAAGAGCATCTTGCACACCAGCATATGCAGAATAACTCTTAAACATATTAACTGGTAAGGCCATACTATTAAAAATATGCAATACTGCAACCGTTACAAAAGTTGCTATATAAAACCAGATTGCTACATAAAGGTGACGCTGTCTTCTCTTTATAAGTGTACCGATAAGGTTCACACCAAACGCTACCCAAATCAAGGCAATTGCTATATCTATAGGCCATTCAAGCTCTGCATACTCTTTTGAAGAGGTCATACCTAATGGTAAGGTAATCGCCGCAGCAACGATAATTAATTGCCATCCCCAAAAATTAACTTTAGATAAAAAGTCACTCCACATACGTGCTTTAAGTAAGCGCTGAGTAGAGTAATATACACCGGCAAAAATAGCGTTACCTACAAAGGCAAATATCACCGCGTTAGTATGAAGAGGTCTCAACCTACCGAAACTAAGCCATGAAATGCCATCTGTAAGGTTAGGAAAAAGAAACATAAACGCCAGTAATAAACCGACTGTCATCCCTACTACACCCCAAAGTATGGTAGCATACAGGAAATTCTTAACGATTTTATTATCGTAATGGAATTGTTCTAATTGCATAATTATTTTGAATTAATTTGGTTGTTTTCTTCTTTAGTTTTAACGACTTCGTCATCAAATAGCATGCGCACACTAGGCGTGTACGTATCATCATATTGTCCATCCTTTACAGAAACTATAAATAGAACAAAAAATAGTAGCGCTACCACAACGCTCACTGCTAATAACATATATATGATACTCATACCTCTTTGAATTATCGTTACAAAAATATTTCTATAGCCTTCCTTAAAACATGACAATTATCAGTTTTGAGAAGTTTTATTAGAAAATTTTCTACCCATATAATTAGTCATAATAGTTGTAAATGCCACAACACTCAATGAACTCACTGGCATTAAAATCGCCGCCATTACTGGTGTTAAGTTTCCACTTAAAGCAATTGATATTCCGATTATATTATAGAATAATGATAGGATGAAGCACCAATTAATAATGTTTACTGCTTTTCGCGAAAGCGTAATCACCTCATCCATTCTGCCTAAAATACTCGCGTCCATAATACCATCACAGGCTGGTGTAAATACGTTCACATTTTCGGCGATAGAAACACCTACATCTGACTGTGCGAGTGCACCAGCATCATTTAAACCATCTCCTACCATCATTACTCGAGCGCCTTGTGATTGAAGTTCTTTGATATAATTAAGTTTCTCTTCTGGTTGTTGATTGAATTTAAGAACTACACCAGATGGCAGCAGATCTTTAAGATGTTCTTTTTCTCCGGCATTATCACCAGATACAACATGTAATTTATAATCCTTAGACAAACGTTCAAATAGTTCATCTACACCTGTTCTATACTTATTCTTAAAAGTGTATTTCCCTTTATAATGCTGATTATAATTAACATGAACTGCGGTCTCTATATGTTCTTCTTGTGTGGCTTGTGATGATGTAAATGACGGAGACCCTACTTTAATGACTTCTTTATCTATTCTAGAAATAAGACCTTTACCGGCTACCTCTTTAAAATCATCTAAAGCTGGTAAAATATCATTTTTTTTGAGTTCATTATACAAAGCTCTACTTAATGGGTGATTAGAACCGCGTAATGTACTAGCAAGATTCTTTTCTTCTTTTTCGTTTAGTGGTTCTCCTTTATACTCTATTTGTGAGGCAGAACTAGTTGTAATCGTTCCTGTTTTATCAAATACAATCGTATCTATTTGAGACATACGCTCGATAATTACAGATTCTTTAAGATATAAGCCCATATTGCCATAAATGCGCAACATATTACCCATTGTAAATGGAGTAGATAAAGCTATTGCACAAGGACAGGCAACAATTAAAACTGCAGTAAATACATTAATAGCAGTTAATGGATTAATAAATAACCATATTAAAGCACCTATTACAGCTACGCTGATAATGGTAACTGTGAATTTTTTTGAGATACGATCAACCAGTGTTTGAAAACTAGAGTGTCGTTTCTTTTTGAAAACATCATTACTCCACAGACTGGTCAAATAACTTTGCTCTACATTTTTTATAGCCTCCACCTCGATAAGTCCTGATTGCTGTCTACCACCAGCATATAGTACCTCTCCTAAATATTTAGTGATATGATCAGATTCACCCGTTACAAAACTGTAATCCATCGATGCTTTATCACTTAATAAAACAGCATCTACTGGTAAAATCTCACCTGATCGTATTAACAATCTATCTCCTTTTTCGATTTTATAAATAGGTACTTGATCTTCTTCTACTTGACCATGTTTTTTAAGCAATCTAGTTACGGCTATTGGAAAATAAGATTTGAAATCTCTATCAAAAGAGAGGTATGCATAGGTACGTTGTTGGAAAAATCGACCTAGTAATAGAAAGAATACTAAACCCGTAAGACTATCTAAAAACCCAGTTCCTAAGTCAAACACAATTTCAATCGTGCTGCGGACAAATAACACGATAATCCCTAAGGCTATAGGGATATCAATATTTAATACACCTGATGTAACTCCTTTATAAGCAGATTTAAGATAATCGATACCTGCATAGAATACGACTGGTAATGAAAACGCAAACATCATCCAACGAAAAAGCCCTTTAAACTGATCTAACCAAAATTCTTGTACCTCAAAATACTCTGGAAACGATAAAAACATAACATTCCCAAAAGCAAATCCCGCTACACCTAATTTATAGATTAAAGAACGATCAACTTTTTTATCTTTTTCTTCATAATCATCAAGCGATATATAAGGCTCATAACCTATTGAGGCTAATAATATTGCCAGTGCTTTAAGATCTAACTCATTTGAATTAAAGGTAACTCTTACTGTTTTTTTAGGAAAATCTACTTGAGAAGACTTAACTCCATGATGAATACGTTGTAAATTTTCTAATACCCAAATACAAGAACTACAATGTATCGATGGTATGGATAGTTGTACCACTTGCACCTCTTGCTCATTGAACTCTAGTAATTTTTGAACTATTTCTTCATTTTCAAGAAAGTTAAATTTATCCTTTGAAAAAGAAGGAGATGTACCTGGATTATTCTCGATATCATAATAATTGCCTAGATCATTATCACTTAGTATTTCATAAACCAGTTTGCAACCATTACAACAAAACTTCTTATCATCATGTATGATAGTTTGTTCTGTGCATGGATCTCCACAATGGAAACAATTATCCATAATTTATTTATTTGCTCATTATACCTATTGCAAATGTCATTTTAAAAACAGATTTAAAACATGATAATTATCACATTAGGAAATAGACTTCACTCATCAACATTCTTTAATTTTGTAACTGCCTAATCTGATAATACCATGAGTACAAAATGCGAAAACTGCGTCATTAGACAATACAATGCATTAAGAGTATTGAATACAGAAGACCTTGCTGAAATTAATGCAACTAAAAAGCTACAATCTGTATCAAAAGGAGATATGATCTTTAAAGAAGGGCAACGTTTAAGTGGTATTTACTGCGTGCGCAATGGAGCTACAAAATTATCTAAAATAACAGCCTCAGGTCGCGACCAAATTGTAAAAATCGCTTCTAAAGGTGAGATTTTAGGGCAACGATCTATAGTCTGTGATGAAAATGCAAATTTAAGCGCTACGGCACTTAACGATATGGAAGTGTGTTTTATACCTAAGTCTGCTATTAAAAATAGAATCGCTCACAATCCTCTTTTTGTAAAAGAGTTATTGGTAAATATGGCTACAGAATTAAGAATTGCTGATGACATGATTGTCAACTTATCTGAGAAGACCGTGAAACAGCGTCTAGCGCAAGCGTTATTATATCTAAAAAAACAATTTGGTGAAGATCCTTTATCGGGTGATTTAACCTTAGTTCTTTCTAGAGAAGATCTCGCCGCAGCTATAGGCACCGCAACAGAATCATGCATTAGGCTATTATCTGACTTTAAAAAGAAAGGTTACATTACAACACAAGGAAAAAACATCAAAATTTTACAACTTGATGCTCTAGAAGAGTTGACTAAAGACTTTTAAAGCTTGTAATGTTTCTTGAGCATTTTTTCATAACGCTTTTCAGGCAAGATTTTTTTGAGGACAATCGAAAATTTCTGTAAAAAACTACCAACCTTATAGTGTATTCCAGGATTTTTTTCTTGTAGGACATCATAAATCTTATAGGCGACTTCCATAGGGTCACTACCATCATCGACATGCTCATCAATAAGCTTTAAAGTTTGAGAATATCCAGTAGCATAATCACTACCTTCTACAACCGGAGCATGAAAACGACCTGCTGCAATATTAGTAGCAAAATCTCCCGGCGCTACATTGCTAAAATGTATATTTAAATGAGCACACTCCATACGATACGCCTCGGTAACGATTTCTAAAGCTCCTTTACTAGCGCTATAAATACCTCGATAAGGTAATCCCATATACCCAGCAATGCTGGTTATATTAATAACTCTACCAGATTGTTGTTTTCTCATGTATGGTAACACGGCTTGCAGCACTCGTAATGGACCATAGAAATTTGTATCCATCGCGCCATGTATTTCTTCAATAGGCGTTTCTTCAACCGGACCAGTAATTCCTACTCCAGCGTTATTAATAAGAACATCAATTTTACCTTCTTTATTGATAATTTCCGCAACAGCTTTTTCGATAGATATTGGGTCTTTGACATCCATGGCAACAAGGTCAATAGGACTGTCTGGATAGCTACCAGGATTTCTACTCGTTCCATAAACGGTATAACCTTTACTTTTAAGATAAATAGAAATAGACTTTCCTATACCGCTAGAACCGCCGGTTACAAGAACAACTTTATTCATAACAACCTATTATTGAGATGATTAGATTTGAGTATTGGACACAAAAAAAGGCAAGCTACCTACATCACACTGCTACGACCGCTTACCTTTGCTGCGTTCCCGCCCTGGAGGAGTTCAACAGGAGCTAGTTGTGTAGGACTTGCCAGGTGCAAATATAATACCTAGTTTATACTCTGCAAAGATTTTAAGCAAGCAATTTTATCGTTATATTTCGACCTCTTAAAAACCATATATGAACTGGAAAAATGCCGCTATAATCTTACTAGCAACCATCTCGTTAACAGCCTGTAAGAATGATATCGATACCTTTAAAGACAATTATAGTTTAGAGATAACTAACCCTAAAAATTCGTATACCAACTCAGATTCGATCAATTTATCAGTTATAGATGCGTCAGAAATAGGAAATGACAGCATCATTTGGCATATAAATGCTGGTAAAGTTATGGGAGAGAATAGTAATACGCTTTCGCGAAAGCTGGATACTCAACCCTATGGAAAACTAACTTTTGAAGCGTCGATATATAATGACGGTAAAGTGGTGACTAAGTCTGCACATATTACAAGATTAGCTCCTAATAATGTAAAAGTTTATCAAATAGAAGAAATTGCTACTTATTCTCATAAAACAGAATCTTACACTCAAGGGCTTGAGTTTTATGGCGACTCACTTTATGAGAGTACCGGACAGTTTAAAGAAAGTGACCTAAGAATTACAGATGTAAATACTGGAGAGGTTTTAAAGAAATTTGAATTACCAGACCACATATTTGCAGAAGGAATGACTATTCTAGACAATAAGGTTTATCAATTATCGTGGCAAGCTGGTTATGGCTATGTTTATGACTTATCTCTCAATCGCATAGACGAGTTTAAATATGGGCGTAGCAAAGAAGGTTGGGGACTTTGCAATGACGGACAATTCCTTTACAAAAGCGATGGAACTGATAAAATTTGGAAGATTGATCCAATAACTTTTGAAGAAATAAGTTATGTACAAGTCGTTTCTACTAAAAATAGTATCACAAAGATTAATGAGCTAGAATGGATTGATGGTAAAATCTATGCCAATGTCTATCAAACTAATGGTATTACCATTATTAACCCACAAACTGGTGTCGTAGAAGGTATCGTCGATTTAAAATCATTAACCGCTCAAATTCCAAATGCAAATAAAGATGATAACGTACTTAATGGTATAGCTTTTAACCCTAAGAGCGGTACTATTTTTGTAACTGGTAAGAGGTGGGATAAAATGTTTGAAATTAAAATTAAGAAATAGTGATTAGTGCAGATTTACCAACATATACAGTAACTAGAAAAGTTACAGATGCAGAAATTGATGATCTTAACCATGTTAACAACGTGGTTTATAATCAGTGGGCAAATGAAATTGCAATAGAACACTGGTTAAACGTAGGTACAGAGGCTTTAAAAAAGCAATTTGACTGGGTAATGATTAAGCATAATCTAGAGTACAAAGCTGCGGCATTTTTAGGCGATACGATTTTGATTAAAACTCAAGTAGGTCAGGCAACAAATGTTAAATACGAGCGTTTTATAGAAATATATAACGCCACAACAGAACAGCTATTAGTCAAGACTAAATCTGTCTGGTGTGCAATAAATAAAAAAGGTAAACCTGTAAAAATATCTCAAGAGTTAAGAGATCTATTTGAAACACTTACATGAAGAAATACTTTATAATCATTCCGTCTCTTTTATTATGTATCATCTTTGCTTCTTGTAGAGATGATTTTGCTTTTTCAAACAGTACGGGAGATTTAGGTTTTTCTCAAGACACCGTTTTTTTAGATACCGTATTTACTAATATAGGATCTAGCACACGTACGTTTAAGGTTTACAATAATAGTAGTGATGATATCGTCATCCCTCGTGTTGCGCTGGCTCAAGGCGAGAATTCGAACTATAGACTAGCCGTTGATGGTGTGCCCGGCCGCATATTTGAAAATGTAGAATTACTGGCCAAAGATTCTCTTTTTGTATTTGTAGAAACCACTATTGATATTAACGACTTCTCATCAGGAGACGAGTTTTTATATACCGACACCATAGAGTTTGATAGTGGACCTAACCAGCAAAAGGTAGAACTGGTTACTCTAGTCCAAGATGCTATATTTCTATTCCCAGAAAGAGATGCACAAGGTGTTGAAGAAACACTGCCCATAGGAGATCCAGCAGATGGTATAAATATAAGTGGATTTGTACTTGATGATTCAGAACTTACATTAACAGCTGCCAAGCCTTATGTGATTTATGGATTTGCAGCGGTACCAGCAAATAAAACTTTAACCATAGAAGCAGGAGCAAGATTACATTTTCATAGCGGAAGTGGTATTATTGTCGCAAATGAAGGTAGCCTGCAAGTTAACGGCTTACCTTCAATAACTGATGATCTAGAAAACGAAGTGATTTTTGAAGGCGACAGATTAGAACCGACTTATGCAGACATACCAGGTCAATGGGGTGCTATATGGCTTACCGCTGGTAGTAAAAACAATATTATCAATAACGCAACTATTAAAAACGCTAGTGTAGGTATAATTATGGATAGTTTAAATACAGCATCTACTGGCGCTACTCTTCAAATCAATAATACCCAAATTTATAACAGTTCAAACTCTGGTTTAATAGGAACTACCGCTCATATAGAGGCAGAAAACTTAGTCATTAATAATTCAGGGCAATCATCACTAGTTCTACGTTTAGGTGGTGAATACAATTTCAACAATTGCACTATAGCAAACTACTGGAATAACAGTTTTAGACAAGACCCTACCCTATTTATTTCTAACATCATCCCAAACACAGAATTAACTGAAGACCTAATCAATGCAAGTTTCACGAATTGTATTATTTACGGCGATAGAGATATAGAATATATCTTAGCAGATGATGGCGTGTCTCAATTCAATTTTAACTTTCAAAATTCCTTAATTAAATTTAATGATCGCTTTGATGATTTTGTAGGATTTGCTAATTATGATTTTAATAATGCTAGTTTATACAACCAAAGTGTCTTTAATGTCGACCCTATTTTTAAGGATGAGGATAATAATCAATTACAAATCGATACAACAGGTGGAGCAAATGGAATTGCAAACCCAGCAAATGCGACCGTTAATGATATCTTAGATAACCCTAGAAGCATTACTCCAGATGCTGGTGCTTATGAATCTACTGACTTAAGCGCAGGATAAACCACCGATTAAAACATCGATTAAAAGGGCGTTTACTACCAAAAATCTGTTAAATACAACCTTTAAACGTCAAAATATCTTAAAAATATTGCGAGACAACAGATAAAAGTATATGTTTGTTCTATCTTAAACAAGAATATATTTCTTTTCAAGATATTTAGAAATGATAAATGCCCAGTAAAGAATCCCTACATTCTTACTGGGCATTACCTTTTAATATTAATACCAAAACGGAATAGGCACAGAACTATTGATAATTGCGTAAGTATCATAGTTAGTTACCCTAGACATATTTGAATCTTGCTCAGGGACTCAAGTCCACTATGTAGATAACGCATTTACTACATAAGGATAAAAAGCGCCTATTCCCAATCTGGCATTATAGCATTTGTAAATAAATCTTCTCTAGTATCTGCTATAGTTAATTCTAGAGTTTGTATTATCGGAGCAGAGTTTCCATCATTATCTTGATTTTTACATATTACTAAACCTTCTGTAGGAGAAAATCGAGCATCTAGATCATTGGTTCCAGCAGGCTTATTAAATGACACTTCTAACTCTTGCAAAGTGTTCAAATTATAAACAAAAAGTCTAGAGTCTAGCAGTCTGTATGCTATGTTTTCAAATCCAGAAATATCTCTAGAATATAATATGGTAGAGTTATCTGCACTTAAATCTATACTACCAGCAGCACCAGGCATACCACTTAAAACGGTTTGCACCACAGTAGCCTGCATATCTAGTATCAAAATTTCAACATTGTAACCTGCAAAATCATTAGTTTTCACGGCTATTCTAGGCTCATTAACATCTACATCGGTAATGATATTACCATTAGATGTTTGATAAAGTTGTGTTAGACCAGCACCACTAGGCTGTATGGTGTATAATTTATCTAGTGAAGGGTAATAAATTATAGAACCATTAGAAGCCCATGAGATATCGAGCTCATCTAGATTAAAACCAGCAACAGCGACTGTAGAAGTCACTTGCTGTACTTGTGACCCATCTAATTCCATGGTAAACACATGTACCTGTGCTCCGACACTTCTTAGAAATGCTATTTTATTAGCCTGTCTATTTACTCTAGGTCGCCAGCTATTAGTAGTCGTTGTGGTAAGGGCTACTTCTGTTCCATTCTCATCACTACTGTAAATAACGTTATTACCGTTAACCTTACGTACATATAGAAATCTATTGGTCGGAAAATCAGAAGTACTAAAAGAAAATAAAGCACTATTAATAGTCTGGTTGATTCCATCATCTGCTCTTACTTGCCATAAATATGTAGTACCAAAATCCAGAGTCACGTCCAGCATAGGTTCTGTGATATCTTCAAAAACTTCTACCGTATTATCTGAAGTGTTTCTCAATTCAACTGTAAAGGTTAAATCATCATCTTCAGGATCAGTTGCTAGCCATTCTAGCGTTACATTAGACGATACGTCGACCTCATTATCTGCCGGTGATACTAGTACAGGTGTATCTGGCGCTCTATTATTTGCCGTTTCAACTTGTAACTCAAATACGATTTCAACTGTTTCATCCACCTCAACTGTAGCACTCTCAAAGTCTGTTAAGAAACCATCTTTCTCAGCTTGTACAGAATACTGACCATTATCTAATTCAAATTCAAACAATCCATCAGCATCAGTAAAAACTGTATTCGTATTAGGATTAGTTGATATTTTCACATTTTCTTGTGGTAAAAATGTCTCGGCAGCTACGACCCGACCTTTCAAGGTTCCTTTACCATTAATTTGTAATTTATCTTCGCTACATCCTATTACTAAAAGTAGGATGGTAATTCCAGCTATATATTGCAGTAATTTCATTTTTTCTATCTTTTAATTATGGATTAGGGAAGTTTGAATTATTACGCTTTCGCGAAAGCGTGTCACCAGCAACTTCTTGCTCTGCTTGAACTCTTAATTTCATTTTTTCAATACGTCTTTGTGTACGACGGTATTTTCTCATTTTACGTTTCTCATCATTATCCTTTGCCTCATTACCACCTAGATAGATATTGACACCTAGACCAAATTTGAGATAATGATCATCACGCTGACCAGCGACTATATAATCTAGATCATCAGATAAAACTGCATTATAATCAGCATATAATTTAACACCTATAGATGGTGATAAGGTATACTCAAGACCTAATCCTGCTTGGACCTTTAAGTCATTCTGTTCAAACCAGTTTGCATGATTTAAACCACCACCACCATATACATAAGGAGTAAATTTATCATAAGGTAGCATTGTTAAATGCACATTAAGTTCTGATGCAGCAAATTCTCGATTAAATAAATCTGTATTCTTCAGTCTAAATTTATGTACCGATCCATGAATTCCTACATAAGGTGAAAAATTATATTGTGCTCCTAAAGTTAGTGCATACTCATAGTAAGCGTTAGGGTAATCACCATTAATTAAAGTACCACCGGCACCAACATCAACTCGCCATTTACTGCGCCTGTTAACCATATTACGTTGATAGACGTCTGTGTTTTCTGCTACCGATTTTTCTTCCTTATAAGCGGCGACCATCTGATCAGCCACAGGTTTTCCTCCTTTAGGATACCATAATTGCGCATCGATCCCTTCAATAATTAATGCTTCAACAGCTTTTTCAATTGCTTCTTTAACTGCTAATTGTCCTGGTTCATTTCTTGTAAAACCAGTTTCTGCTTCTAATAGTCTTTTGAAACTTACGTATCTAAACAAACTCGCATCTACCGCTTGAGAGTAGATTGTTTTTGACACATAAACGGTCTTCATTATTTTACCCGTTTTTGTAGAAACGGCTCTTAAATAAACGGTCACTCGATCCTGTCTATATTTTGTAGAACCACCAGCGCCAAAATATCTCGCTCCTGCTCCACCGGTTAATACGTTAGTATCATAAGAAACAATTCCTCCTTCTATAAGCACGCCTGCATATAATAATGGATCTAGTTCCTTAACCTGCGTATTACTGCGTGCTGCATAATCTTTTCTAGTATTGAGGATAATATTACGTTCTTGAAGTAAATTTCCTAAATTTTCTCTTTCAATAGGTGTGAACCATTTTGAATCCTCTAATGCTTTTACTAATATGGTTGTTCCACCTTGGGTAACAGCATTACTGAAGGTACTTCCATTTTCTGACTGTTTGAATTGACCAGTTTGGTCTTCAAATTCATAGACACCGACAACGGCAGGTGCACTAGGTTCTGGTAGAGCAATTAATCTTTTAGAGACTTCAGTCGCTTCTCCTATGCGGGCTGGTTGAGTTCCCATGGGTTGATTCATGTATGCTCCACAAGCAGATAATAGCATGGTAAGCATCATGAGAATCATGATGTTTTTATAAGATTTCATAGTAGAGTTCTTTGGTCCTAATTATTAGGAATAATAATTTGGGTTTGATCTCCAGTATTAGTGTCCAATAAGTTAACTACTAATCCTTCTAAAGATTCCAAGACTTCAACTTCATAAGATCCTATCGTAAAAACTCCTGGTCTTAATTCTTCTTCTCCTAATTGAAGATTTAAAATCTGACGTGAAAAACCACTAAGTAGTTGTCTATTTAAACCATCAGTAAAGGCGTCCAATTCAGATGTATCATCTATAGCAGATTCTGCTGGATCTGTGAACCTATTTTGTGCTTCAGCACTTTGTATTAACCATTGATAGTTAAATGTATCACCACCAAATGCCGGATTAATAGGTTTGTAAGTAAATTGTTGTGCGTTACACGCTGTATAAGCGAGAACTAAAAATAACAACGAGAGCAATGTTGTAGATTTTGTGAGCATAATATATTTATTTAATTAGTTTCTTCTTTTTGAAGTTGTAAAAATTTTTGAAAAACAGAGCGTATGGCGTTATCCGCCATCTGTTTCATGTACTTCTTTTTAGGGGTTACAAAAAATTCATAAACCACTTCTCTACCTACGGTAACTTTAATTAATGAATTTCTTCCCTGACCAAATTCTTCCTCTACAGTAACAATGCGGTTACCATTAATTTTATATTTATGATATTCTCCATAGAAATAATCGTAAAAATCTCTAGCTGGTTTTGTTCTTGTTTTCTCTATAACAATACCTCTAATCTCAACTCCATCATTAGAAATTATTTCTTCTTTTTCTAGTTGCAGAGAGTTCTCTTTTAATACTTGGACTGCTTTACCTACCAGTTTGTTATCTAAATCATAGATGAGTAACATGATAGTTATTTTTGAGGGGCTGTTAATATTTACAGTAGTTGTGGATAGAATCGCTTTAGTCTTTGCATTTAAAACCCCACGTCCTTCTTGTTTATTCTTTGAGGTATTATTAAGACTATCTTTTTTGAAAACGGTAAGTTCATACCTAATACTTGCTGATACATCTGTAAGGTTTAAAGCAACACCTTGAATAGAAACATAATCTCCTTTTTGTTCTAAAAATAATTCTCCACTTATCTCCTGATTATAATAGGATTTTTGCTCTTGCGATTGAGCGTGCAAGGAGCAAAAAATAAGTAGGACCAATAAATTCAGAGCAATCTTCATAGTAACTTAAAAATTGATTACAAAAACAGATCTTCCGTTTCCAGTTTGATTAATTCTCATATTTTCAGATATGGCATTGGAACCTGCAGTAATCGATGTATTAAAATTTCCATTCTGAATAATGTCTAATGAATGGTTTGCAGCACTAATAGTACTATAGTCGTATACTACATTAGAATTTCCAATTTGTACGATGTTTTGCCTAATGCGATCTGCAGAGTGATTTAAAACAGTGCTATTAAGAGTACCATTTTGATATATGTTAATCTGACTGTCATCTGATGAAACGCTTACATTAGCGTTATTACTTGTACCTACCTGTTCAATAAACACACTATTTTGATTAACAAATTGAGTCGTCGTCGTTGCTGATGAATTTTGATCAGAAGCTAGATTGAGCTGCGCATTTGTTGTTTGTAAATTTGCTGTATTGATTACCTGACTATCATCTACATAAGTCTGACCAAAAGCTGTAAATGTGGTAAAAACGAGTAAGAAAAGTATTTTTTTCATAATGATAGTTTTTAATGAAACCGAGAAGCCCAATAGGACTTCTCAGTTCAAGTAATTAAGCAATATTAAAATGTGTGAGCCTTAGTAGCAGCAGCACGTTGAGTTTGACGATTTAAAGAAACATTTGCATTTCTTTGAGTAACTGTTGCTGTATTACTACCACCTGTACCTGGTGCAGTTCCTAGGCTATTTTGATTTATTACAGATACATGATTCATTCCTAGTTGATCAACATCTGCGATATTTCCATTTGCCATCTGATTCACGTAAGAATCGTTATTCATTCCATTCTGGATAGTTAAGGCTTGATTTCCTACCATTTGCCCACCACTTTGTATAACAATAGTTTCGTTTAAAACCCCATATTGCTCTTGTGATGCAGAATGATTCTGACCATTTTGATTTATATATGCTTCATTTAAGCCACCTACTTGATATTGTTCGGCATAATTATCTCCGCCTGTAGAAGATATGTTTTGATGTACTTCTGCCGTATTTACTAAGCCATTTTGCTCTTGGAAAGAAGTATTATCTGATCCATATTGTGTAGAATATGCATTATTATAACCACCAGATTGTACTTGTTGCGAGAATGCTCTCTCTGCTGTTATCGCTGCATCTCCCTGATTAGCTTCTGCATAGTTATTACCACCAAACGGCTGGTATTCACTATTTTGACTTTGAACTATTTCATTATCATCTCCATACTGAGTACCTATTGCTTTATGACCTGGTGTTTGGTTTCCATCAGAGATTTGACTTTGATAAGATCTATTCCCTACTCCATTTACAGCATCATTATTTTGAGTAATAGTAGATTCATTGTTGTCATATCTTTGTTGTACCTCAGCAAAGTTGCCTTTACCATCTTGATTAACTAAAGCAAGATTATCTTGAGCTTGTTGAGCAAGATCAGCACCTTGTTGAACAATTGCTGTGTTATCTAACCCAGTTTGAGTACCAAAAACTTCATTCTTGTCCCCTTGTTGAGTTACCGTGAAGTTATTTCCTGCACCATTTTGTTTGATTTCAGAATAGTTTTCTTCACCACTTAAGGCTGATACATTTCCCCATTGAAGGACATCAACTGAATTACGGTTACCGGCATCTGTACCAGTTTGTTCTATAAAAGAAGCATTAGCTGTTCCTTGTTGTTGAACTAATGCATCACTACCGATTCCTTTTTGATCGATGTTAGAATAGTTACCTCCTACTGTTGCACCAGCTGTCGGAGAAACTTGTTGAGCAGGCGCCACAATTGTTTGTGGTGTCTGTGATGTTTGAGCGATTGCGATACCACTAACGAGCAGTGATAATCCGCATATTATTGAGCTTTTCATATAAAATATTTAGAAATATTAATAAAAGGATGGTAATGGTATGATACAATTACCATCCTTAAGTACTTATTTAAATTAAACCGTCCCTACTGGTTTAATAATTAAAATGTGTGTCTTTTAGACGCAGCGATTCTTCTAGTTTGTGGAGTTAAAGCTACATTAGCATTTCTCTGAATAACAGTTGCAGTGTTATAACCACCTGCTGCAGCGGCTGCTCCAGTCGTTGGGTTATTTTGGTTAATTAAACTAGTTTGACCATCACCTGTTTGATCTACCATAGACATGTTTCCATGAGATTGTTGGTTGATTACAGAGTTGTTTAAAGAACCATCTTGGATAGATGTTGCCATGTTACCAGCATCCTGACCATAACGTTGCTTCACGCTAGAAAAGTTATCTTGACCATATTGCTCTTGGTTAACAGTGTTACCGTTACCATTTTGATCAGAACGAGCCTCGTTACGATCTCCATCTTGGAATTGCTCAACTAAGTTGTTTCCTCCAGAAGAAATTCCACCAGTGTTTTGCTCAACAACAGCTTTGTTGTCTGTTCCTAATTGCTCTTGGTAAGACTCATCACTAGAAAGATATTGTGTAGCATATGCTTCGTTAGTTGCACCAGACTGAACTTGTTGTGCAAATGCACCAGTAGCTTCAGTAGTTGCATCACCTTGCTGAATTTCAGCATGGTTTCCACCACCTAATGCAGGAGAACCACTATCTTGAATTTGTACAGCCTCATTGTTATCACCCCATTGCTCACCTATCGCAACTTGTCCTGCAGATTGATTTGGGTTTGATCTTTGATCTTGATAAGAACGGTTACCTACACCAGCTACAGCATCATTTCTCTGAAGAATGCTAGCTTCGTTATCATCATAACGTTGTTGAACTTCAGCATAGTTATCTTTACCATCTTGGTCTACTTTAGCTAAATTGTTTTGAGCTTGTTGTGGAGAAGTTGCTCCTTGTTGTACAAGTGCAGCATTGTCTAATCCATTTTGTAAACCTAAGATTTCATTTTCATCACCTTGTTGTGTTGCCATGAAATCATTACCTGCACCATCTTGCTTGATGTCAGAATAGTTAAGGTGTCCACTTATACTAGGTTGTACATTACCCCATTGTAGCACATCTACTGAATTGCGATTTGCAACATCAGTTCCTGTTTGCTCGATAAATGAAGCGTTTGCAGTTCCTTGTTGTTGAACTTTTGCATCACTACCAATACCTTTTTGGTCGATGTCAGAATAGTTTCCACCTACTGTAGCTGCTGCTGTCGGAGACGTTTGCTGCACGATTGGTGTGATTGTTTGAGGAGTTTGCGCAAATGCAAATCCACCGATTGCTAGTGCCGCAGCACTTAAAATTACTCTTTTCATAATTATTGATATTTAGATTTAAATTGGTTTGAGATATTAGAACTCATATTTTAAAAGTCGGCTAAGGCTCTCAAATACCTTAGCCTACTTTAAAATCACATTAAACCGTCCCTACTGGTTTATTAAATAATATTAAAATGTGTGTCTTTTTGTTGCTGCCGCTCTTCTAGCTTGAGGAGTTAAAGCAACATTTGCATTTCTTTGAATAACTGTTGCAGTGTTTTGACCAGAAGTTAATGCTGGTTGTCCTGCTAATGGCGCATTTTGGTTGATTAAACTTGTTTGTCCATTACCCGTTTGATCTACCATAGACATGTTACCATTTGCACGTTGGTTAATCACAGAATTGTTATCAGCACCATCTTGAATAGAAGTAGCCATGTTACCAACTGCTTGTCCATTCCCTTGACTTACACGAGAATAGTTATCCATTCCATACTGCTCTTGGTTAACCATGTTGTTGTTACCGTTTTGAGTAGAACGTGCTTCGTTACGATCACCATCTTGGAATTGCTCAACCAGGTTATCACCACCATTTAAAGATCCAGCAGTATTTTGATTTACTACAGCTTTGTTGTCTGTACCTAATTGCTCTTGATAAGACTCATCACCAGATAAGAATTGTGTAGCATAAGCTTCGTTAGTTGCACCAGACTGAACTTGTTGTGCAAATGCATCAGTTGCGTCTTTCGTTGCATCACCTTGCTGGATTTCAGCATGATTTCCACCACCTAATGCAGGAGAACCACTATCTTGAATTTGTACAGCCTCGTTATTATCACCCCATTGCTCGCCTATTGCAACTTGACCTGCAGATTGGTTAGGATTTGAAACTTGGTCTTGATAAGAACGGTTACCTACACCAGCTGCAGCATCATTTCTTTGAAGAATGCTTGCTTCATTATCATCATAACGTTGTTGAACTTCAGCATAGTTATCTTTACCATCTTGATCAACTTTAGCTAAATTGTTTTCGGCTTGCTGTGGAGTATTTGCTCCTTGTTGTACAAGTGCAGCGTTATCTAGTCCAATTTGTAAACCTGAAATTTCATTTTCATCACCTTGTTGTGTTGCCATAAAATCATTACCTGCACCATCTTGCTTGATATCAGAATAGTTAAGGTGTCCACTTATACTAGGTTGTACATTACCCCATTGTAGTACATCTACTGAGTTGCGATTTGCAACATCAGTACCTGTTTGCTCGATAAATGAAGCGTTTGCTGTTCCTTGTTGTTGAACTTTTGCATCACTACCAATACCTTTTTGGTCGATGTCAGAATAGTTACCACCTACTGTGGCTGCTGCTGTCGGAGATGACTGCTGTACTATTGGTGCGATTGTCTGCGGAGTCTGTGCAAAGACAAATCCTCCTATTGCAAGTGCCGCGGCACTCATGATTACTCTTTTCATAATTAAATATTTAGAATTAATATAAACACATTTGCGAGCGATGAAAATAGCCTTACATGCTATAATTCATTTGCGAACCAAGGTTCATTAATCTAAGGGGTTAATTATGACAGGAGATAGGGATATCTGCCAATTGTTTTTAAAAAACTTGAGCTGTTTCTTAATTACGCATCAAAGATAACAGCGAATTTTAAAGATATGCAAATGCACCTAAAGAAATGTTCTTTCACTTCTTAATCAAAACTAAATTTTTACAGCAAAAACAACACCTGACAGATTATGTTAATTTTATGTTAATTTATATTTTGTAGGGTAATCCCTAAATTAAGTAGGTTTCGAAAAGGATTTCGTTTAACAATTGACCTAATAAAATTAAACAAATAATAAAGAATTCACATCTTTATCCTACATTAATTAATGATTTCTAATTATTAACACAAAAAATGTCTATCGCTTTAAGCTGGTAAACTATTAGTTTTTGACCTCAAAAATATCAACAAAAAAACACTCACCTTTTGAGTGAGTGTTTTTGTTAGTTAGCTTAAACTTAAGCTATTTTATTTTATTAAATCATAACTTCTCTTAACAAAATCTGTAAGAGCTTCTCCTTTTAGAAGACCTTGAGAAAGCTTAGCTAGATCGACTGATTGATTAATTAAACTCGCTTTCTTTTCATCAGATTTTGAGTTAAAAATCTCTTGAATAAGATCGTGATTTGCATTAACAACTAAATTGTACATATCTGGCATATTACCGAAGCCCATCATACCACCGCCGCCACCAGTGGCTTGCATTTCTTTCATACGTCGCATAAATTCTGGCTGTGTAATAATAAAAGGCGCTGAGTCACTACTCATTGCTTCTACTTGAACAGTGTAGCTCGCGTCGCTAATCGTGTCAGTTATGGTTTTTTGTAAGGATTCTTTTTCTTCATCTGATAATTTTGAAATTTGATCTTCATCTTTCTTAATCAAATTATCTATATGATCTGCATCTACTCTCACAAAAGAAACATTCTCTTTAGAACTTTCAAGTTTTTGCATTAAGTGAGATACTATAGGAGAATCTAGCAATAATACCTCATACCCTTTATCTGATGCTGCATTTACATAACTATGTTGAGCTTCTCTATTTGAAGTATACAATACAACTGTCTTGTCATCTTTATCCGTTTGAGTAGGCTTAATTTTCTCTATTAATTCATCCCAAGTATAATAAGATCCATTTACAGTAGGATAAAGTGCAAACTTATCTGCTTTTTCAAAAAACTTCTCCTCACTCAACATACCATACTCAATGACTATCTTTATATCGTTCCACTTTTCTTCAAAAGCAGCGCGATCTTCATTAAATAAGGATTTAAGCTTATCTGCAACTTTACGGGTAATGTAACTAGATATTTTTTTAACCGCGCCATCTGCTTGTAAATATGATCTCGAAACATTTAAAGGAATGTCTGGAGAATCTATCACACCACGTAACATGGTTAAAAATTCAGGCACGATGCCTTCCACATTGTCAGTAACGTAAACTTGATTTTGATACAACTGGATACGATCCTTTTGTACATTCAAGTCTTGAGTCATTTTTGGGAAATATAATATACCTGTAAGATTAAAAGGATAATCTACATTTAAATGAATATTAAAAAGAGGCTCCTCAAATTGCATCGGGTACAATTCTCTGTAGAAATTTTTATAATCTTGGTCCTCTAAATCAGCTGGTTGTTTAGTCCATGCTGGATTAGGGTTATTAATAATGTTATCTACCTCTTGAGTCGGCGCTGGATCTTCTTCCTTAGCATCATCAGGCTTTGGTAGAGTTTCTGTTTTCATTCCAAATTTAATTGGAACAGGCATAAATTTATTGTATTTATTTAATAACTCTGTGATACGAGATTCCTCTAGGAACTCTAATTCATCATCAGAAATATGCAATACAATCTCTGTCCCAAAATCGGTCTTATCTGCTGGTTCAATCGTATAATTAGGTGAGCCATCACATGACCAGTGTACTGCTGGTTCATCTTTAAATGATTTAGTAATGATATCCACCTTATCGGCCACCATAAAAGCACTATAGAATCCCAGACCGAAGTGTCCTATAATACCACTATCCTTTGCGGTGTCCTTATATTTTTCAAGAAACTCTTCAGCTCCAGAAAAGGCAACTTCGTTGATGTACTTCTGCACTTCATCTTCTGTCATCCCTAAACCTTGATCAATAATATGCAATGTTTTTGCCTCCTTATCAATCTTCACCTCTATTTGCTGCTCGCCCAATTCTACTTTTGCTTCTCCTATACGGGCAAGATGTTGCAGTTTGAGCGTTGCGTCGGTAGCATTTGAAATAAGCTCACGTAGAAAAATCTCGTGATCACTATATAAAAACTTCTTAATAAGCGGAAAAATGTTTTCCACCGCCACGTTAATGGTTCCTTTTTGTGACATAATATGTGTTATTCTTTAAGTTATTGTAATTACGCTTTCGCGAAAGCGGGATTATTCATCTTCCTTCTATTACTCAAAGGCAGTACCATTTCAAACAAAATGACAAGGTGGCAGCAAAACTGAAAATCTATCAGCTTTTCAAAAAAACCATTGCTGTATTGAATGCTACCGTTCATCAATTACCTCTAGTTAACTCTTGTATTAGATTTCATATTTGAACCGTGGAAAGCCACAAATAACAGTGACAGAGCTGTGGTTTAAGGATTAGCCAAAAAAATAAATCATCGCTCTTTCACTTTATAAATAAAACTCTGAATTATGAAATTTTATAAACCATTACTTATTTTATTAATCCTATTACAAGGTATCATTTCATGGTCGCAAGTGAACCATGCGACCGACAATTATCTTCAAATATCACCTCGTATAGGTTATGATTTTCCATCTTATCACAATAACACACCATACATAGATTACAATGGTGGCCTTGAAGCTGGAATAAGTGTTGATTATTATTGGAATTGGATCGGTGTAGGTATAGATGTAGATTACATCAAGAACAGTCCCGAAACTACTTATCCTACAGATGGGCTCATCGATTTTGACGGTTCTGCCTTTAATTCATTTAATGTGACAGAAGATGGAATAACCCGACTTTTCTATGGGATAGGACCTAATTTTCAATATCGCAACGCAAATAGAAACTTCAGTGCCGAGTTCAATTCTCGTGTAGGACTTGCGTCCATAAAAGGCGGACGTGTCTCTCATGAAGGTTCTACTGCTAATAGTACAGATGTTCCATTAAACTTTCATGCTGGATATGACGTAGGTAGTGCCTTGACCTTTAAGTTACAAACTAGATTAACTTACTTTTTCAACTCGTCATGGGGAATCCATGCAGGTGCTTATTACATGAGACATCTCAATGTAACAGAATCTGTAGAAAGTGGCATTTCTACTGGATATCATGAATTTAATGACGATCAAGGAGCTCTTTTTTTAACACAGCGTTCTTATAGACAGCGAGAAGAGCCATGTGATTGTGACATTTCTTCAGTAGGAGCTTTTGCTGGTGTTACTTTTAAGCTCAATAAACATGATAAAGAAGAATGTCAAGTTTGTGATAAGTACAATTTAACTGTAATTGCACGAGATAAATTCACCAAAGAACTATTAGCCGATACTGAGGTCGTTCTTAAAGATACAGAAGGAAATATAGTTCAAACTGGGACTTCAAATTCCTATGGTGCAGTTGTTTTTAACGACATTAAAAAAGATGACTATACTATAGAAGGAAAATTATATGATGTAAATCTAGAAGGAACTACAGCAGTAAAAAATGAGTTCAAGGCAAATGAAACTCTCCAAAAAGAAATTGTTTACAGCGATCTAAACTTTATTCTTAAAGGAAATGCTGTAGTATGTAATACAACAACAGCGCTGGATGGAGTCTCTGTAATTTTAAATAATCTTACCGATGCAGAGCAAAAAAACACTATCACAAATATTCAAGGAGAATTTATTTTCAATGTAAAGCAAAAAGCTACCTATTCTCTACGTGGTAAAAAAGCAAACTACTTCTCACAAACAGAAACGATTTCTACAGAAAATTATGACCGTAGTACTACTCTATTTGTAAAATTAGAAGTATGTCTAGAAGAGGCAGACTGTGGTAAAGCAATCGCTCTTAAAAACATCCTATATGATTTAGACAAGTACTATATACGAGCCGATGCTGAACCTGAATTGAACAGACTTGTACAATTTATGAAGGACAATCCAGATATTCACATAGAAATATCATCTCACACAGATTCTAGAGGTTCAAACGCTTATAATAAAACACTTTCTCAAAACCGTGCTAGTGCCGCTAGAGATTATATCGCTTCTCAAGGAATAGATGCAAATCGTGTAGTGGGAATAGGTTATGGAGAAACTAGACTTTTAAACCGCTGTGCAGACGGTATTGAATGCAGCGCTGCTGAACATCAAATCAATCGTAGAACAGAGATGAAAGTAATCTGTCCAGAATAATTCATTTATAACACAATATCTCTGTCACGGATGTGGCAGAGATTAAAAATAGAAAACATGAAAAATATTATAAGTAATTTTAAAACAATAGGATTAAGCTTCTTAGCTATTATGATTCTTTCCTGCGACGGCGATGAAGTTTGCGGCTACACTGGAGATAATGATCCAGATTGCCCTAACCTAGAAGCAAACATAGGTGATGATTGTGACAGTAATGGTGACACCATACTCGACGGAACGGTTAATGAGTTTTGTGAGTGTATAACAAACGAGCCCATTCTTCCAGAAGGCTGTGATCTAAAAGGAAGTTTAAACTTATCTAGTGGAATCGATGCAAATGGAGATCCTATAGCCGCTGCGTTTGGAGCAATAGATCCATTCTGGAAAGTAATTAATCAACCACCATTATTTCAAGGAAACGCAAGTAACCCTTGTACTAATGCAGCTGTAGGAACATTTTCAAATGATGCTTATTCCATGAATTTTGGCGCCATGGGAAGCAGCGCTTGGGTAAATCAACCTGGTACTGGAACTCTAGCTCCATTTGATTTAGGACCTAACGGATCTTTTGGTTGTAATAATGCCGTAAATAATGCTGGTATTCAAGTACCTTTTGTGTTTGAACGTTCCTTCTGCGTGCTTGAGGACACTCAAGTAGATTACAACTTTGTATTCAAGGCAGACGATCGTATGTATTTTGAATTAGTAGATAATAATACAGGTGCAGTTTTAGACACAAGTGCTACCTATATATGGACAGGAACTGCAATACCTGCATGGTCGCAAACTAATTTTAATTTACCTGCTGGTAGTTATAGTATAAGAGGAAGTTTAATCAATACCGGTGCAGTAATTTTAGGCTTCTCGTTTTTAGGAGATATGGTAACTAGTAATGGCGAGGTTGTCATTTCAAATAACAGTGAAGAATGTTGTGAGAACAATACTATAACAGTACAAAATGTTCTTGAAGAGGTAAACTGCGATAGAATGTTCAACGCTATTACAGACAGTATAGGTGACAATTGGGTCTTTGAATTATTAGATAATTCAAATACAGTGATTAGAACTGCAACTACTGACATTAATGGAAATATATTCTTTTCTGGCCTAGCCGATGGAACCTACACCGTAAGGATAACAAACCAATCAGGATGGTCACAAACGGTCACAACCGAAACTAGAACTGTTATCGGTAATACCGCCGTAATCACAGAATTCTATTCTTGTAGAATGTAATTACAAGGAGACAGCGTAGTATGGAGCAATCTTGCTGCGCTGGTTCTTTTATAATATTTCGCTTTCGCGAAAGCGATTCTAACGATAATAAAAAAACATATACCTTTAAAACTTACTTAAAACCCAACCTTATGAAAACTAAAAAAATTAACTATCTATTACTGGCTTGTATTGTTCTATTAGTAACCGCTTGTAACTGGCCAACTGACACACCAGAAACAGCTCTAGATTGTTCAGGTGATGGACATGGAATTATTCAAAGACCTCAAGGAGTTCAAATGGTCAATGATTTTAATCAAATCAATCAAACGATTATGAATGAAAATTTACCTTATATAAATACAAACGGTGATTCCATTAATGTTTCTCATACACCTGAAGTTCACTTTAACTTAGATGATATGAAATGTTTTATTGAATACGTGGAGAGTTTTGAAGGAGAATATGAAAACTTAGGAATAAGAGCATATCTAGCTGCTCAAAATGACCCTACAACTAATAACTATAAAACGACCATTATTTTTGCTCCTACAGGATATCCAGTGGTAACTACTGGCTCTGCAATCTTCCCACAAGCACCTAATATTCCTGGTGCTGACTTATTAAATCATGGTAATGCAGGAATGCCACCAGTAGGTACTGGATTATCTAATCCTTAAACAATGACATTAGTAGAAGTAACGAGTTATATTCTGTATTCTAGTATGATTACTGCATTATTATATGCAGTAATTAACTGGAATCACATTAAAAATAAACCAGAATTATGGATACTTATTTTTTTATTAGTAACTACCGTTCTTGACTTGTCTGGTGTATATTTTAGGCTTTATCATGGTTCTAAACTACAGGTTTTCAGCAATCTTATTATATTAATTTCTAATCTTATATTGTCCTATTGGTTTTATAAACATATTAAAAATAAAGTCTTGCTCTTTATCAGTATTTCTACCATTTTTTTATCATTTTTCATCAGCGCCTTTCAACAAAATTTTTTAAGAGAGATATTTTATTATGCAAATTTTATAATCTCTATCATTTTATTAATTAATGTTTTTTTCTATTTATACAAGCTCTTGCTTTCAGATAATGTAGTACGCTATAACAAAACGCCGGCTTTCTGGATCTCCATAGGTATAGTTATCTATCAAATAAATCTAGTTATTGTATTCTTTCTTATACAAGAAAAACTTAAACTTACTACTAATATTTATTTCACGATTATTACTACGGTAAGCGTATTACTTTATAGTAGCATCATTTATGGAATAAAGCTATCTAAAGATTATGAATAATCTAGTATTAACTTATACTTTACTTTTCATTTTAGTACTGGTTGTTGTGCTAGGAATGGTGTTTTTATTTATAACCTTCAACAATCGTAAAAACCAGCTTCTTCAACAACAACTAGAAGATCAACTGGCCGCACAAAAGAAACAATACGAGAGTGAGCTTAATGCCTTGCGCAGTCAGCTCAATCCGCATTTTGTACATAATAGTTTAAATGCTATCCAGTATTATATCCAGCGCAATGAGGTCGAGATAAGCGAAGATTATCTTACCAAGTTTTCAAAATTAATGCGTCTCTTTTTTGATTATTCTCGTACCAAAACTATTACACTTAAAGAAGAAATAGCCTTCATTAAAAAATATCTAGATATTGAAAAACTAAGGTTTGAAGATAAAATTGAATATTATATTAATATAGATAAATCGCTAGATACTACTGACCTCAACATACCGACCATGATGATACAGCCTATACTAGAGAACGCGGTAAATCATGGAATCTTTCATAAAACCTCAACGGGTACTATAGAAGTCGATTTTAAAACAACTAAAGAGGATAATCAATATCAAATAGTTATTAAAGATGATGGTATTGGTATTAATAAGACTAAAAAACACAATAAAAACACCACTGGTACGGCAAAGGCACACTCTAGTGCTGTTATTGCAGAACGATTAGATATTTTAAACGATAGTGGCGACTGGAACATCTCCTTCTCTATCAATGACCGATCTGATATTGATGACGGTACAGGTACCATCGTTCAATTAATCATTCAAAATTTAAGTGAGTTATGAGCATAAAAACTATTTTAATAGATGATGAGCCTAAGGCTATCGCGATACTTAAAAATAAAATTGAACGCTTATGTCCAGATCTGGAAATCGTAGCAACGATAGAAAAACCAGCGCTCGCATTTGATATTATAAACGAGTTACAACCACAACTAGTATTTATAGATATCGCCATGCCTGGCATGAGCGGTTTTGATGTATTGGAACAGTTTAAAAAACCGCAATTCGAAATCATATTTGCCACAGCTTTTGATCAATATGCCTTAGACGCTATTAAACAATGCGCTATAGGCTACCTAGTTAAACCTATTGATAATGAAGACCTTGTAGAAGCAGTCACTAATGCTACAACAAATATCGAGCAAAAAAATGCACTAGTTAAAAACACGCAACTACTAGAAAACATCAATCAAGAAAACTTTCAAAAAAAGAAAATTGTCATTCCATCAACTGATGGATTAGAGTTTGTAAAAGTTAAAAGTATCACGCATTGTGAAGGCGTTGATGGATATACTAAAATTCACTTCACAAATCGTAAACCCATTCTTAGCTCCAGCAGCATTGGACATTTCAAAAAGCTATTATCTCATCCAGATTTTTACCATGTGCACAAATCTTATGTAGCAAACACTAATCATATTATTAAGTATTTAAACGATGGATATGTAACCTTAACAGGTGATGTGACCATACCTGTCGCAAGAGCAAAACGTGCAGAGTTTTTAGAAAAATTCCGCAGTTCGTAAGAGTTATCGCCTGCTTATATAATCGCTAGTATTTAGGTAGAAACGCCATGGTAAATTCTTATCTTCACCAGCATAATCGATTCCTATTCTAGTGG
This sequence comes from Nonlabens sp. Asnod3-H03, assembly GCF_045063665.1. Lineage (NCBI taxonomy): Bacteria > Pseudomonadati > Bacteroidota > Flavobacteriia > Flavobacteriales > Flavobacteriaceae > Nonlabens > Nonlabens sp. Asnod3-H03. The sequence goes on from NZ_JBEFOD010000008.1 coordinate 2,195,445, forward strand.
TTGATATAATATCGCTTTCGCGAAAGCGCAATAAATCACTCTTCTCTATCCATACTTCATCACCGGTTAAATCTGCTCCATAGAACGATTTATCGAGTGCAAAGGCTTTACTAAAATTACCAGGTCCTGAGGTTAAGATCTTATCTAGTTTCTTTTTACCTCTGCGTTTTAGCATGATGTCTATACCTTCTACAGGCTCTACTGCACGTATTAAAATAGCGTCTGCATTACCATCAGTATTTGTGATGATATTAAATAAATGATGGATGCCATAACACAAGTAAACATAAGCAACGCCACCTGGTTCATACATCACCTTAGCACGATCTGTAAAACGACCTAAATGTGCGTGACAAGCCTTATCATCATAACCACGATAAGCCTCAGTTTCAGTAATTATGCCGCTTGTTAGTTCTCCGTTAATATTACTTACAATCTTTTTACCTATCAAATCTTGAGATAATTCCACGACATCATTATGTTGATAATATGATATAGTTAACTTCTCAGACATCGTTTTGGATTGAAAACACTAATTTAATGCTTGCAACGTTTTTCTATTGTTATGAAGATGATAAAATACTTTTTCTTAATTTTTTCTGTCGTGGTTACCGCTCAACAAAAGACCGAACAGTTTTCGGTTTACTTTGATACCGATAGTGCTGTTTTAAATACTCAATCACTGGATATAATTAACACCTATGTTATCAATTCTGAAAGTTCTAGAATCACAAATATTTCTCTATCAGGTTATTGTGACGACCGTGGTAGTGTTGTTTATAACGAGCAACTAGCATGGGAACGAGTTTGGTCTATTATTGATTATTTGAAACCTAATTATGCATACGGTGCATTTAGCGAGCAAGCTATAGGAGAAGTTGCATTACAGTCCAGTTCAAACATTAAACAACAACGCACTCAAAATAGACGAGTAGATATAACAGTAACTTATGAAGAAGAACCTGAGCCTAGAGTAGAACCTATAGCCGTTGCTGCAGATAGTATTGAAAAATACCGTTCTTATGATATCTTAAAAGACAGTCTTCAAATAGGTGATAAACTAGTATTTAACAATGTCATTTTCTATCCAGGCAGGCATGTTTTAAGAGAATCTTCTTTTCCAGTAATGGACTCTATTATCAACTCTTTATTACTTCATAAAAAATATGAAATCGAGATACAAGGCCATATATGCTGTCTATCTGCTGGTGTTTATGGTCGAGACATGGACACAGGCCAATGGAATCTATCACAAGCTAGAGCAGAACAAGTAAAACGTTTTCTCGTTAAATATGGAGTCGCTGCTGATCGTCTAACGACCATAGGGAAACAGGCTAATTTTAAAACCGGAAAAGGTGATTTTTATGACCGTAGAGTTGAGATTCACATCACCAGAATACGTGAAGATGATTAAAAATAGTCAACTTGAGGATTTCATAGCCTAAACTTGAAATTTTAATACTAAATATCATATCAGTTACACATACTAAGACAGATGCATTTTACTGCAAAAACGAGCTATCTTTGCATGGTATAAAATCAACATATGTCTTTTGAATCCTTAGGATTATCTAACCAATTACTTTTTGCCTTAAGAGAAAATCAATTCTCTCACCCTACACCTATTCAAAAGCTAGCCATGCCTGATATTCTGGCTGGCAAAGATGTGCTAGGAATTGCAAAAACTGGATCTGGTAAAACCATGGCCTATGCCCTACCGCTTTTACAGCGATTAGAAGGAATTGAATCTGAAAACAGACATATTACCGCATTGATACTGGTACCTACCAGAGAACTAGCAGCGCAGGTAAGTGAGGTTTTTATTCCATACTCTAAAGCTTTAACAAAGCCGTTGATTACTATGGCTGTTTATGGCGGTGCTTCCATAAATCCGCAAATGCGTAAGATGAATAACGTCGATATTCTAGTAGCGACACCTGGTAGATTGTTAGAACTTATTGAAGCAAACGCAGTGCATTTAAAAAATGTCAAAGCTTTAGTCCTCGATGAAGCCGATAAAATGCTGACTAAAGGTTTTAAAAAGGAACTAGACCAGATACTAAAACTATTACCTAACAAAAGACAAAACTTGTTATTCTCTGCCACGTTGAGTGAAGATGTTGATGAATTACAAAGAGTTTTGCTGAATGATCCAGTAACAGCATCTGTAGAAGAAAAGGAAGAGGATATATCTTTAATTAAGCAAATAGGTTATCGAGTCATTGAGAATAAAAAAGGAGCATTATTAAGACATCTCATGAAAGAAAAAGAGATGACTCAAGTACTGATTTTTTGCTCTTCTACCTACCAAGTAGATCATGTCAACGATAAGCTTAAAAAGAATGGAATAGCCTCAAAAGCTATTCATAGTAAGAAAAGTCAAGGTGCAAGAAACTCTGCATTGAGCGAATTCAAATCTGGAGAATTAACGGCATTAGTCTCAACAGATTTACTCGCTCGCGGAATAGACATTGAGTTTTTACCTTTTGTAGTAAATTATGAATTACCTCGATCTCCTAAAGACTTTGTTCACCGTATAGGAAGAACCGGTCGAGCTGAAAATCCAGGAGAAGCTATTACGTTCATAAGCTCAGAAGAGTCTCACCACTGGCGCGTGATTCAGAAGAAGATGAAGATTAAAGTATGGACTGAGGATTTGCCGGAGTGGAATTCTAAGTAGGTCTTGAGTCTTTTTTAAGTTTTTACTCGCAGCGCAGTATCAAGTGTAAGTTTAGGTTTAAGTTTCAGTTTCAGTTTAAAATATTTAAAGGCACAAAACTTGATGACTTACCTATATGAAAAAACTCTTACTACTTTCTGTATTCACCTTGCTTTTTGTTTCTTGTAAGGACTCGGTTGAAACTGAAGTTCCTGAGGAAAAAGCATTTGACTACAAAGCTTATTTGTTGCGGAATAATGATGAAAATATTCCAACTTTTGAATTTCCGGCAAACGCACCTTCTAAGAATATTTTTAAAATAATAGATAATTATACACAACAGGAATGTTTTGATGGTTTCCGATTCAATTACAAGATTGGTGCTTACAAAGTACAATGTTTTGCTGCCGAGTTTTGTCACAATCCGCCACCACCATCGAATCCAACAAGGTTGTCGTTTGAAATAAATGATAAGAATGGGCTTTGGTTCAATTATAAAATTATCAAACCAAATCAAGTCAAAGATCAAAGCTTAATATTTTTGAATACTATAGAACGTGACTACAAACGTTTTATAATACGTTTTAAAGTAGATTCAAAAAGTGACGCTTTAATAACAGAGAAAATTCTTGAGGATATTATTGAAGCTTACCTAACTTTCTCAACTTCTTTATTTAAGCAGGAATATGGAAAACCTATTCATAAGGCATCGCAGTCAGATTTAAATGATTTTAAAAGAAAACACGGAATGTTAATTGTGTTTTATGATATAGAAAGCTTAAGAGTTCCACCGCCACCGCCAGCGGCTTCTGAAATCAACAACGAGTTTTAATGAGAAAACCTCTCCTACTTTTAGCATTAATTGCATTTCTTTCCTGCAAACATGAAAAGAATACTATTCTAGAAATCGATACTCCATTTGACTACACTAGTTACCTACTAAGTCATTCTGATAGTGTTCCTACTTTAGATATAAAATTTGACCAACCCGATTCATTATTCTTCGTTCAATTAAACGAGGAATTAATGCCAGATGGCTGTGAAACCTCTAAAGATTTTAATCTCAAAATTGATAGTTTAACTATTGCAGCAAGATTTCAACAGCCATGTGATATGCCCATGTTCTGTGGCTTAAAATTGAATGTAGAGGTACTTATTAATAGAGATAATCAAATACTAGTTGAACAAGAATTTGTAAATGACACTTCAGATTTACTTTTAAAAATTGACAGAGTTATTAAGAATAAAAATGAATATGCTTATAAAAACAGAACTGGACTAATCATTATAAGAGATAAAAAAGCAGATTTAAGTCAAAGTAAACTTGTCCTTCAATCTTTTGTAGCATCTTATAATAAATACATGGATAGCATCGCATTAAACCGTTTCTACAAAAACCTTGAAAAACTAAACCTAAAAGAACTAGACGAACTTAAAAAAGAAAGAATTTTAGTTCTAGAATACTGGAATTATCCTAAACCTAGAATTCCGGAAAGACAAGAATTAAAAAATTAAGAATCTTTCTTAAAATCCACACTCACACTGTTTACACAGTGTCTAATTCCTGTCGCTGTAGGTCCATCGTTAAAAACATGGCCTAGATGGCTACCGCAGTTAGCACACATAATCTCGGTCCGAATCATACCATGAGATACATCACGTTTGCGCATAATAGCTCCTTCTATTTCATCATCAAAAGATGGCCATCCACAACCGCTGTCAAATTTAGTTTCAGACTTATATAATTCATTTCCACAAGCGGCACAGCTATAAGTTCCATCTTCATAATGCGTATTATACTCACCTGTAAATGGTCGCTCTGTTCCTTTTTCTCTTAGAACTCTATATTGCTCTGGAGTGAGTTCCTTTTTCCACTCTGCATCTGTTTTTTCTAACATAATACTATTGTTTGTTCGCTTTGATTTGTAAATACGCTTTCGCGAAAGCGTAATCTACACCAGCTCATGATATTATTTATTTAAAGCAGGAATTGCCTCACCTTCAGGTATAAATTCTAGAGCTACTCCATTTATGCAATGGCGCTTTCCAGTTGTATCGCTAGGTCCATCATTAAACTCATGTCCTAGGTGACTACCGCATGTATTACATTTTAATTCTGTACGTGCGTAGCCTATTTTATAGTCCACATCGCGTTCCACTTGACCTTCAATCGCTTGGTCATAACTTGGCCAGCCAGTTCCAGAATCAAATTTGTTTGCATTATCATAAACAGGAGCATTACAAGCTGCGCAGATTAAGGTTCCTGCGGCGTATTGTTTATTTAAAGGGCTCGTGTGAGGTCGTTCTGTACCTGCACGACGCAGTACATCATATTGCGCTGGTGTTAACTCTGCTTTCCATTGTGCATCAGATTTTTGTACTTCATATACTTTTTCTTGAGTATCATTCTGTGCTAAATCTGTTGTTGATGTTTTACAACCTATAGCTGCAATAATCGTTAAAGCTATTATTAAATATTTCATGTCTTATTTTTAAGTAAAGTTACGTGATTAAAGAGTTTTCGGTTCTTTAAGATTTGTTAAGTATTATGTCGTTTATATCACAAAAACATTGCAGATAAGTAAACAGTAAGTAGGAATGATTGCAGAAACAAAAGAAAATAAAAAATGCTCTTAAATAGCGACTGCCTTTACGGCATAATTGCTAATTTTAGGGCATGAATAAAAAAGTAGCAATAATAATGGGCTCTACTAGTGACTTGCCAGTGATGCAGGACGCTATAGACGTTTTAAAAGAATTAGGAATAGAGACCGATGTAGATGTTGTAAGTGCACATCGTACACCAGAGAAAATGTATGATTTTGGTAAAAACGCCCATAAGAATGGGATTGCTGTTATCATAGCTGGTGCTGGTGGCGCTGCTCATTTACCAGGAATGGTAGCAAGTTTATCTCCTTTACCTGTAGTAGGTGTCCCTGTAAAATCATCAAACTCTATTGATGGATGGGATAGTGTTCTTTCAATTTTACAAATGCCTGGTGGCGTACCTGTCGCAACGGTTGCACTTAATGGTGCAAAAAACGCAGGAATTCTTGCTGCACAAATCATAGGTGCCACACAAGAAGACGTACGTGAACGTATTGTTGCTTATAAAGAAAGTCTTAAGGAGAAAGTAACTAAGGCCGCACAAGAGATGCGCAACAATGTCTAGATCTTTTCAAATAGCATCTATTATAATCATAAGCCTTACCATTGTTTGGTTTATGATTATGGGAATGGATAAATACACACCACAATGGCAATTTCTAACCGCTGGTGGTATTCATTTCTTAATGTCTATCATTATTAATAGACAATTTGTAAAAGCACGTTATAATTACCTAGGCATCATACACAGTATATTAATGATTACGCTAGGTGGCTATGGCTACTTTTTTGTTTAAATTATTTTGTTTAACCTTTTTGTACAAAAGTTTAACAGTTCTACATGGAACATATTGACTTTTGAAGATTAATTTTACCATATCATGAGTGTTACTAAAAACCCTTTATTAGAAAAATTTGATACTTTTCAAAATACCGCTCCTTTTTCGTTAATAAAAGAAGAGCAATTTGAAGAAGCATTTGATACTGCCATAGAATTGGCACGTAAAGAAATAGATGCTATAACTAATAATACTGTAGCGCCTACTTTTGAAAACACGATTGAAGCCCTTGATGCATCTGGAGATTTATTAAGTCGCATATCAAGTATATTTTTTAATTTGAATAGTGCCGAGACTAATGATGAGATTCAACGAATTGCTAGAGAAGTAAGTCCTAAACTCTCACAATTTGGTAATGATATCACTTTAAACGAGTCACTATTCAAACGTGTTAAAGAGGTTTACGAATCTAAAAACGAACTCAATTTAGATGTAGAACAATCTACTCTATTGGACAAAAAATACAAGAGTTTCTCACGTAATGGTGCAAATTTAAGTAAAGATAAAAAATCACGCTTGCGCGAGATTGATAGTCAACTATCCCAGTTGACCTTGAAATTTGGTGAGAATGTTCTCGCTGCTACTAATGCTTATGAATTACATTTAGAAGATGATTCTAGACTAGCTGGTTTACCAGAGAGTGCTAAGGAAGCTGCAGCAGAGCTTGCTAAAGCCAAAGAAAAGGAAGGATATATTTTCACATTAGACTACCCTAGCTATATCCCTTTCATGACTTATGTTGACGATCGTGAATTACGTAAGGAACTATCAATGGCTTTTGGGTCTAGAGCTTTTAAAGACCAATTTGATAATCAAGATAATGTACTTCAAATAGCTGCTTTAAGATATGAAAGAGCACAACTTTTAGGTTATGAGACGCATGCTCATTTTGTGCTAGAAGAACGTATGGCCATGACACCAGAAAAGGTCATGGAATTTTCTAACGATATTCTAGAAAAAGCAAAACCAGCAGCAGAACGTGACTTTTTAGAATTACAAAATTTTGCCATAGCTGCCGCTTCAAAATCTGATGTGAGTGAGCCTATTACAAAATTGCAAAAATGGGATGCCGCATACTATGCTGAGAAGTTGAAAAAACAATTATTTGAACTAGATGATGAATTATTAAAACCTTATTTTAAACTAGAAAATGTAATCGATGGTGCCTTTGAGGTGGCAAATCGTCTTTTTGGACTAAGCTTTGAAAAGACAACACAGGTAGATAAATATCATGATGATGTCATGACTTATGAGGTTAAAAATGAAGATGGAAGTTTAAATTCTATATTTTATGCAGACTTCTTCCCACGTAAAGGGAAACGCAATGGTGCCTGGATGACCTCTTTTAAAAGTCAATATGTAGAAAATAACAAAAATGAACGTCCACACGTTTCTATCGTTTGTAATTTTACTAAACCTACAAATACAAAACCGTCATTACTCACGTTTAATGAAGTAACTACTTTGTTTCATGAATTCGGTCATGCATTACACGGCATGTTAGCAAACACACGTTATCGTAGTTTATCAGGAACATCAGTTTACTGGGATTTTGTAGAATTACCTAGCCAGATTTTAGAGAATTGGTGTTATGAAAAAGAAGCCTTAGAGATTTTTGCGAGACATTATGAAACCGATGAGGTGATCCCGCTAGAGTACATTGAAAAAATTAAAAAAGCGGCAAATTTTCAAGAAGGCTTACAGACCTTAAGACAGTTATCTTTTGGTATGTTAGACATGAGCTGGCATGGTATTAATCCATCAGATATTACAGATGTAAAAGCCCACGAAAGAACAGTCTTTGAGAAAACAGATTTATATCCAGATGTTTCTTCCAGTTGTATGAGTACGGCATTTGGTCATATTTTTCAAGGTGGTTACAGTGCGGGATATTATAGTTATAAATGGGCAGAAGTACTCGATGCAGACGCCTTTGAAGTTTTTAAAGAGAAAGGGATTTTTGATAGATCGACAGCAACCAGCTTTAAAGATCATATCTTATCAAAAGGAGGAACAGAAAACCCTATGATATTATATAAACGCTTCCGCGGAAGCGAACCTAAAATAGATGCCCTGCTTAAAAGAGCAGGACTCGTTACATAAATAAACGATGCCAGAAGTAAAACTGATACCTGAAAAATGGGTAGACCGATACGGTGACTACCTTTTTAATTTTACCATTTCTAGAGTAAATGACTCTATTATGGCTCAAGACTTGGTGTCTGAAACGTTTCTGGCAGGTTTAAAAAGTGCTCATAGATTTAAGGGACAATCTACAGAACGAACTTGGTTAATCTCGATTCTCAAGCGCAAAATAATAGATCACTATCGTAAATCTAATTCAAAAAAGGGTCAGGCCGAAGTGCGCATGAGTTACCTAGATAATGGAGATCAGAATGGTGACTGGATGGAAGAACAGGTTAGAGACCTGCGCAACCCAAATGTTGAGGATGAAATTGAACAAAAAGAATTGGGTGTAGCATTAAATGAATGTATTGCTGCTTTACCTGAGAGATATGCTACTATATTTGTCCAAAAGACCATTGACAAATTGGATACAGAAACTATCTGTAAGGAACATGATATCACAGCGTCCAACCTATGGGTAATCATTCACCGTGCACGCGTACAGTTAATGGATTGCTTAAATAGCAAATGGTACAAGAAGGATTAAGAAAATGAGTAGAATTTTTATCTCGTGTGATGAGGCGAGTATTTTAAGCACAAGAGATCAGTATAATGATCTTTCTTCCAAAGAAAAATTTAGGCAAAGTCTACATCATGGACACTGCTTGAGATGCAGAAATTTTGATAAAAAATCACGTTTATTTTCTAGAACAATCAACAGTTTAGGATGGGTTAAACTGTCTAAATCTCAAAAGAATTCTATTAAAAGCAAACTGAAAGCTGCCATGAAAAAGTAAGCTTATATCGCCCAAAATATTATCAACCATAATAATGGTATAGCCTCAACAAAAAAGCTAGCATAATAATCTGACTTAAATTTACCTGAAAACCATATAGCCGCTCCAGTTATAGTAATCATAATGATCTCGCTGTATTGAATATCTTCAATTTCAAAATTTTGAAAAAACAGCAATAAGAGATAAAGTGCACATAAACACAATCCGATATATTTAGATACTTGAACTCCTAGTACTTGTGGTAATGTCTGTAGTTCTTCCTCATCATATTTTAAATCTCTAATTTCAAAAGGGATACAAAGCGCTATTACTAAAATGAAAATTTTTAAAGTATAAAGCTCGATATAATGGCTAGGCAAAAAACTCAATTTATAGTCATTAATCAGGTGTGCAGCAGGTATTGTTTCATAATATAAAAATTGAGGTATAGCGATAATTAAAATAGCCCAAACAATAGAAACAGAAAATAATTTAAAAAATGGGCTATACCTTAATCCATGACCTTTCCAAATGGGTAAAACATATAACAAGTTGATTGCTGTTATCATCATTAATAAGATCAACGCATAACCACTTATTTCTAGTTTTATTAAAACTGCCAAAGCAATTACTGTTGCCATAAGTGATAACAACTTATAAGTGATGTTAAACCCTAGTGGCTTTTTAAGCCATAAAAAGCCGTATTTAATTAAGTTATATCCTGCAATGGCAGAGCAAAATAAAAAAATATAATATCCAAAAGGAACATATAATTCATAGACGTTATTATAAACAATAGCCAAAGCCACAAAGCAAATTGCCACGTGTAAACTACTGCGTATATAAAAGTCTAGAATTAATTTTAATAACCTCATCATTCAAATTTACAGCGCATAGTTAATAACTAGGTTAAAAAGGTTGAAAAATACATCCATTTCTTGCGAACGCTTGTTAGTTTAAAAGTCTTAAACGACTACTTTTGCACTATCTCAAATAGACCATATAAGTACTATGAATACAGATCGTTTTGCCCTAAGACATATCGGACCTCGCAAGGCAGACCTTGCGCCCATGCTAGAAACAATAGGTGTAGAATCTATTGACCAACTAGTTTATGAAACCGTTCCAGAAAACATACGCCTTAAACAAGATTTACAGCTAGATACTGCTATGAGTGAATATGAGTTTTTATCTCATATTAAAAAATTAGGTGATAAGAATAAGCAATTTAGATCTTATATAGGTCTAGGTTATAACGCTCCTATAACACCTGCGGTAATCCAAAGAAATATATTGGAAAATCCAGGATGGTATACTGCCTATACACCTTATCAGGCAGAGATTGCTCAAGGCCGTCTAGAAGCTTTACTTAACTTCCAGACCATGATCACTGATCTTACTGGTATGGAGCTAGCAAACGCATCTTTACTAGATGAGTCTACTGCTGCTGCAGAAGCAATGACATTACTATTTTCAGTAAGAGAAAGAGCTCAGAAAAAAGACAAGGTTGTAAAATTCTTTGTAGATCAAGATGCCTTACCACAAACTAAAGAGCTTTTAAAAACTCGCGCTATTCCTCTAGGTATAGAGTTAGTAGAAGGTAATCCACAAGAAATAGACGTAAATGCAGGATATTACGGTATTCTATTACAATATCCTGGTGCTAGTGGTAATGTAGTAGATTATACCGCTTTTGCAAAAAAATGCCAAGAGAACAATATACGTATAGCAGTATCTGCAGACATACTTTCCTTAGTACTACTAGAAGCTCCTGGACATTGGGGTGCAGATGTGGTTGTGGGAACAACACAACGCTTTGGGATACCACTAGGTTATGGTGGACCACACGCAGCATATTTTGCAACACGCGAAGAATTTAAAAGACAAATTCCAGGTCGTATTATAGGTGTTACAAAAGACACAGATGGAAAACGTGCACTGCGTATGGCGTTACAAACTCGTGAGCAGCACATTAAAAGAGATAAAGCAACTTCAAACATTTGTACCGCACAAGTACTACTAGCAGTTATGGCTGGTATGTATGGTGTTTACCACGGTCCACGTGGTTTGAAATTTATCGCAAATAAATTACATTCTCAAACAGCAACACTTGCAGACGCTGTAGAGAAATTAGGTATTTATCAAACTAACGAAAACTTCTTTGATACGTTAAGTTTTAAAGTAGATGCTGAGGCTGTTAAAAAAGAGGCTTTGGCTTTAGAAATCAATTTCTATTATCCAGATGCTGAAACAGTTCAGGTTTCTTTAAATGAAACTACTTCTTTGGCAGACTTGAATGACATTGTTTCTGCTTTCGCGAAAGCGGTAAATAAAGACTTTACTCCTATTACTGAACTTTTAGATAGCACTCATTTAGGAACTGGTCGTCAAACTGAGTTTATGACCTATGAAGTATTTAATTCTTATCACTCAGAGACAGAATTAATGCGTTATATCAAAAAATTAGAACGAAAAGATCTAGCATTAAATCACTCAATGATTGCGCTGGGTTCTTGTACAATGAAATTGAATGCCGCTGCAGAAATGCTACCACTTTCAAATCCGCAATGGGGAAATATTCACCCGTTTGTACCAGTTGATCAAGCTCAAGGTTATCAAGAAATGTTGAATAAATTAGAACTTCAATTAAATGAAGCTACTGGTTTTGCAGGTACTTCTTTACAGCCTAATTCTGGTGCACAAGGTGAGTTTGCTGGTTTAATGGCAATACGAGCATATCATCATAGCCGTGGAGATCACCATAGAGATATTTGTTTAATTCCATCTAGTGCGCATGGTACTAATCCGGCAAGTGCAGTGATGGCTGGTATGAAAGTTGTCGTTACTAAAGCGCTAGAAAACGGAAACATCGATGTAGATGATTTACGTGAAAAAGCCCTTAAACATAAAGATAACTTAAGTGCTTTAATGGTAACTTATCCTTCTACACATGGTGTTTATGAAAGTGCCATTAAAGAAATAACAGGTATCATCCATGAGAACGGTGGACAGGTTTATATGGACGGTGCAAATATGAATGCGCAAGTTGGATTAACGAATCCTGGTAACATCGGTGCAGATGTTTGTCACCTTAACTTACACAAAACATTTGCTATCCCACATGGTGGTGGTGGACCTGGTGTAGGGCCTATATGTGTGGCAACACAACTGGTTCCATTCTTACCTAGTAATCCTATTATTCCAACAGGTGGTGATCAGGCAATTACACCTATCAGTGCTGCGCCATACGGTAGCGCATCTGTATGCTTAATTTCTTATGGTTACATCTGTATGTTAGGCGCAGAAGGCTTAAAACGATCTACAGAGTATGCAATCATCAATGCAAACTATATTAAAGAGCGACTAAAAGGCAGCTATGAATGTTTATATACTGGCGAGAAAGGTCGTGCGGCACACGAGATGATTATAGACTGTCGTCCTTTTAAAGAACATGGTATTGAGGTCGTTGATATCGCAAAACGTTTGATGGATTACGGCTTCCACGCTCCTACTGTATCGTTCCCAGTAAATGGAACGATGATGATTGAGCCTACTGAGTCTGAGTCTAAAGAAGAAATGGATCGTTTCTGTGACGCTATGATTTCTATTAGAAAAGAAATTGCAGAATGCTCTAGTGATAATCCTAATAATGTTCTTAAAAACAGTCCTCATACTTTACAGATGATAACGAGTGACGACTGGGAACTACCATATACTAGACAACAAGCAGCATATCCATTAGAATACATTGCAGATAATAAATTTTGGCCTACCGTGCGTCGTGCAGACGATGCTTATGGAGACCGTAATTTAATGTGTACTTGTGCGCCTATGGAAGAGTATATGTAGCATTTAATGTTTATACATTTTAATAAAAAAAGGCCAAATTGACCAGCAGTTAATTTGGCCTTTTTTAGTAATACAGCAATTTAATAGGTATTTACTATGCAGTGCATTATATTATTCGCAACGAAATCGTTGTAAACGTAGAAAATTCTTAAACAACAGAAAAGTTCTATATATTAAGCTTTCAATTATTAGGAAAACATCGCATTTATCACTTTTTTTGTCTTTACAAGTTGATGAACATGAGAGCAAAAATTACAGGAGTAGGTAGTCATATACCTGATGTAGTGAGAAAAAATGAAGAATTCATGAATCATGAGTTCCTTAATAATGATGGTAGTTCCTTCGGTAGTGACAATGCTACTATAATTGAAAAATTTGTAGCAATTACTGGTATTGAAGAACGTCGTTATATGGACGACAAACTCGTTACTAGTGATATTGCAACTTTTGCAGCACAAAAAGCCATTGACGATGCAAAGTGTGATCCTGAAACATTAGATTTTATTATAGTTGCTCATAACTATGGAGACGTAAAAGCAGACGGTAGTTCTAGTGATATGGTTCCAAGTCTCGCAAGCCGAGTTAAAAACAAACTGGGTATTAAAAACCCAGCTTGTGTAGCATATGATGTCCTTTTTGGGTGTCCAGGATGGGTTCTAGGTTTGACTCAAGCAGACTCTTTTATAAAATCAGGCCTTGCAAAAAAAGTCCTCGTAATAGGTTCTGAAGCCCTATCTAGAGTAGTAGATCCTCATGATCGTGATTCGATGATTTATTCTGATGGTGCTGGTGCGGTGGTAGTAGAACCTAGCACTGACGAACACGGTATACTAGGTCAGGCAACAGCAACTTATACTGAAGAAGAGGCATTCTTTATTTTTAATGAAACCTCTTATAATAAAGACTTACAAGACAAGACTAAATACATTAAAATGTATGGACGTCGTATTTATAACTTTGCACTCTCTAAAGTACCTGAAGGTATGAAGGCCGCTATGGATCAAGCTGGTGTTGACATTAAAGACTTGAAAAAAATCTTTATTCATCAGGCAAATGAGAAAATGGATGAGGCTATCGTAGAACGTTTCTACAAGTTGTACGATATGGAAGTACCTCGTGATATCATGCCTATGATTATACATAAACTAGGAAACAGCTCTGTAGCTACAGTTCCTACGGTAATGGATCTAGTAGTACGTGGTAAAATGCCTCAACACAAAGTAGAAAAAGGTGATGTAGTCATGTTTGCAAGTGTTGGTGCTGGTATGAATATTAACGCTATTGTATATCGTTACTAAAAACGACCTTTAATAATAATTTAAAAAACACCTTATCAACTATTTAAAAGGTGTTTTTTTATGTTTTATTTTTAAAACTACTACCCAATAATATAAATTTTATTACATTCAAAATCAAAGGATTAAAAACATTTACTCCATCACACTCATCTCAATATAAATATCCGTTTTAGGCCAGTCTCTTGAATCGGTTTCAACTTTTGAAATCGCTTCGGCGACATTCATGCCTTTAGTAACACGACCAAAAATAGTGTGCTCACCATCCAGATGTTTTGTAGCACGTAGTGAAATAAAAAAGTCAAAAGGATTATGCCAGTTTTCTGGGTTATTCTCCCAATACTTTGCACTACTCAAAGTACCATAAGAATGTTTTACGTCGGGTAAAATATGCATAGGTAATTGATAATTTCCTGCACTACCCTTTTTCTGTGCAGTAATCATATTATCGCTATTCCCAGCTTGAACTATAAATCCCTTAACTGCTCGATGTACTACGGTCTCATCAAAATATCCATTATTAATCAAAAACAGAAAACTAGCTCGATATAAAGGTGTTTCTTCAAACAATTCCATTTCTATATCACCATACGTCGTTGTCATTAGCACCTTAGTCTCGGGATGTTCTTGAGCATATCGAGTAAAAAAAACCTCTACAGAATCTTGAGGAATATATGGTAATAAACTATCTCCTTTTCTATTAACACTGCGCTTATAGAACCTAGCAATTTCTTTTTCCTTACGTTCTTTTAAGACCTGTTCTTTAGTACGTGTCTCTTCTATTTTAACATGTACCGGCGTTTCTTTTTGTGAACTATCTTTACAACTTAAAGTAAAGAGTATCACTAATATAAAAAACAGACCATTTGATTTCATTTAACGCATTTAAAGATTCGCTTTCAAAAATAAAGAAAATGCCTTTACCAGGTTTTGAAGCGCAACTTAAAATGGCTGCAGTAGAACGACTAGAAGAATTGCAACACGAGTCGCTAAGTAAAAAAACACCTCGCAAGGCAGCTGTTATGATGCTAGTATATCCCGTAAAAGATATCGCTCATTTTGTTCTCATCGAACGCATGATTTCTAAAGGTGTTCATAGTGGTCAGATAGCATTTCCTGGCGGCCGTAAGGAAGAAGAAGATCAAGATGATGCTGTTACCGCTATAAGAGAGACTCATGAAGAAGTAGGCATTATACCAGAACATCAAGAAATTATCACTGCAGGCACTCCTATCTATATTCCTCCTAGTAATTATATGGTAGCTCCTTTTCTCGCTTTCGCGAAAGCGGAATTAAAATTCACAAGACAGCCTAGCGAGGTTAAATCTATCATAGAGGTACCATTACATGAGTTAATGGACCCTACAAACGTGAGCCAACATACACTCTCTACTAGCTATGCAACAGATATAACAGTACCATGTTATTATCTACAAAACCAAGTCGTTTGGGGTGCTACTGCAATGATGCTCTCAGAATTTAAAACTATGTTACAAGAAAGTTTATCTTTAAGGCATGACTAAAAAGGCTTTTTTTATAACAGTGCTACTGGGACTACTTTCAATTGTGGCACTGGCTCAAGAACGTGTATTTATAGACTTTGGCTCTACTAATGAAGATCTAGCAAGTCGCGAATACATCAACAATATCTCAACGAGTTATCAAGCTGGCTATTCAAACGGTGTATTATTATATAATCATTTAGGTGTTTCGTCAGGAATTAACCTCAAAGTGCATGACGCTTGGTTAAATATTAACCTATCAGGTTCATTAGACCCTTCATATCAGGTGAACGTTGCTCAATCTGCAAGTAGAGATAGTTTTTTTGGTGCCACAAGTTCATTTAATGGCGGCACTCAGGTGACAGGTGGATTTAAATTAAGACAATTAGATCCTAATAAGTTTTACAGCTTTTCATTTTTTGCTTCTAGAATGAATGTAACTGATAATCGTGAAACTTCGTATACAGTTAATGGTAACACAACTCAAATCGTAAGCCTAAACGCATCAAATAACACAACTCAAAAGATTGAGGTTTATAATATGCAACCAGACAGTAATGGCGAGATAGAGATTACTGCAACAGCTGGTGCAAACAATACAAACAGTTATGGATTTTATTATCTCAACGCTCTTGAAATACAAATCGATAACACACCTATCTCTCAATTCATTACACAACAAAATTTGCTACTCACCTATCCCATACAACAATCAACTTGGGAAGTAGGTAAAACGGTTCCATTATCGTGGATTAGTGAAGGTATCGATCAGGTTACTTTAGAATACTCTATCGATGGTGGAAATACCTTCAACAATATAGCAACAGTTCCTTCCACAGATCGGAGCTATGATTTTACCGTTCCCAATTCCATTTCTAGTAATGTGATTATAAGATTAAGTGATGGAAGCCAAGTAATAGACAGTTTACCTGTTACAATTATACCAGATGACAATACGGTTTATCGTATAATTGTACTAGGCTCTTCTACAGCTGCTGGAAGTGGTCCTTCAAACCAATATAACGCTTGGGTATGGAAATACCGCCGTTACTTAGAACAAATAGACACACGTTATGAGGTTATAAATCTGGCACAAGGTGGATTTGTTACCTATAATATTTTACCTACTGGAACCACAATACCTGCAGGTGTTAATAAAACTATTAATGTAGATAAGAATATAACTAAGGCTGTCAACCTTAATGCACATGGAATTATCATCAATCTACCATCTAATGATGCAGCTGGCAACTATCCTGTAACAGATCAATTGCATAATTATAGTTTAATCTCTCAAACGGCTTCTCAAAATCAAATACCATTATGGGTGGCAACACCACAACCACGTAACTTTCCAGCAAACGGAAGTCAAGTCGCCATACAAACACAAATGGTCACAGAAACATATAACACTTTTGGAACTTTTGCTGTAGATTTTTGGACAGGTATAGGTAACACCGCCGGAAATCAAATATTACCAGCATATAATAGTGGTGATGGTGTGCACGCTACAAACGAGGCTCATCAAATATTTTATGAAAGACTATTATTAAAAGATATACACGGCACTGTTAAAACACAGGTGGACGCAGCACTATCTATACCTGATGAACAACAGATTGAGCTAGCCTTATACCCTAATCCGGTTAAACATTTACTATTCTTAGAATCTACGAGTCCTATTTCAACAGTAAAAATTTATAATCAACTAGGTCAATTAGTATTAGAAAATCACCATACTGTAAACATGATTAACTTACAAGATTTACAATCAGGTTATTATGTTGCTCATATCTACATAAATGATAAAATTTACTATAGAAAAGTGTTAAAAAATTAAACGATTTTAAATGTGATTAACAGCTAGTATCCTTACAATCCCTATCTTAGCCGTCCCTTAAACTTAAATGACTCTATGGGATTATTCAAAAAAAATCCTTTCGGACATATACTATGGATTAAACGTTTTTTAATACGCTTTTTAGGTGTGTTATCTCACAGACGTTTTAGAGGTTTTAATGAATTACAGATTGAAGGAAGTGAGATTTTGAGAAACCTACCAGAACAAGGTGTTCTTTTCATTTCAAATCATCAGACCTATTTTGCAGACGTGGTAAGCATGTTTCATGTATTTAATGCTGCCTTATCTGGCAGACAAGATTCCATTAAAAACGTAGGTTATCTGTGGAACCCTAAACTTAATATCTATTATGTAGCCGCAAAGGAAACCATGACCAGTGGATTTTTACCGAAAGTGTTTGCTTACGTAGGCGCGATTACCGTAGAACGTACCTGGCGTGCAAAAGGAGAAGAAGTAAATAGATCTGTTAATCCAGATGACACTAAGAATATAGGTATCGCCTTAAATGATGGCTGGGTTATTACATTTCCTCAGGGAACTACAAAACCATTTAAACCTATTAGAAAAGGTACTGCCCATATCATTAAACAATATAAACCTATTGTAGTTCCTATTGTAATTGATGGTTTCCGTAGAAGTTTTGATAAAAAAGGACTACGTATTAAAAAACGTAATATTCTACAATCTATGGTCATTAAAGAACCACTAGATATCGATTATGAAAATGAAAGCGTAGAATCCATCGTAGAAAAAATTGAATATGCTATAGAACAGCACTCATCATTTTTAAAAGTGATTCCACAAGAAGTATTAGAAGAAATGGAAGAGTTGAATCAAAAACGTAAATGGGATTACTAGAAACATTTCTTTAAACACTTTTCAGATTGGAAACTTTCATCTTTCTTACTTTTCTACTGACTGCACTAGCCATGATAGGCTTTGTAGTAGGAATGTTTTTTTTAATAAGATGGTTTGTAAGAAAAGCCAATAAAGAAAAGTCACCACAGCAGACTCAAAATGAAAAGCAGCAGTTGCTGGCACGTGTTGATTATATGAAAAAGTCCCTTGTTCCTTGGGGTGATCGTAGTTTTACAGATATATCTTCATGGATGACTTATCAATTTTCTAAAGGAATGACAAGACGGCTGGTAGGAACCGTTTATGCAACAGATCAAAAACCTATCATGGCTTTCAGTCGTATAGAGCGAGGTTTTAGATCTGATGGACAATTCTATGTGGGCTCAACGATTTTTAACTTGGGCTATGAAGTGAAAGAAGATACCATATACATTACTCTCAATAATCAATATTTAGGTAGTATTACAAATTCAGGTGGTCTCTTTAACTCACAAGGAAATTATATAGGTAATGCCGTTCACCCGACAAAGATTTCTATAAATTCGGGTAACTTCAGGTATCGCTTTGGTGATTCTAGCTATGAGGTTATTATCAATGACAAGAAATTAGCGACCGTTTATGTTGCACCTAATTATGCAGATTTTGAAGAAGGCCTTTTCAAAAACAACTTTAATGAAAACGCTATTGGACAACCTATAATGTCATTACTCAACACACCATCACCAGAAGAGGAAAAATGGTTACTCGCCATTGCTGTTTTAGAAATAGTACATCATGGTCATTGGATGATATAAACCTAATGTGATTATATGGGATACGCTTTCGCGAAAGCGCCATTAATACTATCTTTACTGCCTTAAAAAACTACAATTATATGAAGGTTTCTTACAACTGGATACGTCAATTTATAACTGTTCCTGAATCAATTGAAGAGCACGCAGCTTTGCTCACTTCTCTAGGTTTAGAAGTAGAAGGTATTGAGAAATTTGAAAGCGTAAAAGGAGGATTGCAAGGTATTGTAGTAGGTCACGTACTGGAATGTGTGAAACATCCCAATGCTGATAAACTTAAACTTACCAAAGTAAATATAGGCACTGAAACAGTGCAGATTGTATGTGGCGCACCTAACGTAGCTGCTGGGCAAAAAGTACCGGTAGCCACCATAGGCACTACACTATACACAGAAACTGGTGAGGCATGGAAAATCAAAAAAGGAAAAATACGTGGTGAAGAAAGCCATGGTATGATCTGTGCCGAAGATGAACTGAACATAGGTACATCACATGATGGTATCATGGTTCTAGACGCATCATTAGAACCAGGAACATTATTTAGTGAAGTAATAAATATAGAAAATGACTATACTATAGAGATTGGACTGACGCCTAATAGATCTGATGCGATGTCACACCTAGGTGTTGCACGTGATTTAAGAGCAGGACTTGCGATTGAAGGAGATTTGTTAGAGTTTATCACGCCATCTGTAAGTAGTTTTCATGTAGACAACCGTTCACACAGAGTTGATATAGCAATTGATCAACCAGAACTTGCACCTAGATATTGTGGTGTTACACTTACAGGTTTAACTATAAAAGATTCTCCAGATTGGATTCAAAATAGATTAAAAGCCATAGGTATTGCTCCTAAAAATAATGTCGTTGATATAACTAACTATGTGATGCATGAGTTAGGTCAACCACTGCATGCTTTTGATTTAAGCGCCATTGAAGGAAATAAGATTGTTGTAAAAACATTACCGGCTGGAACTAAGTTCACTACTCTAGATGAGGTAGAACATGACTTACATGAAGAGGACTTAATGATTTGTGATGGTGTAAAACCATTATGTATTGCAGGTGTTTATGGTGGATTGAATAGTGGTGTTAAAAAAGGGACTAATTCTATCTTTTTAGAATCTGCATATTTCAATCCAGTAAGCGTACGTAAAACGGCAAAACGTCATGGTTTTAACACAGATGCTTCTTTTAGATTTGAACGTGGCATAGACCCTAATATTACAGAATATGCACTTAAGCGTGCTGCCTTATTAATAATAGAAACCGCTGGTGGAGAAATAAGTAGTGATATCACTGATGTTTATTCTCATAAAATTGAGGACCAACAGGTTTTTCTTCCCTTTTCTAAAGTCAATTCTTTAATAGGAAAGGAAATACCTAAAGAAGAAATCAAGAGTATTCTTAGAACATTAGATATTCACGTTAATAATGTAACAGAAACAGGATTAGGTCTGACAATTCCTGCATATCGCAATGATGTTACTAGACCCGCAGATGTCATTGAAGAGATTTTACGTGTTTATGGATATGATCGCATAGAAACTAGCGATAAACTAAATGCTAGTATTGCAAAAAGTTCGAGGTTAGACAATCATAAACTACAAAACCTAGTAGCACAGCAACTTGCTGGTCAAGGCTTTTATGAAATGATGGCAAATAGCCTTACCTCTGATAAATACCATACACTAACGGAGCAAATATCTCCAAAGAATGAAGTGCGCATGTTAAATCCTTTAAGTAGTGATTTATCTGTTATGCGTCAAAGCATGATCTATGGGGCTCTAGAGGCTGTTTCGCATAATATTAACCGTAGACAAGAGAATTTAAGATTGTTTGAATTCGGTAATACGTATCATCAATATCAAGAAAGACAATTTACAGAGCAAAAGCATTTAAGTTTAGTAACTACCGGTGCTATACATGAACAAAGTTGGAATAATACATCTCGCACGGCTGACTTCTTTTACTTAAAAGGTGCCGTAATAAGTGCTCTTAAAAGATTAGGTATTACTAAAATAAATGAGAAACCTACTAAGATGGATTTCTTAAGTGAAGGAATATCATTGAATAGCGGTACTAAAATCGCAGATCTTGGAGTTGTTAAAAAGAAGGTATGTAAATCATTTGATATAGATGCAACTGTGCATTATGCAAATATCTATTGGGATGAAGTATTGAAATTAGTAAAAGAAGATCGCAAATCGGTAACTGCAATACCTAAATTTCCTGCTGTTAAAAGAGATCTAGCTTTATTAGTTAACGATGAGACTAGCTTTAAGGAATTACATGATATTGCCTTACAAACTGAGAAAAAACTCCTCAAAGAGGTTCAACTATTCGATGTTTATGAAGGTAAAAATCTTGCAAAAGGTAAAAAATCCTATGCATTAAGTTTTTTATTACAAGATGAAGTAAAAACACTTACTGATAAACAAATCGATAAAGCGATGCAAAAAATACAACAGCAACTAGAAAAACAAGCTGGAGTAGAACTACGTTAAAATATATCTTTAACTGATAGCTTTTAAACTCCTTTACGACATAGTTTGTGAAGGAGTTTTTAAATTTAAAAAATTCCTCATATTTTTAAATATCTAATTATAGGAATTTATGTTTGAGCGCACAGATATTGAACAACAACTGCAGAAAGCTAGAAATAAAGAGTATCAAGAGGTTGATATTCTAGAACAAGTATCTCAAATTCTCAAAGATGATCAGTTGAAAGAGGATACTATTATGGCTCGCATGAAAAGCCCTCAAAAACCAACTCCTCGCAATCAATTTAACCTTGATTTACTAGAGACCAATCGCATATATCATATTGATCAAATAAGGGACATATGTGTGGATTATAGATTGAGATTTCTAGATACTAAGTATTTTAAAAACGAGATTCCTCAAGAAGCCGTGAGCATTATTAAACAAATGGAAAAGAGACATCATATCACTATGAAAGGTTTTAAGATAGTCGCTCCTTCAAAAATGTTTAAATTAGAAAATGCTGATGACCCATTACTTTTTGCTCCTATAGGAAATGGATACTTTTATTTGATCCATAAATGGGGAAATGATTTAAGTCCGATGAGAAAAATATGGGCTTGGTCCTTTAAATGTTTTGAAAATTTAATAGTCTCAACTTTATTAGTGAGCTTATTGATAAGTGCACTTGTACCTGGTGGAGTTTTCTCACCAGAAACTAGCGGGATTCAATTCGTATTAATTTTCTTTTTTATGTTCAAATCAGTTGCGGCAATAGTTCTCTACTATTCTTTTGCAAAAGGTAAAAACTTTAATACCGCCATATGGAATTCAAAATATTTTAACGCCTAATTGCTTATTCAAAAACAAGGCAATGAAACGCTCCTATTTTTTAATAGGAGCGTTTTTTTATTATCTTGCTTTCATAAATTTAAATATGAAAACTAGAAACCCATTTTTAGGAGGTATCATTGCCGCAGTAATGATTGGATTTGGTTCTTGGAGACTATACAATCATTTTATTCTAGGACAAGAAATGCCCACATGGCGAGTAGTCTTATCAGTAGCAATAGTAGTTTACGGGCTTGTCGTAGCCTATAATGCTTTGATTAATAAAAATGCAGAATAAAGAGTCCATCAAATTTTTTCTAGGACTCGCTTTTTTAGGATTAGGAGCTTGGAAAATTTATGAGCGATTTATGTTAAATAAAGACGTCTCTAATTTTCAACTAGTAGGTTCAATTTTCTTAGTAGGTTTAGGGTTATACCGAGGATTTGAGTATTTTAAAAATAAAAAAACTAAGTCTGAATAGACTTAAAATATACCCTACTAAAAAACCCATTTCTAAAAATAGAAATGGGTTTTTTAATTTTATAATATTGGAAGTTTAAGAATTATACATCTTATTTCTTAGCTCTCTAATTGCTTTATCATCCATATACTCTTCAAATGTTGTGTAACGGTCGATAACTCCATTAGGTGTTAATTCAATCACTCTATTACCTACCGTTTGTGCAAACTCATGATCATGTGTCGTAAGCAGTACCGTACCTTTAAAATTCTTTAAACTATTATTTAAAGCTTGTATAGATTCCAGGTCAAGGTGGTTAGTAGGCTCATCGACGATAAGAACATTTGCTCTCTTCATCATCATACGAGATAGCATACATCTCACTTTTTCTCCTCCAGAAAGTACTCTAGCACTTTTCAGTGCCTCTTCACCAGAGAAAATCATCTTACCTAAAAATCCACGTAAGTGAACTTCTTCACGCTCTTCTTCAGTTTGAGCATATTGTCTTAACCAGTCCACTAAGTTTAAATCAACGTCAAAAAACTCAGCATTATCAACTGGTAAATAGCTTTGATTTGTAGTAATTCCCCACATAAAAGTACCTGCGTCTGCTTTCATTTTATCATTTATTATTTGATAAAAAGCGGTCGTTGCACGGCTATCTCTAGAAAACACAACTACTTTATCACCTTTTGCCAGGTTGATATCGACATCTTTAAACAGCACTTCTCCATCAATTGATGCAGCAAGTTTTTCTACATTTAAGATTTGGTCTCCAGCTTCTCTTTCTCTTTCAAAAATAATTGCAGGATAACGACGTGATGAAGGTTTGATTTCTTCAATATTTAATTTATCAATCATCTTCTTACGAGAAGTTGCTTGTTTAGATTTTGCCATGTTTGCACTAAAACGTGCGACAAATTCCTGAAGCTCTTTTTTCTTCTCTTCGGCTTTCTTATTAGCTTGTGCTTTTTGTCTAGCCGCAAGTTGTGAAGATTCATACCAGAACGTGTAGTTACCACTGTATTGATTTACTTTACCAAAATCGATGTCTGCAATATGTGTACATACAGCATCTAGAAAGTGACGGTCATGCGATACGACAATGACTGTGTTCTCATAATTTGCTAAAAAGTGCTCTAACCACGAGATTGTTTCATAGTCCAGATCATTAGTAGGCTCATCCATTATAAGAACATCTGGATTACCAAATAATGCCTGAGTAAGTAACACACGTACTTTAAGTTTATTATCCATATCACCCATTAAGGTGTAATGGTACTCTTCACCTATACCTAAGTTAGAAAGTAAAGATGCCGCAGCACTATCTGCATTCCATCCATCCATTTCTTCAAACTGTACTTGCAACTCTCCTATCTTCTCTGCATTCTCATCAGTATAATCTGCGTAAAGAGCATCAATTTCAGTCTTTAATTTATACAAAGGCTTATTACCTTGCAGCACCGTTTCTAGAACTGTAACCTCATCATAAGCATTGTGATTTTGCTCAAGAACAGACATGCGTTTACCAGCCTCTAACGAGACATGACCGCTTGTAGGTTCCATTTGTCCAGTTAAAATCTTTAAAAATGTAGATTTACCGGCTCCATTTGCACCTATAATTCCATAACAATTACTACCACCAAACTTTGCGTGAACATCATCAAAAAGGACGCGTTTACCAAATTGAACAGATAAATTAGAAACTGATAACATATTTTTGTCTTTGAGCGTGCAAAAGTACTGATATTATTAGGTATTTACCACATTGATTTTGTTGTTTTTAACAGCTCATTAACTAGTTATCGCACATATAAATGTTTCTTTTGCTATTAGCCCAAATGAGTACCGTTAATGATTTTTTATAGTCTGCTTTCGCGAAAGCGTAATTATCTTCTTATTAGCTCCTTAATTACTGGAGTACTATTACTATTTACCTCATGTAAGGAAGATAATTCTAATGCTGTTACTCATATTTCAGGTAAAATTATCAATGCTCATAAAGAATTTGTAACCTTAAAAGATTTTAATGGCTTAACAGATACAATTCCTTTAGCGGCAGATGGTTCTTTTTCAAAATCGTATAACTCACTTAAACCTGGTCTATACACATTTGCACATCCTGGAGAATATCAGTCTGTATATCTTTCACCTGGAGACAGCACTGTTTTAAGGCTTAATACTAAGGCCTTTGATGAGACTCTAGCTTTCTCTGGAACCCATTCAAAAGAAAATAATTATCTTATTAATCTTTTTGTGCAAATTGAAAAAGATGATCGTGAATTTCTTAATAATTATAAGTTATCACATACAGAATTTAAAAAAGTGTTGGATAGCATTACCGAGGCTAGAATATTAAATCTAGAATCTATTGCTGAAGAACATTCACTAGATCCAGATTTTTTGTGCCATGCAGATAAGGTTTTTAAATTTTCAATGTGGTCAAAAATAGAGCGCTTTCCTTTTGTACACTATGGTAAAAATGATTTTTTAGAAAGTAAAGAATTGCCGCCTTCATTCTATTCTTACAGAAAAGATTTTGACATAGATGACAAATCACTACTTAATAATATAGCCTTCAGACCTTATGTAAATTCCCTGATTTCTAACCTTGCATTTACTAGCCTGGCAAAAGAATTAGGATCAGGTGTGCTGGTAGACCGATCTAGTTTAAAATATCAAAAGAAGAGACTGGCTGTAATTGATAGTTTATTTTCACGTGGAATAGTTAAAGATATTTTTGCTTCTAACATTACGCAACATTTCATAATGAATCGTAAAAATGCTAATGAAATTAATGAATTAGTTGATTTATTCACAAGCATGACTGACGATGCTGAGTTAAAAAACAGAATTACTACTACAGCATCTACCTACATTAAACTGGATCCTGGTAATGAAATGCCTAACATTAAGATCCAAAACACTAATAGGGATAAAATGGAATTATCTGAGCGTGTAAAGAAACTGACTGTCTTATTCTTCTGGTCTGATGATGAGCGTGAATATGCAATAAGAGTACACGACAAAATTAAAGATTTAAGACTTAAGTATCCTGAGATTGATTTTATAGGTATTAATCTAGATGATTCTGAAGGTAATCAATGGGAAGAAGCTTATGAGCGTTATAGTTTTAACTCTAACATGGAGTATCAAATCCTAAACACCTCACCGGTGACCGCACAATTAGCATTGCGCAATGATAATCGCAGCATGGTAATTGATAAAAATCTCACGATAATAGACCCTAGTATTAATCTATTTCATTATCAAATAGAAACAACACTGTTGGGTTATATTAACAGATAAAGATTAAATAAAAAAGGCTCGCAATGCGAGCCTTTTTTATTTAATAACTGAGCTATCTCTTAATTCCCTTTCTTATAATCTGCAAGAAATTTTGCAAGACCTATATCTGTTAATGGATGTTTTAATAAACCTTCAATCGAACTTAATGGTCCTGTCATAACGTCTGCCCCTAATTTTGCACAGTCAATCACATGCATGGTATGTCTTACAGATGCAGCCAGAATTTCTGTATCAAAACCATAGTTATCATAAATCATTCTGATTTCAGCAATTAGGTTTAAACCATCTGTAGATATATCGTCTAATCTACCTATGAATGGAGATACATAAGTGGCACCTGCTTTTGCTGCAAGTAATGCCTGTCCTGGACTAAAAACTAAAGTGACATTAGTCTTAATACCTTTATCACTAAAATACTTACAAGCTCTTACACCATCCTTAATCATAGGTAACTTTACAACGATCTGGTCATTCATTGCAGCTAGTGCTTCTCCTTCTTTAACCATCCCTTCAAAATCTGTTGAAATCACCTCGGCACTTACGTGTCCATCAACAATATCACATATCTTCTTGTAGTGATTTAAAATATTCTCGCTACCTGTTATACCTTCTTTTGCCATAAGAGAAGGATTAGTGGTTACTCCATCTAGGACACCCATCGATTGGGCTTCGGCAATTTGATCTAGGTTTGCGGTGTCAATAAAAAATTTCATAGTTGTGATGTGTTATTATAAAAGTTGATGTTAAGTAGTTGCAAAAGTCGTCAATGTAATGTCTAAATTTGTAACCTTGTAGTCTTAAGATATTAAATGTTTTTAACAGCTAAGTTTTACTTAAATGAGTTTATTGAAAAAATTACCATTACCATTATTTATCCTTGTTATTTTAACCATCAGCTGTGGACCTAAACCTAGCAATACTGAGGTTGCGATTGAGTTAGAAGATACATCAATCCCACCTGGAACCATTAAACTTACCGACAACTTGTATATTGATAGAGTACCTGTTACTAACCTTATGTATTCTGAATTTTTAGATCATTTAGGCAACTACTGGTCTGAGAAGAAACATGAGAAAATGAAATCTTACCCATCCTATGGATTAGAAGCAGACTCTGTTTTTCAACCATATAACGGTAGTACAAGATTAATGATAGGAGCTACATTAGACCCTAGATTAATGGTTACTCCTAAACTCACACTAGGAAACTATACCAGCCACCCGTATTACCAATGGCATCCTGTAGTTCACGTATCACAAGAAAAAGCTGAACTATTCTGTAAATGGCGCACAGATATGGTAAACGCAGTTTATGGTATACGCAGTAAGAATGAGAATCAAAGATCCCAATATCCAACAAAAGTTTCTTATCGACTACCTAGTGAGAAAGAGATGATTGCTGCTCAAAACTTACTAGACAAGCAATTAAAACTACTTACCTATCAAAATGAGATCTATAGCTATGCTGGAGATTTTTACAAATTCAGAAGAATTCAAGACGACTATCACATGGCTGTTTTTGAAATGAAAGAATTGTCTAAAAACGGACCTTACTTACCTTTATATAAATCACTATCTTATTATGAGGCTAAAGAACTAAATACAGGTTTCCGTTGTATATGTGAGGTTACCCCATAATTAAACCATCCTAGTTATTCTATAAATCATTCTATACCTTCTTCTCTTATGAGTTTATTTTATTTATTAATAGGTTTAGTTCTTTTAGTCATAGGTGGTGAATTTCTAGTAAGGTCATCTGTGGGATTATCTTTAAAGTTAAAACTATCTAGAATGATCATTGGGCTCACAGTAGTATCATTTGCTACTAGTGCTCCAGAATTAATTGTCAGTATTCAATCTGCATTAGATGGACTTTCAGGATTAGCTTTAGGTAATGTTATAGGTTCTAACATTGCAAATATCGCTTTGGTATTAGGAGCAACAGCACTCATCGCACCACTAGCCATTGACAAAGATTTCTTTAAATTTAACTGGCCATGGATGATGGCTTTTAGTATCGTATTATATATTCTTTTATTATCTGACAACAACTTAGTACGATGGGAAGGTGGCGTTTTATTAGGTGGAATAGTCATTTTCTTGGTTTTACTTATAAGACGAGCTCGCAAGAATCCAGAAGCTGTTAATGTTGAAGAGGAATTACAAGAAACTAAATGGTGGAAGATTTTCATGTTTTTAGTCTTAGGAGGACTCGCATTATGGCAAGGAAGTGAGTTACTAGTTAAAGGTGCTGTTGATATTGCAGCTAGTCTAGGAATTCCCGAAAGTATCATTGCAGTTTCCATGGTAGCCTTAGGAACATCTGTTCCTGAACTAGCAGCTTCTATAATAGCCGCATTAAAAAAAGAGAAGGCAATTTCATTAGGTAACCTTATAGGGTCAAACATCTTTAATATAGGATCAGTTCTCGGTATCACCGCTTTAATCCAACCTATACAGATCAACCCAGAAGGAATGGGATTATTAAATAATGATATCTACTGGATGCTAGGCATCTCGTTTGCTTTATTACCACTAGCCTTTTTACCTAAAGCTTATAATATTTCAAGATATAAAGGTATACTATATCTAGCAGCTTACCTGCTATTCATTTACCTCGCCTTCGCCACCCTATCATAATTAAGGGGTTATTCACATATTTTAATGTTTTGTTGATATTACATCCCTAAAAAAACAAGGGTTGATTTATAAAAAGTGTTACTTTTGCGGTGTATTATTATAAAAATAACACCACATCATGTCTACATTAAGATTTAATGCTTTAAAAGAAACACTCAATCGCCAGCCTATTGAAGTGAATGAACCTAAACGTCGTAGTGAAATATTCGGTAAGAATGTTTTCAATAAGCACGCGATGCGTCAGCATTTGACGAAGCAAGCTTATAAAAGTGTCATAGACGCTATGGAAAACGGCACAAAAATAAGTCGTGAAGTAGCAGATCATATTTCAACAGGTATGAAAGAATGGTCTATCCAAAATGGCGCAACACACTACACGCACTGGTTTCAACCTCTTACTGGTGGAACTGCAGAGAAACATGATGCTTTCTTTGAACTAGAAATGGATGGTGAAGTGATTGAGAAATTTGGTGGCGGACAATTAGTTCAACAAGAGCCAGATGCCTCTTCTTTCCCTAATGGTGGAATAAGAAACACCTTTGAAGCTCGTGGATACACTGCTTGGGATCCTACATCTCCAGCTTTTATCATGGGAACTACCTTATGTATTCCTACTGTATTTATCGCTTACACAGGAGAAGCCCTAGATAATAAAACTCCACTTTTAAGATCATTACAAGTGGTAGATCAAGCAGCAACTGATGTTTGTAAATATTTTGACAAAAACGTTTCTAAAGTAATCGCCACTTTAGGATGGGAACAAGAATACTTTTTAATAGACGCTGCACTTGCTGACTCACGTCCAGATTTACAACTAGCTGGTCGTACATTATTAGGTCACTCATCTGCTAAAGGACAACAACTAGATGATCATTACTTTGGATCTATACCTTCTAGAGTATTGAACTATATGCGTGACATGGAAACAGAATGTATGCTATTAGGTATACCTGTTAAAACACGTCATAATGAGGTGGCTCCTAATCAGTTTGAGCTTGCTCCTATTTTTGAAGAAGCAAATCTAGCGGTAGATCATAACTCTTTATTAATGGATGTGATGCGCAAAGTAGCTTCACGTCACAATTTTAAAGTATTATTCCATGAAAAGCCATTTGCAGGAGTAAACGGTTCTGGAAAACACAACAACTGGTCTCTAGCTACTAATACTGGTGTGAATTTACTATCACCAGGTAGCACACCTATGAAGAATTTACAATTTTTGACATTCTTTGTAAATACGATTAAAGCCGTACATGATAATGAAGAATTAATTAGAGCTACAATCGCTAGTGCATCTAACGACCACCGTTTAGGAGCAAATGAAGCGCCACCGGCTATTATTTCTGTATTCATCGGTTCGCAATTAACTAAAGTTCTTGACGAACTTGAAAAAGTAACTGATGGAAAGCTTTCTCCAGAAGAGAAGACAGACCTTAAACTTAACGTTGTTGGTAAAATTCCAGAAGTAATTTTAGATAATACAGACCGTAACCGCACATCACCATTTGCGTTTACAGGAAATAAATTTGAATTACGCGCCGTAGGTTCTACAGCAAACTGTGCAAACCCAATGACCGTTTTAAACGCGATTGTTGCACAACAATTAATTGAGTTCAAATCTGAAGTAGATGCTCTAATTAAAGACAAAAAGCTTAAGAAGGACGAAGCTATCTTTAATGTATTACGTGAGTACATTAAGCAATCTAAAAAGATACGTTTTGAAGGTGATGGATATGGAGAAGCATGGGAAAAAGAAGCTAAAAAACGTGGCTTAAGTAATAATAAAACGACGCCTACAGCTCTTAAAGCAAAAGTTTCTAAGAAAACTATAAAGCTTTTTGAAGACTTAAACATCATGAGTAAGATCGAGACAGAATCTCGTTATGAAATTGAAGTTGAAGAATATGCAATGCGCATTCAGATTGAAGGACGTATATTAGGTGATATCGCACGTAATCATGTGATTCCTACAGCAGTTAAATATCAAAACAGATTGATAGAAAACGTAGTAGGATTAAAAGAAATCTACGGTAAAGAATTCAAAAAAGTAGCAAAAGAGCAAATGATTCTTATTGAAGAAATCTCAGAGCATATTGAGAAGATCAATAAAGGAATTACTGAAATGACTGAAGCTCGTAAAAAAGCAAATAACGCAAAAAGTGCTGAAGATACTGCAGCTCAATACTGTGATAAAGTAAAACCTTACTTTGACGTGATACGTTATAGCTGTGATAAACTAGAATTATTAGTAGACGATGAATTATGGCCACTGACTAAGTACCGTGAATTATTATTTACACGTTAGTATTACTAAAACATAAATGATATAAAAGCCTCTAATTTAATTATTAGAGGCTTTTTTTAATAAACGCATTCGCGAAAGCGTGATTATAAGAAACAGGAACCACATTTTAAAAAACAGAATAATTTTATTTAAATTCATTTCTTAACAACCTATTCATACTTTTTACTTAATACTTAGAACTTCATACCTCATAATTATATGTAAATAGTAAATTTGCCATATGAGCCAAGACATTTCCAAAAGATATGCGCAGCGTGGTGTAAGCGCTGGCAAAGAAGACGTACATAACGCTATAAAAAATGTAGACAAAGGATTGTTTCCACAAGCCTTTTGTAAAATCGTTCCTGATTCGTTGACCGGTTCGCAAGATCATTGTCTTATCATGCATGCAGACGGCGCCGGTACTAAAAGTAGTCTAGCATACATGTACTGGAAAGAAACAGGAGACATTGCAGTATGGAAAGGTATTGCTCAAGACGCACTTATCATGAATGTAGACGACTTGCTTTGTGTAGGCGCGACAGATAATATCTTACTTTCTAGCACGATAGGTAGAAATAAAAACTTAATTCCTGGTGAGGTGATCAGTGCGATTATTAATGGTACTGAAGAGCTTATTGCAGATCTTAAAAAACATGGTGTAGAAATCATATCTACAGGTGGAGAAACAGCAGATGTTGGTGATCTAGTAAGAACTATTATCGTAGATTCTACAGTAACGGCACGTATGAAACGTAGCGATGTAGTGGATAATGCAAACATTAAAGCTGGTGATGTTATCGTAGGACTTTCTAGTTCTGGTCAGGCTACTTATGAAACAGAATACAATGGCGGCATGGGATCAAATGGTCTCACTAGCGCTAGACATGATGTATTTAATAAAACACTAGCTCAAAAATTCCCAGAGAGTTTTGACGCAGCCGTACCAGAAGACTTAGTGTATTCTGGATCTCAAAATTTGACTAATCCAGTTGAAGGTAGTCCTCTAGATGCAGGTAAACTAGTCCTTTCTCCTACTCGAACTTATGCTCCTATTATTAAAAAGATTTTGAGCGATGTAAATCGTGCAGATCTACACGGTATGGTACACTGTTCTGGTGGCGCACAGACTAAAATTTTACACTTTGTAAATGACTTGCATATCATCAAGGATAACATGTTTGAATTACCACCACTTTTCAAAATGATTCAAGAGGAATCTGGTACAGATTGGAAAGAAATGTACCAAGTTTTCAATATGGGACATCGTATGGAACTCTATGTAAATGAATCTATTGCACAGCAAATCATTGATATCTCAAATTCCTTTAATGTCGATGCTCAAATCATAGGTCGTGTAGAAGCTGCAAACTCTAAAAAGTTGACTATTGATAGTGAATTTGGAATATTTGAATATTAAGAGTTAAAGAGTCACACTAGGCTTGTCAAGGCACATTGGTTTATAATAAGAGCCTCGTCGACTAGCTGAGACAGACGTTTAGCTTTTGAGTATTTCACTAACTAATTTTAACTTCGGCTCGATATATCTTTTACAAAATGGCGCGTCTGGTCTGGTTTTGTAGTAATTCTGGATGGACTCGCGAGATGGTTCAAATGCTACAAAAGGTAACACTGCAGTGATGTATTTTTTATTACGCTTACGCGAAAGCGTGTTTATAATAGACTTCACCTTTTTTTCAGTCTCTACATCAAAGAAATATACCGCACTACGATAGTCTTCTCTCCTACTATGTTGTTGTGTTGAAGCATGCGTTTCTAAATGAACGTCAATAAGTTGCTCTAGATCAACTAGAGTAGAGAAATGAACGATAACAGCTTCACTCATAGAATCATAAGGTGTCTCACTAGAAATGTATCCTTGTTCTACTTTTACAACACCAGTCACTGCTTGAAAAACAGCCTCAGTACACCAGTGACAGCCGCCACCTAATCCTATTTTGAGAATTGTTTTCATAGAGATTAATATAGTAAAAAATTGGGCCGAATTTTGTATTTTCGCAGGACTTGATATAGACCATGATAGATAAATTAAATATAGTAAAAAATCGTTTTGACGAGGTTAATGATTTAATCATCCAACCTGATATTATTTCTGATCAAAAGCGATATGTTCAACTTACTAAAGAATATAAAGACCTTAAAGCTTTAATGGAAGTACGTGAAGAGTACATGACTCTTACGGCAAATCTTGATGAAGCAAAAGAAATCATAGCAGATGGTAGCGATGCAGACATGGTTGAAATGGCGCAGATGCAGTATGATGAAGCTAAAGAAGCTATACCTGAATTAGAAGAAAAAATACGCATGATGCTGGTGCCTAAAGACCCAGAAGATGCTAAGAATGCTGTAATGGAAATACGTGCTGGTGCTGGTGGTGATGAGGCGAGTATTTTTGCTGGAGATCTTTTTAGAATGTATGAAAAATACTGCTCTAGTAAAGGATGGAGCACGAGTGTAGTTGATACCAGTCATGGTACTAGTGGTGGTTATAAAGAGATCATTCTAGAAGTAAATGGAGAAGATGTTTATGGAACACTTAAATTTGAAGCTGGAGTGCACCGTGTACAACGTGTACCACAAACTGAAACTCAAGGTCGTGTACACACGAGTGCAGCAACAGTTATGGTTCTTCCAGAGGCAGAAGAATTTGACGTAGAACTAGATATGACTGAAGTACGTATAGAACGTACAACTTCTACTGGTCCTGGTGGACAGTCTGTAAACACAACTTATAGTGCGATTAAATTACACCACGAGCCGACTGGAATGATCGTGAGTTGTCAAGATCAAAAATCATCTCATAAAAACCTGGAGAAAGCTTTAAAGGTTTTACGTTCTCGTTTATATGAAATGGAACTTGCAAAGAAAATGGAAGCCGATTCTGAGAAGCGTAAGAGCATGGTAAGTTCTGGTGACCGTAGTGCCAAAATTAGAACTTATAACTACTCACAAGGTCGTGTTACAGATCACCGTATCAACCTGACTTTATATGACCTAGACAATATCATTAATGGTGATATTCAAAAGATTATAGATGAACTTCAACTGGTGGATAATACCGAGAAGTTAAAAATGACAGATGAAGGTTTGTAACCTCGCATGCAATGAGCGGAAACTAGAAACGAAGTAGCCTAACCAGTAAGGGCGGATTGCATCCGCCGAGACAATGCAACCACGATGACTTTATCCCAACTCACCCAGCAAATTCACGATAAGAAATCCTTCCTATGCGTAGGCTTAGATGTTGATCTTGAAAAAATACCAGCTCATTTGTTGCAGGAAGAAGATCCTATTTTTGCATTTGCAAAGGCGATTATAGACGCTACTCATGATTTGTGTGTGGCTTATAAACCTAATACGGCTTTCTTTGAAGCTTATGGTGTGAAAGGCTGGCAGGCACTGGAAAAAACTATTAATTACCTTAACGAGAATTATCCGGACCACTTTACCATCGCCGATGCTAAACGTGGTGATATAGGCAATACCTCTACTAGATATGCAAAGGCTTTTTATGAAGACCTAAGTTTTGATAGTGTAACTATTGCCCCATATATGGGTAAGGATTCTGTAGAACCCTTTCTAGATTTTGAGGATAAGTTTGCGATTCTTCTGGCACTTACTTCAAATGGCGGCAGCACAGATTTCCAAACTAAATCAGTTGACGGAAAACCTCTATACCAAGAGGTTCTTAAAACAGCTTCACAATATAAAAATAGTGATCGCTTGATGTATGTAGTAGGTGCTACAAAAGCTGAGTATTTAAGTGACATTAGAGCTATTGTACCAGATGCTTTTTTATTAGTTCCTGGTGTAGGAGCTCAAGGTGGTTCTTTAAGTGAGGTTGTAAAATACGGTAAGAATGATCAGGTAGGTTTATTAGTAAATTCCTCTAGAGGTATTATTTATGCATCTCAAGGAAAAGACTTTGCTCAAGCTGCACGTGCTAAAGCGATAGAATTACAGCAGCAAATGGCTGGATTATTGTAATCTGTCATTCTGAACTTGATTTAAAATCTGCCGTTAATGAAATTCTATGGTTGGTGATAGCAATACACTAGTGTCGTTGTAAAGTGAGATGTTGAAATAAATTCAGCGTGACAGATTTAGCTTTACTAAAACTTCTTTTTATGATATAATTTACCATCTCTAGTATAAGCTCGCCAGGTTCCTGTTTTTTCTCCTTTATTAAAACGACCAGAAATCTTTAATTGACCATTAAAGTAGTAGAGTTTATAGCGTCCATGTGGTATACCATCTTTTAGGTATACTTTCATTTCTGTTTTACCGGTATTAAATTTAGCTACATAACTATTTGCTGTAAAGTCGCTAGGAAAAATCTC
This sequence comes from Nonlabens sp. Asnod3-H03, assembly GCF_045063665.1. Classification (NCBI taxonomy): domain Bacteria; kingdom Pseudomonadati; phylum Bacteroidota; class Flavobacteriia; order Flavobacteriales; family Flavobacteriaceae; genus Nonlabens; species Nonlabens sp. Asnod3-H03. Next base: position 2,230,979 of record NZ_JBEFOD010000008.1, read on the forward strand.
AGGAATATCAAAAATCGTTTCCTTGCTAATTTCCTCCTTTTCAATTTCTAAAACCGAAAACGGTATGCCTTCAGATTTTTTTTCAAGACGTTGTGCCTCTACATCATAATCTGTATCAAAATGAATTACGGCTTTAGTCTTAAAATGGTTCCCATCTGCTTTAAGCTCTAGTCCTAACTGTGTGAATTGCGAGAAGAAATTCTCATTATCTTGAAGCTCCTTCTTAGAATCAGCATTTAAATATGATTGTGAAGCGTGCGCTAGCTTGTTGGTGTCTACATATAAAAACACATTGCTAGAATTACTAAATTCATCTATAAAATCACGATAATACTCGTCTGTAAACAAGGTTTTTTGAGATTCATAAGCATCTATATATAGTTTCAAGGTTATAGGTGAATTACTAAAAACTACGTACTCATTAATCGTGGTGTAATATGGTTTTTCTATGTTTTCAAATAACGAACCCAATATTAATTTAAAAAAGCCTTTGATATTTAAATAGTGAATATCATATCCTTTGTACTCTACCGTTTGGAACTTTACTGGCGTTGTTTTTCTAATCTGATTTTCTATGTGCTGTAAATGCTTATTACTATCATCTACGTCTTTAGTTTTAAAGGCAATGGCAAGTCCGTCCTTATCGTTGAGTTGTGGGAAGTCCGCTTTCGCGAAAGCGATCTCATCATCAATCCAGCTATAAAAATCATTTTCTAAATCGATGTCTATGAACTCTTCTACTCTAGTTTTTCCATCTTCATACTGCTTCACCATATCAGGCTGTTTTTCACCCAATAAATTGTAAAAAGACTCGTGTAGTGTGATAAAGTCTTCAAAGCCAAAACTCATGTACAGCGCTGTTTCTTGAGGCAAAACACCTATAGCATCTATAGAACCAGTGCCCGAATCATCAAGCGCTTTTACCAGCGCATCCATTACCTCATTACCGCTAGAATAACCTGTTGCGGTTAACAAACGATCATCATCTTCATCTATATTAAATCCAGAGAAATTAAAATTGGTTTCTAGTGTTTCAACAATTGCACTAGGTTCATTTGAGAATACTTTGTAGTAACTGGTAAGTTGCTTATGATTAAGATATAAACGAAATAAACCTTTCTTTTTGAGCTCTTTTTGGATCTCTAAGAATTGTAAATCTCTACCGATTTGTGGATTTTCATATTCATCTATGGACTTCTCCACTAGAGAATGTGTGTATGAGGCAATCATTTGGTTTTTTACAAATGCAATGGAAAGAGTTTCAAAAGACTCTAGATCAGTGATTTCTGTAATTTCAACTTCTTTAAAATTTCTTTTGGTTACTTTAAAATCTTTATTGAGTAATTGATTAATATTATTTTTAATAACGCCTAATCGCGATAACTTATCCATATCCACTACATAGAGAAAAGCATAATCATCACGCTTAATCATATGGGCAGATAGTAGGACATCGCGTTCTCCTATCATATTAAAGAGATCACTTTTTTGCTGAAACAAAGAGTCTAGTGCATTAACTTTGGCAGACATCTCATGAATTTGATCATTAGTCTGTAAATGATCCCATAGAGCACTCTTTGAGAGCGTTTCAATATTCTCTAGCGGCTCATCAAATTCCATAATGAAGATAGCGTCACTTGGAATTAAATATACCGAGTTAATTTTATCTTCTTCTATTGCAAAAAAGCTTATCGCCTGATAGCCTAAAAACGCAATCATCGCAATAATGATAATGTAAATGATTTTTTTTAAAGTCAAAATATTATAAATTAAGAGATTGACTAAAATTAATCAATCGGTTTCTTTTGTAAGAAAATTAAATTGATTTAATTTGAGTAACCTACATTTTATGAAAAGTACATTTATCAGCTCAGATGAAGAAAACATCATCGTTTTACTTCACGGAAACTCATCTTCATCTAAAGTTTTTAAAGATTTAAGGTTAAATAACTCAGTTTTAATCCCTACGCTTTCTGGGCACGAAATTAACGAGAATCCAGATGATAATATTGATTTTAGTTTACAGTTTTACAAACAAGAGTTAATATCCCTTATTAATAGTTATGACCAACCTATATTACTGGTAGGTAACAGTTTAGGAGGTCATCTTGCTATGGAAATCGCAAATCAAATAAAGAAACTTAAAGGGTTGATTATTTTTAGTGCTCCACCAGTTAAGAAGCCTATTAATTTTGAAGAAGCTTTTATACCTGTAGACGCATTACAGACCTTTTTAAAAGAAAAATCTACTGATGAAGAAATAGCAAGTGCAGCATCTGTAACGGTGTATGAGCAAAAATTTACAGAACAAATAGTCAGTGATTTTAAAAATTCTAATCCCAAGGTAAGATCTGCGACAGCTGAAGATTTATTTAATGGTAATTGGTCAGATCAATATAAGTCTTTTACAAATCTAAAGTGTCCTAAGGTTATAGTAAGTGGCTCGCATGACCCATCAGTAAACAAAGAATATCTGAAAAAGGTAGTTAAAGAATCATCGCATAACACCAGTTATATTGAGCTAGAAAATTGCGGCCATTATCCAACTTTAGAGCGACCTGAAGAAATGTCTACTATTATCAACCATCTTGCCAGTGACGTCTTTAAGCTTCATTTAAAATAGAGAAATGAATCTATTTACCGAGAAAGAGTACCGCATTCAATCACAACATCTTGCCTTTAGGTTAAAACACTTATTTCAAAATGATAGAAATAGTTTTAACTCGATAGTAGATTTTCTACCTCAACCGGTTTATGTAAATGATAGAGAAACCTTAGAGTATGAAGTTTTTGCCGATGTATTTTTTAGTTATGGTCAAGAAATGGAATTGCTTTATGAAATTGGGATCGAATATTTACCATCCATATCAAATCCTCATTTATACCAAAATGCTATCAACAAAGCTAAAATTCTAAATTTAAAAAATGACTTTGATGAAGTTAGTGACTATTTACAATGTGTGTCAATGAATGGTAAAATGGTTACTTATTTCACAAATAAGATATTATTGAATGAAACTTTAAGCCTCAACACTACTTTTTTTCCACACCAACAAAGTGGATTAGAAAAAGTGTTGAAGCAAATAATTCCATGGGGAGAAAAATCTCTTCTACAATGGCAACGATTTCAAACCTTAACTAAAAGGGAAAAAGAAATTATAAAGCTTATCGCAAAAGGAAAATCTAATCAAGAGATAAGCGAAATTCTTATTATTTCTAAGCATAGTGTCCATACCCATAGAAAAAATATCTATAGAAAACTTGATGTATCAAAAAATGCTGAAATTGTTAAAATTTCTTTAGCTCTTGAACTGTTGTAAAATATACCCCAAATAGGGTATTTTAAACTCTATGCTATGATTGTAGTTTTGACTAAACTACATATTATGAAAATTAAATTACTTATTATCATTGGGTTTGTGCTCAATATTTCATTAATGACAGCTCAACCTAATGATTTTATGGTTGGCTTATATCAACTTACAAACGGGACTACCGGAGTAGGTTCTGCTTTTACAGCTTCTAATTTTAATGAAACAGATGTTTTTATTTCAGTCGGAAACACACCTAGTGAGAGAGTATTTACGATTCAATTACTACCTGAATTTAATGGCGCAACAGTTTCGGTAGTTTTAGACTTGTCAAATAATGAAATAGCTGTTCCCTTATTAGACACAACCCTACAATGTACCACGGCTCCTAATATCATCTATGATGAGGCTAGTGCCGGTAACAACTCTTTATGGAGTATTACTAGTGGTGATAATAATTTTACTATAAATTATACAGAAAATACCATGGCTGCTTGTGGGATTCCAACCGCTCAAGCCACGTTTAATCTATCCAAAATAAATGTTCCAGCAGGACAAACTATAATTCCTGATGATAATTTTGAACAAGAACTAATCGCTTTAGGTTATGATACGGTATTAGATAATTTACTAGATAGCGCAAATGTAAGTGCCGTAAACACTTTAGATATATCTAATAAAGGTATTAGTGATTTAACCGGTTTAGAGGCGTTTGTTGCCCTAGACACATTAAGAGCAAATGATAATTCCATAGCTACATTTAACTCTCAACTAGTAAATAATGCTCGCTTTGTGAATCTAGATAATAACTCTATTACTACAGTGGACATGAGTTCAACAAATTCAATAACTTATGCCAGCTTTATTTTTAATTTTAGCTTACAGAATATCGACATTTCTGGAGCTATCAATCTTGACTTTCTAGATGCCATAGGCGGAACCTTCTCAAGTATAAACACCAATAATAACCCCAGTTTAAGAACCTTAAGACTTGCATTTGCAAGTCAATTAACATCCATAGATGTTACTCAAAATCCTTTATTAGAACGACTAGAATTACTATCCTGTCCATTATTAACAGGTATTAATATTTCTCAAAATCCGCAGTTAGAATACTTAAGATTTGGTTCAAATAATTTTGATCGCACCAGTACTGACTATCCCATAACATCAATTGATTTTACTAACAACCCAAACCTTATGGATTTAATCAACATTGGTAGTAGAATAACAAATCCAGATTTCAGCCTTTTGGGTAGTGTAGAATCTCTTTTTTGGGAAAATAGCGAACTTACCGCAGTAAATATTAATAGTAACGTTAACTTGATTGAGGTTGGTTTCGCAAACAATCTTTTAAGCACAATAGACTTCAGTCAGAATGTTTTATTAGAAGGCGTTTATTTCAATAATAACAATTTAAGCAATTTAGACCTTTCAATGAATAGTGCTCTACAATTTCTAAGAGCAGGAGACAATAACCTAGGTCAATTAGATTTATCTTCAAATGCTTTACTCACATTTATCGATGTAAACAACAATCAATTAACACAACTTAATTTAAATAACGGTGCAAACGGTCTGCTTGCTGCAAATGACCCAACAGATCCTACCAATCAAAACTTTTGGAGTTTTAATGCTCTTAACAATCCAGTTCTTACTTGTATTGAGGTATCTGATATAACCTACATGAATAGTAATTTTGTAAATAACATCGATCCTACAGCTTCATTTAATATGAATTGTGCAACAGCCAGTATAGTCGACATAGAAGTCGATTTGGAACTATTTCCTAATCCTTCACATGATTTAGTAAATATCAACACAATGAACTCATCTATAGAAGCTATTAGTATATATGATATCACTGGTAAAAACATCAAACGTATACAGTTGAAAAATCAGAGTAACAAGTATGCACTTAATATTGAAAACCTAAGTAAAGGACAATATTTACTTGTAATTGATACCAACAATGGTAGAATTGCTGAAAACTTCATTAAGAACTAGTAACTATAATTTTTCTTTAAAAAAATAAAGCTCCAAAATCATTCTTGATTTTGGAGCTTTATTTTTGTTGTGTTATTAATTTAATTATGTCTGTATAACGCCTAAGTTAAAATCCTTTGTTATAGGTGCATGATCTGCAGCCTCTATTCCCATAGAGATCCACTTACGTGTATCTCGTGGATCGATAACACCATCAGTCCATATGCGTGACGCAGCATAGTATGGAGATACTTGCTCATCATAACGATCTTTTGTTTTTGCAAATAATGCTTTCTCTTCCTCTTCAGTCAGCTTTTTACCTGACTTTTCTAGCGATGCTTTTTCAATTTGCATCAGTACTTTTGCGGCACTATTACCGCTCATCACAGCAAGCTCTGCACTAGGCCATGCTGCTATTAATCTAGGATCATAAGCTTTTCCACACATCGCATAGTTTCCAGCTCCATAACTATTTCCAATCACGATAGTAAATTTAGGAACAACAGAATTGGAAACAGCATTTACCATCTTAGCACCATCTTTTATGATGCCGCCATGTTCTGACTTAGAACCTACCATAAAACCAGTTACATCTTGTAAAAACACTAGCGGTATTTTCTTCTGATTACAGTTAGCTATAAAGCGTGTAGACTTATCTGCACTATCGCTATAAATCACACCGCCAAATTGCATCTCACCTTTCTTGGTCTTTACAATTTTACGTTGATTTGCTACAATTCCTACCGCCCAACCATCAATACGAGCATAACCTGTAATAATAGTCTGTCCATAGCCATCCTTATAAGGTTCAAAAGTATCTGCATCTACCACTCTATTGATGATTTCCATCATATCATATTGTGCAGATCGTTCTCTAGGAAGTACTCCAAATAATTCTTCAGGATCTAGAGCTGGTTTCACAGCCTCTACTTTACTAAATCCTGCACGATCATAATCACCTATTTTATCGATGATGTTTTTGATTTTATCAAGTGCATCTTTATCGTCTGCAGCTTTATAATCAGTCACACCGCTAATCTCGCAATGTGTAGTTGCTCCACCTAGGGTTTCATTATCAATACTTTCCCCTATTGCAGCTTTTACTAAATAAGAGCCAGCAAGAAAAATACTTCCTGTTTTATCAACGATAAGTGCCTCATCACTCATTATAGGTAAGTAAGCACCACCAGCGACACAACTACCCATAACCGCAGCAATTTGAGTAATTCCCATACTGCTCATCACGGCATTATTTCTAAATATGCGTCCAAAGTGTTCTTTATCTGGAAAAATCTCATCCTGCATTGGTAAATAAACACCAGCGCTATCTACTAGATAGATAATAGGCAATCTATTTTCCATAGCAATTTCTTGTGCTCTCAGGTTCTTTTTACCAGTAATAGGAAACCAGGCTCCAGCTTTTACAGTAGCATCATTTGCCACCACCATTACTTGTCTACCTTTTACATAACCTATTTTAATAACCACGCCACCACTAGGGCAACCACCGTGTTCTTTATACATTCCATCACCTGCAAATGCCGCTATCTCAATACAATCTTCTGGATTATCAACCAGATAATCAATACGTTCTCTAGCTGTCATCTTGCCTTTAGAATGCAATTTTTCAATGCGTTTCTTTCCGCCACCTAGATGAACTTCACCTAGCCTACGCTTTAAATCTGAAAGTAGTAACTTATTATGATCTTCGTTTTTATTGAAGTTGATGTCCATGTATAGAATGTTTGCTCAAAAATAGCGATTTTAGATGTTAGAAAAATGTGAATTATTACGCTTTCGCGAAAGCGTACCCATCTTAACCTCTATCTTTAAAAGTTAAATTATTGATTATGAAAAAACTGGTCTACTTAATATTAATCCTAACTATTATAGGTTGTAATAGTCTTTCTAAAACACTCAATGGTGGCAAGGTGGCAAAGGATGATTATATGGAAACTATAAAATTTAATTATGATTATAATTTTGCATTAATAGATGTAGTGATCAATCAAAAAACCTATACTTTTTTAGTAGATACCGGTGCTCCTACCGTTATTTCTAACCAGATTTATAAGGACCTTAATATTAATCCGGCAAATAGTACGAACGTAACAGATTCCCAAGGACAGTCCAATAATCAAGAGGTCGTTATTATACCAGAAGTAAGGATAGGAAATCTAATTTACAATGATATAGGAGCTATAGTTGCAGACCTGCGCGATGTTTTTGAATTCAACTGTATGGGAATCGATGGAATTATAGGCGCTAATCAGATGGCAAAATCTTTTTGGAAATTTGATTATCAAAATCATGAAATAACAATAACAGACCAGCTTGCTAATTTTGATATTACCAGTTATGAGGATCGTCTTAACTTCTTTACTAGCAATCAAAAAACTCCATATGTAGTCGGATTTGTAAATGGTGTTTCTACAACATACACTTTTGATACAGGATTTGCTGGGCATCTAGATGTTGATAGTGACATCGCAGATTTTGATGATGCCATAGGTTTTGTAAAATACGGCAGTTCTAGTGTCGGGCTGTACGATGTAAAAGACTCTATTTCTACTAGAACAATAAAAATAGATAGTTTAAGAATAGGCGATATAGATATGGGACAACAAATCGTAGAACTGGATCATGGTAGTTTGATAGGTAATGACTTTATGAATAAACATGACATGATTATGGATTGGTCTTCTAACCTTATTTATCTCAAAAAAATAAAAGAATATGAAAAAGGAGAGAAAAGTGTTTTTGGATTCCAAACAAGATTTAAAGAAAACAAAGCTATTGTAGTTGCTGTGATTAAAGAGGTAGATTTAGATTTACAAATAGGCGATCAACTATTAAGTATCAACGACTATAATTTAAGAGAACTTAATGATCAAACGTCCTGTGACATTTATAACGATTTTGATTTAGAAAAATTAGAAACGATAGATATCATCTATTTACGTGATGGTAAAGAGTACAACACCACATTAAAACGGGTAAAACTCATAGAATAAAATAGCGATACATTAATTCCTCCATTATATTTTCTTAACTTAGGCAAGACATTGAAAACTAACCATTAACATAAGTCATGTTAAGCAGCCTATATAAAAAACAAACAGCCCAAAAACCCACTTTACTACATGATACATATTTTAACGATTTAAGACGCAAAGAGTACTCGCGTCTATGTCAACAGCAACATACGTATCTAGACTTTACTGGTGGTAACTTATATGCTCAATCACAACTTGATGAGCATCAATCTTTATTGCGCAATAATGTATTAGGTAATCCACATTCTGGAAACCCTTCTAGTTTATTAGCTACACAATTAGTTCAAGAAGCCCGAGATAAGGTTCTTACTTTTTTTAATGCTAGTGAAGACTATCAATGCGTTTTTACACAAAATGCCAGTGGTGCCTTAAAGATTGTAGGAGAATGTTATCCTCATAATAAGGATAGTCACTTACTTATGCTTGCAGATAATCATAACAGCGTGCATGGCATGCGAGAGTATTGCAGCAAGCAAGGTGGCAGCTATAGTTATGCACCACTTAACTATGAAGATCTTATGATAAGCGATCAAGATCTGGAGGAAAGTCTTCAACAACATGCATATAAAAAGAATAAATTATTTACTTATCCGGCACAATCTAATGTATCTGGAGTAAAACATGATCTAGAATGGATTAACAAAGCACAAAGTAATGGATGGGATGTGTGCCTAGATGCCGCAGCTTATGTACCCAGCAGCCCTTTAGATTTAAAAAAGTATCAACCAGAATTTGTTGCTGTTTCATTTTATAAAATATTTGGATATCCTACAGGTCTAGGTTGTTTATTAATAAAAAAATCTGCTTTTCATAAACTAGAAAAAAAATGGTTTGCTGGCGGCACAGTTCAGTACGCTAGTGTAAGCAATCCTTTTTATTTTCTGGCAGATGACTATGAACGTTTTGAAAATGGCACCATAAGTTATCTAGATATTCCTGCGGTCACCATAGGCCTTAATTACATCAGTAAAATAGGTATGCAACGTATTAATGAACGCATCACCTCTATGACTAAGTACTTATATCAATCTCTTAAGGACATACGTTATAACGATGGCTCTAGGTTTATACATTTATTTGGTCCATCATGTCGTGAGACTACTGGTGGGACAATTATTATGAACTTTTTTAATCCTGATGGAGCATTAATATCTGTATATGATGTTGAAGAAAAAGCAAACCTTATGAATATATCTTTAAGGTCTGGATGTTTCTGTAATCCTGGAATTGATGAACTTAATAATCACATTACAAATGACGGTATCGAGAATGAATTTTATACCTCTGATAATAGTAATCGCAAAGATTTAGTTCGTAAATTAAAAAATATGCGTGGTGCAACTCGTGTTTCTGTAGGCATTGCTACCACACAAAAGGATCTAGATCACTATGTGGAGTTTGTGAAATCCGTAAGAGCTGAATTTTCTTAATTCAATATTTATAAATTATAATCAAAATATATTGACTTTTATTACGTGATAGTTTTTACTTATATCAATGTAACTATAAGAAATTAACATTCTTAAAACGAAACCTATCTTATACCTAATTTTAACCATAATCTAATTTAAAAAATTCAACATATGGATTCCTCTAATAATACAAAAGTATGGGACATCAATAATTCTGATGCCGTTGCAAAATGTCCTTTTATGGGTAGCGCTACACCTAATACAGCTGGTCGTGGTACACGCAATAAAGACTGGTGGCCTAATCAATTAAGATTAAATGTTTTGCGCCAAAACGCACCTAAATCAGACCCAATGGATCCAGATTTTGATTATGTGGAAGCGTTTAATAGTTTAGATATGGAGGCGTTAAGAAAAGACTTGACGACATTAATGACAGATTCACAAGATTGGTGGCCAGCAGATTATGGGCATTATGGTGGATTCTTCGTGAGAATGGCTTGGCATAGTGCTGGTACCTACCGTGTCGGTGATGGACGTGGTGGATCATGTTCTGGTAGTCAACGATTTGCTCCTTTAAATAGCTGGCCTGATAATGGTAACCTAGATAAGGCTAGATTGTTATTATGGCCTATTAAGCAGAAATATGGAAAAAGTATCTCATGGGCAGATCTTATGATACTTACAGGTAATGTTGCGATGGAATCTATGGGGCTTAAAAAATTAGGTTTTGCTGGTGGTCGTGAAGATATTTGGGAACCAGAACAAGATATTTACTGGGGTAGTGAGACAGAATGGTTAGGAAACGATGCTCGATATGAAAATGGTGAATTAGAAGGAACTCTAGGTGCTGCGCATATGGGATTGATTTATGTAAATCCAGAAGGACCTAATGGAAAACCAGATCCAATGGGTAGCGCACACGACATTAGAGAAACCTTTGGTCGTATGGCCATGAATGATTATGAAACGGTTGCATTAGTAGCTGGTGGTCATACCTTTGGTAAAGCTCATGGTGCTTCAGACCCAGAGAAGTATATGGGACCAGAACCAGCAGGTGCTCGTATCGAAGAAATGAGTACAGGATGGAATAGCAGCTATGGTACTGGACACGGTGATGACACTACCACCAGTGGTCTAGAAGGTGCATGGACTCCTAATCCAGATCAATGGGATCATGATTACTTTAGAGTGTTACTAGATTATGAATGGGAACTCACTAAAAGTCCAGCAGGCGCTCATCAATGGAGACCTACTGACGCATCTAATGCAGATCGAGCTCCTATGGCTGGTGACTCTTCAAAACGTCAGGATTTAATGATGTCAACAGCAGATATAGCCTTAAAAACAGATCCAGAATATCTTAAAATATCTCAACACTTTAGAGCAAATCCAGATGAGTTTGAAGACGCTTTCGCAAAAGCGTGGTTTAAATTAACACATAGAGATATGGGACCTACCACAAGATACTTAGGTAATGACATCCCAGAAAAAGAAGAATTATGGCAAGACCCGATTCCAGAAGTTACTCATGAATTAATCAATGATGAAGATATTAGCAATCTGAAATCTCAAATTTTAGATAGTGGTTTAACGGTTCAAGAATTAGTATCCGTAGCATGGGCAAGTGCTTCAACTTATAGAGATAGCGATAAACGTGGAGGCGCAAATGGTTCACGTATAAGGCTAGCGCCGCAAAACCAATGGGAAGCAAATAACCCAAAACAATTGCATAAGGTTCTTGATGCATTAGATAAAATCCAAAGCGACTTCAATAATGCACAAACTGGAAGCAAACAAGTTTCTATGGCAGACTTAATCGTTTTAGGTGGTAACGCTGCGATTGAAAAAGCTGCAAAAGCTGCTGGACATGACGTTGCTGTGCCTTTTAACGCAGGAAGAGCAGATGCTACTCAAGAGCAAACGGACATTGAGTCTTTTACTTATCTTGAGCCGCGTGCAGACGGATTCAGAAACTTCTTAGGTAGTGAACAAAAAGCGGCTGGTGAAGACTTATTGATTGATAGAGCTAACTTACTGAGCTTATCAGTACCAGAAATGACTGTCCTAGTAGGTGGATTAAGAGCAATGAATACTAACTATGATCAGTCTAACTATGGTGTTTTCACTGATCGACCAGGTCAGTTAACTAATGACTACTTTGTTAACGTATTAGATCTAAGCACAAAATGGCAATCTAAATCGTCTGCAGATTTATTATTTGAAGGACGTGATCGTAAGACTGGTGACTTGAAATGGACAGGTACACGTGTTGATTTAATATTCGGTTCTAACACAGAGTTGAGAGCTATAGCAGAAGTTTATGCAAGCAATGACAGTAAGAATAAGTTTATAGCAGACTTTATCGCTGCGTGGCATAAAGTGATGAACTTAGATCGTTTTGATTTAAAGTAATAACTTAATAGAATGAAATAAAAAAGGTGGACTTAATCAGTCCACCTTTTTTTGTGTATTATAATTATAATATTAAACCTCAGCATCTAGTAAATCTGTTGCGATGTGATATCTCGGGTCTTCGATACTACTTTCTATGATGGTATCAAACTCTGGACTATTCTTAATTAATAGCTGCTTACATTCTGGGCTCAGGTGTGTTAACTTAATTTCTTTACCTAGGTCTAAGTATTTATTAGCTACACCTCTTAATGCTTCTATACCAGAATGATCTTGTACACGAGCCTCTATAAAATCGATTTCTATTTTATCTGGATCATTTTTAGGGTCAAATTTCATATTGAAATCTGTTACAGAGCCAAAAAATAATGGTCCCCATATTTCATAAACTTTAGTCCCGTCATCTTTAATACTTTTACGAGCTCTAATGCGTTTTGCACTTTCCCATGCAAACACTAAGGCTGATATAATTACACCTACAAATACAGCAATCGCAAGGTCAAATATTACTGTTACTACAGACACAATAATTAAAACTACAGCATCAGACTTAGGTATTTTACCCAGTATTCTAAAACTAGACCATGCAAAGGTCTCTATTACCATCATAAACATAACACCTACTAGAGCTGCAATAGGCACTTGCTCAATATATTGATCTGTAAAAAGTAAGAAAACTAGCAATGTTAGGGACATCATAACACCACTTAAGCGTCCTCGTCCACCAGCATTTATATTAATAACGGTCTGACCTATCATACCACAACCACCTGTTCCACCAAAGAGTCCACTAACGATATTACCAGCACCTTGAGCGACACACTCACGATTACCACTACCTCGTGTTTCTGTCAGTTCATCAACTAGATTCATGGTCATTAAGGATTCAATTAATCCTACGGCTGCTGCGAGAAATGCATAAGGCAGTATGAATTTAAAAGTCTCTAGACCTAGTGGTAGTTTTTCCCATAACTCTGTATTAAAAGTTGGTAATTCACCTTTTAAACCAGTACCACCACCATCTCTTATGTAAGAACCTACTGTGCTTACTCCTTCCATGTCACCCAATATAACAATTGCAGTAACAACAATAATAGCGGTCAACGCAGCAGGGATTTTTTTTGTGAGTTTAGGAAGAAAGAAGACTATCGCCATTGTAAGCGCCACTAACCCTATCATGATATAAAGCTGGGATCCTTCCATATAGCTCGCAACATAATCCGTGACACCATTCTCATCAACAACAGCCGTTCTGTTTCTAAACATTTTTACTTGTGCCCAGAAGATGACTATAGCTAGACCATTCACAAATCCCATCATCACAGGATGTGGAATCAATCGCACAAACTTCCCTACCTTAAAAACACCAGCTAATACTTGAATAATACCCATTAAAATAACTGCAGCAAACAGGTAGATGTACTGCATGTTATCCACAGGCACTTCCATAGCAAGGCCTTTTTCATGACCTTCTATTATTAGATCTGCAAAAATTACAGCAACAGCACCAGCCGCACCAGATATCAATCCTGGTCTACCGCCAAAAAGAGCTGTAATCAAACCGATCATAAAGGCTCCAGAGAGCGCTACTAAAGGATCAATCCCGATAACAAAAGCAAATGCTACTACCTCTGGAATCATCGCGAGAGAAACAGTGATACCTGAAAGAATATCGTCTTTAGGGTTCTTTGTAAAATTATTGAAGATCTTGCGCATGCTGCTTGATTTTTAAGCGTGCAAAAATACGTCTTTAAAAAGAATAATGTGAATTACGCTTTCGCGAAAGCGTAATCAATAATTGATAAGGTATATCCATCAACACTCGCCATACCGTAAAGGCTTAATGTTAAATACCCAAGTGATCTTGATCACAGTAGTAATCGTGTAGGCTTAGGTTTTCACAATGTTTCTCTGCAATAAGCGGTGATTGATTTTTATAAGCGCCTTTTCTAAATATTTCAATAAGATTGAATAATGATTTTACGGGATTTTTCATGATGTATCGTTTTATGATTAATGATGATACAAAGATGAAAAGACTTTAAGGTTTTGAGAAGATGTGTTGTTCCCTATCAATGATTGATTATTCCCTTAAATAGTGAAAGCCACGATTCAATGGTTTAAATCGTGGCTTTTATAGATGGAATTAGAAAATCGTAATTAATATCTTCTTCTCGGCTTATTGCCACCAGTATTTTTTGATCCGCCAGATTTAGGCTTCCCATTACCTGATCCCGTTTTACGTTGTGGTCTACGACCACGTTGACCTTGTTTTTTCAAACTAGGCTCTGCAGCGTCTTCCATTTTAAAAGGGTACTCATGATCCTCTATTACAGGAATTTGTTGTTGTATCAATTTCTCAATATCTTTTAGGAATGGTCGCTCTTCAAGCATACAGAAAGAGACTGCAAGACCACTAGCACCTGCTCTACCGGTACGACCTATACGGTGTACATAAGATTCTGCAACGTTAGGCAAGTCATAATTCACTACATAGCTCAACTCATCAATATCGATACCACGTGCCGCAATATCTGTAGCTACTAATGTTTGAATTTTCCCGTCTTTAAAATCACCTAGAGCTCTTTGTCGAGCTGCTTGAGATTTATTACCGTGAATGGCTGCACTACCGATTCCTGCTTTTTCTAGATCTTTTACTATCTTATTAGCACCATGTTTTGTACGTGAGAACACGAGTGTAGAATCTAATAACTTAGTTTCTAAAAGCTCGATTAATAATGCTGTCTTGTGCTTTTTATTAACATGATAGATTTGTTGCTCTACTTTCTCTGCAGTTGTTTTTTCAGGTGCGATAGTCACACGCTCAAAATCACCTAAGATTTGTTTAGATAACTCTACAATAGTTTTAGGCATGGTAGCACTAAAGAAAAGCGACTGTCTCTCATGAGGCAATAATTTCAGTAGTTTTTTAATATCATGGATAAAACCCATATCCAGCATTTGATCTGCTTCATCTAGGACAAAGTATTCAATATGCTTTAAGGTAATAAAACCTTGATTAATTAAATCTAGTAATCTACCAGGTGTTGCGACAAGAACATCGATACCACTTTTAAGTCTATTGACTTGTTGTGCTTGTTTAACACCACCGTAAATAACCGTATTTCTAATATCAGTATACTTTGCATAGGCCTTGAAATTCTCATCAATTTGTATAGCAAGTTCTCGTGTAGGTGTTACTACTAGTGCTTTAATAGGTCTGCGCCCTTTAGGCGGTGCACCGTTATATAAATGTTGTAAAATTGGAATTGAAAACGCGGCTGTTTTACCGGTACCTGTCTGTGCAACTCCTAATAAATCTTTCCCTTTTAATAAAACAGGAATGGATTGCGCTTGAATAGGTGTAGGATTTTCATATCCTTGGTCTTGCAGCGCACGCAAGATAGGCTCTACGAGCCCTAGTTCTTTAAATGTCATGAATTGTATTAAGCTACAAAGGTAAACTAATTAAGCTGGGCAAACGTACCCAGCTTATTATTGTATTTGCAATGAGTAAAAACGCTCATCGGTATAAGAGCATAAAGAATCTCCATCTTCTAATGGACCGTCATCATCATCAAACACTAGATATTGTGGTTCTACTTCTAGAAAAACTTCTATACTGTATCTACCAGGTGACTGTGGTGTACCAAAAATATACAAGTCCTGTCCTACAAATTCATAATCCATTCCAGCGGGCAAACCAGTTACTGTAAAATAATACCAGTAATCGCGGTCTCTAGGTTCGTTTCTAATTTCGGCTCTAATAAAGTCTTCATAGTAAACGCCTTCTGTACCATCTACAAAGTCCGTATGTGGTAAGTGTGGACGTGTGTTAACAATACAGTCTGTGACAGGATCACAGCTCATCATTACCGTAGTCGTAAATATCAATAAAATAAGTCTCGTAAAATTTTTCATAATCCTGGCTTTAATTAGCTATATCAAAACCTTTGCCAGAATGATTTTACTCATCTCAAGATTTACTTACTCACCAGCGCTTTGCTCTAACTCTTTAAGCAACTCATCATAATCGATTTGTAAACCACTATCATCACTCTCTACGTCATATTCTAACTGCTGGATCGTTTCAACCGATTGATAAAAAGCTGGAAAATAACGATCTCTTCTATCTGTTAAAGTCCAGCAAGTAATATAAAATATATCGTGATCACTTTCAATAGTTGTGATAATGTAGGATACATTAAGACCATCAATAGAAGCGTTTGCCTCTACTATCATAGCAGGCATATCATTAATAACCGTTGTAGTTTTTTCTTTTACTACATCATAAGTAAAAGCCTCAGTCATGGACTCTAATTGCATGTCCATATAATTCTCTGCATAAGAAAGACTATCATTTCCCATACCTAAGATTTCACTAGCAAAATCAAAATCAGTCTTCGACTCTGCCATGACGATCATGTAGGTCTCACGGAACATGTTTTGCATTTGCATCTCTGCATCTTCATTTAAGTCTGCTGTTTCTGTTAAGTAATCCGGCACTTTAATGCTGAATTTTTTACTTTCAAAAAGCTTAAAGTCTTTTTCTACATCTAGTTTTTCAGGTGTATTAGATCCACCTAGACAGCTAGATAACGTTGTTAATAATACAAAAATGAAGGATGCTTTTAATAGAATTTTCATGAAATGAGGTAAAAGGTTGGTTAAAGGTTTCGCTTATGCGAAAAAGTAATTACAACACAAATGTACTATTATTTGAGCCCTTTTATACAACCGCACACTACTACTCTATTTACATCTCAAAATACTTCACAAACAAAATAGATGGTATCATCAATACGCCATTATACAAAGCATGAAACAGCATAGAATAAAGTAAGCCTACCTTTACACGTATCAATCCTAGAAATAAACCAGTCACGATTTGTGGTCCAGTGATGATAGGCAATAGTAGTATGGTCGTTAAACTAACTCCATAGTTTGAGATATGTACAGCACCAAAGGCTAACGCAAACAAATAAAATATCCATCTAAAATCACTGCGATCTACCGTACGGAAAAGTGTTATAGGTGCTCTAAAAATTAATTCTTCTAGCAATGGCGCTAGCACAACAGCAGCCATCAAAATAAAATAGACAGACTCGTTCTTTACCATGTCCATGACCGCATGATTATCGGTATCAATAAGACCTAGAGCTTCAATACCATAAATAAGAATGGAAAAAGCGATGTTACCAACCATGATCATCCAGAACGATGTCCAGAATAATTTTACCTTTTGAGTATTGAAAACATTATCACCTTTAAGGCAATCGGGATTTTTAAAGTAATCGAGAATATCTTGAACCATCTAACTTATTTTAAAAGTTAGTATGGGATAAAGCAGATTTGTTACAGTTGGAATATTAGGTTATTGGTAATTGTTAATTGTTAATTGGAACATCACAAATCTAAATTCAAGGATTGCAACGATAACCTATCGTGATTGTGACCGTTTCTATGCTTGCAATAGAGTCTTTATAAATTGTAGTCCATCCACTACCAGCCACCGCTAGCACCACCACCACCAAAACCGCCGCCGCCAAAGCCACCACCGAAGCCGCCGCCGCCAGACGATCCACCACCAAAACCACCACCGCCAAAGCCGCCGCCCATACTACCACGCCCCATATTGCTCAGGATGATAATATCAAGTAAAGATGGATTACCACCACCACGACCACCATTATTGCGGTTATTTTTACTAGCGCTTAAAATGATGAAAAAGAGAAAAATCCCAAAAATGATCAAAGAACTCCATGGAAAATCTTCTTTAGTAAAATCTCGTGATTCTGTAAATTCTCCAATTAATACTTTAAAAATAGCATCTACACCATCGTTAAGACCAGCATAATAATCGCCTGTCTTAAAACGTGGTATCATAACGCCATTAATAATGCGCTCAGACAATAAGTCTGTCATGCGGTATTCTATACCATAACCGGTGGATATATCGACCTTACGATCTTCTATAGCCAGTAAAATGACTATTCCATTATCTTCTTTTTCCTGACCTATGCCCCATTTTTGTCCCCATTGTGTGGACACCATAGAGATATCATCGCCTTTAGTAGATGTAACGATAAAGACCACAATTTGTGTAGATGTAGAGTCTGCATAGCGCAGTAATTTATTTTCTAGCGATACACGTTGTGACTGGTCCAACAAACTGGCATAATCATACAGTGATGTCTGTAAATTATCTACCGGTTTTGGCGGAATGATAAATTGCCCATATGCCTGTAAAGTAACCAGCAACAACAATCCTATAATAAAATGGAGCTTCTTCATTAACTGGTCGTTATCTCATCTGGTAGTTCATTGACATCATCTACATCCCATGGGAAATAGCACGCTAACTGTTCACCGGTAAGGTGTATGGCATCTATAAGGCCTTTGTGAAATACGCTTTCGCGAAAGCGTGATACCAACAACTCTTTAATACTTACCCAAAAATCGTCTCCTACATGCTGGTGTATCCCATGATCACCGATAATGGCAAATTTGCGATCTGTAACGGCTATATAAAAGAGGATACCGTTTTCATCCTTTGTATTATCCATTTTAAGTAGATGAAAAATCTCTTGCGCACGTACATAAGCGTCACCAGCGCAGTGAGATTCGAGATGTACTCTTATCTCACCACTTGTGGTACGTTCTGCCTTTCTAATGGCGGCAATGATTTGCTGCTCTTGTGAGGCAGTGAGAAAATCTTCTACTTTAGAACCCATGGTATTAGTCAAATAAGTCTTCTACAACAGGTGCGGTTTCTGATCCAGCCTCTGCCTGGAAATATGGCGAACCAGTAAAGCCAAACCATGATGCATAGAATCTACCTGGTATCATACCTATGTGTGCGTTATATGCTTTAACGTCACCATTGTAACGGTTACGCTCTGTATTGATACGATTTTCTGTACGTTCTAGTTCGTTGATGAGTTCTAGGAAATTCTCATTGGCTTTAAGGTCTGGATAGTTCTCATAGGTAGCGAGTAAACGTCCTAGTCCAGAACTTACCGCACCTTGTGCCTGAGAGAATTCTTGAATTTGCTCACTGGTTAAGTTTGATGCATCGACGTTAATAGAAGTTGCTTTGGCACGAGCTTCTATCACTTGCGTCAGTGTTTCTTGTTCAAACTCTGCATATTTTTTGGCCGTTGCGACTATATTAGGGATAAGATCTGCACGACGTTGATAACTACTTTCTACGTTTGCCCATTGCGCTTGTACATTTTCTTTAAGTCCTATCGCGTTGTTATACCAGCTGTATGCGTTAATCGCGATAATAATGGCGATAACCACTACACCTATTAATCCTAATCCTGCGCAACCTAAGCCCGCAAATTTTGCTTTACTCATAATCTTTTATTTAATGTAATTGATTGGTATCTAATTAAGGTCTAAAGTTACAAAAAAGAATGGTGGACTGTTAAAAGGAATCGGGATGTTGCATGCTATCCGACTAAGGTGAGTTTTGTATCTGTTAAACGCTTTTTTGCGATCTTAATGCAGTAGATTTATTATTTTAAAGAATACTATATTCCTGTTGAAATAGCAGATAGCTTCCCTATGGTTTCATAAAAAAAGACCTGATTACTCAGGTCTTTTTAAATATAAAATGGATAGTGGTTTAAGCTTTATTTCCCATAAGAAGTAGCTCGCTGCATACAATCTCTGTAACGTATCTTTTGATACCATCTTTATCTTCATAAGATCTAGAGGTCAGTTTTCCCTCAACACCTATTTGGTTCCCTTTTTGAACGTACTGCTCTACAATGTCTGCGGTTTTTCCCCAGGCGATAATGTTGTGCCATTGGGTATCGTTTACTAGCTCGCCTTGCTTGTTTTTATAACGATCTGTTGTTGCGATAGAGAATTTTGCCAGTTTATTACCAGAGTCTAAAACTTTGATTTCTGGAGTCTGACCTAGGTTACCAATTAACTGTACTTTGTTTCTTAATGTGCTCATAATTAAATTGTTTTTGTATGGATTAAATTAGTTTATATATCGTGACATCACAGTTTGTTTGTTGATGACGGTGCAAATATGTGACGAGTTAAAAGCTGTATAAGTATTTTAAACGTTTGTTTACGTTTATTTACGTTTGTAATGGTTTAAATCTGATAAACCTGCTTTAAAGTGTTGATTATGAAATTCTGAAAGTTTGCAAAATATTAAAGCATCACGTTGAATAATCAATTTTAAAATTGAAATGACTTTTAAACAAGTGTAGGAGAAGGTTTATATTTGGGTGGATGTAAAGTGATAGCTAACATTCAAGAAAACATATGCGAAAAATTATCTTTCTGATTTTAATTTTACAATCCTCTTTTTTGTATTCTCAAATACAGCAATACTTTTTTGTAGATGATGTGGAAGTTGTTGAACGTCTGTATGTGAAAATTTGTGTGGGAGAAAATGGTGAAACAATTTCAGTAACTGAAATACCAGAAAGAACAACCTATAAAAACAAAAAAAATATACAACAAATTATAGACTATAGAAAAAATATTCATTTTTTAAAAGGAAGTAAGTACAGTAATAAATGTTTTGATTATTCCTTTACAATTGTGAGTTCCAAATATCAATCAATGGAAATGCTTAGTACAGATTGCTTTTTTAATTTTGGAAAAGGTGAATATACATATACAAACCCTGAATATCAAGACGTTAAAATAATAAGGCGTAAAAGAAAACAAATTGAGAAAACAAAAGACTCCAAAACTGTTTACCGTATTGAATGGGTCACACCTTGTCATTACGTTCTGACTTATTTAAGAGTTTCTGAACCAGAAAACGAATACCTAATAGGACAAAAAATAGATGTTAAAATAATTGATGTTCTCGAGAATGGAAATTACGTCTATTATTCAAATTTATCTAATAGAACATATGGATTTGGAGAAATAAAAAAACTGTAAAAACGTGTGGTAACAATAGTTACTAGAAATTGTTTTTCTTAGCAACTATATATCAATTGTACTTTGTAAGATTTACTCGATCAATAATGAGAATAATAATACTTATCGTAACAACAATTGTAATTTCAAGTTGTAAGTCTAAAAACATCAACTTAACAGATTACGGGAAACTTGATACGCGATTTATTTGTAGTTCTGAAAACTATGAAAATGCAAATTTAATTTTGAGAATTAAAGACACCGAATTTAAGTTCAGTATTAAAGAATTTGAAAATAAAATGATTAATCGAAATTTTGGGCAACACAGAGATGAATTAGCACTATTAAAAAAACTACAGAAAAATAATAATTCTAGCATCTATCTTATTCAAACTGAAAATGGATATTTAACTAAGTCCGGAGTAACTATAAATTCAATTGATAGTTACGGAATGACCATATCACTTGATGAGCTTTTTATTGCAGGGAATTTCTATCTTAAGTCACCTAAAAAAACTAGATGCATTGAACATATAGGTTGGATACCAAATTATCAAGGAACAATCTATTCCGAATGGGTTATGGAAAAAAAAATCATCAAAAGAATTGAATTGGGATATGTGAACTAATTAATAAAAACCGTGTAAGTTAATATTGAAGGTAGGTAAAGTCTATGTTGTAATTGATTTACTCAACCAACAGACTGAATGGAAAAAATTCAAAATCAGAATCATACAAAAGAAACACTCTACTACTCTATTTCTAGAATGTTGGAAAGAGCATCTTTTTATGGCTTTCGTGCTATTGTTATATTATATATGGCCGGAGAAAGCTTAACAATGAAAAGAACAGAAGCATTAGCAATCTATGGTGTGCTTATAGGCTCTTTAGTTTTCTCTCAAATTCTCGGTGCTATTTTCGGAGACTTATTTGTTGGAAATAAAAAATCAATAATATTCGGTGGAATTATGCAAGCAATAGGAGCTTTTAGTCTTTGCATCGCTTCAACCACTGGTTTTTATGCAGGCTTAGTTCTTATCGTCTTAGGCAACGGACTTTTCTCTCCTAATATTATTTCAAATTTTGGAAAATCATATTTAAATAAGACTAAACTATTAGATTCAGGATTTACAATATTATATCTCGCAATAAATCTAGGTTCATTCCTTGGGATTTTAATTATTGGTTATATGGGAGAAAGATATGGATACAATATTGGATTTATTATATCTGGAGTATTAAGCTTAATTTCAATAATACCAGTCTTTATTGTAGCAGAGAAAAGATTGGATAAAGTTGAGAAGAATTCATTATCAATAAAAAAAAGAATTTTAATTATTTTAATTGCATTAATTGCTGTTGCATTATTTTGGCAATTGCATGAAATATCAAGCCTTCGTACTTATGATTTGCAATTACAATTAAGTGAAATATCAACATTAGGTATTCCAAATCATTTGTGGCAATCAATCAACTCTATATTCATTTTACCAATTAGTATTGTTACAATTATTTTGTGGACTTATTTTTACAGTAGTCAATTCTTTAAAATAATTATTGGATTTATTTCTGGAGTACTATCATTCGGGATATTATTCTTAATTCCAGAAGTACCGACTGAACAACATACTATAACCTATCTTGTTTCATTGCTTTTTCTAGGTATCGCTGAAATTCATATCTCGCCTATAATCCAGTCTGTTTTGACAAAATATTCTAACCCTAAATACTTAGCAATTCTATTTAGTTTAGCTTTTTTACCGAACAGGTTATTTTCTATTATTTTTGGATTATTTAACGACAGTTTATATGATAATCCAATGTTAGGTTTGAAAATTGGAATTATAGGCTTAATAATTATTGGAATCGGATTGATTGGTTTTGTATTCTGGAATAAAAAAGTAACTAATAATGAGCTAAGGCATTAGTCAACAATACTCTTCAATAATTTGAGATACTATTATTCTAGAATTATAAAACAATACACAAAATCATTTTTCATAATGTGACCTGATGAAATGGAGTAAATTAAGAAAAGAGTTAAAAAATAGACTAGCAGATAATTTAAAAGACAGACTTGATTATCATTTGACTACATATCAAAAATCGACAGGTCATTTAGGAAGAGCATGGATTACTTGGGATGGAAAAGAGATTTTAAATTTTTCTAATCAAGACACATGGAATGAATTTCAGAGCTACTCAAATGAATTAGCCGAAACTCATTACATTTCTCACGAAAGAATAAAATCAACTGATAGAATAGAAGGGAATATAGTGGAGAAAGGCGAGTTTTCAAAATATGATTTTGCAGACAATGCTTTCTACTTTTTGAGCCTTAATGTACAAGAAGCGATTAAAAGTTATAATCCAATAATAAAAGCACTTGCAGTAGTTGATAAGCGAATTGGAAAAAGAACTTTAAGAGAATTAAAAAAATCAGAAAATCATCCACTTATAAAGCACTTAATTGAATTGAGAGCTGAATAAAAAGAACTATGAACGATACTTCAAGCTTCTTTATCTTTACCATTCCATAATTTTTAGATTTCTAATACCATTGAGTAACGAGCAGCAACATCATTCTTGCTGGACCAGCTGTCCAGATTGTCAAGGTCGAGGCAAGAAAAGTGGCCGCTTGCGCAAAAAAGATAAGTTGGCTTATCAAAAAGCTTTAGAGCAATTTGAAAACAGTGATCAGAAAGGCATCGCTCCTACTCGACCTAAAGCGCATTTACACATTTGTAAAATATGCCATGGAAAAGGTATTATCCCTTCTACAAATTTCCCAACACCTGACGCAGAGAACTATCCGCACGTGGCTATTATCGGTGGCGGAATCGGTGGTGTAGCGCTTGCAGTAGCTTGTTTACATCGTGGTATACCGTTTACTTTATATGAACGCGACAGTAGTTTTGATGCAAGATCACAAGGTTATGGATTAACCTTACAACAAGCTAGCAAAGCTATTGAAGGCTTAGGAATCGAAACGCTTAAAGATGGAGTGATATCCACAAAACATGTAGTACATACACCTGAAGGTAATGTTGTTGGTGAATGGGGAATTAGAAAATGGTTGCCATCAGAAAATAAACCATATCCAAAACGAACCAATATTCATATTGCGAGACAATCCCTTAGATTAGAATTAATCAACCAATTAGGTGGACCTCAGCATATTCAATGGAATCATCAATTAATCGATGTCCAAACTAACCCAGAAAACGGTGGAGCATTGACTTTTAATGTCGACGGAGAAAAGAAAACCGTTCGAGCAGATTTAATTGTAGGTGCAGATGGTATACGCAGTACGGTGCGCAAACAACTTATAGGAGAAGAACGCACACCTTTAAGATACTTAGGCTGTATTGTGATTTTAGGTATTTGCCCTTTGGACCAACTTAAGAATGTGGAAAGTTCTTTATTAGATTCGGCAACGGTTTTTCAAACTGCCAATGGAAATGAGAGAATCTATATGATGCCATATGATGCTCATTCTGTAATGTGGCAACTCAGTTTCCCGATGTCAGAACAAGAAGCTAAAGATTTAAGTTTAAAAGGTGCTCAAGCCCTAAAGACTGAAGCCCAATTAAGAACTCCATGGCATGATCCTATTCCGCACATTCTCGAAGCTACTAAAGAATCAGATATTACCGGTTATCCTGTTTATGATCGTGAATTGTTAAATCCAGACTTATTAAGTCATAGTAAAATGGTGACCTTAATAGGTGATGCGGCGCATCCTATGAGTCCATTTAAAGGACAAGGCGCAAATCAAGCTTTACTGGATGCTTTATCCTTAGCTCGCTGTATCACTATGGGTTGCAGACCACAATCCAACTGGCGAGAAGTAGGATTAAAGAAAAGTGTCTTAAAAGACTTTGAATCTGAAATGCTTCAACGTACCGCTACTAAAGTGAAAGATTCGGCTGCCGCAGCACAATTTCTACATTCTGATGTTGTACTTCATGAAGGTGATGAACCTAGAGGTCGTTGTCTAAAACGTAGATAATTGTACCAGCCCAAATCAATTAATATTAATGTTTTACTTAAACTGAAATAAGGTCATTGATAATTATTAGTTAAAAGCTTTTTTAATACTAAACGGTTGGTTAGTTTTGTACTGTATTAGAAATAATGGCTAGAAAAAAGGAATATATCGAGAGTGAAGTCATTGAAAAAGCGATGACTCTTTTTTGGCGTAATGGCTATGAGAACACCTCTATGCAAATGCTAGAGAAAGAAATGGGCATTAACAAATTTTCTATTTATTCAAGTTTTGGCAGCAAACATGGCGTTTTTGTAGAAAGTCTAAAAAGCTACAAAAATAAGGTCAAAGATGTATTTGATAAACTGAAAAATGCTTCAAATGGTGTTGAGGATATCAAAGAATTCTTCTATGATTCTGTTCAGTTAGGTCGCGGTGATGAAAAGTCAGCAAAGGGTTGTTTAATCACAAACACCTATAATGAATTTTCACAAAGTCCTGATGAATTAATTAAAGAACAGATGAATGCTTTTATGAATGACCTTAAAGAAGTATTTATAGAAAAATTGAGAATGGATTCATCTAAGGATGAAGAAACCATTCAAAAACAAGCTAATTTTTTATTGTTAGCAAAGCATGGTCTAGCCGCTGCTTCTAGAGTAAACAGCACCAAAGAAATTGAAGATTATATCGAGATGACATTCGATAGATTGTAATATATTTTTTACACTATAACTAAACGATTGTTTAGCTAAAATTAACATAAATTAAAAATTGAAATTATGACCACTTTAAAAGTTCACAACATTGAGAGCGCACCAGAAGAAAGCAAAGCTTTACTAGAGAATTCTCAAAAAGCATATGGAATGATACCAGGTTTACACGGTGTACTAGCAGCTTCTCCACAATTATTAACGGCATACCAGCAATTACATGAACTGTTTGTAAACTCATCATTTAATGAAGATGAATTAACTGTTGTATGGCAAACTATTAATGTAGAGCATGCCTGTCATTACTGTGTACCAGCACACACTGGTATTGCAAAAATGATGAAAGTAGACGATGGCATCACAGATGCTTTACGTAATGAGACTCCATTAGAAGACTCAAAATTAGAAGCCCTACGCAACATGACTTTATCTGTAGTACGCAATCGTGGTAATGTATCTCAAGAAGACTTAGACGCTTTTTATGCTGCAGGTTATGGAGAGAGACAAGTATTGGACATCATTCTAGGAATGTCACAAAAAGTAATCAGTAATTATACAAATCACATCGCTCATACTCCAGTAGATGCTGCATTTGAAAAATTTGCTTGGAAAAAATAAATTGTTGATTCCCTAAATCTCAATTTATAACAATAAGCCTTCCGTTTAAGTGCGGAAGGTTTATTAACTTACTAAAATAAATATCATTATTATGATTAAAGTATCTGTAATGTATCCTAACGGAAAAGACGTTCAGTTTGATACAGATTATTACAAAAACAGTCATTTACCGATGATTTCTAAATCATTAGGTAAAGATTTAAAAGGACTAGAATTTGAAGTAGGAATTGCAGGAAGACAGCCTGGTGAACTAGCTCCTTATGTTGCAATCGCGCATTTACTGTTTGACAATGTCGCTAGTTTTAAATCTTCTTTTGCTCCGCATGCTGCAACGTTTGCCGCAGATGTAAAAAACTATAGCAATGTCGATGGTGAATTACAAATTAGTGAACTTATAACTCTATCCTAATGGCTGATAAACTAAAAATAGATATTGTATCTGATGTTGTTTGCCCTTGGTGTACGATAGGCTTTAAGAGATTAGAAAAGGCTATTAATGAACTAGGCATTCAAGATCAAGTCGAAATAGAATGGCAACCATTTGAATTGAATCCTAATATGCCCGTTGAAGGTCAAAACCTTAATGAACATATCACTAAAAAGTATGGTTCCACTATAGAACAGCAGCAAGCATCTAAACAACATATGATAGAGGCAGGAGCAGAACTAGGTTTCACCTTTGATTACTTTGATGAGATGCGCATGGTCAACACCTTTGATGCTCATATCTTACTTGAGTATGCAAAAGATTTTGGAAAGCAAACCGAGTTAAAAATGCAGCTTACCAAAGCCTTTTTTAGTGATCGTAAAGATGTTTCTCAACGCGATGTTTTAAAAGAAGCATTGATTTCAGTAGGTCTTAATGCTACAGAAGCTTTAGCACTAATCGATCAACCTGAAGCACAACAAGAAGTTAGAAAAAAGGAACAATTCTGGCAAAACTTAGGAGTAAGTTCAGTTCCTACAATAGTATTTAATAGAAAAAGCGCTGTTTCTGGTGCTCAACCTGTAGATATTTTTAAACAAGTACTATCTGAAATCATTGCAGAATAATATCCAAACTCAACTATAAAAAAAGAAAAATGGAAACCAAAAATGGAGCATTAGACCGTTTACTAGAGCCACAGCGCAAGGCAGGAATTGCAAAATTTACAGCCGAAAAGAATAAAATCTATAATGATGGTATTGAAAGTGTTGCTAATTCAGGTGTTTTAGAAAATGCATTAAACATAGGTGATAAAGCCCCAAATTTTGAACTTAAAAACGCTTTAAATCAGTCCATTTCTCTGTATAATGAGCTAGAAAAAGGTCCTATTGTTTTAACCTGGTATAGAGGTGGATGGTGTCCATATTGTAATATTACATTGCACTATTTACAAGAAATATTACCTGAGTTTGAAAAGTTTAATGCCCAATTAATTGCTCTAACACCAGAACTACCTGACAATTCATTGAACACAGCTGAGAAGAATAATTTGAAATTCAACGTCTTAAGCGATATAGGAAATACCGTAGGTAAAGCATATGGAGTAGTTTATCAATTAACTGATGATGTTGCTGCGATATATGAAGCTGGGTTTAAATTAAGTGAGAAAAATGGTGATCATAGTAATGAATTACCACTTGCTGCAACTTATGTCATCGATCAAAAAGGAATTATTCAATATGCTTTTTTAGATGCAGATTATAAAGAAAGAGCAGAAGGAACAGATATACTATCTACATTAAAACATTTGAAAGCATAGATAAATCATTTGAACATGGAACCTAAAATCAAGCCTAAAGTATTATTCTTTGACGTTAACGAGACTTTGTTGGACCTTACACAAATGAAAAAACAGGTTGCAGAGGCCTTAGGAGGTAATGATCATTTATTACCGCTGTGGTTTACAACCATGTTACAATATTCATTAGTAATGTCTGCGAGTGGTCGATATGAACCTTTCGGTCATATAGGTGCGGCAGCTTTACAAATGGTCGCTGCAAACCACGATATTAAGATGACCGAAGAAGATGCTAGAAATCTTGTCATTAATGGATTGCGCAACTTACCACCACATCCCGAAGTTAAAGAAGCCTTATCAAAATTAAAAGAAGCTGGATACACATTAGTTTCTCTTACTAACTCATCTGATGAAGGTGTACAACATCAATTTGAAAACGCTGGATTGAATAGCTATTTTGATCGCAGACTAAGTATTGAACCCGTAAAAAAGTTTAAGCCTTTTACCGATACTTATGATTGGGCTGCAAATCAACTTCACGTACAGCCAGAAGACTGTATGTTAATAGCTGCTCATGGTTGGGACGTTGCTGGTGCTTTATGGGCTGGATGGCGTGCCGCATTTGTAAGTAGACCAGGACAACAACTTTTTCCACTAGCTCCACAAACGGAAATCAACGCTCCAGATTTACTGAAAGTGGCAGATTTATTAGTAGCATACCATTAAACTGTTTATTTCAGTGATTTACGATGTTGAATGTTCTTATTATTTGAGAGAAAGCAAATAAATGTAAAAGTTAAAACGTGTATTAATTCTTATATTTAGCCTTGTTTATACCATACTCATTTTTCAAAATCCTTATATGCAGATTCTCATTTCCATTTTAATAGGTTTTATTGCTTTAATTCACGTCTATATTTTATGGTTTGAAATGTTTGCTTGGGAAACTAAAGGAAGAAAAGTATTTAAAAGTTTCCCCAAAGAATTATTTGCTCCTACTAAATCCATGGCTGCAAATCAAGGCTTATACAATGGTTTTCTAGCCGCAGGACTAATATGGAGTTTATTGATCACTGATGATATATGGCAATCATATGTTGCCCTATTTTTTCTAGCATGTGTCGCCATCGCTGGTATTTATGGTGCTTTAACAGTGGAACGTAAAATACTTTTTGTTCAAACCATTCCTGCTGCGATTACTATCTTATTAATATTGATATTTTAAAAAGAGATCAATGAATCAGAATTACCCAGAATTCAGGCCTTGGGGAATGGAACTCAACCAATTTTGTATGTTGATGCATCTTTCACAATTTGCAGGATATATCGTTCCCTTAATAGGCATTGTATTACCTATCGTGATGTGGTTAACTAATAAAGATCAATCCTATGTAGTTGATCAACATGGTAAACAGATTGTTAACTGGATGATTAGTTCTTTTATATATGGTATTCTAGGTTTGATTTTAACTTGTGCAATTATAGGCGTACCATTATTGATAGGATTAGCAATATTAACCATCGTTTTCCCTATCATAGGAGCTGTTAAAGCTGCTGAAGGTAATTTTTACAAATATCCAATCAACATAAAGTTTATTGCTTAATTACTGGTTAAGGTAAAACGGTATTCCCTAAAAAACCTCAATACCGGATCTTATAATTGATCCTTTATTTTTAACAACTCTGCCTTGACATGCTCTAGTTTCTTGATGATCTCTAGATTAGACAATTCGTTTTTATGAGACTTCATATATTCTCTTGCACCTTCTAGAGTAAAACCACGCTCTTTTACGAGATGATAGATGGTCTGTAAATTCTTTACATCTTCTTTAGTAAACTTGCGATTACCTCTCGAGTTCTTTTTGGGCTGTAAAATATCAAACTCCTTTTCCCAGAATCTAATTAATGATGCATTAACCTGAAAAGCTTTAGTAAGCTCTCCCATAGAATAATACAACTTATCGGGCAGGTCTATATACATTAGTCTAACGAGATGTTTTCTTGTTGAGAAGCTTTCAATAATAAGTTGAACTCTTCTGGAGTTAAATTACCATAATAGAAGTTAATAGGGTTGATACGCTCCTTATCCTTAAACACTTCATAATGTAAATGCGGTGCTTGAGAACGGCCTGTACTACCTACATAGCCTATGATATCACCACGCTTTACACGTTGACCTACTCTTACATTATAGGGTTTATTCTCTCTTAAGTGAGCATATAACGACACATAGCCAAAACCATGGTCAATACGTATATGATTACCATATCCAGCACTGTTTGCATCTGCTCTATCCACTACTCCATCACCAGTTGCAAACACAGGTGTACCACGCGGTGCTGTAAAGTCCATTCCATAATGGAATTTACGGGTCTTATTAAATGGATCTGTACGATAACCATAACCACTGGCCATGCGCGTTAAATCTTCATTACGCACTGGTTGTATCGCAGGAATGGAAACTAAAAGTTCTTCCTTACTCTTTGCTAATTCTTCAATCTCATCCAGTGATTTAGACTGTATAGCAACTCGCTTTTTCAATTTATCAATAGACTCTTTAAGACCTACAACCTTTTTAGAACTATCATAACCTTCAAAATCCTTATAGCGATTCACACCACCAAAACCCGACTGTCGCTGCTCATCAGATATAGGTGCCGCATCAAAATAGATACGATATATTGAATTATCTCGCTCTTCTACATTTTTAATCACCTTTGCAAGATCATTGACATCTTCTTGCGACTCTTTAAGGCTTAATTTAAGAAACTCATTCTCACGTTTTAATTTACGCGCCTGTGGCGATTCATAAAACTGTGATGCCAGATTAAAAAACAAAAAACCAAACAATGCACTGGCCACTGTAAACAGAGCTATTTTTCTAAAAGTATTGCGTTTGCGCTTCTCTACTTTGCGGTAAGAAAGCGTTTCTGCATCATAGTAATACTTGACCTTTGACATATGGTATAAAGTGCTATTTTTGTGTCGTTAAATGGATTGTTTTAATAACGCATAAAGGTGGTAATTGTTACGCTTTCGCGAAAGCGAGTTCTCAACAACCCAACTACTCCATTTCAACAAAAATAACAAATTACCATTAACCGCTTTTAAAGCTGCACATGAAATCACAACAGATACGACAAACGTTCCTAGACTTTTATAAATCCAAGCAACATGAGATTGTGGCCAGCGCGCCTATGGTGATTAAAAATGATCCAACGTTAATGTTTGTAAACGCTGGAATGAACCCTTTTAAAGAATACTTTTTAGGCATAAATGAATCTAAATTTAGCCGTATTTCAGATTCTCAAAAATGTCTACGTGTAAGCGGTAAGCATAATGATCTTGAAGAAGTAGGCGTTGACACCTATCATCACACAATGTTTGAGATGTTAGGGAACTGGAGTTTTGGCGATTACTTTAAAAAAGAAGCGATTGCTTGGGCCTGGGAATTGCTTACTGAGGTATATAAAATTGATAAAGACTGTTTATACGTCACCATTTTTGAAGGTGACACCAGTGAAAACTTAGAACGTGACACTGAAGCCTACGATTATTGGAAAGAATTTATCGCAGAGGATCGAATCCTAAACGGTAATAAGAAAGATAACTTCTGGGAAATGGGTGATCAAGGTCCTTGTGGTCCATGTTCTGAAATACACGTAGACATAAGAACGGCTGAAGAAAAAGCTGCTGTTGATGGCGCTAGTCTTGTAAATGCTGACCATCCACAGGTAGTAGAAATATGGAATCTCGTTTTCATGCAATTCAACCGCATGGCAGACGGTTCTCTTAAAAATCTACCGGCACAACATGTCGATACAGGAATGGGATTTGAACGTCTTGCTATGGTAATGCAAGGTGTGCAATCTAATTATGACACAGATGTATTTACACCATTAATACGTGAAATAGAAACGATCACTGGGCATGCTTATGGTAAGACAGAACAAGAAGATATCGCCATACGTGTAATTGCAGATCATGTACGCGCTGTAGCCTTCTCTATTGCAGATGGGCAACTACCGTCTAATAATGGTGCTGGATATGTGATACGTAGAATCTTGAGACGTGCCATACGTTACGGATTTACCTATTTAAATAAAAAAGAACCATTTATATACATGCTCGTTAATACGTTGTCTAAACAAATGGGCGATGCTTTTCCTGAGCTAAAATCACAAAAGAATTTGATTCTTAACGTGATTAAAGAAGAAGAACAATCATTTTTGCGTGCACTGGATCAAGGGCTAGTTCTTCTAGACTCCATGATTACTGCGGCAAAAAGTAACTCACAAAATATCATTGACGGAAATAAAGCATTTGAGCTCTATGACACCTATGGTTTCCCTATCGATCTAACGGCATTAATCCTGCGTGAAAAAGGGATGGAACTCGATGAAGCTGGATTTGAGAAAGCAATGGCTGCTCAAAAACAACGATCACGTGCTGCTAGTGAAACCACAACTACAGACTGGACAGAATTGCGCAGCGATGACACTCAAGAGTTTATAGGATATGATAAACTTGAGGCAGATGTACGCATTTCTCGTTACCGTAAAGTGACTACTAAAAAAGATGGTGATTTATATCAACTGGTCTTTAACATGACTCCATTTTATGGAGAAAGTGGTGGACAGACTGGTGATAAAGGATATCTAGAAAGCACCAGTGGTGATACCGTTTATATCATAGATACTAAGAAAGAAAACGGACAGACCGTACATCTTACTAAGAATCTACCTAAAGATTTAGAAGGCTCTCATAAAGCAGCCGTGGACGCAAATCAACGTCATAGAACAAGCTCTAACCATACAGCTACTCACCTATTACATCAAGCATTGCGCAAGGTATTAGGAGATCATGTAGAACAAAAAGGTTCTATGGTACGTAGTGCGAGTTTGCGATTTGACTTTTCTCATTTTGCAAAGGTGACACCAGAACAATTACAAGAAGTAGAAAACTTTGTAAATGCCCGTATCCGAGAGCAATTACCACTTGAAGAAAATAGAACCAACACCTATGACGCCGCTGTTGAGGATGGTGCAATGGCCTTATTTGGTGAAAAATATGGGGACGTGGTACGTACTATAAAGTTTGGTAAGAGTTATGAACTTTGTGGTGGAACGCATGTGGCTAACACTGCCGATGTGTGGCATTTTAAAATCATGAGTGAAGGAGCTGTTGCGGCAGGAATACGTCGTATTGAGGCTATATCTAGTGATGCCGTTAAAGATTTCTTTGCAGAACAATCTAGACATTTTGATGAGATTAAAACCATCTTAAAATCTAATGCTAAAAACCCTGCAGAGGCAATTGCTCAACTACAAGATGAGAACGCAGCACTTAAAAAGGAAATAGAACAACTTTTAAAAGCCAAAGCCGGTAATTTAAAAGGTGATTTAATGGCAAGTGCACAAGATATCAATGGTGTCAACTTTATCGCGACACAAACAGATCTTGATGCTAAATCTGTAAAAGAACTAGCTTTTGAAATTGAGCGCGAGATGGACAACCTTTTCCTTATTATAGGAGCAAGCGATGGAGAGAAAGCGACTTTAACCGTTATGATTTCAAAAAATCTAGTAGAAGAAAAAGATCTGAATGCTGGAACTATGGTGCGCGAACTAGGAAAGCACATTCAAGGCGGCGGCGGCGGACAAGCACATTTTGCAACTGCTGGAGGAAAGAATCCTGCTGGAATTAGTGCAGCGCTAGATTCGGCTAAGGAGATGATTTAAATGGATCTCCAGGCCGAAAGTATTGAGATTGATTATATCCTTACGAAGGATGAATTTGCTAATCACTATTTCAAGGTTTATTTTGATAAACCCTGGAAAAAAATTGTGGTTGGAGTCAGGATATTGAGTTTTATAATTTGCTTAATTGCGCTAGTCGTGTTGCATGACAAACTTTCAAGTCTATACATATTAGGTATTTTAATTTTATATTTTGGTTATACCCTTTTTGAACCTTTTATTATTAAAGGTAGAAATCGTAAAATATATAGTAATCATGCTGGTTCAGGTCTTAAATCTAAACTTATACTCAACCACAATGGAATTGAGTCAACTAATCCTGTAGCTTCATCAACTATTGATTGGTCAGGAATTATAAAAGTGTCTAAGGAATATCAAATGATTAAGTTTTACGTGGGTAAAAAACAGTCACTTATGATACCAATTCAATATTTCGAAACTCATCATATTGAATCATTAAAAGTACTATTGAATCAAAATTCAATAAATAACAACCTGTAACTTTTTCTCTAATTCATCGACTTATAAAGTGTTATGAGTTTTGGAGGATCTGCACAAGCGATGGTTACGGCGATTAGAAACAACAAAAAGTTGTTATCTAATAAAAAAACACGTCTTAAAAATTATAGTAAATTAAAAGCCGCCTATACTGCAGGAGTTTCTCAAAAAAATTACACTCTTCAAGAAGTAGAAAACGCAAAACGCAAGATACGCAAGCAGGCAGATAAGGATAAGAGAAAATCACTTCTTATCATCATTATAACGGTTATCGCGGCACCTATCGTTTTTTATGGAATTGGTACCTTGCTATATGAAATAATGAAGTTTCAGTCTAATTCTTAAGCCGTATGTATTATAACAATCATCTCTATAAAAAAATACAGGCTATTCAAAATAAAGCGGCGCAACGTAGAACCAACAGAATAAATGATGCACGTGATTCACTTTACAATGAGCAGACGAGTTCAAAAATGAGTCTGCAGTTTACACCAGAACAAGTCGCAAGTACTAAAAGAAAAGTAATAGCAAAAGCGCTTAAAGACCAGCGTGACAACAAACGCTTCTGGTACCTCAAATTAATACTCACCATCGTTTTATTACTCTTAATTTATTGGTGGTTATTTTTATAACTACAGCATTGCTTTACCTTTGATGTTATTAAATGTGAAGATAACAATGCAACTTACCACACCAGTTCCTATTACTCCATTACAACCTGCCATTAACTATGAAAGTTCTCTGGTATTTTTAGGTAGTTGTTTTACAGAAAATATAGGTAGCAAAATGGCTTATCACGGCTTTAAGACTTGCGTAAATCCATTTGGGATTATATTTAATCCTCATAGTTTACTGGTATTGCTCGAGCGTTCTTTGAGTAGCGACTTGTTTACTCTAGAGGATGTAGAAACTCATTTTTCTTACCTCGCGCATTCTGATTTAAATGGTTCTACTAGAGATGCGGTTTTAAATAATCTGAATACTGCTGGAACATTACTTACTCAACAGATTAAAAAAGCCTCACATGTGTTTATCACGCTAGGTACGGCTTGGGTATATGAGCATATTGAGCAACAATCGATTGTCGCAAATTGTCATAAAAAACCGCAAGGATTATTTGTAAAGAAACTATTATCTATAGCAGAAATTATAACTAGATTAAGTAACATCATCTCCATCATTAAAAAGGTAAAACCAGATGCGACTGTAACATTCACATTATCACCAGTACGTCATATTAAAGATGGATTTACAGAAAATCAACGCAGTAAAGCAAGACTTTTTGAAGCCATTCAAACTATAGTAGATCTAGATAAAGCTTGTTATTTTCCAGCCTATGAGATTACTATGGATGAGCTGCGTGACTATAGATTCTATGGTCGTGATATGGTTCATTTAAATGAAATTGGCATTGAGTTGGTCTGGGAACGCTTCCGCGAAAGTGTGATTTCTACAACTTGCTCACCTATAATGAAAGCGGTAGATAAACATCGTAAGCTAATGGCGCATCGACCTTCAAATGTTGATTTGCATCTGGAACAGATTGAAAAATCTTTGATAAGCCTGCAACAAAAATATTCTCAAGTTGAATTATGAAAAATTTAAAAACACTAATTCTAGGTGCTTTGATGATGCTTGCCATCGTTTTGATTTATGACTACATAAAAGGCTATCGCACAGAGCAAGCAAACCTTATTGCGCAAACAGAACTTATTGAAAAAGAAGTGCAAAGTGTGAGTAAATTAATCGTCACTGAGGCTAGCTATGGTAAGATCTATACCTATGAAAACACAAAGTCCTATGGCTGGGATTATTTCTCTAGCCAGAAAACAGCCGTTGTGATTTCAAATGCAAAAGCACAAGTAATCTATGATTTAAAAAATCTAGAGTATTCTATTGACAGCGAGCGTAAAGAAATTGTTTTTTCGAAATTACCTGATGCTACCATTAACATCAACCCTAATTTAAACTTCTATCAATTAGATAACGGAATACTCAACACCTTTGAGGCTAAGGATTTCAATAGCATGAAGCAAAAAATATCTAAAGATATTGAGCGCCAAATTAGAAATAGTGATATCCTCAAAAACGCAGACGAGAGACTATTAATAGAACTGACACGTATTTTTGTGTTGAGTAATTCTATGGGATGGACCGTTGTTTATGATGGTAAATCTGTAGAAAACGCGACTGAAATAACCGAATTTAAAGATTAGTCTGCTTTGATTTGATATTCTTCGGACAGTTTATCATATTCAGTCTGTAACATTTGCCATCTTGTATTAAAGATTTGTTTTTTAAGAGCACACATTTTAGCATTCTTCTCTAGCGCTTTTTCAAACTCTGGTGCTGTAAGCTCTTTATTCATGTAGGCATTGGTTATTCCTGGACGCTCTTCTTTGCAAGCTTGATATTCATTAAAGGCTACTACATAATCTTGATAAGCTTGACTGCTTTTGATGCCGTCTGTCGCCTCGATAGTAGCTGTAGAATCCTGTTGATTGCACGATGCTAATCCTATTACTAAAAAGATTAAAAAGAACTTTTTCATGATTATTAATTTTGATTCAAATTTAAGCTTTGATATTAAATTTTAAAAACTAAAAAAGCCTTTTCAATTGCTTTTTGAAAAGGCTTTTATCCATTAATAAATCAAATAAACCGACAGTTGTTTTAAGGTCTGCCTCTACCTCTGCGTTCTTTGTATTCTTTCAACATCTTTTTTCTGAAATCCATTTCGGCTTTCATTAATTTCAAGAACCTTTTTGCTCCTATAATTTTTATGATCTCAGCATTGTTTTGCTCATAGCTAGAAGCATGAATTTGATTATCTAAATCTGTAATTTTACTTACATAATTTGTCGCTTCACTATTTGACATGGTGTCAATTTTAGCTTCCATTTCACGAATCAAAGCTTTCTTTTTACGTTCTAAATCATGACGCTTTTCTCTTAATTTATTGAAAACAGGCCAAAATTTACCGGCTTCATCAGGCGTCAATTCTAATTGCTCTGTGATATAAGCTACAGCTAGTGCTTCAATTTTCTCTTTATTCATACGACGATGATCATCTCGATCACCTTCTGGTCCTTGAGCCATACCTATAGTACTTATAAGAACAGCTATTATTAATATATACTTTTTCATTCTGTAATAATTTCGTTTAAATCCATTTCATCTTCTAGATAGTCATACAACACATCTGTGTCAACACTTTCAGTAAGATTAATATTGTCTAATATATCGTTATCTGCAAATAATATATCTACTGTAGCGTCATCATATAAAAAAGATTCTTCAATAAGATAATCTTCCAGTACTGAAGTATCTACACTTGCTATATCTACTGACTCATTTCCACTATTTAAAGTTAGAACAATAGCCAGCATTGCCGCTATTGCAAGGACTGGATACAAGAAAGTAGTGACATTAGACTTCTTAGGTAATTGTCTTACCTTATCATCAACTACCGGTAATAATCGTTCTTCTAGAGTTTCAAAATAACCATCAGGCACTTCAAAACCAGTTTCTTTACCTAGCTTATCTTCAAGATTCCATTGTGTCATCATGTCCTCTTCAAAATTTTTGAAGAAGTCTTGAGGCACTTGAAAACCTAAATCCTTATTATGTTTATTTTCTTTTTCCATGTTCTGATTTTAAGACTCTTAAGTTCTCAAATAGTTTAATCTTCTTTAATAAATTGTTCAATTTTTTTTGCAGCAATATGGTAACTAGACTTAACAGCTCCTTCACTTAACTCTAACAAATTTGCAATATCCTTAAATTTAACCTCATCATAATAACGCATCTTAAAGATTTCGCTTTGTCTTTTAGGCAATTGAGCGAGTGCTTTCTGTAGTGCTAATTGGATTTCGTCACCAGTAAAATATACATCTGCTTCAATTTGTTCTACTAAATGAGCTTGTAGCTCTGCGTCACTTATTTGAAGCTGTTTCTTTTTTTTAGTAAGAAAGGTCATGCTTTCATTATATGCGATACGATATAACCATGATGAAAGTTTACTATCGCCTTTAAAATTTTTAATTCCTTTAAAAACTTTTACAAATACATTTTGCAACACATCATGTGCATCATCATGATCTATAACTAACTTTCTAATTTGCCAGTATAATTGCTCTTGAAACTCCTTTAAAAGCATGCGGTAGCCAGCCTCTGTGGAATGAGGCACTTTTAAAAGTTCCAGAATCTCGTATTCTTTATCTGCTATCATAGTCTACCTTATGACTCAAAAAGAAAGATAAGGTTTAATTCAATTGCAGAAAATTTTATTAATGTTTTAGCGTTGTAAAAAAGTAGTTTAATTATCTTCACTAATTGTAATATAAACTAACCATGGATCATAATAATATTTCTTCTTATCAACCACTTATTGCCGCTAGCGATGATACTAGAGTAGCATTTTATAAACGCACCTATGCGCACGTTGCACTAGCCGTTTTATTATTTATAATAGTAGAGTCTATATTTTTACGCATTGAGCCATTGGTAGAGTTTGCGTTATCCATGACACAAGGATGGAGATGGTTATTAATGTTGGGAGGATTTATGCTAGCAACAAACTATGCAGAAAATATTGCGCATAAATCACACGATAAAACCAAACAATATCTCGCATTATTACTTTATGTGATTGCTGAGGCATTTATTTTTCTTCCCATGTTATGGATTGCCATTGCTTATTCTGGCGGAAGCATGAATATCTTTGACAATTCCATCATTAATCAAGCAGCTGTAATGACTCTAGCTTTATTTACAGGCTTGAGTGCGATTGTATTATTTACTAAAAAGGATTTTAGTTTCCTGCGCAACATACTGATGGTAGGCTTTTTCATAGCTATAGGTTTAATTATCGCAGGTATGATATTTGGTTTTAATCTAGGGCTTGCTTTTAGTGCAGGTATGGTAGTTCTTGCTGCAGGTTCTATACTTTATCAAACCTCTAACTTAGTACATAAATACAGTACAGATCAACATGTAGGAGCTTCACTAGGTCTATTTGCATCATTGATGTTATTATTCTGGTATTTACTGAGTATATTCTCAAGAGATTAGATTTCTCTCTCACATACTTGTTCTTAATCCAGAGACTGAATGGATGGCGCCATATGCATTTGCGGCTGTAGCCATCGGATTTTTATTTTTCTTTGGACATCTCATTTTGCGCAAATTACAGCACAAGAACGATTTTGTATGGAATAGACAACCCGTAACGTATCGCAAGTTAACGCTTTCGCGAAAGCGTATTCTAGAAACATATCCTTTCTACCAACAGCTCTCTAAAAAATACCAACGACAGTTTGAACATCGTATGGTGGCTTTTATAAAAGATAAAGACTTCAGACATCGTTATGAAAATCAAGTATCTGATGCACAAGTTACTTATAGCGCTGCTGTGGCGATACAATTAAGTTTTGGTAGAGCAAACTATTTGTATAGTATGATGAATACGGTATTGTTTTTCCCACAGGCATTTCAAAGCCCTACCAATGAGGCAATGCATAAAGGTGAATACAATCCACGAGCTAAAGTACTTGCTCTATCCTGGGAAGACTTTTTAACAGGTATGGCTATTGATAACGATAATCTTCATTTAGGACTACATGAATTTATGCACGTTATGCATTTTGAAAGTAAGCATAGTACAGATGTAGATTCTGCTAGATTCCATAAATACGAGCAAAAGATATTGCATCACATCATGCAACCTGAAGTAAGAGAACGACTAGATAACACTAAATACTTCAGAGAATATGCATTTACAAATGAATATGAATTTCTATCTGTACTTACAGAATACTTCTTTGAATCGCCAGCCGACTTTAAATCTGGTTTCCCAGTATTGTTCAATTATTTAAAAACTGCCTTACTTTATAAGGACGAATGGATTTTTGAAAATTAATATCGAGCCATATCATTGCGACCATTCCATATCAAATATAGTCCCAGCACAAATGGAAATGTATAAACAGCAACCACAAATTTATTTAAGGTGACCACATTATAAATGAACGGGAAAACACAACCAAAAAATACCAAAGCAATACCTATCCATAGCTTCGTTTTTCCACTTTGATGAATCCCTTTTAATTCTGTTAATCTAGCAGCTCTTTTATCAACTCTATGAACCGTATAGTTTACGTCCTCTAGGTCCATCATTTGATTTTTAAGCTTGTTACGTACAGCACTTAAATCCATCTTACCACTGCTCACTTCTTGTGCATAATATTCTATTTGAGCTCTTAAGTCTGCCGTATGGGGAATCATATATTATATTTTTTCAAATTAAATAAAAAAAGTCCGTAATTCAAGTTTGAACTACGGACTCTATGCTTAAAACCTTAAGATCTCAATCCTAGTCTCTAATTAATTTCTTATAACGGATTCTCTTAGGTGTTACATCACCTAATCGTTTACGTTTATTTTCTTCATATTCTGTAAAACTACCTTCAAAAGAATAGATTTGAGAATCTCCTTCAAATGCGATGATGTGCGTACAAACTCTATCTAAAAACCATCTATCATGCGATATGATAACGGCACAACCTGCAAAGTTATCTAGTCCTTCTTCTAGTGCACGTAATGTATTTACATCTAGATCGTTAGTAGGCTCATCAAGTAATAAAACGTTTCCTTCCTCTTTAAGCGTCATCGCTAGGTGTAAACGGTTGCGTTCACCACCTGAAAGTGTAGATACTTTCTTATTTTGTTCAGAACCTGAGAAATTAAAACGACTTAAGTAAGCTCTAGAGTTGACCATCTTACCTGCCATCATCACCATATCTTGCCCATCGGCAAAGTTTTCCCAAATCGATTTATCTGGGTCGATATCACTATGCGATTGATCTACATAAGCTAGTTTTACCGTTTCTCCTACTGTAAATGATCCTTTATCTGGTTGCTCTTGTCCCATGATCATTTTGAAAATGGTTGTTTTACCAGCACCGTTGGGACCTATAATCCCTACAATACCATTTTGTGGTAACACAAAATTTAAGTCTTCATAAAGTAATTTATCGCCAAAGGCTTTACTTACTCCTTTTGCCTCAATAACATTGGTTCCTAAACGTGGTCCATTAGGGATGTATATTTCCAGCTTTTCTTCTTTTTGCTTTTGATCTTCATTCAATAACTTATCATAGTTATTTAAACGTGCCTTTTGTTTAGACTGTCGACCTTTTGCACCTTGACGCACCCAATCAAGTTCACGCTTAAGCGTTTTCTGACGTTTAGACTCTGTTTTTTCTTCTTTTCTTAATCGGTCACCTTTTTGCTCTAACCAGCTCGAGTAATTACCTTTCCATGGAATTCCTTCTCCACGATCCAGTTCAAGAATCCATCCAGCAACGTTATCTAAGAAATATCTATCGTGCGTTACAGCGATTACCGTTCCTTTATATTGAGCAAGGTGTTGTTCTAACCATAATACAGACTCTGCATCGAGGTGGTTAGTAGGTTCATCCAGCAATAAAATCTCTGGTTGTTGTAATAGTAAACGACATAAAGCCACGCGTCTTTTCTCTCCACCAGACAGGTTTTTAATACTGGCATCACCTGGTGGCGTGCGCAAGGCATCCATGGCAATTTCTAGTTTAGTATCTAGTTCCCAAGCATTGGTTGCGTCTATTTTATCCTGCAGTTCTGCCTGACGGTTCATTAACTTCTCCATCTTATCTGCATCAGAGTACACTTCTTCTAGACCAAAATCGTCATTGATTTTATTATACTCGTCCAGTATAGCTACCGTTTCTGCAACTCCTTCTCGCACGATTTCCATCACCGTCTTAGTGTCATCGAGTTCTGGTTCTTGTTCAAGATAACCTACGTTATAACCTGGTAAGAAATGAATGTCACCTTGATAGTTCTTTTCAATACCTGCAATGATTTTCATCAATGTAGACTTACCAGATCCGTTAAGACCTAAAATACCGATTTTTGCACCATAGAAAAAACTAAGGTGAATATTCTTTAAAACTTGTTTCCCAGTACTTTGATAGGTCTTTGAAAGACCTGACATGGAAAATATTACTTGTTTATCATCGCTCATAATTGCGCTGTTTTTTGTTGTATTAATGTATGTAATTGTGTGAGAGAATCTTCTTGAAAACGCTTTCGCGAAAGCGTCACCTCATCCATCTTATTCACTTTAAGAGTCATGCCCTTTTCTGTAAGGTCATAATGCTCTATTTCTTTAAATTGAAAGCCAAAGGTTTTATGACCTAATAATTTTGCCGTTAGACCTGTGTTTGTAAATTTAATAGTGTTGCGCTGTCTTATGTTTTTGATTTGTGGAATACCGATGAGGATAATCCCTATAAATGCAGGTATAATGTAATAAAGGTGAGCACCGTCTATTATAATTAGGGTTCCAAAAACAAAACAAGAAACTACAGCTATAATAGTAGGAACAACTACTTTAAGAGCTGTAAGATCTTCAAATTGAATTTTTTCCTTCACTAAACTCGACCTTTTAATGCATTAAAAACCCAAGCGATAGCAAAGAAACCTACACCTACTGCAGCAAATCCATAGCCAGCTACCTGATTGTATCTAAATGCGCCCAGTGCTATAAGCCCTAGTCCTATGATAATCATGATTAAAGTTGCCCAGCCTAAAACGCCATTTTTATTCATCGCCATATATTATTCTTTTCAATTTCAAAGATAAGAAGGAAAGCACAAGTAATTAAATTGATATTATTACAAACATGACTTCCTTTAAATCTCTATGTTGTATTCTTTTAATTAACTATTTAAAATTCTCTAATGATTGCATTACTTAGAGTCTCCATCAACTAATTTATGGAGTTTCTTTGTACCGCGATACATTTCATATTTTACAAACCGTGCTTCTAGTTTACCATTATATACTTTAATCTTGCGCGATGGACGCAATCCTACAGATTTTAATGCCTCGAGATTACCGGTTATCATCCATGCCGTGGAACCAGTATAACGCTGTTTTAATGTATCGCCTATTGATTTATAAAATGCATCGGTATCGATCTCTATACGTTCATCATACGGTGGATTGAACATTATAAAGGCTTGTGCACTTTGATGATCTCTAAAGAAATCACCTTTTTCTAGTTTTATAAAATCTTGAAGATTAGCATTTTTTACATTTTCTTTTGCTTTTTCTAACGTATACCCATCTGCATCGCGTGCGATGATAGGACCTTCAAACTCACGCATTTTCTTTAGACAGCTTTCTTGAATCATTTCAAAAAGAGCATTATCATAATTAGGCCATTTTTCAAAGCCAAATTCTGGTCGGTTTAAATTAGGAGCAATGTTTGCTGCAATCATAGCGGCTTCAATCGCTATAGTTCCACTACCGCACATGGGATCTATAAATTGTGATCGTTGATCCCAATCACTAAGTAATATCAATCCTGCTGCAAGCACTTCATTAATAGGTGCAATATTAGTTTCTTGACGATAACCACGTTTAAAGAGCGGCTCACCACTAGAATCTATGGATACATCTACTTTTTGATCATTAATATGCACCGATACCCTTAAGTCTGGATGTTTTGTGTCTACATCTGGACGTCTACCAGTATTATTACGTATTTGATCTACAATAGCATCTTTAGTTTTTAAAGCAACATACTGACTATGATTAAAGTATTGTGACGCTACAGTACCATGTACGGCAAGTGTATCGTGTGCCGTCAGATACTTAGACCAATCCATCTGATAAATACCATCATATAAATCTACCTCATTACGGGCTCTAAAAGAATGTATAGGTACTAGAATACGTATCGCGGTGCGCAACATCATATTTGCCTTGTACATAAAACCTAGATCGCCTTCAAAACTCACCATGCGCACACCTTTCTCAATACGTGTTGCACCTAACTGGCGCAGTTCTTTTTCAAGGACTTCTTCTAGGCCAAAAAGTGTTTTGGCAATCATCTTAAAACTTTGGGACATTCTTCACAGATTTGAGCCGCAAAATTAAGCTATTTTTGTTGCCTATGAGCACTGCATCCCAAACAGATCAATGGTACGCGAGTTGGTTTGACACTCCATATTATCACATTCTTTATCGAGATAGAGATTATCTAGAGGCTGGCGCATTTATGCGTCGACTTACAGACAGCCTTCACTTATCTAAGTCTTCTCATATCATGGACTTAGCCTGTGGTCGTGGTAGACACAGTATGTATTTAAATCGTTTAGGATATCGTGTAACTGGTGTTGATTTAAGTCCATCTAGTATTGCATTTGCAAAAGCACAATTGAGAGACAACACGACTTCTACCTCAGATGTAGAAAATGATAAATCGCTTTTACCAATCGATGCAAGCCGTATTAATTTTGAGGTACATAATATGACAGTAC
Organism: Nonlabens sp. Asnod3-H03; assembly: GCF_045063665.1. Taxonomy (NCBI): domain Bacteria; kingdom Pseudomonadati; phylum Bacteroidota; class Flavobacteriia; order Flavobacteriales; family Flavobacteriaceae; genus Nonlabens; species Nonlabens sp. Asnod3-H03. Next base: position 2,275,730 of record NZ_JBEFOD010000008.1, read on the forward strand.
CCTATGATGGTCAATTTGACGCGGTATTTAATCTCTTTACTAGTTTTGGTTATTTTGATGATGTGGCAGATAATGTAAATACCATTAAAGCTATACATTCAAATTTAAAGCCCGGTGGATATGGAGTTATAGATTTTATGAATGCTCCTTTTGTCATTAAAAATCTAGTTGCCTATAATGAGAAAATTGAGGATGGTATTACCTTTAAACAATGGCGTCGTTATGAAAAAGGTCATATCTATAAAGATATTAAATTTACTGATCAAGAACGTGATTATCATTTCACAGAACGTGTGAGTGCCCTAGAATTAGCAGATTTTACGAACTATTTTAAATTAGCTGGATTAGAATTAATAGAGGTTTATGGTGATTATCATTTGAACAGTTATGATGCTGCAACTAGTGAGCGGCTAATTATGATAGTCAGAAAGTAAATCCAAACTAAACCAATTCTTTATTCAGACTATAAATCACCTCACAGATAATTCATTAACATTACTTTTACGCTTTAATACATAACCTGACTTGAATTTTTTACTTCCATTTATCGCAGTTTTATTAGGAGCTGGAGCAGCCATGTTTTTTAAATCACCAGCTGCAAATAGAATGAAATTGCTATTGGCTTTTTCTGGTGCGTTTTTATTAAGTAGTGTCGCTTCAGAGTTTTTACCAGAAATTTATGAAGATGGCGATAGCAATATGGGTATTTATCTTATTGCTGGAGTTTTTATACAAATCATATTAGAGTTCTTTTCAAAAGGAGCTGAACATGGACATTTACACGTGCATAAAGAGATTCAACAGTTTCCTTATCTACTTTTCGGTAGTTTGTGTTTGCATGCATTTCTAGAAGGTATGCCATTACAAGATCATGGCGGTATGGTATATGGAATTTCTATTCATAAAATACCTATAGCCTTTATTTTTGCTAGTTTTCTATTGAACAGCACCATGTCAAGATGGAAGGCTATTGTTATATTATTATTATTTGCGGTTATGTCACCATTAGGTAGTTTACTCGCTAGTGAGCTGAGCTTTTTTGATGCTTATATGACACCTATTAAAGCTATTGTGGCTGGTATAGTATTGCATGTGTCAACCACTCTTATCTTAGAGTCGAGTGAGGCACACAAATTTAATCTTGCTAAGATTTTAGTAATGTTAATAGGTGCTGTGCTGGGATTTTTGGTTTAAGTTGAAACCACCTCAAGCACCATTAAAAAATGACTAATACTACCACCTAAAACAAATAGGTGCCAAATTACATGGTTGAAATAGAGTTTATTCCAAGCATAAAAAATGATTCCTACGGTAAAGAAAACGCCACCTGTGATTAACCAAAAAATCATCGAGTCTGTAAATAAGATCTGCACACTTTCTAAATCTAGAACAATCAACCAGCCCATCACCAAATAAAGGATGCTCGAAAACGCCTCATATTTACCTGTAAAAAACAGTTTCCAAACAAGTCCAAATAATGCGATTCCCCATACGGCATACAAAATCATCCAGCCATTACTATCTTGTAACATTAATAAACACATAGGCGTATAAGTCCCTGCAATAGATCCATATATCGCTATATGATCCATCTTGCGCAGTACGTCTTTTCTTGACCCTACCGCAACCCAATGGTAGTAGGTAGATGAAAAATAGAGAAAAATCTGTGAAAATGCATATACTATTATAGCAGGATATATATATGCTTGATTACTATTTTCTATCTTTAAAAATAATAATACAGCACCTATTAAGGCTAGTAAAAAACCAAAGCCATGTGTGATGACATTCCACTTTTCTTCTAGTGGTGACTGTGCTCTAGCCATGTAGTGACCTATTCATCATTTCTTTTCTAGCTTCCTCATATTCAGACACCATATTCTCAACGACTTGTGCTGCTGGAATAATATCATCAATCAATCCAGATATTTGACCTATTTCTAGTTCACCTTCATTTAGATCTCCTTCAAACATTCCTTTCTTAGCTCTCGCTCGACCTAGTAAGGTTTTTAATTCTTCAGTTGTTGGTCCTGTTTTATACAATTCTTGTACATCTCCCCAGAATTTATTGCGCAATAAACGTACCGGTGCTAATTCCTTAAGTGTTAAGTGCGTATCACCTTCTTTAGCATCCACTACAGCTTGCTTAAATGCTAGGTGGCTACTTGCTTCATGAGTGGCTACAAAACGGCTTCCTACTTGAACAGCTTCGGCTCCTAATGTCATCGCGGCCAGCATACCTCTACCTGTTGCAATACCACCAGCAGCAATTAATGGAATTTTTAAAGCTGCTTTTACCATTGGAATTAAAGTAAGTGTTGTGGTCTCCTCTCTACCGTTGTGTCCACCAGCTTCAAATCCTTCTGCAACAACAGCATCTACACCTGCATCTTGACATTTTAAAGCAAACTTCACAGAGCTTACCACATGTACTACAGTGATTCCTGCATCTTTTAATCGTTGGGTATAAGTTTTAGGATTTCCAGCACTAGTAAATACAATAGGAACTTTTTCTTCTATGATTATTTGAAGTATTTCTTCTAGATCTGTATACAGCAATGGAACGTTAACACCATAAGGTTGATCTGTTGCTTTTTTTACTTTTTGAATATGTTCTCTCAATACATCAGGATACATGGATCCTGCACCTATAAGACCTAATCCACCAGCATTGGATACGGCGCTGGCCAGTTTATAACCACTAGCCCATATCATACCACCTTGAATTATGGGATATTTTATACCAAATAACGAAGTAATTCTATTTTCCATAGCTTGTGTTTACTCCTGCAAATTTAAAAGAAATTGAGAGGTGTGGAGCTTAAAATTTAGAGAATGGATGCAATAAATACTTAAAAAACTACTTTTATTGATCTATTCATATCTTCGATATGGAATATATAAATACCAGAATTAAAAGAGTTCAAATCTAATGGCTTTTCATTCTCAAGCATGCCATTCCACACGCACTGGCCCATAAGGTTATACAGTCTAGCTTTTACCGCTGGATGCTTTTGTGGTAAATCAATCACGAACTGTTTACTACCATCGATGTAGTGGTTCAATTCTAGACCTTCTAACTGTATTGTACTCAAAATTTGAAATACCGCGCCAAAATCAGGAATACCATATCCAAATTGATTATTTGGAGTCATAAAATTATCTGCACTTTGTTCTACAGCATTTTTAATTTGTAAAGGTATTACATTAGGATATGCTTGTATCAGACAGGCAATAGCACCGCTAATTAAAGGAGCGCTATAAGAGGTACCACTACCAGAAACTAAAGCTCCATTTTCAGTAATTAGTGCCGTACTGCTTCCTTGAGCTACTACGTTAGGTTTTAAACGATTATCAAACGTTGGACCTATACTAGAGAAATTAGACAACTGTTCCGTTGCTGTTACAGATCCTATGCTAAAGGCTCCATCAGCATCTGCAGGTGCACTTATATAGGGATGCGAAGTCGACGTTCCAGAATTACCGGCACTTACCACGACAAACAATCCTTTCTCAAAAGCCACATTTGCACCACGTGATATAAAAGCCGTTTGTCCGTCGAGATCTGTATAACTCAAACTTTCTGCAGGGTTATCAAATCCTAAATAACCTAGCGACACATTGATAACATCAACACCTAGTGAATCTGCTCGTTCTGCTGCGGCAACCCAATAACTTAATTCTACTGGTGTTTCTGTTGCAACATCTTCCGTTCTGAATAAATAATATTGCGCATCAGGCGCGCTTCCTTCATAATTACCAGCCTCATGTGCTGCCATAATACTCAACACTCGTGCACCGTGAAAATGATCTCCATAATAACTATTATCGCCTGCTACAAAATCATAACCACCAGCGATTCCATTATTATTACGCAATTGATTAAATGCAGGATTAGTATCTACGTTAGGGAAACCGCTATCAGTTACAGCGATAGTAACACCTGTTCCTGTATGACCCAAATCATGTAAATCATTAAGTCCTATCATGTTAATTTGGTTCAATGCATTACCATACGTGAGCGGCGGCATCGTAGTCTGGACAAATTTATTATGGTTGTTGATTTGAGCCATTTTAGTCGGATCTGCAAAATCCACGCTCGACACAAAAGAAAATGTTGTTAATGCATTAATATCTGTTTCTAAACCCGTAACATGTACACAATTAAACCATTTAGACTGAGTTTTATAAGTGATACCAGGCTGAGATTGGATTTGTGCGACATAACTTTGATTGACAGGCACGTCTCGATCATCTATAGCAATTCCATGCCTTGCCTTGCGTTGTATTGCCTTTTGAGTAAGTATACTTTGTGGCGACGCTATACTAGCAGTGACATTAGGCTTATCTGTAAAGTAAATCCATGCATGAAGTTCTTGTGCATACGCTTTCGCGAAAGCGAGATAAAAAACAATACACAGAATAACTCTCATGTGAGCAAGTTAAGAAATAACACCCGAACCTAAACATTCATTATCCCGATACCATGCTGCAAACTGTCCAGGTGAAATAGCACTTTGTGGTGTGTTAAAAATCAAATAAGCGCCATCACTTACTACATTTAAAACTGCCTTTTCTAAGGTCTGTCTGTAACGAATTCTGGCCATCACATCCATGGTCTGTCCTGGTAGAAGTGCCAGATCTTCACGTATCCAGTGTAACTCACTTTTATCTATAAAAAGTCCACGACGGTAAAGTCCTGGATGCTGTTTTCCCTGTCCTACATAAATAGTATTACTCTTTACGTCTGTCTCTATCACAAATAATGGTAGAGGTGTTCCTCCTACAGCGAGGCCTTTGCGCTGTCCACGTGTAAAGTAATGAGCTCCTTGATGTGTGCCCAGTTTTTTACCTTCATGTGGTTGATAGTGTCGCTTGCGCGAAAGCGTCACCATAGTATCCTCACCTTCCACAACTTCAGCTTTATCCATACTTACCTGTGCTGGAATTTCTATAATATCACCCGTTTTAGGTTTCAATTGTTGCTGTAAAAAGTCTGGTAAACGTACTTTACCTATAAAACACAATCCTTGCGAGTCCTTCTTACCTGCAGTAATTAAATCTTGTGAAGCTGCAATTTCTCGAACTTGAGGTTTTTGAAGATGCCCTATAGGGAATAACGTACGAGCTAACTGCTCTTGTGACACCTGACATAGAAAATAGCTTTGATCTTTATTAAGATCTGCACCACCCATAAGATGATGAATTTCTTTACCATCAATCATGGTGGTTGTCTTCTGACAGTAGTGTCCTGTAGCAACATAATCTGCTCCTAATTCTAAAGCGATATCCATAAAGACATCAAATTTAATCTCACGATTACATAAAACGTCTGGATTAGGCGTGCGACCACGTGCATACTCATCAAACATATAATCGACGATACGCTCTTTATATTGTTCACTTAAATCTACAGTCTGAAACGGTATCCCTAGCTTATCTGCGACTAACATCGCGTCATTTGAATCTTCTAACCATGGACACTCATCACTTATGGTAACGGTATCATCATGCCAATTCTTCATAAATAGACCTATAACTTCGTGACCTTGCTCTTTTAAAAGATATGCCGCGACGCTAGAATCTACTCCACCTGAAAGTCCTACTACTACTTTTGCCATGCTGCAAAAATAATTCATATGTATTACAGTTAACCTTGTAGGCAGGTTGATTTTTCTTATAGTGAGCATGATAAAAATTGATAATGAACAGTCCTAATTTATTGTTTAATATTTTTAACAAATCATTAAACATAATAGAAAGTGTTTGAGACTATATTTGAACAAATAAAAAAACTAAAACCCAAACTCATGAAAAAGTTAATAACCAATTTCAAGGTATTGATGCTTGTGGCACTTACCATAGGTGCAGCATCTTGTACAGATGATGATGACAACGGCGGAGTATTAGATAATAACAATTCTGCTTATGACTTAACAGTAGACAATGCTGATTTTACTATTCTTAATGCGGCATTATTAAGAACAGGATTAGACGCGACACTAGATCAAGCAGGTGGAACATTTACCGTTTTTGCACCGACAGACACAGCTTTCCAAACATTTTTATCAGCAAATGGTTTTGCTACTATAGATGATGTGCCAGTTTTAATTTTAAGAAACACATTGCGCAACCACGTACTAGGAACTGTGGCACGATCAACAGACCTTACTGATGGGTATGTAAAGACCAGTGCAACGAACGGTGATGGTGACGCATTAGATTTATACGTAGACCTTACAGCTGGTGTAGTACTTAATGGTGGTGCAGAGGTTACTATGGCAGATGTAAATGTGGATAATGGAGTCGTTCATGTAGTGGATGAGGTAATTGCTTTACCTACAGTAGTTACACTAGCAGCCGCTAACCCTAGTTTTTCAAATCTAGTTACTGCAGTAGACCAGGAAGGATTAGTACCTACATTAAGCGATGACACAGCAACTTTTACTGTATTTGCTCCTACTAATGATGCTTTTCAAGCATTAATAGACGAAAGCACAACAGACGGATTAAATAATATATCAGACGTTCTAGCTTTATCTAATTTAACAGATGTACTTACTTACCACGTAGTGAGTGGTGCAGCGGTAAGAGCCGAAAATATTGTAGACGGCGCAAATGTAGATCCTATAGGACCTGGAACTTTTTCTATTACAGGAACAGTAATTACAGACGCACAAACAAGAGATACAAACATTATTGTAACTAACGTTACAGCAATTAATGGTGTAGTACACGCAATAGATAACGTGTTGCTACCATAAACTTTTAGGTTAGTAGAGAAAAAGCCTCATTGCCTCGTGCGTGAGGCTTTTTTGTTTTATAAAATCTCGCGATGATATTGTTTACTTTTACAGTTTAATATCCTTTATGAAATCTACTGCCTTTAAAAAAGAAATTTATGATCACTGTCATCATATCTTAGAAGACCGAATGGCAACCATTACTAAAAATCTAGATCGCCTTATGGACTCAAAACAAAATGAGACCAAAAGTAGTGCTGGTGATAAGTATGAAACAGGTATGGCCATGATTCAAAATGAGGAAGATTTATTCAAAAGGCAACTTGCAGACACCTCTAAAATAATGGAGCATTTTAAAAAAATAGATGCTGTAAAAAAATGTGATATAGTAGAACCTGGCGCACTTTTAAAGTTGCCTGCCGGCTGGTTTTATGTAAGTGCTGGAATGGGAAAAGTTATGGTAGATGGAGAAGCCATATTCTGTATCTCTCTACAATCACCTATAGGAGTAGCTTTAAAACATAAAAAGAAGAATGATATCATAAGCTTTAATGATCAAAAATTTACGATTCAAGAAATCTACTAGTCATGAAAAAGCTACAACAACAACTCACAGAACTTCAAAAGTTTATTGAATTAGGAGATAAGCAAAATAAAACAATATCTAAAGTAGGTAGCTACTGGCACATTGATCATACCTTACGTGTATTTAATGGTATACCACAAGCTTTAAAAAACTCAAATCCTCAAAATTTTGAACCTAAATGGTCTTTTCTTAAATGGACAATCATGACATTTAAAAAAATCCCTAGAGGAAAAGGTCGTGCCCCTAAACATGTGTTACCAGAAGATCATATCACAAAAACTGATTTGCTTCAACAAATACAGCTAGCAGAAAATGGCCTTGATGATATTGAACAGCTAGATGCACAATGCCATTTTAAACATCCCTTATTTGGGCATTTAGATTTAAAAGAATCTCAAAAATTCCTTGCCATTCATACAGAGCATCATTTAAAAATTATCAGAGACATTTTTAAATAATCATCTTATAATTATTCCTCTTCGTCTTCAACTTTAGGAACAAACATTTCTGTGCGCTCTAGAAGCTTATCAGACACCTTAAATTCTGTACTGAAATTATACGTTTTATCTTCATAAAAGTATTTATAATAAGCAGTCTTCAACCACCTTACGTCAGTTGCTTTCTTGTTGTACTCATCATGCGTTGCTATTTTAACCACTTCATTATCTTTCCATACTAGCAATCGATATGCTCCTACTCCATTACTTGCACATCGTTTGATAAGTTCTTTAAAATGGTCTGCATTAAACACATAAATAGATTCCTTTTTCACCTCATAATTAAGGTCGCTGAAAAGGGTTTGCGTTAAGAATTGTTCTTGTGGAGTCATGGAAATAAATTAAAGCACAAAGGTAGGTTGAACTATAGTGTCAATAACATCTTTCAAAGAAGAAAATATAAACTCAAAATCCTACCTTTGCCACATGTCTGAAAACAAAGGAATACGCATTAATAAATACTTGAGTGAACAAGGTTTTTGCTCACGTCGTGCCGCAGATCGATTAATCGAGCAACAGCGCGTCACCATCAATGGTTCTGTTCCTGAAATGGGAACTAAAGTTCAACCTGATGATAAAGTTGCTGTAGATGGTGAACCTATTTCAAAAAAGAAAGAAAAGCCTGTTTACATCGCATTTCACAAACCTACTGGGATTGTATGTACGACAGACACACGTGTAGAACCTGATAATATTATTGAGTACATTAATTATCCTACTCGTATTTTCCCCATAGGACGATTAGATAAAATGAGCGAAGGCTTAATTTTTCTAACTAACGACGGTGACATCGTTAATAAAATATTACGCTCTCGTAATAATCATGGTAAAGAATACATTGTTACTGTAGACCATAGTATTGATGACCGATTTATTAGAAGAATGGCATCAGGAATACCTATTCTAGACACGGTAACTAAAAAGTGTGAAGTAGAGCAAATAGGACGTAAGACCTTTAGAATTGTATTAACGCAAGGATTAAACAGACAGATACGTCGTATGTGTGAGTATCTAGATTATCGTGTAACAAAATTGAAACGTATACGCATTATGAATGTAGAACTAGATATTCCTAAAGGTACTTATCGTGATTTAACTAAAGAAGAACTAGATGAAATCTACAGACTCACTGCAGAGAGCACAAAAATATATCAAGAAGAAAATAATATTTCTGACGAAGTAGATTAACCTATCCATAATAGATAGAAAAGCCTCGATAATTATCGAGGCTTTTTTTATTTAATATAATTACGTTTTCAATTATTGTTTCACCACTTTAGTGGTATAAGTTTCATTTCCGTTACGCAACTCAGCAATGTAAATTCCTGCAGGTAGTTCAGTAAGATCTATTTGAGGATGGTTGTTTGTTAGCTTTCGCGAAAGCGTAATTCTACCTCTCACATCATATAAAACAACCTGTGCGTTTTCTAACATACCATTTTGCAAGTTTACCTGTACGCTTCCAGAAGTAGGATTAGGTACTAGACTGAAGTTTACTGTTTGTGGTGTATCAATACTTAATGGCGTTTGGAAAGTTGATGTAAACGTATTAGTAATAATAGGCGGATTGAAATCGAAATAAATTTCGGCTGTATTAGGTATTACCGTTCCTTCTATTGATGTTATAGGTTTTATTTTAAAGTATACATAACCATTTGCGCCTACTGGATCTGTGGCAGCGTCTGGCAATAAAATATTATCAAATCTCCAAACTACTTGATCTTCCATACGTTCCATAACATATGCATGACTTGCATCTATCATTTCAATAGAGTTCCAGTCCAGTTGTGCGTCTAGTGTATCTTCAATGCGCACGTTAATCGCACTGGCTGTTCCAGTATTTTCAAACCTGATGGTGTAGTAGAAATAGTCATTAGGACCAAATTCTGCTGGGTTAATAAACGCTCCACGAGATTCCATTTTATCATTAGGGTCATAACTACCTATGACGATTTGTGAACTTATACTAGAATTGTTATTAGGCGTGATGTCATTTGCAACAGGTGTTATACTTGCGGTATTTGTTAAAACATCTCCTAGGTTAATATTAGGTATTACAGGAATTTGCATCTCTATTTCCATCGTGCGGTATTCAAATGGTAATAGATTAGTGTAATTTAAGTCCACAGTCAATGGGTTAATGACTGCCGCTGGATCATCTACCGCAACTATAGAAAGCTGTGTGTCATAAGTATATTGTAATTGTCCCATTGCCACAGGTGTAGTTCCTAGATTTGCATAAACGACGGTTTCTTTATAAGTGAAACCTGGTCGAGGTTGTTGTTGCGGTATAATGTAAACCACTACATCTTCATAAGCAGCAAGAGGTGTTACTAGAAAATCTCTTGTTGTTACTCCTGACCCTGCAGGAATACTTTGTGCTGTATATGTTGCTGGTGATACGGAGTAATTTGATGCATAAGCTGGTAAAACAGTATAACCTAAATCATAACTATTTGTTGGGTCTGAATCATAGATACTATATGCTGCTATTGGTGTTGCTACTTGCATGACACTACCATTCATGTTCTTTTCCCAATCAAAAATCCCCAATGGAAAAGGTACATCTGTTGCGTCCACTACTCCATTTAAGTTAACATCTAGGATAGATTGCATTCTAATCCCATCACAATTAACGGTAGCCGTACTACTTGTGCCTATTTCTACTTTTAAGAAACCTGGAGTATTTGAGAAGTTTGAAGTCAACAATAAATAGTATTCACCAGCTTGTGCATTATTTATTTGTCCGATTTCTGGCATGTTTACAGAAAAACTATGATCAACATAATTAGCCTGTGTAATTCCATTTGCACAACCACCAGTAGCGGTTGTAAAAGGACCATATAAGGCATAATCGACATCTAAGTCTTGCCCTAAAAAGTCAGGTTGTGTGTTTTGCCACACCTCAATAGTTAAGTCACCACTTGTTGCGATGGGAATATAGAACCATGACGGATTGCGAGGTCCTGTAGCTGAAGAAAACGGATAATAGTTCCCGGCTTCGGCAGTTGAACCGTCAAAAATATTAATGAATGGTTGACCGATACGATCACATAATGAAAGTGCATTATCACATAAATAAGAGTTATTGCAATTTCCTTGAGCATTTAACTGTATGGAATAAATCACATCACAATCACCAGCCACGGTTTCTCTTACAAATATTGTATTGAATGGACTATTAACTGGGAAACTATAAAGCAAAGGGTTAGTAATTGATTGGGTCTCATTTTGAGCATCTACAATATCCTCGTAGTAAGTCAATACATTACCGGTATTAAGTTGAGTTGCCACTACAGTAAGATCAAAATCTACATTTCCATTAAGGTCAACGTCGCATTCATCTAATATCAGCGAAGTTGTATTATCATAGGTATAAGTATTAATGAACAGATCAAAGCTACCTACTCTATAAGCTCCAGTCGCATTTTCTTCTAGCCTAAAGTATATCATCTGATTATTATTAATACAGTGATTGTTAGGAGTTGATATCGCACTGGTATCGGCATTTGCGTCTGCATTAGTATTATGATAAGAAATACTGAAATCTGCAGGATTATTAGTTGCCATAATTTGAGCAGCGTGTTGTGTAAGGTCAAAGCAAACTTGAACTCCAGGATCTGCACATTGTAATAAATGAGATGGATTACCTATAGAGAAGCAAATAGGATCAATAATAAGTTGTAATGGTGAAGCACTAGCGCAACCAGAAGTAAAAAAGTCTGTTCTTACAAAAACTTGACTAACTGCAATTGCCGTTGATAACTGCGCACCATAGCCTACTGGATTTATGCGGTTTAAAGCATCTTGTTGTGTTAAATAGTATTCTGTAAATGCACTATTCACATTAGATGTCGCGGTCGCATCAATCTCTGCAAGTACAGTAGCGCTATTCCAATCAATAAATCCATCACCATCATCATCACAGCCCGTAATAGGAGTTAAATTAAATACTGGTGGTGCTGGACTGATAACTAAGTTAAAAGATTGAGAAGTATCTCCACTTCCTGTAGTAAGATCATAAACTCTAACAAAGATAGGTTGCGATGTAGATGTACAATAAGGAGAAGTTAATGGGTTTACGTTGTTATCAGCATCTGCTTGAGAAATATGATAAGTGACACTATACTGGTTTGGTGAAAGCGTTCCGAGAGCTGGAAAATCATTCACGTTTAAATCAAAACATGCTGAATTATTTTGATCTTCGCACTCTTCTAAATCGATTACTTGAGAATTCTGATTACAGTCTGTTAGAGTTGCTACTACATTAATGACTACATGACAGTTTAATGTAGTCTGTACTCTTATAAATAAATCTGTGGGAATGTTTGCTTGATTAATAAAAGTAGTCGACAGCGGATTTGAATTAGTATCTGCATCTTGATAACTCAAAAAGTAAGTGACAAGTAAATTATTCTGTCCGTTTGAAAGAAAAGGTTCTATATCAAAAAGGTCTACTTGAACTTCACCAGTGGCAGTAATAGAACCACAATACGTAAAAGTCTGTAAATTATTAACTACAGGTAATGACTCAACGACTAAATTACTAGTAGTAATATTAAAATTACCCGTTGTATTATCATCAACACGTATAAAAATCAACTCTGGATTAGTAACATTTGAATAATTTGCCATGGGCAGTTGATTCAAATTATTAACGGCATCAAATTGAGAAGAAAAATAAGTTACGCTATGTGTCGTTGAACTTTGGTTTGCTAATGCTGTAGCGTCCCAAAATGTTAAATCAAAAACTTCTGTTCCGTCATTAGAAACATCATCACATAAAATATAATCTGGAACTGGACCAGCAGTTACTTGTGCTGTAGCAATGGTAGTCAACAGTAGTACTGTTAAGAGTAAAATTCTTTTCATGGCGGTAGTTTTATGGTTATAAGTTAGTTGAAATCATGGTCATTTCAGGTATTGAACGACCTTTTTAGACTACTGACTTATTCCATAGATGAACTAATAACCAGATGGTTGCGTGAAAAAGTTTCCTACTTTTATAAATTCTCTGGCATTACTGCTAGACTCTTAAATAAATTTGCTTTTGATATAAAAAGTTTTTTATAGGTATTAATTTCCTTAAGTTTTGAATCGATTAATTTAACCTCTCTACTGTTGATGAGGAATAAGGAACTATCACCTAAGTCAAATTTACGTTCTTCTCCCGTTAACATAATTTGCGATGACTCTACAATATTAGTAATCATATTTACTTGAACATTATAAGAATCTAACTCATTAAAAATACTTGTCACCTTATTCTTAATTTCTAGTTGTGAAGATGCTAGATCGTATTGTGCATCTGCAATTTTAATTTTTGCTAGCCTTAAATCTCCGCGTTCCTTTCTTAAAAATAAAGGCATAGAAAAAGTAATACCACCTTTATAATTTGCTGTTTGAAAACTATTAAACTCATTCCACTCTGGTGAAAGAAAATTATAATCGAGTGTTAACTTAGGCAGTAGTTTATTTGCCTTTAATCGTCTATCGATATCTAATTGATCAATCTTAAAATTCATGGAGCGCAACTTAGGATGATTCTCGATGGTAAACTCATTTAAAGTAAAACCATAAATCTCTAGCGTTGCATCGATCTCGTTATTTAAATCTTCTTGGGGCACTATATTAGGTTGTAATTCTACAGGCACTTCATTAAGCCATAGAAAATTAGAAAGTTCGAGGCGCTGTTTAACTAGCTGTATGCGTGCCTGCTCTCTATTAAGCGCTCTGTTTTGTGCCGCAATGCCAGCCTCTACCGTATCGATAGCTGCTTTATCACCAGCTACAAAACTACTTTTCACTGCTTGAAATCTGATTTGAGCATTTTCATAAAACTGATCATAAACTTTATATTCTTCATGGATTTGCCACCACTTAAAATATGCTAGTGCAGCTTCATATAACACCGCATTTACTAACAAGTCGCGATCCACTACACTTTGCTCACTATAAATTTTGGCTTTACGCAATGTTGCCATACGTTCATTTATCAAAAACCCTTGTCCTAGATTAACACTCACACCAGCGTTATACAACCCATTTTCTGGAACTGTATTTGACGGGTCTAAAAAAGTACCTTCATTGCGTTCTACACCAGCTTTAAACTCTAAACCATACCAGGTAGGTATTTTAAACATTGCATTAAGTTGATCATAATACTCTGTTCCTTTAAACTCTTTACGGTCATAGTCTACCTCAATTTTTGGATCAAATCCACCACGAGAACGCAGCAAATTAGCCTGTCCACCATCGATTAATAGTTGCGCCTGTTTTGCTATAGGATGATGTGCTTTTACAAATCCCATGTACTCTCTAAAACTCATTTCAGTAGAATCCAGAGCAACAGTTGATTGTTGGATAGTGTGTTGAATACGCTTTCGCGAAAGCGGACTCTCTAACACCGTAGCATTGATCATAAAGCTTATAAACGTCCCTAAAATGAATAGGTATTTACTTCTTTTTCTTATCGGCATCTTTTGTAGTTTTAGGCTGATAATAATTAGGCGGGAAACCGTTTAAACGTCGCCATAGTTCATACCATATAGGTACATCTTCTAACAATGCAATGGTATATGCACCCGAACCAGCGCGCAATGCGGTAGGCCATGGATGATCGTTCTCATCTGGTGCTAGTAGAACACGATATTTTCCATTATCACTGATAAAGGTTTCAACAGCAACCACTTTTGCGCCATAGGTACCATAGGAAACATTAGGCCAACCTGAAAAAACAATAGCTGGCCAGCCATCAAACTGAACTCGTACTTCTTCACCTAGATGAATTAAAGGTAAATCTAGTGGCTCTACAAAGGTCTCTACAGCTAGGTCATAGTCTGCTGGCATCACATTTACTAATGGTTCTCCTTCTTTAAAAGTTTCTCCTATTCCACCAAATATCGCCTTATTTATATAACCATTTTGAGGTGCGGTAATGAAGTAAAGATCATTACGCATTTGATAGTTTGTACGGTCCGTCTCTAATTTAGATACTTGCGCCTCTGCATCAAACTGGCTGGATTGTGCTGTAAATTGATCACTACGTGCTTTGGCGATCTTTTCTGCATACTCTTGTTGTATGCGATTAAGGTCAATTTGCGCATTAATGATATCATTGCGGCTCGTTAATAATTTATTTTCTTGAGATATTAATTTAGCTTGAGTCTCTTGAGTTTTTAATCGTTTTTCTTCCACCTCAGTCATAGGCTTAAGACCTTCATTGTTTAAGGTCTGGGCTCGTTGCAATTGAGTTTCGGCTATTTTTAAATTAGTTTGTGCTGCGATGTAGTCGATACTATCTGTAGTCACTTTTAGTCGTGATTGCATCAACTTATTGCGACCTTGCTCTAGTTTTAATTGTCTTTCTTGAGCAAGAGCAGCAATCTGACTATTTAGAGCTTTTACCTTCTCGCTATAAGATGAAACGCTCATCGTTTTGGCATCAATTTGCTGTCCCGTACGTTCTACAAGATTAGGATCAAAATACTCGTTCTTGATCTCGCTGATGCGCAGGATCGTATCACCCTTTGCAACAAAGTCACCTTCCCGAACAAGCCATTGTTCAATTCTACCAGGAATGGGAGATTGAATAGTCTGTGGTCGTTGATCTGGTGTAAGTGTAGTGACGTAACCATTACCAGTAACATTTTGAGTCCATGGCAAGAATAGTATAACAACACAAGCAATTGCTGCGCCTGTTAAAAATCTATTGAAATATTTATAGTGTCTACGTTCTAGAACACGCTGACCCGACTTATAATTAATAAGATCTAGCCTTTTAACTAATTCTGTTTGAGAAATATTGAGCATCGTTCTTTATTTATCTTCTATTAATTTTCCTTGATCAAGTGTCACTACTCGACTACATTTAGTAATCCACGCTGGATTTTGACTCACTACTACTAAGGACCATCCATTACTTTTATCTGTTAAGAACTCCATAATTCTATCTGCCTCGGCATCATCAAATTGATCTAATGGATCTTTGAGTATTAACATCTTAGGCTTGCGCACTATACTGCGAGCCAAAACGATTTTTTTAGATACGGTGTAGGATAGTTGTTTTCCTTCTGGGAATAACATTGTCTTTAAACCTAGAGGTAATTTTTTCAAAAAGCTGTTTAAACCTACTTTACTTAAAGCCCAGTATACTTGATCATCTGTAATTTCAGGATCACCAAAGGTGATGTTCTCCCTTAAGGTACCTTCAAATGGTGACTCTTCAGTTAATGATTGACCTATGTGAGACCTATAATAATTTAAATTGACACCTCGTAAATCTGTATTATTGACATATATATTACCATGTGTAGGTTCAATGATACCGGTTATGAGTCTCAATAAAGTTGCTTTACCACTACCATTACTACCTCTTAAAGCGATATTACAGGATTGGGTAATTTTAAGTGAAACATCATTTATGATAGGCAAACTTCTGTCCTCTACTTCATAGGTAACATGCTCTAAGTCAACAGAAAAATTATCGTCATCTTTAAATGGTTTTTCACCATCCATAGGCTCTAATTCTTTATCCACCACGTTACCTAATTTCTCTAATGAGGTTAAAACGTCATAAACCGATTCTAGGCCTGTGATTAATTTTTCAACAGCACCGATAATAATAAGGATTATCAACTCAGCAGCTACAAACTGACCTATGTTCATTTCCTGACTCAATACTAGAATACCACCTATTAACAGCAATCCTGCAGTAACTAGAACTTTAAAACCTATCATCTGTGTAAACTGGCTGATTAAAACATTAAAATGCTTTTCTCTATGCTTTAAATATTCAGACGTAAGTTGATCGTTTTTATCTACTGCAAGTGTTGTCTTACCAGATAGTTTAAAACTTACAATTGATCGAGCTACCTCTTGTAACCAATGTGCTACTTTATATTTACTTTGAGACTCCATAAGGCTACTATCGAGACCCTTTTGTGCTGTAAATTTAAACAGGATATAGACCAGCAATACTAGTAGAAATCCATAAATTATAAAGAATGGATGGTAAAACGAGAGTAATATTAAACCAAAGATAATTTGCAATAAAGCTGTAGGATAATCTACTAAAATCTTAGAAAGGCTTTTTTGTATCGTAAGTGTATCAAAAAAACGATTTGCTAGTTCTGGCGGATATATACCATGCAGTTCACTCATTTTTATTTTAGGAAAACGATATGCAAATTCAAAAGAGGAACGTGTAAAAATCTTTTGCTGTATGTTCTCTGTAATTCTAATTTGCATTAATTGTAATACACCACCAAAAGCAACTCCTAAGGTTACTAAAATAACCAGTATAATCCACGAGGTACTGATTTGTGCACCTTGTATTAAATTAATAATTGCTTGTATACCTAATGGTAAGGATAAACCAACTAATCCAGCAAATATGGCATAATAAAAAATCTGACGCACATCTTTTTTATCCAACTTAAGCATTCTTACTAAGCGCTGCCATGCGGTTAAAATATTCTTACTTTTTGCCATGATTTATTTTAAAGTTTGAAATACTAAATGTTTAAAATAGTCTGTAGGAGATACTTGATCGTTACAATCTGTTAAGTTTTTAAAATGATCTTTTAAAAAATGTTGATGTAAAGCACCTTCTAATATCGTACTACTTAATGAAGAAGGATATGGGTAATCTGAATTCACCATTAAAATCATATCCTTTACTCTTTCTACTAATCTCTTATAAATAGTAAAGTAGCCGCTTTTATTTTCTTCATCGACCTCTTTTGTAAGGTATGATTTAGAATACTCTGCAATGACGATTTTATTTAAAACAACCTCATCAATATGTTCAAACTTTGAATCTTGCTCTATAGGTTGTGTAATAATCTCAACTGCTCTACTTAAGCGATCTATAGGCACTGTAATCTTTAAAGTTTCAATCACTAATTGATACTCTAACCAGCCCCAATACCATGAAGTTAGATACAACAACAGCTTATGTTTATTTTCAAAATATCTATAAATAGAGCTCTCATTAGAGCCTATTGACTTACCTAGTTTTTTAAAGGTAAATTGTTCAAAGCCCATTTCATGAATCATAGTTATACTGTTGCTAATGATACGCTGGCCTAATTCAGACGATTCAGGATCTTTGACAAAGATTTTATCATTGATCTGCACCTTCAGGTTTTGTAGTAATCGGTCCATAGTGATTGTATTACCATACAAACATAATAGTATTACTATTAATAATAAATAGTTTTAGTATTATTTAACAATACCAAGACTTTCATTTAATTTTGAGATATAAAAAAACCTGTGATTCTCACAGGTTTTTAAAATGAAATCGAGATTATTCTATTCAATCTCTGCCGTTAATCCTGCCTCAAGCAGTTTTGTACAGCGTGGTTCTAAATCTTTATACGCACCTGTTTTAACGCTGCATTTCCCTTTATAATGGACGATCATAGAACATTGCTCTGCTTGCAATGGAGTATGGTCACATGCCGCTACTAACATATCTATAACATGATCAAAGGTGTTTACCTCATCATTGTAAAGAACGATCTTATTTTCTGCTTGTTCTAGTATCTCTAAGTCTAACTCTGGAGACACTTTTTCTTTTGTACTCATAATCATCATATTACAAAGTTAAAAAAGATATTAATCTAAATTTTAAAAGCATCTTAAATTTTAATTCTTAATCATTTTTAGCCCTACCCAGTTATCTCTAACCATATGTGAGTCGTATTGAATACCTACTTTATTACAGGCCTCTTTAATTAATTCTAGGTCTTCGGTGTAAAATCCAGAAAAAAGTATGGTTCCACCAGGTTTTAAACTTTCACCGTATACTGGTATATCTTGAAGTAAGATATTTCTATTAATGTTTGCTATAATAAAGTCATACGTTTTGCCTTCTAACTGTTCTGCACCACCTAGGATCACTTTTACTTTATCGGCTTTATTACGTTCAATATTTTCGATAGCATTTTCGTAACACCAGGTATCGATATCTATTGCATCGACGTCAATTGCACCACGCATTTGGGCAAGAATACCTAGCACTCCTGTACCACTACCCATATCTAAGACTCTTAATCCAGTTAAATCTTCATTTAACAAATGTTGGATCATCATATGAGTGGTCTGATGATGACCTGTACCGAAACTCATTTTTGGTTCAATAACGATATCGTATTCTACACCAGTCGCTTCATGAAAAGGCGCTCTTACCTCGCAGCGGTTGTCTACAGTGATTGGGTTAAAATTCTTTTCCCACTCAGCATTCCAGTTGGTAGGTTCTATTTCTGCTTTCGCGAAAGCGATATCAACTAACTCATTGCTCAAAACCTCTACATCATTTAGTATAGAATCATTATCGAGTGATTTCAAAACATAAGCTGTTACACCTGTTTCTGTTTCAACAAAGCTTTCAAATCCTGCCTCACCCAGTTGAGCTATTAAAACATCGTTCCACGGTTGAAGCGGTGTTATTGTAAATTGATATTCAATGTAAATTTGATCTGTGACGCTATGGCTCATATCTGTAATGTCCTGTTATTTTAAATTGAAACAGACAGTCTTCATATACCTGTCCTGCTCCTATATTGTGAACTATATAATATCTATTAGTCCCTTTAATTTTATTGCTACTCACGATGCCTATATGAGTTAATCCATTAGATAGTACCCAACTTACTATATCTCCTGGTAAATAATCTGACTCTAATGAAGTAACTGCGATAGAGCTGTTATGTCGTTCAAAAAAGCGTCTCAAATTAGGCACGCGCCTGTGGTCTATATTACTATCTGTACGAGTTAAACCCCAGTTTTGTGGATAAGCACTGAAGTGTTTTTTCATATCCTCATGTACTTCCTTTTGAAGATCAATGTCTACTGCTCTATATGCTCTTATGATAACATCTGTACAAACTCCATAACCAGATGGCACATCGCCGCCAGGATAATCTATTGAGAAATATGCGCCATTATACACCACATCAACTTTAGTAAGTTCATCTGCAGCATGCGCAAGTTGCCATCCAAAAGTAGTTTGACAAATTCCGCCAAATGGGATTAAAACAAACGCGGTTAACAGTAATGTTTTAAAATGCATCTGCAATAGCAAGGAAGGATTTTGCGTCTAGTGATGCTCCACCTACTAATCCGCCATCAACATCTGGCTTTGCAAAAATCTCTGCAGCGTTGCTAGGTTTCACACTACCACCATAAAGTATGCTTGTATGTCTAGCCGTCATATCCCCATATTTTGCCTGAATAAACGATCTAATATCTGCATGCATATCTTGCGCCTGTTCTGGACTAGCTGTTTCTCCAGTACCTATTGCCCATACTGGCTCATATGCTATTACAATTTGTTCCATTTGAGAAGCATTTAATTGAAAAAGACCTTTTTCAATTTGTGCCGTTACTGTACTTACATGATTACCAGCTTTACGCTGTTCTAGATGCTCTCCACAACAAAAAATAACACGCATACCTTTCTCTACTGCAGCAAGAGTTTTTGCAGCGAGCAGCTCATCAGATTCTGCATAGATATCGCGTCGCTCTGAATGTCCAACAATAACAGTTTTAACACCTACACTTTGTAGCATATCAATAGAAACTTCTCCTGTAAAAGCTCCTTTTTCTTGTTCACATACATTTTGAGCCACTACTTCTATAGGTGTATCTAATGTACTATTGAATGCTGGATATAGACATGGATGAGAAGGTGCTATCATCAACTCACAGTTATAATCTGCCTTAAGTCCTTTTTTCAGGTCACCTATTAAGGTTTGCGTCATGGATAAATCACAATTCATTTTCCAATTACCTGCAACTATATTTTTTCTCATCGTATTATTTTTAAAATGATATTAATCTAATTTAACTCTAGGATCGAGCCATACATAAATTACATCTACAAAGATATTGATAATTATAAAGAGCGTAGCAATAACTAAAACTGCTCCTGTTATTATGGGCAAGTCTAGTGTGTTAAGTGCTTCCACAATCTCTTTTCCTAGTCCGTTCCAATTAAAGATATATTCAACAAATACTGCGCCAGCAAGCATGCTAGCAAACCAACCACTAACCGCAGTAACCACTGGATTTAAAGCATTTTTAAAAGCATGTTTTTTTATAACTTGTAAGGTTGTTAGACCTTTTGCATATGCGGTGGTTATATACTCTTGACTCATCACCTCTAATAAACTATTGCGCATTAATTGAGTAATAACAGCAAGCGGTCTTATCCCTAAAACGATAGCCGGTAATATCAAATTGCGCCATTGAAGGTGCATTGCCTCTCCATAATCATCCATTTCATACAGACTACCACTCATTTTTAATCCAGTAAATTCATGCAAGACATAGCCAAATAAAAACGCAAATAAAATGGCACTAAAAAAGGATGGTACACTCATCCCCATGGTACTTACTACCTGTATGAATTTATCTAACCAGCCATCACGATATAATGCAGATATCACACCCAAGAATAAGCCTAAAACTAGTGATACACTTATCGCTGCTACAGCAAGGATCATTGTATTAGGCAAGGTTTCACCTATGACAGTGCTTACATTTTTCCCTGTTTTTTGAAAAGACTGACGTAGATAAGGAAATTTTAAAACAGTCCTAATATCTCCAATTGTAAACAATGCCACACTCGTATATTTTAAGCCGTCATCATAAGTAAAATCAGATGTCTTTGTACTATGAAAGGATAACGGTGATAAATCATTTAAAAAATATAGATACTGTGTACCAATAGACTGATCAAAACCATACTTATGTTTTACAATGGCTAGTTGGTCTGCACTTTCATTTTGTCCCATCATCATTTGTGCAGGATCACCTGGCAATAGATAAAAGAGTAAAAAAACTACTGTTAC
The DNA here is from genome assembly GCF_045063665.1 of Nonlabens sp. Asnod3-H03. Lineage (NCBI taxonomy): Bacteria > Pseudomonadati > Bacteroidota > Flavobacteriia > Flavobacteriales > Flavobacteriaceae > Nonlabens > Nonlabens sp. Asnod3-H03. The sequence goes on from NZ_JBEFOD010000008.1 coordinate 2,297,418, forward strand.
AACTCCATAAAGAGTAAGTAAAGCATAGCCTATTTTGCGCAGCGCATATGATATCATAACTCTAGGCTATCGATATCGTTCCAGTGTGATTTTGCTATTATGGTTCCTTTATCTAAGAGCATGATTCCTGGATTAGATCGTATAATAGTCTTAAGTGCCGTTTCATCAGTAACATAGAAAGTAGTTTCAAATCCATACTTTTTCATGATCTCTTGTGCTTGACTATCGCTAGACGCACTTAATGCTAGGACTTCATATCCAGCACTTTCTGCACGGTCAATAAAGGCATTTAATTTATATAAACCTTCACTCTCAGACTTACTTAAGTTATAGGTGATTACTACAGCAATTTTCTCTTTAGAAAGTATATCTGCAGTAAAATCCTCTCCATTTCTTTCAATAGAAAAATCATGAATAGGTGGCACATATCCTTTTTCAACTAGTCGTGGCTCCACTTTATCATACTTTGGATAACCGCTAGGCGGCGCTCCTTCAGTTGAGACGATTTCCTCTTTTCCATCTATAGTATAATACCAGTCGTATGCATATACATCTGGATTATTAGGATCTTCTGCCATTCCTTCTTCAATATTCACACCTACTTTATATGCTCTAAAATCTAGGATTGGTAAATGCATTAACACATAATAAGCTATTGCAAAACAAAATATAGTGACTACTAAAATGATGTATTTCAAAGACGCTTTCGCGAAAAGCGGTTGAATATACTTCATATTAAAAAACATGATCACAATTAAAATAGTAAGCAATACATCTTTAAGGAAAGACTCAAACGGTACTAAAGGTATGGCATCCCCAAAACAACCACAGTCTGTCACTTTATCAAATGCCCAAGAATAAAAGGTAAGAAACGTAAAGAATACAATCATTAATAATAAGGACCAAATCGTAAATTTCTTTTGAAAACCTATGAGCAACATCACACCCAAAACCACTTCAAAAATGACTAAAAATATAGCAAGAGGTAAGGCTAACGGCTGTAAAAATTCTAATCCCAAAACCGCAGCACTGAAATATTCATCTAGTTTATAAGAAAAACCTAGTGGATCATTTAATTTAATTAATCCGCTAAAAATAAAAAGGATACCTACAAACCATCTGCAAAATTGAACCAGTGCTTTCATTATATTTTTTTAGTTATTCAAATATAGGAATTAGGGCTGAGTTGTCGGCTTTTGCTGGTTTAGTTTATGAGATTTTTAGTGGTGTTCTAAAAGGTGAGCAATAAAAAAAGCATCGGCTTTTTAAAACCGATGCTTTTAAAAGTATAATAACTAAGGATTATTTAATCCCTACTAATTCAACGTCAAATACTAGTGTAGCATTAGGTGGGATAACACCACCAGCTCCAGCACTACCATAACCTATATGAGAAGGAATGACTAATCTAGCCTTATCTCCTACTTTAAGTAATGCAATACCTTCATCCCATCCAGCAATAACTTGTCCTGCTCCTAATTGGAAATCAATAGGCTGCTTGCGCTCAAAACTTGAATCAAACACTTTACCGTTAGGCAACATTCCTTTATAGTGTACAGAAACTGTTTTACCATTCTCTGCCTGCGCACCATTACCTTCTTGAATAATTTTATAACGCAATCCACTTTCTGTTTTATCAAATCCAGCTGCTATTTCATCTAGATCTTGCTCAGCTTGCTTGCGTGCCTGCTCTTCACGTAGTTTAGCAGCTCCTTCAAACTGACGGAACTCTTCTACAGCATTAAAAGATTGCGCTGCTTCACCTTCTCTAATAATTTCTACAGTTTCAATAGAATCTCCTTGTGCGATAGCATCTACAACATCCTGACCTTCTACAACTTTACCAAAAACGGTGTGCTTATCATCTAACCAAGCCGTTTCTACATGGGTAATAAAAAATTGAGAACCATTTGTTCCAGGACCAGCATTTGCCATACTTAATACTCCAGGACCATCGTGACGTAGTTCTGGGTGAAATTCATCATCAAATTTATAACCAGGTCCACCTGCACCAGATCCTTGTGGATCTCCACCTTGTACCATAAAGTCTGGAATTACTCTGTGAAAAGTTAACCCATCATAATATGGTGTTCCTTGTGGCTTTGCATCGTTTTCTAGATTACCTTCGGCTAAGGCAACAAAGTTTCCAACTGTACCAGGAGTTTTATCGTGGTGAAGTTGAATTAATATTGAACCTTTAGTCGTATTAAATTTTGCATAAATACCTTCTTGCATGTCTTCTTTTTTTAAGGCTACAAAGATACGCAATCAACGTAATGTCTAACTCATAGCTTATTCACAAATTCTTATAAAAAAAGCCACCACAACAATTTTGTTGTGGTGGCTTACTAATATATATTGGTAATAATTATTCTGTAGTTCCTCGCTTAAAGAAAACTCCATCATCCCAATCATCGTGATTATCATCTGGAAAATGACCGAAATCTTGGTTGTGAGTAAGTCGTTCACGCATATTTACCTGTCCACGTGCAGCAATTAATTTACCATTGCGATTATATCTTACTTCTAATCCACCTACTTGATTCAATACACCTCTTCTATATGTGTAATCCATATTAATATGTCCAATACGAGCGACCTGACCACTTGCAAAATATGAAATGCGTGTGTTTCCTATTTTAGTCACCTGACCTTTACGGTTGTATTTTACATTTATGCGATTGTTAGAACGATTTGAAGATCGTCTATTCGTATCATATCTGCGATAGTTACTGTTATTACCATAAATCTGTCTTGTATTAGGTAATTCAAACTCAACACGACCATCTGGAAAAACAGCATAGTCTACATTATTAAGAGCAAAAAGAACTGGTTGCGCATTGCGGTAACGTGTTAATTCACCCTGTAAATTATCTTGGTTTACAAGAACTTCATTTGCCTGCGCAGTAGTCATCATCATCAGACCAGCTGCCATTAAAAGTATCATTTTTTTCATGACTTTAATATTTAGGGTTTTGCCTACTCTATAAGCTTTTCGGCGTTCGCTTATTAGGTAGGTTTCAAATCTCGTGCCATTTACGCAAACGTTTGCGTAAAACATAAATCATCCATCAGTAACTGATTGAAATCGTGATAATTAACTTTATTATAAAAATATACTGAATAAAAAAATGCTCTTAAATTTTAAGAGCGTTTTTGATTATTTGTATTAAAAGCAATTATTTAATTTGCCACTTCACTAATAAATTTTAAGCGATATAATCGTATTTCTTCTTCTTCATAGTCACCGTCAAATTCCTCCATGGCATCTTCTATTTTGTCTGATTCCGACTCAATAAAATACTCGTGTAACTCCTCTTGTTGATCTTCATCGAGTACTTCATCAATCCAGTAACCTACATTAAGGCGAGTACCACTATAGACTATACTTTCTAATTCCTCAATCAACTGATCGATTTCCATTCCTTTTGCACTGGCTATATCATCAAAACTCAATTTACGATCTATACTAGTAATAAAATAAAGTTTGTTTCCAGATTTAGATCCAGTTGATTTAATAATTAAATCGTCTGGCCTTGTAATGTCATTATCCTCGACATAGCGCTGTATGAGCTCAATAAATTTTGCTCCATACTTTTTAGCCTTTCCTTCTCCTACGCCATGAATGTTTGCTAGTTCTTCCATGTTAATAGGATACTTAGTAGCCATATCATCTAAGGAAGGATCTTGAAAAACAACGTATGGTGGAACATTTTTCTGGGCGCCTACTTTTTTACGTAGTTCCTTCAACATTTTAACTAGTGCTGCATCTACTGCACCACCTTGACCAGCAGCAATTACTGTGGTACTAGCGTTTTCAGGATAGGTATGATCTTCAGTCATCATAAATGACTTCCCATTCTTTAAAAACTCTTCACCTTCTTTTAACAGCCTTAAAGTTCCATAAGATTCAATGTCCTTTTTTATATATCGCGCGACTAGTATCTGTCTTATCAATGCCATCCAGTAAGTAGGTTCTTTGTCTTTACCACTACCAAAAAAGTCTTGTTGATCTAGCTTATGAGAGCTAATCATCGCATTGGACTTACCTATTATTATATTCACGATGTCTTTGGCCTTATACCGTTGCCCGGCAGACTCAATTACATGTATTAATTTTTTAACTTCTTCAACAGCTTCTTTTTGTGGTTTTGGATTACGCATGTTATCATCCATGTCACCACCATCGCCAGTAGCTGGATCAAACTCTTCACCAAAGTAATGAAGAATAAACTGCCTACGGCTCATACTCGTCTCAGCATACCCAACCATTTCTTGTAGTAAAGCGTGACCTATTTCTTGCTCAGCAATAGGCTTTCCAGCCATAAACTTTTCAAGCTTTTCAATATCCTTATAAGAATAATACGCTAGACAATGTCCTTCTCCACCATCTCGTCCAGCACGCCCAGTTTCTTGATAATAGGACTCAATACTTTTAGGTATATCATGATGTATAACAAATCGTACATCGGGTTTATCTATTCCCATCCCAAAAGCGATGGTAGCGACAACGACATCACAGTTTTCCATTAAAAACTTATCCTGATGTAATACTCTAGTTTTTGCATCCAGTCCAGCATGATAAGGAACGGCATCAATACCATTTACCTGTAATACTTGAGCTAGTTCTTCTACACGTTTACGTGACAGACAATAAACAATACCACTTTTACCTTCATGTTGTTTTATAAATCTAGTAATATCTGCATCTACTTGCGATGTTTTAGGTCGTACTTCATAATATAGATTAGGTCTGTTAAAAGAAGCTTGATAAGTAGTCGCATTTGATATCTGTAAATTTTTAAGAATATCTTCTTGCACTTTAGGCGTTGCCGTTGCAGTCAACCCTATAATAGGGATACCTTCATCAATACGGTCGATAATTTTGCGCAGGTTGCGATACTCAGGTCTAAAATCGTGTCCCCATTCACTTATACAGTGCGCTTCATCTACAGCAAGAAAAGAAATCTTCTCACCTTTTAAAAAGTCTACATATTCTTCTTTAGTAAGTGACTCTGGCGCGACATAAAGTAATTTTGTAATACCATTGGAGATATCATCCTTTACTTGTTGAATGTCTGTTTTTGATAATGAAGAGTTCAATACATGCGCTACTCCATCATGATCACTGATACCACGTATGGCATCTACTTGATTTTTCATTAATGCTATTAAGGGAGAAACCACGATAGCGGTTCCTTCTTGCATTAATGCTGGCAATTGATAACAAAGAGATTTCCCACCACCGGTAGGCATTATTACAAATACATCTTCCTTATTAAGTAGTGATGTAATTACTTTCTTCTGTAATCCTCTGAATTGGTCAAAGCCGAAATACTTCTTTAATTGTTCCTCTAGTCCTGTAGACGATTCTGGCATGGGGCTGATACGTTTTACTTATCTTTGTAACTTGAAATTTACGATTTTTATCTTTTTCTACAAACCATAAAAAACAATTAACTTTTTTGGACACTGAGAATAATATTTTAGAAGTAGCAAAACGCACGATTCGCATAGAGTCTGCGGCGGTTAAAAACCTTGAAAATAGTTTGGATTCCGCTTTCGCGAAAGCGGTACAACACATCCATACTGCTCAAGGAAGAGTTATAATTACCGGTATAGGTAAAAGCGCCATAATAGCGATGAAGATAGTCGCAACAATGAATTCAACAGGTACACCAGCTATTTTCATGCATGCTGCTGATGCTATTCACGGTGATCTAGGGATTATACAAAAGAACGATGTCGTTATCTGTATTTCAAAAAGTGGTAACACACCAGAGATTAAAGTTCTGGTTCCTTTAATTAAAAACTTTGAAAATAAATTAATAGCGATCACTAGTCATAGAGATTCTTTTTTAGGTAAAGAGGCAGATTTTATTCTTCATGCACCTATTGAAGAAGAGGCATGTCCTAACGGTCTTGCCCCTACAACCAGCACAACTGCTCAACTAGTGGTAGGTGATGCGCTTGCGATTTGCTTGTTAGAATTAAAAGGCTTTACAGATAAAGATTTTGCTCGTTATCATCCAGGTGGTGCGCTAGGAAAAAAGTTATATTTAAGAGTTCAAGAACTTATAGATCAAAACACAAAACCGCAAGTAAACTCAAAGAGTTCTCTTAGAGATGTAATTGTTAACATATCAGAGAATCGCTTAGGAATGACTGTCGTTGTAGATGACTCTAAGTTAACAGGTATCATAACTGATGGAGACTTAAGACGTATGTTATCTACCGGAAAAGACATAGATAGTCTTACCGCCGCAGATATTATGACCACATCACCTAAAACCATCGCTGCAGACGATATGGCTGTGCAAGCTCGTGAAGTGATGGAAGAATATAATGTTTCTCAACTAGTCGCGGTTGATGATGATGGATATGCTGGAGTGGTCCATATCCACGATTTAATCAGAGAAGGAATTTTATAACATGGCACGTAAAAAGGCAGACCCTAACAATATGTCATTTCTAGACCACGTAGAAGAGCTGCGTTGGTCTCTCATACGCTCTATATTAGGTATTCTTATCGCAGCTATCGTTGCATTTATTTTTACTGAATTTATATTTGACACTATTATTTTTGGCCCTAAGAGTAAAGATTTTGTTACTTATGGCGCTTTGTGTGATGTTGGGCGATTTATAGGTGTAGAAAGTGAATTTTGTGATCCTCAACTAGACTTCATGCCTCAATCACGTAAGATGTCTGATCTTTTTAGCGCACATGTATGGACCTCTATAACAGTAGGTTTTGTTGCGGCATTCCCATGGATCCTATGGCAATTCTGGAAATTTATATCTCCTGGCCTTAAAGCAAATGAGCGCAAGTACTCCAGTGGTTTTATCATTATAAGCTCGATTCTATTCTTTATGGGAGTTGTTTTTGGATATTACCTTATTGCACCTCTATCTGTTCATTTTCTTGCTACTTATGATTTGAGTGATGGAATTAAATTTGAACCAGACTTACAGAGTTATATCGCGTTAATAAGAGCTAGTGTACTTGCTAGCGGACTCATGTTTGAGCTACCTGTTATTGTTTATTTTTTAACTAAAATAGGTCTTTGTACTCCACAAGGAATGAGAAAGTATCGCAAATATGCGCTAGTACTTATCCTTATTGTAGCAGCCGTTATTACACCACCAGATATACAAAGTCAGGTCATAGTTGCTATACCTGTGTTAATTTTATATGAGCTAAGCATTTTTATATCGATGTTTGTACTCAGAAATAAACGCAAACAGAAATTAGCTGCTTTAAACAATGAGTAATATCGTAGAAGAATTTAATGAGTATCGTGAGAAAATGAACGATGCCATTCTTGAGGACAACAATAAGATCATCAAACGTATCTTTAATTTAGACACTAATGCATTTACAGAAGGTGCATTGGATAAAAAAACTAAAGAGTTATTAGGCCTTGTTGCCAGTACTGTACTGCGTTGTGATGACTGTGTAAAATACCATCTAGAAGCAAGCCACAAAGCTGGCCTGACTAAAGAAGAGGTTGTTGAAGCACTATCCATTGCAACATTAGTAGGTGGAACCATCGTGATACCGCATTTACGACGTGCATATGAGTACTGGGATGCTGTAGAGAAACAATCATAATCATTTATGATCTATTGAAATTTACAAAACTTCTATCCTATGCAGGATAGAAGTTTTTTTTTATAATCAACATCAATAGAAATTGGCTATTCTAGTTGCTCTATTTTATATTTGAGAAATTAGCATTTATGTTTTATTGGGGACTTTTTGGTTTTGGCGGAATCTTCTTTTTTATTTGGTTAAGTAATAAGAATCGTAAGTTGCGACTACAAAAAAGAAAAAGTTATCGCAATAATTTAAAAGCTAGATTTAAAGATAACCGAGAAGGCAGAGAGATGAAGTAACGATGATTCTTAAATTTCAATGCATAACATACCAAAAATGAAAATATATACTAAAACAGGTGACGAAGGAACCACAGCATTATTTGGCGGCACTAGAGTACCTAAACATAATTTACGTATCGATAGTTATGGTACCGTTGATGAATTAAACTCATGGATAGGACTTATAAGAGATCAACCTGTAGATGACCACACTAAAAGTATTTTGATTCAAATACAGGACGATTTGTTTACCGCAGGTGCCATACTGGCAACTGATCCTGAAAAACTTATACTTAAAAATGGTAAAGAGCGATTAAACATCCCTAAAATAAACAATGAGAAAATAGAAGTACTTGAAAAGGAAATGGATGCCATGGACCAAGAGTTACCACCTATGACCCACTTTATCTTACCTGGCGGCAATCAATCCGTGTCATTTTGTCATATCACACGTACGGTGTGTCGTCGTGCAGAGCGACTCGCGACCGAATTACATGCACAATCACCTATAGATACTCAAGTATTAAAGTACTTAAATAGACTATCTGACTATCTTTTTGTCTTGGCACGTAAATTGTCACAAGACCTACAAGCAGAAGAAATCAAATGGATCCCAAAGAAGTATTAAAAACGTGGGGCAACTGAAGAGTATTTTTCAGCAAAAACATTTTGATTCTCAAAAGCTTACACGCTCTTGTAAATCTTGATATCATTAATTCAAAAATAACTTGCATAAATTCACAAGAAGTTTATTTTTGCAAAAATTAAAACGGTAAAACTATGTACTGGACATTAGAACTAGCATCTTATTTAAGTGACGCACCTTGGCCTGCTGAGAAAGACGAACTTATTGATTACGCTATTCGCACAGGTGCTCCTCTGGAAGTGGTAGAAAACCTTCAAGCAATTGAAGATGAAGGTGAAATGTACGACTCTATTGAAGAGATCTGGCCCGACTACCCTACAGACGATGACTACCTCTGGAATGAGGACGAATATTAATAGCGGTAATCGCTGCTTAAAAAGTCTCGTAAAGAGGCTTTTTTTTTGCCTTAATTTTTAGATATTGCAACTGGAACGTGTGTTTTCATAAACCACTATAAACCAATTAAATAACCACATAATGGGACTATTAGATTCCGTACTTAAAGTATTTGTAGGCGATAAAGCCAAAAAGGATGTTAAAGATATTCAACCACTAGTTGATAAAATCCTAGCTATCGAGCCGTCTATGGAAAAACTTTCAATAGATGAATTAAGGCATAAAACGGTAGAATTCAAAGAAAAAATCGCTCTTGCAAAAGCTGATACTGTTGCTAAAATCACAGCTCTAAAAGCCGATGCTGACAATGAAAGTGACATCGATAAGCGAGAAGATATCTATAATGAAATTGATAAATTAGAAGATGTTGCTTATCAACAAGGTGAAGTCACTTTAAATGAATTATTACCTGAAGCCTTTGCCGTTGTAAAAGAAACTGCAAAACGCTTTTTCCACAACAGCACGATAAAAGTAAAAGCAACAGAACAAGACCGTATCCTATCTGCAAATAAAGATTATGTAAGTCTAGAAGGTGATGATGCTATCTGGCAAAACTCATGGGATGCCGCTGGTAAACCTATCGTATGGGACATGATTCATTATGACGTACAACTTATAGGTGGTGCCGCATTGCATCAAGGTAAAATTGCCGAAATGCAAACTGGTGAAGGTAAAACTCTTGTAGCTACTTTACCTGTTTACCTTAATGCTCTTTCAGGTAATGGTGTTCATGTTGTAACTGTAAATGATTATCTCGCAAAACGTGATGGCGCATGGATAGGTCCATTATTTGAATTTCATGGTTTAACGATAGACTGTATCGATTATCACAAACCTAATTCTGAAGAACGTAGAAATGCTTACAACGCAGATATCACTTATGGAACTAATAACGAGTTTGGATTTGATTACCTGCGCGATAACATGGCGCACAGTCCTAAAGATCTAGTTCAAAGACGTCATAATTATGCTATTATTGATGAAACCGATTCTGTTCTTATTGATGATGCACGTACTCCATTAATTATCTCTGGACCAGTTCCAGAAGGTGACCGTCAAGAGTTTGATGTCCTCAAAGCTCCTGTAGAAAGTATTGTACAAGTGCAGCGCACTGAGTTAATCAAAACCCTTGCACAAGCAAAAAAGTTAATTGCTGATGGCGACCTTAAAGAAGGCGGAATGCAATTATTGCGTGTATATAGAGGACTGCCTAAAAATAAAGCGCTTATAAAATTCTTAAGTGAAGAAGGTATTAAAACTCTTCTTCAAAAAACGGAGAATTTCTATATGCAAGATAACAATCGTGAAATGCCTAAAGTAGATGAGGCTCTTTACTTTGTTATTGATGAAAAGAATAATCAAGTAGAACTTACTGATAAAGGTATCGATTACCTATCTGGTCAGGATGATCCTAACTTCTTTGTCATGCCAGAAATGGGAATGGAGATAGGAAAAATTGAAAACTCTGGTTTAAGTATAGAAGAACAAGCAGAAGCAAAAGAAGATCTTTTCCGTGAATTCTCTATAAAATCAGAACGTGTACACACCTTAAACCAGTTACTTAAAGCTTATACCTTATTTGAAAAAGATACGGAGTATGTAGTACAACCGCATGAGAAACGCACACCTAATGGTATAGTGCAAGAAATGCAAGTAATGATTGTAGATGAGCAAACCGGTCGTATCATGGATGGTCGTCGTTATAGCGATGGACTACACCAAGCGATTGAAGCAAAAGAGAATGTAAAAATTCAAGATGCAACGCAAACCTTTGCTACCATTACATTACAAAACTACTTCCGTATGTATCGCAAACTATCTGGTATGACAGGTACAGCGGTAACAGAAGCAGGAGAATTCTGGGAAATCTACAAACTCGATGTAGTAGAAATACCTACTAACAGACCTATCGCACGTGATGACCGTCAGGATTTAGTTTATAAAACAAAACGTGAAAAGTATAACGCTGTAATAGAAGAAGTAACACGATTAAAACAAGCTGGTCGTCCAGTATTAATAGGTACAACTTCAGTTGAGATCTCTGAGATTTTAAGTCGCACCTTACAACGTGCAGGAATCGATCATAACGTACTGAATGCAAAACAGCATAAACGTGAGGCAGAGATTGTAGCACAAGCTGGTGATCCTGGACAAATTACCATTGCTACTAACATGGCTGGTCGTGGTACAGATATTAAATTGTCTGATGAGGTAAAAGCCGCTGGTGGTCTTGCCATTATAGGTACAGAACGTCATGATTCACGTCGTGTAGATAGACAATTACGTGGTCGTGCAGGTCGTCAAGGTGATCCAGGAAGCTCTCAATTCTATGTCTCTCTAGAGGATAACTTAATGAGACTCTTCGGTTCTGAGCGTATGGCAAAAACCATGGATAGATTAGGAATGAAAGAAGGTGAAGTAATTCAGCACTCTATGATTTCTAAGTCTATTGAACGTGCTCAAAAGAAAGTAGAAGAAAACGCATTCGGTGTACGTAAGCGTTTACTAGAATATGATGATGTGATGAACGCGCAACGTGAAGTGATTTACAAGCGCCGTTATAATGCTTTGTTTGGCGATCGTCTTGCAGTAGATATTGCAAACATGGTCTATGATATTGCCGAGGTTGTTACCGAGACTAATAAACAAGCTCAAGATTACAAAAACTTTGAATTTGAAATCATGCGTTACTTCTCAATGAGTAGCCCAGTTTCTGAAGCAGAGTTCGGTTCTAAAAATGAGCAAACCATTACCGGTATAGTTTATAAAGCAGCTTACCAGCATTATAAAGAAAAAATGGAACGCACCGCTACAGAGGTGTATCCAGTCATCAAAAATGTATATGAAAATGATGAGCGCCAGTACAAGCGCATCGCTGTACCATTTACAGATGGAATAAAAACTTTAAACGTTGCTACAGATTTAGATGAGGCTTATGAATCTCAAGGAAAATCATTAGTCCTTGATTTTGAAAAGAACATTACACTGGCCATTATCGATGATTCTTGGAAAACGCACTTGCGCAAGATGGATGAATTAAAGCAAAGTGTTCAACTAGCCGTTCACGAGCAAAAAGACCCATTATTAATCTATAAGTTTGAAGCTTTTGAGCTTTTCAAGAAAATGGTTGATAAGGTAAATAAAGAAGTGATCAGCTTTATGTTTAAAGGTGATTTACCTACACGAGACACTGCAGCTATTCAAGAGGCAGAACAACGTAAGGTAGAAAAAACCACTACACAAAAAGAAGAAATTTTAAACAGTGATGAACGTGCTGCACAAAACCGTGCCGTAGGTGCTGGAGCTAGTAACGCAGGACAACGTCCACCAGTAACTGAAACCATTACTCGTGACCAACCTAAAATTGGCCGTAATGATAAAGTGACTATTAAGAATGTAATGAACGGCGAGACTAAAGAAGTGAAGTATAAAGCCGCTATCCCTTTGATTAATAAAGGAGAATGGGTTTTAGAACGATAGTTTTCTAATTACTCTTACGCGAAAAGATAATTTCAAAAATGCCTTACTGTTTAGTAAGGCATTTTTGACTTTAAGTAAAATGAACTTAAAAAGGTAATTATTGTTTAGTCAATAACATATTAGGTGGGATTTGATAAGGAGTTGAATCTTGCTGACCTATTAAATAATTACTTGTATCTATCAGTTCTTTACCATTAAAAGTTATCCTATTCCAAAGTAGTTGATCAATATTATTAGTTAAATCAGGTTGATAAGTTAATTCTAGCGTTGAACGATGTAAGCCATAATTATTATAATAAGAATCGGTATAAATGTTATCAGATTCACTATAAAATAGTTTAATTTTTCTATTCAAATTGTAAAGCCTGTGACCATCATGAATAAGATAATTATCGGTTGAATTTAAATTATTATAAACTGTTACTCCATTCAACTTTAATTCAAAATTTGCAACTAATTGATCGAAATAAATAGGAGTGTTATCCCAATCATTAATAGCACTGTTTCTTTCTTTTTTTTGAAATACTACTTTAAAATAAGTAGTCCCATCATCATAAATCCATGTGCCCACAAATTTATCTAAAACTCCATTTACGTCTTTATAATAATCGTTTAGACTGATTGATTCCGCAGAAAATTGTTCCAGTGGTATAATATTATCTTGAGCTAACCCTTCTAAAACACTTATAAACGCTATACTTAATAAAAATATCTTTTTCATCTCTTTACTTTATAATTAATCTACACAATTCCAGACATAATTTCCATCTGAATCTTTTGTTGCCGTAAACAAATCAATACCTAGATTTACGTCATCTAAAAATTTATCAAAATTATTTTTATATTTCTCTTCTAAAATAAGGTCAGCACATAATTGATTTGTACCAGCAAAGCATTCTTCATCTATAGGCTCAATAACACGGCTATTATAAGCTCTTAAAAAGAAATCATGTAGATTTTGATTAAATATTCTATCATATAGATTTTCAAGCTGACTTAAATTTCCAATTCTCAAAGCGACTATTTTTCCATCTGAAATCATAATAGCAGTAATATTTTGTCCATTATTTAAAACAATCCCATTACTGTTAGTATTTGCCTCTTTAACTTGGTTAAGAAACTCAGATAATAGTACCAGATCTCCGTCCGAAGGATAATCATAATCTCCTACTCCATGAGCATGAATTTGTACCACTGTATTAGCACTAGCCGTTGCAAAACTAGTAAAACCATTGCCTGTTGAGACCGGTGGCACAGATGTATAAGACCCATCACTTTCTAATTGTAATTCAACACCATCTTCATTAACAGGATTTCCATCCACATAAGCTTCCAAAGCTTCCATTTCTGGCTTCACATCAGGATGATTAGTCAGTTGATTTAAACGATTTACTAAAAAAGTATAACTATGAAAAGAACTATCTACTGCTTCTAAATATTCGACTTTATCAAGATTAACGTAAAAATCTTGAACAGAATCTGCAAAAACATTACTTTTTTGGGATAACAACCTAGAATTCTTTTCTACAAAACGAGAAATATCTTTTGCAAGTGCAGACTAGCCATTACTTTGAATCTAATTCCTACTTCTATAATGGCACTAATCTATTAAGAAATGAAACATGTCCAACAAATGTGATAGCCAGAAAGCTTGAAAACCTATGAGCTTTTACTGCTGTGAAAACTATTATTAGTATTTTTAAATCTTAAAAACCAACCATCATGAATCCAATTATAAAAAACATTCTAGCCGTACTCGCTGGAGTAGTCATAGGTAACGTTGTTAACATGGGATTTATAGAATTGGGTAATTTTGTGGTCCCTATTGAAGGTGTGGATGCAAGTGATATGGAAGCTTTAAAAAAAGCCATGCCCAATTTTGGCATTGAAAATTTCATATTCCCGTTTCTGGCTCACGCGTTAGGCACACTGGTAGGTGCTTACATAGCGGCACGTCTTGCTGCTACTCACAAAATGAAATTTGCGATGGGAATAGGTGTCTTTTTTCTCATCGGTGGTATCGCTGTAAATATGATGCTGCCAGGTCCTACATGGTTCACCATTATGGACATCGCACTAGCCTACATACCAATGGCTTATATAGGTGGAAGTATAGCATTGAAATATTCCAAAAAATAAATTGTAGTTACACTATTTTTCTTTCGTTAACCTTTTTCTAAAAAAGAGTAATGTAATCACTAGCAAAATAGCTATTCCACTATAATTCCATAGTTGATGATTTTTTATAATGGCTTCTTTTTCATTTAGCTCAATAGTAACTTTGTAGTTGTTCAACTCACTAAGGATAACCTTGTTTGTTTTTCCATTAATATTATAGGAGAAAATAGTTTGATGTTTTCCATTCTCTTTAAAAGCCGGAATGTCAACTACGATTTCATCGATATCTTGAGCATACGGTGGCAATACAAATTTTAAATCTGTTTGATGGCTACCTAATTTAATGCCGCCTTTTTTTAACTCTACCGCAACATCGTCTAGAATTACTTTGAAGTGAGATTTAATATATTTAACTATTAATTCTTCAAAATTCTTTTGATTCATTTCTTCAAGTTCCGCCTTAGTATATGTTGTTAACAACACTTTGTTAATCGCATCTTGACTTAAACTAATGGATAGTAAACTCGCATTTTCAGATACCTCAAAATAATAACTTGCAGATAAAGGATTATGCGACCACATTAAAAAAGGACTGAATAAAAACATCAGTCCTATGATCATATTTTTCATCATTAAAGACTTATTGATATCTAAAAGAATTATTCGCTGCAACACCTTTTAAACAAGCAGGCACATTAGGAGCTGCTAGCGTGCTAGCTACATAATGATATACACCATCAGGAAATTCGGCTGTTATAGCATCTCTACCTCCACATTCATCTACATCGCTAGGTTCTACAGCATAAGCATAGATAGGAAAACCATCTTTTGCAAATCCAGATAAGGTTACATCATTAGTTTGCACTACGTTCGTACAAGAGATTTCAGTAATCCCATTTGCTGCCAGTACTTGATTGGCAACTTCAGGTACAAGATGCCAGTGATAATAACCAGCAGGATCGTGATGTCCACCACAAGGATCAACAGACGGAAAATTAATTTGTGTTGATGTGCCACCACCAGGTCCACCCATCATAGGTCCACTTACCGCAGATGGCGGACTACCATTTACAGGTACACCATCTAGAGATAACCCTACCAATTCTACTTCAGAAATTACATTATTGGAAGCAGCTAATTTAGGCGTTGCCGGAATAATAAAGGTAAGCAGTAAATTATCATCTGGAGCAGCGGCCAAACAGTAAGATTTACTTGAATCTGTCTGACCACTTGCAAAATCATCTACGTTTACCGTACCATCATCATTTACCATATTATACCCATCAGCCTCTATGTCATTCAATAAAGCAGCCGAAAAGACTCTCAAGCCTGGATTACTAGCACCATCATAAAAACCCATTCCGGCTACATCATTAATAGTTGCTGGGCAAAAAGGACCACTTGCTACCGGATTGCTAGAAAAAGTGATTTCATAACAGGCTGCTGTGGTGCCATCTTCTAGAGTTGAAGTAATGCTTTGAAAAGATACAAGTGACGCTGTATTAAACATCGATTCTTGAATTAGAGCTGTTCCTTCATCTCCATTACCATCGTCTGTATTTCCAGTACCATCGTCGCTGGAATCACAACTAATTATCATCACACTACATGCTATAAGAAGCATTCTTTTTATATTTTTTCTACACATCGTTTATTTCTTAAAATTATTTTTTAAAAGCAGTAAACCTATACCTAGAACTGTTAACATTCCTATTATGATTGCAGTCCACATGTTGATATAAGAAAACTTATTTTCTTTTATGATAGAAAAACCGTTCTCAGTTCTTTCTATTTTGATATGATGCTCATTAAGCGTCTCTAAAGTGAATTTTTCTTTTGTTCCATCTCGAGTAGCGATGACTAATAAATTTTTATTTCTAGAAACATTACTGAAGCTACTATTTGTAAAATCTATAGCGTTGATGACACTAGGCACTTTCATAATCTGAAAGGTCACCTTGGTCTCATGTCCCAATTGTACGATAGGCATTGTAAGATCAACACTTTTCCCATTATTAAAAGTGAGGTGTACATGATCTTTCAAAAGTTTAATGACTAATTCTTTAAACTCTTCTGGAGTTGCATAACTATCTGTACCATAACGATGACCGACTTCATATTCATATGCTGTTAAAGCACTACTCACTTGTAAAGCCCACACACTGTCGTTAACCTGATAAATCAAACTACCAGACTGTGAAGGATTATGACCCCAAACTATACTTGGACCAACCGTAAATAAGAATAAGATTATATATTTCACAAAAGGCTTATAAAGCATACGCACCTTTCAAACAATTGATAAAGTTATTTGCTCCGGCTTCATCTACATGATAATGATATCCACGAGTATCATCATAGTGTCCTAGACATTCATCAAGATCAGTAGGTGCATCACCGTTAGAGTCTAGTCGCCCATATATCCCATGACCATCCATTGCATAACCTATAAGTCCAGAATGAAGATCAGCTTGCGCAATCTCAGTACTTATTCCAGTAGCCGCATGATAGTGATAACCTTGGTTTACATTAATGTGTCCACCTGCATCATCAAATGGCGCCAGTGTATATGCAGCAAGTATATTACTAACCGGTGCTGGTGCAGAAAACTCAATACCGTTTAGAGCAATACCTCGAGTAGATGGACCTGTAGTTCCACCCATAGGACCACCAGGACCTGTTGCAAAGTTATAAGTCACATCCAGTACTGGTGTAACAGGTATAACCCATGTGGTCGTAAGATTTGTAATATAAGAAGGCAAACATTCAACACAAAAATTTTGATATGCAGTACCTACATTAGGATTTGCCGCATCGATACACTCTTGTTCTGTATCTGTTGTATAAATATCACCATTTGCATCATACATTAACCAAGTGTTGTCGTTATAAAAAGTTGCCATATTTTGCACAAATGCACCATCCACGTCATATACAACTCCACCTTCTAACCATATTCCTCCAGCGGTAGCGTCATCTGCAATATTATCTGGACACCATGGTCCCATCTGGTGATCAGTAGCAGCACCTGTGGTTTCAATTTGATAACAGTCCGTTACCGTACCGTCAGATAAAGTACATGGAACAGTTGTAATCGATACACCGCTTACAAAGTTGGATTGTTCTACATCTACGACGACAGTATCTGTGCCTGTGTCTGAAGAACCATCATCAGTGTCGCTCGAGCAAGAGATAAACGTCGCGCCCATAAATATGATACATGCTGTGATTTTTGTTAATTTCATAACGGTAGTTTTAAGGATTGATATAAAATAGGACTCATCAGTTTAAAAAAGGTTTAATCGATCTTCACATAATTTTATGAAATAAAAACTTTACTTTGAAGCTTACAATTTTATCAACTTTCATTGGCAGCAAACTCACATATCAATCCTCGAGCACGACGTAAAAAAGAAATTGTAAACGTCGACTCACTATTTAATGACTTGAAATCTGGTCAGGTAAGTGCGTTAAGTCGTGCGATCACTTTGGTAGAAAGTACCGCTAGTGGTGATTCCGCTTTCGCGAAAGCGATCATAAAACAAGCCTTACCAGAGTCTGGGAAATCATTTAGACTAGGAATAACTGGCGTACCAGGTGTGGGAAAGTCCACTTTTATCGAAGCGATAGGAAAAGAACTCATTCAGCGAGGTAAAAAAGTCGCCGTACTCGCTATAGATCCATCCAGCAACATCTCACGAGGAAGCATTCTAGGAGACAAAACCAGAATGGAAGAACTGGTTAAAAGCGACCAAGCCTTCATAAGACCAAGTCCTGCAGGAACAACATTGGGCGGCGTGGCTCGCAAAACACGCGAGGCGATCATCTTATGTGAAGCCGCAGGATACGACTTTATCATCGTAGAAACCGTAGGCGTAGGACAAAGCGAGACCGCAGTACATTCCATGACCGACTTTTTCTTACTCTTAAAACTCGCAGGTGCAGGCGATGATTTACAAGGTATCAAACGAGGCATTATGGAAATGGCAGACGCTATCATCATCAATAAAGCCGATGGTGAGAATCAAACCGCCGCAAAACATGCCCGACGCGAGTTCAAAAACGCGGTGCACCTCATGCCACAAAAAGATCACGGCTGGCCTACTCAAGTGTTGACCTGTAGTGGATTAAACAACATAGGAATCACTGAAGTCATCGAAGAAATTGATAACTATAAAACTCACACTACCGATAACCTAAGCTTCACCAAAAAACGCAACGCGCAAGAACTTTACTGGTTCCATCAGACCATAGAAGACGCCATTAAAACCAACTTCTATAACCGCCCAGAAGTGATCTCAAAACTGGCGGTTCTAGAACAAGAGGTTTTGAGCAAAAAGAAAAGCCCTTTTGATGCTGCTGGAGAATTGTTGGGGTTGTGATTGAATCTTTGAAGAACTTAGTCTATCTGAGCAGTTAAAATAAATAATTTGCCACTACAATTAATCGTTATGACAATTCTGGAAAAACTGATAATGTTATTAATTGTTGGAATAGTCATATATATATGGAATAAATATATCGTAACCACTGTAATTAAAAAAGTTACCAAGGCAAATCCAGGTGAAAAGTGGATGGCTGATGTCGAACCAATAATCATAAAATGTTTTCAAGCATTTTACTGGCTTGGCTACTTGGGATTTTGGATTGTACTTTTTGCCGAAAATGTTATAGGTCTATTTAAATAATTATAAAGTCTTTAAAATATTCCACGTTTGCCACGCAAGTATCAAATATCGCATATTCAGTGTGACATCACACATTTTAGAAAACGTAATCTTATCTTAGCAATATCAAAACCCAACAAATGAAAAATACCTTTTTTCTAATTCTAGTAACCCTATTTATACTCACCAGCTGTCAAGAAAACAAAGAATCACTCCAAAAACTACCTAACTACCTAGAGGAATCCCATTCCTATGCACAACCTAATGATGCAGTGATTACTCATCTAGATTTAGACATTAATGTAGATTTTGACACACAAGTTATTAGTGGAACAGTGACTTATGATATTGAGAATAGCGGTAGCAATCAAATCATTCTAGACAGTAAATATTTAGAAATTGAAAGCGTTACTCAAAATGGTGAACAAACAGAGTTTGATTTAGGTGATTTTGATGAATCATTAGGGCAACCATTAACCATTGCTATTAAAGAAGACACTAAACAAATTGCTGTCACCTACTCTACCACGGCAAAAACAGAAGCCTTACAATGGCTTACTGCTCAACAAACAGCAGACAAAACAAATCCTTTTCTATTCACTCAAGGACAAGCGATTTTAACGCGCACTTGGATTCCTATTCAGGATAGTCCGCAAATACGTATTACTTATGACGCTACTGTAAAAGTTCCTCAAGAACTTATGGCGGTGATGAGTGCTGAGAATCCTAAGGAGAAAAATGCAAATGGGATCTATAATTTCAAAATGAAACAGCCTATTCCGGCATATTTAATTGCACTTGCTATAGGTGATATCGAGTATAAAGCAATCAGTGAACGCACTGGTGTTTATGCGGAGAAATCGATGATTGATAAAGTCCATACAGAGTTTTCAGATATGGAGAAAATGGTTGTTGCGGCAGAGAATCTATACGGCGATTACGATTGGGATCAATTTGATGTGATTGTATTGCCACCTAGTTTTCCTTTTGGCGGTATGGAGAATCCGCGGTTGACCTTTGCGACGCCTACGGTTATTGCAGGCGATAAAAGTTTAACATCGCTGGTGGCGCATGAGTTGGCGCATTCTTGGTCAGGTAATTTGGTGACCAATGCCACTTGGAACGACTTCTGGCTTAATGAAGGTTTTACGGTTTATTTTGAGATTAGAATCATGGAAGCATTGTATGGAAAAGACCGTGCTAATATGCTTGCCTTAATAGGCAGACAAGATCTTGAAGATGAACTGGAAGCTCTAAAAGAGTCACCTAATGACACCAAGTTAAAACTAGACTTAAAAGGTCGCAATCCAGATGATGGAATGAACAGTATTGCTTATGATAAAGGTTATCTGTTTTTACGCACGCTAGAAGAAAAAGTAGGACGTGACAACATGGATGCATTCTTAAAATCCTACTTTAAAAAGAATGCTTTCTCCACTACAAACACAGAGGATTTCATCACTTACCTCAACGAGAATTTGCTAGAGAAAAACAACATCACGTTCAATACTGAGGAATGGATTTACCAGCCTGGTGTGCCAGAAAACGCTGCTGTCATAACTTCTGATGCATTTTCAAATGTCGAGAAAACGCTGGAAGAGTTCTTAAAAACAAACAAAATAGACGTTACTAAAACTGAAAACTGGACACCGCAAGAATGGGTTCATTTTGTGCGCAATTTCCCAGAAGATATTACGGTAACACAAATGCAAACATTGGATGACACTTTCAACTTGACCGATTCTACGAACTCCTACATCACCATGGTTTGGTTTGAGCAATCTATTTTGAACAACTATCATGATAATAACGTAGACACAAAAATCGCTGAGTTCTTAAATACTGTAGGACGTCGCTGGTATGTGACGACTCTTTTTAACGCTTTCGCGGAAGCGGAACGAATAGAAGAAGCAAAAGAAATTTACAAAACTGCAAGAGGTAACTACCATAGTGTTACCGCAAATACAGTGGATGAGATGTTGAGAATATAAATCGCAACTGTAACATTTGTAGGCTATTCCCATCTTTAAAAAAAGAATATCATGTTTTTACAGATGACCAACCTTCCCAATTCTACAAATATTTCCCCTCCTTTTCACTTGAATAGATTAGTACAAAAATGTTTGAAGCCATTTTACCTACTGCTATTTACCTTATCTATGTTTAATTCTGTAAGCTTAAAGGCCCAAGAATTAAATCTAGATAAGGAATTCCATAAGATTGAATCTTACTTAATGGTTATGGATGAGACAAATTTAGAAGTGTCTGAAGCTCCTGTTAAGTGGCATTTGTTCCATTCTTTACAAGTAATTAATGGAGTGCTTAAAGAAGCTGAACATTCAAATCCTGATGAATATAATTCAAAGACTAATTTTCAATGGAGATTTGTTTCCGTATTTAATAAAATACCACGCAATAAAGTCACAGCACCGGACAAGGTTAATCCATCATATAATATTACAAAAAAGCAAATTCTAGAAGAGCTGAAAAAGGCACGTAAAAGCATAGAAGGATGGAGAGATCTAGAAAAGAACAATTTCTACAAGCATGCTGTATTAATGAATTTGAACAAACGTAAGATTAGAAAATTCCTAAGAGTACATTCCAGGCATCATCTCAAAATAATACAAGATATATTGAAAAAGTAATTTTAATATTTTTTTGCAATATTTAAATACAATGGCTCATAAACTTAAACTATATTTTTAATCGATATATAAATAACTCCTTTTCTTAAATTATGAAAGTTGACAAAACGAGCGAGAGCAAATTTTGGTCGGAAAGGATCATAGCGGTGTTATTTAAAACTACTCATTCTTTTAAGATTTTTTAATGCTGATAATATAGAATTGCAAAGTATCTTACTACCTGTTAAACCAGCGATTAAGATATAAAGCATTATGAAAACTTCTATCAGCATTCAAGATTCTCTACTACCATTTTTACCTTTATTTTATATCGCATGGGCTGATGGCATATTAGAAAAGCATGAAATCGATTATATTAAAAATCAGATTGATGACAACAACACCATCACTGACGCAACAAAACAACTGATTTCAAAGTGGTTAGACCCTAGTCATCCACCATCTGCAAGAGAATTAGTTTATTGGAAAAAGTATATAAAACAGCATGCTGATGTGCTGGACTTAAGTGAAAAACAAGATTTATATTCCCTAGGAACGGTACTGGCTAAAAAACCGAACCTAGAAGAATGGGCAAATGAAAAGACAAAACAGTCGTTACAGCAAATTGAAAATTACCTAGGTGTTTCAAGTCATGAAGCTATACGATTTATAGATGATTTTAATCCTGCATTATTTAAGGTAGATTCTAATTTAAAAAGGTCTGAAGCGCCATACTCCAAGGCTTTAAAGACTTTGCTACAACATGGAAATACCGATTTAAAGAATAAAGTACAAAGCATTCTAGATCCACATAAAGAAGAGATAGAAAGCCATAGTGAGGATCTGTATTCTAGACGTGAAAAAGTATTGCAATGGACTCAAGAACTTGCTGATGCTGGACTAGGTAAACTTGCTTATCCATCTGCTTATGGAGGATCTGATTCCATGGTACAATATGCAGCCGTATTTGAAGAAATGGCCAAATATGATTTGAGTCTGACGATAAAATTTGGTGTTCATTTTGGATTATTTGGTGGCAGTGTAGAATCTTTAGGAACTAATTATCATCATGATAAATATTTAAAAGATATAGGCACGATGGCTTTACCAGGCTGTTTTGCAATGACAGAAATGCACCATGGCAGCAATGTAAAAGCATTACAAACTACTGCTATTTACCAACCAGATGATCAATCTTTTATTATTAATACACCAACACATAATGATAGAAAAACTTATATAGGGAACGCCGCGATGCATGCCCAAATGGCTACAGTGTTTGCACAACTAATAGTCGATGACGAGGAACATGGAATACATGCTTTTTTAGTTCCCATTAGAAACAAACAAGGTGCAACCATGCCTGGAATTACGATAGGCGATAATGGTCATAAAATGGGACTCAATGGTGTAGACAACGGGACATTACATTTTAATACGGTTAAAATCCCAAAAGAAAATCTGCTTAATAAATTTGGTGATGTAGATGAAGAAGGACAATACACAAGTCCTATAAGTAGCTCATCCAGACGTTTCTTTACTATGCTAGGAACACTAGTAGGTGGAAGACTTTGTGTTCCTATTGCCGGAAACACTGCTGCCAAAAAAGCTCTAAATATGGCTGTCTATTTTGCACTGGATCGCAAGCAATTTGGTCCACCAGGTAAACCAGAACAGTCCATTATGGACTATCCAACGCATCAAAAAAAGTTAATGCCGTTAATTGCAAATGCCTATGCATATGATTTTGCACATGAACACTTGCTAAGAGAATATACCAGCCATTCAGATCATGATGCTCAAGAAATAGAAGCGCTTGCTGCTGGATTAAAAGCACTAAGTACATGGAATGCTACAGATACAATTCAAACCTGTCGTGAAGCCTGTGGTGGAAAAGGTTATTTAAGCGAGATGTATTTTGACCGTTTGAAAGCTGACACGGATATATTCATGACCTTTGAAGGTGATAATACAGTATTGTTACAACTCACCGCAAAAAGTCGTCTGACCTATTTCAAAAAGCAGTTTGGCCGAATGGACTGGTGGGATACTCTTAAATATATTTCCAACATCGCGTCTACAAATCTAACTGAACTTAATGCTCTGGTAACAAGAGATACTTCTCAAGAACATTTATTAGGTGATGAATTTCAACTAGCAGCGTTCACTTATAGAGAAGAATATTCCTTGCGTACTCTAGCGATGAGACTAAACAAAAAGATTAAAAGCGGTATGGATAGCTATGAAGCTTTTCTAGATGTACAAGTGCATTTAATAGATATGGCTAGTGCTTATATCGATCGCATCGTTTTAGAACAATTTATAGGAGCGATCAAGAAACAAGAACAGAACAGCGTAAAAGAAGTTCTTAATTCCCTTAAAAATTTATATGCCTTGCATCGCATAGAGGAATATAAAGGCTGGTATCTAGAACACGATTACATATCAGGTTCAAAATCTCTTGCTATTAATAAGCTAGTTTCAAAACTGTGTAAAGAATTAAAAGAAGAAAGTCAGCATTTAGTGGATGCTTTTGATATTCCAGCACACATGACTGCAACCGCTTTAAAATTTTATTAGTACCGTTAGTTTATTGTAACCATTAATGCTGGATTTATAATTGAGCTTAGACTTTCATTTTGCTTATTATTGCACAATAAGTACAGGATATTTTCAAAATTGAGCGGTATCATCAATTTTTCTATACAGAGATATTAAAACAAATTAATGGAAGACTTACTAACCTTTGCGTTTACTGTTTTTACAGGTTTTTTTGCTATTATGAATCCTATTTCTAATATGCCTATCTTTTTAACGATTACTGAAGGAGCAGATAAAGAAACGAAGCAAAGAATTAATCTAAAAGCGATAATTGTAGCCTTTATCATTGTTAGCACCTTTGTGCTTTTAGGAAATTACATTTTTGAGCTATTTGGAATTACTATTCCAGCTTTTAAAATTACAGGCGGAATTTTAATATTCTTTGTAGGTTTTGAAATGCTGCAGTCTAAGAAGTCAAACATCAAAAGACTCAAAACGGTAAATTATGATGAGAATATCGCTATATCACCACTTGCTATTCCTATACTTGCAGGTCCTGGTACTATAGTAACCGCAACTAACTTTGTGGCCAACACCTCATCGTATGCTGATATTGCTGTAGTTCTTCTTGTTTTTGCTTTGATGTGTTTATTGAATTACATCGCATTTTCACTAAGTGATGTCATCGCTAAGAAAATAGGTGATAATGTCATTTCTGTAATCGGAAAATTGATGGGATTAATTATTGCGATAATAGGTACTAGTATGATTATTTCAGGTTTGAAATTATCATTTGACGTGTTGAACTAATATAGTATCGGTGGATTAACTATTCAACTTACTCTGCTTGTAAGGTCTTTACATCTGCAATAAGTTGAGTTATTGATGCTTTATTGAGACCGTTATAAATACCACGAATATGTTTGTTTTTATCTACTAAAATAAAGTTTTCAGTGTGTAAAAAATCATTGATATCTTTAGTGGCACCTAGGTCTTCTTCTACAAAATAATGATTTCTACCTAGATCATAAATTAAATCCTTATCGCCAGTAACGAGATTCCACTTTTTAACATTCACATCTTTACGTTGTGCATATTCCAATAAAACAGTAGGCGTATCATAATCTGGCGTGACAGAATGAGAAAGTAATAACACTTCTTCTTCTTCTAAAAATTCGTTTTGAAGGCGATTCATATTTTCAGTCATCGCAGGACAAATTCCAGGACAAACGGTAAAAAAGAAATCTGTAATATAAATTTTGTCTTTATAGAAATCTTGAGTGATGGTATCACCATTTTGATTGATAAAAGTAAAATCAGGAATTCTATGAAAATCTATAAGCGAGTCACTATCTTTTGAAAGCCAGTATGGTGTAAAAGTGGCCTCTTGGTAATAAGGCAACGCCTCTACTCTACTTACTACCTCTTCTTCAATGGGTTTATTATTCTGTTCTTTAGAGCCACAACTAACTATTAAAGCAACATTACAAAGTATCAGTAACGACTTCTTGATTCTCGAGAGAGAAACAAAGTGTTGCTTTTTTGAGTCCAAAGATTCTACCATTTTTTGCTTCATAATTATTATAAAGTTTACCATTCTGACGGTAAGATTGTTGCATGCCTTGCTCACGTCCATCGACTAGATGTATTTCTTTAAAAATAGAACCGTTAGTATACCATTGAAACTGGGCACCTTGAGCTACACCATTCTCAAAATTACTTTGAGAACGTTTATGAGCATTATTCCACCAGGATATTGTTTTACCATGCTGTAGTCCATTCTCATATCGAGATTGAAAACTCAAAGTTCCATCCCTAAACCACTTCTCATATAATCCATGGCGTAATCCATTGAGATACTCA
The DNA here is from genome assembly GCF_045063665.1 of Nonlabens sp. Asnod3-H03. Classification (NCBI taxonomy): domain Bacteria; kingdom Pseudomonadati; phylum Bacteroidota; class Flavobacteriia; order Flavobacteriales; family Flavobacteriaceae; genus Nonlabens; species Nonlabens sp. Asnod3-H03. The sequence goes on from NZ_JBEFOD010000008.1 coordinate 2,323,634, forward strand.
ATCTTTTCTGCAGTTAATCCATTAGAGTAACTAACTACAGAGTAACCTGTAAAGGGCTCGTTGTTATAATACATGAGCCCTTCATTAGGTCTTAATTCTAAAGTTGCTTTATCAATCTCTAACTTTTCAGTTGTTTTCACAACATGATTTGAGTCTGTTTTACAGCTTGATAAAAGCAATAAGACCAATATACTACTGTATGTTATTAGGTGTGCCTTGATAATCGCCAGGGAATATGATATAGTATTGATTTAAGTATACTGTATTCTGAATATGGTAATGATACTCTGCAGTTGTTGTATGTTGTGTAGTAGAGGTATGCCCACCAGAAGCATCTAGATCAGTAGGATATGTTCCTGTAGATGTACATTTTCTACCATAAATAAAGAAACCATCGCTTATGATACCTACTAGTGCATCATCATCATCAGAAAAAGCTTTAGGTTCTAAGTGGTAGTGGTAACTTTGTGGTCCTGTATGCGCTGCGGTATAATCTAACGAGCCTACCGCGCTATCTAGTGGTACATTAGGTCCTTCTTCATCATTATAAATTACTGAACCACTAACAGCAATACCTATGGCTCCTAAACCAGTCGTTGAGGAACTACTAGCCAGCGTTGGACTTGATGGAACTGTTAAAGAAAAGGAACCGTTAAAGTCGTCTATGTTACCAGGTGCCATTTGATCTCCACTAGTAATAATAGGATCCACATATAAAGGATGGTCAGTAGCGGCAGGACCTGTCACAACCGCATTACCATTAGGACCAGTTATAGTACGTACATTTGTGCTGGACCAGTAAGGTGAAGTGTGATTAGGCAAACCGTTAGTCTCAATATTTACAGATGAAGTACCACTCATCATGATCGTGACATTATCTGTGTCAAATTCTGCAAAAGCGGCATGTAATTCTGTTGTATTATTTCCACTTCCATCATCAGTTGTACTTCCATTATCGTCATCGCTTGAAGTACAAGAGTAAACTCCTGCGATAGCCATTATCGAAATCCCTATATACATAAGGAAAGATTTATTTATTGATTGATTCATAAATTCAAGGGTTGTGCGACTTAGATTAAAGCGCTGTTCATTGATATAAAACTTAGACTATTAAAAAATCTAAAAGTTTAATCAACACTTAAAAAAATGTTAACGACCTCTAACTATCGGCTTTATATCAATCGCAAAATTGACAGAATTTGCTATGAAACATAGTTGGTGTGCCTCTTCATGTAATTTTGTAGCTATATCTATTTGTTGAGCATCCAGAATTAAGACTTCGGGATTAAGAATAACTTTTTGAAAAGCACCACTAGCGTCTTCGTTTAATAATAAAGTACCTGAAACCTTATCTGTATATTCTAAGACATCTATACCATGCTGCTGGCACACGTAGAAATAAGACATCATATGGCAAGAAGATAATGCGCTTAACAAAAGGTCTTCTGGGTTGTGTTCATTCTTATCTCCTTTAAATTCTCGGGCTGCAGATACGATGATATCTTTTTTCCCTTCTATAATAGAGGTATGAGTTTTATGGTTTTTAAATTGTCCTTTTTTCCACTGAGTTTGTACCTCGAAAAAGAATTCTTTTTTCATTCTAAAGTGCCGTGGATGATGAAGAAGCTGGTGCATATTTCGCTTTCGCGAAAGCGAATAATCGATAACATAACCAACCTATTACAGTTCCCATAAACATACCCATCAACACATCACCTGGATAATGTACTCCTAAATAAACGCGACTATAAGCCACTAACACAGCCCATATAAAAAGCAATATTCCAGTAGTTTTATGAGACTGCTTGAGCAAATGCCACATGAATACAGCAAGCGCCATGGCATTACTAGCATGTCCACTATAAAAACCATAAGTACCACCACTTTTACCAACTTTAGAGATCAACCCTTCTAAAGCTGGTTCTCTAAACGGTCTTAATCGCTGTACCCATGTATTCTTAAATAGCATCGCAACTTGATCACTTATCGCAACTAATAATGCAATAGTGATTAACGCTATAATCAATTCTTTTTTATTTAACTTTTTAAAAAGTACATAAAACAAGTACAGATAAAGTGGAATCGCATAGAATTTATAAGTAATGATATTGAAAATCAAATCAACGGTATCGTTTCCCCAATCATTCAACAAAAGCATTAAATCCCAGTCTAGCTGTTTAATATCTTCCATTATTCTTTATCATAGATAGCACACTGCTCGTCGTAGAATCGACTAGCTTCTTCGATTAGGTTCTTGGTTTCTTCCTCAAGTTCTTCTTTATCTTTCTTTTCAATATCTTCTAGAAATTCTAGAGTATCATCTTTTAAATTTATCACAAATCGAGGATAATCGAGGTGTACTACAAAAATATCTTCGGGATGGTGAGCGTTATCGCCCATAAGAAATCTAGGGAAAGCCATGTTACTAGTTATGAATTATATGTTATCGTTGAGAATTGTAAAATGTTGCTGTCGCAGCAGTTTTACTAAAACTCTAGGTTACCTTAACTTAGTTTTTAATAATAGTGCAATCTAAGAAATTCTAAATTCAGAATTATAAAAAGTATCTTTGTTTTATGCAACAACTAAGAGCAGATAATTTACAGAAGTCCTATAAAGGCAGACCAGTAGTTAAAGGTGTTTCTTTTGAAGTGAACCAAGGCGAAATCGTAGGTCTACTAGGACCTAACGGTGCTGGTAAAACAACATCTTTCTACATGACTGTAGGACTGGTTAAACCTACTGGTGGTGATGTGTGGCTAGATGATAAAAAGATTACTCAATACCCGATGTACAAACGTGCACAAAATGGTATAGGCTATCTGGCACAAGAAGCTTCTATATTTAGAAAATTAACAGTAGAAGAGAATATACTGGGCGTACTGCAATTAACTGACCTGACTAAAAAAGAACAACGAGAACGTTGCGAGATGCTATTAGAAGAATTTAGTCTAGAAGATAGACGCAACCGTAACGGTGACTTATTAAGTGGTGGAGAAAGACGCCGTACAGAGATTGCTCGCGCACTTGCGACTAACCCAACATTTATACTGCTAGATGAGCCATTTGCAGGAGTAGATCCAGTAGCTGTAGAAGACATACAACGTATTGTTGCTCAACTAACTAAAAAGAACATAGGTATTCTTATCACTGATCATAACGTTCAAGAAACGCTGGCTATTACGGACCGTACCTACCTGATGTTTGAAGGTAATATTCTTAAACATGGTAGTCCAGAAGAACTTGCTGAAGATGAAGTAGTACGTCGAGTATACCTAGGTCAGAATTTTGAGCTGCGCAAGAAGAAGTTGTTTGCTGATTAAAGATTAACCTTACGATTTTACAGCGCTCAAATTATTAAAAACGCTCATCAACACGTAAAGAACGATAATACAAGGAACCGCATAGATTTTAAGTATTACAATCATTGCAATACATATCGCTATAAAAATCCATCTTATCTCGTTGCTTTTCCAGCCGAAGTTTTTAAATTTTAACGCAAACAACGGTAATTCTGCATTAAGTAAGTAACAGCTTATAATCGTGATTAGTATCAAAACATATGGATTACTTAATAATCCAAAAATAAAATCGCTAGTTGTCATTTGAGCAATAATCCCTAGTGAGATAATTAAAATAGCATTTGCTGGTGTAGGTACACCTATAAAAGAATCTGTCTGTCTGGTATCTATGTTAAATTTAGCCAGTCGATAACCACTGGCCGCAGTAATTAAAAATCCTAAAAAAGTAATTTCCTTAAATAAACTGGTTGCACTACTCCATCCTAGATCGCCATTCACAGCAAATAATGTAGAAGAGTGACCTGTAGCATCTGCAAGTAATTGACACATGACAATACCAGGAACAACACCACTAGTCACCATATCTGCAAGTGAATCTAACTGCGTACCTAACTCACTAGAAACCTTTAATAATCTAGCTGCCAGACCGTCAAAGAAATCAAAAAATATACCTAGCGCTACAAAAACACCAGCAAGTATCAACTCATCTTTGAAAGCATATACCGCAGCGATGCAACCAGACAATAGGTTTAACATCGTTATTAAATTGGGAATCCATTTCTTCATTCTACAAATATGCAGTTTTCTACGATACTTGTTTCAACTTGATATGCAATATCCTAGGGTTTTGCTAGTTATTTAGTGAGAAACCTAGATATTTGCAGCTAGATTATATATGACCAGAAAAGCTAAATTTATTATTGTATTGTGTTGCGTTCTCGCTTTCGCGAAAGCGTATTCACAAACCTCTAGAGCATACTCTAACGAATTCTTAAATATAGGAGTCGATGCAGCAGCACTAGGTATGAGCAACGCAGTGGTTGCCAGCACTAATGATGTCAATGCTGGTTACTGGAATCCAGCAGGATTAATGCGTGTTCAAGAACAAGAGATTAGTGTAATGCATGCTAACTATTTTGCAAATATTGCACAGTACAATTATGGTGCATTTGCCATGCCTATAGACGACTTTAGTTCCTTTGGGTTTTCTGTCATACGATTTTCTGTAGATGACATATTAAATACAACTCAATTAATTGATCAACAAGGAAATATTAATTATGACCGTATTTCTACATTCTCAACTGCAGATTGGGCATTCACATTTTCTTATGCAAGAGAATCACAATTAGACGGTTTTAGTTATGGAGGTAATGTGAAAGTCATACGACGAGTTATAGGAGAATTTGCAAATGCATGGGGTTTTGGCTTTGATGTAGGCGCACAGTTTAAACGTGGTGACTGGGAACTAGGTTTTATGGCTAGAGACATTACAACAACCTATAATACCTGGACCATCGATGAAGAAAAATATGCCGAAGTACAAGGAGCCGTGGAAAATCAAAATCAAGATTTACCTGAAACAACAGAAATAACATTACCTAAATTACAGATAGGTGTTGCTCGTACTTTCACATTTCACTACGACCATATTCTAACTGCCGAAGTTGATTTAAATATGCGCTTTATACAAACTAATGATATCATATCCAGTAGTGCCGTAAGTGCAACACCAGCATTAGGCTTGCAGTATGGATTTACAGATTTAGTTTTTGTGAGAGCTGGAGTCGGTAATTTTCAAAACGTGCAACAACTCGATGGAAGTGATAATGTGAACTTTCAACCTAATATAGGAATAGGCTTTAAGTACAAAGGTATTGCGGTAGATTATGCACTGACAGATATAGGCGATTCTAGCGAGGCGCTTTATTCAAATATTTTCTCGCTTAAGGTAGATCTTTCTACATTTTCTAGATAAGTTTGATACCTTAGCATCTTAGTTTATTTATGAAGTACTCTAGTATTCTTCTCGCTCTTTTATCAGGTATATTATTATGGTTAGGATGGCCTACTTATGGTTTTCCTTTACTATTATTTGGTGCCTTTGTCCCTTTACTATTTGCAGAACTTCATATCAGAAAATCTGAATTAAGATTCAAAGGATGGCGTGTTTTAGGACTTTCGTATCTCAGTTTTTTTATTTGGAACATTTCAACCACTTGGTGGCTCTATCTTGCAACAGGATTTGGAATGTGGTTTGCTGTTTTAGTAAACAGTTTACTGATGGCTCTAGTATTTTTATGTTATCATAAATTTGCTAGAAAAGTATCACAAGGTGCTGCGTTTACCTTCTTAAGCTGTTTATGGATTAGCTTTGAGTACATGCACTTGCAATGGGACTTTTCATGGCCATGGCTCAATTTGGGTAATGGTTTCAGTGAATATGTAAGCTGGATTCAATGGTATGAATATACCGGCACTTTTGGTGGTACCTTGTGGATCTGGTTATTAAATGTAATCCTATTTTATACCTTTTTCAAATTGAAGAATTATGGCTTTACTGTGATTCAAGCTATTAAAAAATCAGTATTACCAGCGTTGGTGATTTTAATTCCCATAGGAATATCTCAAATTATTTTATTCAGTTATTTTGAAGTAAGTAAAGATAGCGGCACTGATGTAGTAATTGTGCAACCTAATATAGATCCTTATGAAGAGAAATACATCTTTACAAATGATAAGGTCACTCAACTCATCACAAACCTTGCTTTACCTGAAATAACACTAAACACTGAGTTTGTAATTGCTCCAGAAACTGTGATCGCTGATAACATAAGGATTAGTCAAGTTAATTATCATCCTACACTACAAAGTCTGAGAGGTAATTTTGCCTCCTATCCCAACCTGAGTTACTTAGGTGGTATATCATTAGTTGATGTATTTAAAAATCCTGATCAAGCTACCAATCAAACAAATCTGGCTAGCGATGGAGTGACCTATTATGACGATTATAACAGCGCGATGTTTTTTAACCAGCTGGGACCTGTTGAGTTATATCATAAATCTAAGTTGGTTGTAGGTATAGAGAACTTTCCTTATAAGAGTATTCTTAAACCAATACTAGGTGATGCCATGATAGATTTAGGCGGAACTGTAGCTACTAAAACCACACAAGAAGAACGTAGCGTCTTTACTTCATTAAATGAAACTAAAGTAGCATCCATAATTTGTTACGAATCTGTATATGGAGAATACGTCTCTGGATATATAAATAATGGAGCGCAATTTCTTGCCATTATCACTAACGATGCGTGGTGGGGAAATACTCAAGGACATCAACAACATTTAAGTTTAGCTAGGCTGCGTGCTATAGAATCTAGAAGATGGATTACAAGAAGCGCTAATACTGGCATCAGTGCTATCATCGATCACCGTGGAAAAATTATACAATCATTGGGATACGGTAAACAAGGCGCCATAAACGGTACGATAAGAAAACGTGATGACATCACTTTTTATGTACAACATGGTGATTACATAGCTCGTATTGCGATATTTATGGGTGTATTTACTCTATTATTTGGCTTTACTAGACGCCGTAAAAAACGTTCCTAATAGAATAATTATAAAATGACTTCAATGTCTATTGAGTAAGGTGAAAGTTTTATTGTTACCTATTGCCCTTTAAAAAAGATGATAGTACTTAAAGTTTTAACGATGATTCTTAAGTCTAGGAATAAACTGCGATGCTTAATATAATAAAGATCATATTGTAACTTTCTTAGGCTGTCTAGCTCTGACTCTCCATATTTAGTTTTGACTTGTGCCCAACCAGTTAATCCAGGTTTTACGACATGTCTGGTTTCATAGAAAGGAATCTTTTCAGAAAGTTGTTTTACAAATACAGGCCTTTCTGGTCTAGGTCCAATAATACTCATTTCACCTTTTAAAATATTATAAAACTGGGGAAACTCATCAAGACGAGACTTTCTTAAAAACTTTCCAAAAGCAGTAATTCTGCTATCATTTTTAGTGGCAAATTGAGCTCCATCAACCTCAGCATTTTTGACCATTGTTCTAAACTTATAAATCTGAAAAGACTTACGATTTTTACCAACACGCTCTTGTTTATAAAACAACGGACCTCTATTACCAATTATATTACCGATAAAAATTAAAGGCAACAACACTAGTCCAAAAATCAAACCTAATATGGAGCAAACGATGTCAAACAATCTATGATATACCATATAGAGTTTATTCTGATTGCTACGTGCAAATGGGAAGTATTTATAAAAATCTTTACCTACATATTGAACAGGCACTCGATCTGTAATCTCCTCATAAATCTGAGTATATTCTCTTACAGAAAAACCGTTTTCTACTAACTCGATGAGCCACTCATACAGCTCTGGCGTGATCCCTTCAACATTTGAAGAAGCTATAACAATCTCACTCACCTCTTGACCTTCTAATCTGTTTTTTGCCTCTGGTATCGTTAATATACTTATACGATCATCATGACCTATTTCAAGTTGCCGATCTGTATTAATATAACCTGCAATTTTATAATTAGGATCAGCTTCCTGTAACGTTTCTGCTACTTGAGCAGCGTCTGTTGCATCAGCAATAATTAGTATGTTCTTATAAAATCTAGAACTAGAAAATAACTTAATGTAAAAAGCTCGCCAAATTAAAAGTGATAAAGTAATGGCTAGATAAAAATATAAAATCTGTAATCTATTCTCTGGTAAAGATGGTGTTAAGAAAGGTGTCAACAGGTAAATTAACGAAGTAATAGAACTGGTAAAAACCACACCTCTCAATGTAGAAGTAATTCGACTTGCACGTTGTAAATGATACAATTCAAATACAGTCGCAAAAAACAATAAATATGCACCTAACAATATAATCCAAGACCAATGTTCTTCATTAATTTTAAAATAATCAAAATTAAACACAGTACCTACTAGATGAAGCGCGCCTAAAACGACGGCTACATCTATGATACGCAATAAAACCTTGCGTTCAGAGATTTCAAAATGTATAGAACCTGGTTGGGACATCGTTCAAATTGGGGCTCTAAAGATAAGATTACCCTTCAAATAATTGAAGCCATAATCCTTTAACTTTATCCCAGTTGAAATTTTCGGCAGTTGTCCTGGCATTTTGAGCGATACCTGTTACTAACTGATTATTCTCTAATAACTCATTAATATGGTTAGCCATTTCAACAGCCTTAAAAGGTGGCGTTAGAAATCCATTTTCACCATGTTTTATTAAGAATGGAATACCGCCTACATTTGTAGATATTACTGGCAATCCTAATGCCATGGCTTCAATGACACTTACTGGTAGATTATCAAAATTAGAGGTGTTTATAAATAGATCATAGTTTTTACTCAATGATATCCAATCTTCCTTATCGAGCAAACCAGTAAACTCTGCAGATAAATTCTTTTGAGCTGCTATTGAAATACATTTCTTCATCGATCCGTCCTTATCCGGTCCGACCATACATAATTTGGCATTGGGATAATTTTCAGATATCAAATCGAGAACTTCTAAAGCCATTTCAGGATTATAAATATCTGCAAAAGATCTAACCCATAATAATCTAGGTTGTATCTCAGATCTCAACTTAAATGAATATTTATTTAAATCGATATGATTAGGTATTTTAACTAGTTGTTTAAAATCCGCTTTCGCGAAAGCGTCTATCAAATAATCACTAGGACTCACAACAGTATGAGCATTATTAATAAAAGCTTGAATAGCTTTAGGGTTTTTACTTAATCGGTCTGGTAAGTTACCACCATGAAGTATAGGAATATATTTGATTTTTAAAGATTTACATAACCGACCGATTGTTATAGCATACCAAAAATTACGAGTACTATAAGTATCAATTAATACGTAATGTGCCCAGTTTCTACTTAAAAAAGTTAGACGCATCATATGTAATAATCTAGCATTGGTATTTTTTACGGAAGATGCGTATCTCAATTTAAAACCTTCTTTTTGAAGCAAAGGCCCTAGTATATCGATCGTTGTGGCAGTGCGTCCTTTACCAGCTAACTTATTCCCTATATACAGAATGTTTTTCATTAGGCGAGAAGGGCATTATCTGTACTATTTACAGTTGATATTTTCTTTTTAATTTTCACAGGTCTAACATATAATAAAGCCATTCCATAGAAAAATGCTGGTGCTGCAATACGCATCGCACTATGATTTATAGTTGCTATCCAAAAAATTAAAAAAGCATAGAAGTAAATATTACCTCGATGAAAAAGTCTAAAAAACAAAGGAGTAAATATTAAAACTAACAAAGAGAAAATCCCAATAGCTCCATGTTCTGAAAGTAATCTACTGGTCTCATTATGTGATGCAGCTATAATTCCATCTTTTTTTGCTCTATAATACTTTACCTGTCCAGCACCTATACCTGCAATAGGGTTTTCAAAAAAAGCTTCTAATTCAATTGATATAAGTTCAGTACGTCCAGTGGACAAATCATCTTTAGCACGACCAGCAGCATCTTCATTTGCATAGCGCTTATCTATCAGACCATTTGTTACTAGTGAGGTAAAACCCCAAGCCATTATTAAACCTAATGCAATAACCGCAAGCTTTGGAATAAAAGAAGCTCTGAATTCGCTTCTTTTTAAAAGAAACAAAGTTCCAATCACCGCTATAATCATTAAGAAAGAGGTGTAAACGCCACCTCTGGAAAAAGTCACCCAAGCCCGATAGGTCATGGCTAGAAAGAGAACAATATCTAAAATATTAATCATTAAATTCTTAATACGTAAGAAACGAACAAAGGTGATAAACATACCTATCCCTAAAACTGTAGCTACTTGATTAGGACCATATCCTCCAGATGTCGCAAAGTTTGAAGCCGTATTAGTTACCACATCTCTAATATCTGGCGTTACTAAGAATAAATACGTGGTTATCATAACTACAGGTCCCACGCAAAGTTTTAATATTTGATCTAATCTCGTATTTGTAATTGTCCTTTGATAACAGTAAATGGCAGTTATTCCTAAAGTTACTGGACCACTTAAATTAAATGCTACAGCTTTACGCAAGCTCTCTCCTAAAGGAATATTTCCGGCAGCAACAATAATACTAGGTATTAATAACAAAAGATAAAAAACATAGGGAATGGACTTTAATGAAAAACCTCTCATGATAATCCCCATAATCATAAAAACAATGACTAGGTATTTCATAAATTCATAAAAGATTAAGGCTTGATTCATCCTTAAGAAAACCTCTAAAGTCACTAAATAAGCACAGGCTAAAAGTGCTTCTTGACCTGAATCTTTTTGTAACAAAACCCTAAGTCCAAAATAAATAATGGAGGCATAAAAAAACAAAGGAATCAAAAATGGTGCTGCAATCATGAATATGGTCAAAATGATATGACCAGCAATCAATAACGGATATGGTAATTTCTCAAATTGAATCATTATAAGGAACTATAAAAAGTCTCTAACTTCTCAATGTAAGAAGCAGCTCCAAAGGTAGTCATTACATGTTGTTGGTATGAGTGAGCCATTGATTTTGCTTCTTCAGGATTATCTATAAATTCTTGAATGGCTTGAGATAAAGAATTAATATCTTGAGACGGTACTACTTTACCATAACCCAACACCACTTCTTTACAAGCTCCTACATCTGTTGTCACAACAGGTAAACCTGCAAGTCCATATTCTAGTATTGCCACCGGCAAACCTTCAGACTTTGAGGACAACACTCCTAAATCACATGCTTTTAGAATTGCAATCGTATCTTCTCGAGAACCTAACAAGTGTATGTGTTCATCTAATTTTAAGTCCTCTATTGTAGATTTAATATTTCGAGCATAGTCATCTTGAAAATCCATTCCGACTAGTAATAGATTCCATCCGGTAGTATTTTTAGTTACTTCTTGAAATGCTTTAATTAAAAGTGTATGATCTTTTTGAGGCCTCAGATTTGCCAAATGTACTATTCGTTTACCTGATGAACCAGGTAACGGTTTTAATAACTTCTGTTCCAGGGAATTAGAAACAAAATTTCTTAAATAAATAACTTTTTCGGGTTTCAAATTACGGATAGACCAATCTTTCAAAATTTGATTCACACTTATAATCCCATCAAAAAAACGTGAGGATTTCCTTAAGACACCAACTTTACGATTATCTAGATCTTCAGCATTACCATAATGGTCATGCCATATCAACTTAACAGGAGGTATCCACCATTTTATAATTGTTGCTGTAAAGAATGATGTGCTATGCGCATGAACTGTATCAATGTTATTTTTAACAATATAGGTTTTCAACTTGGTCATCGCCTTAATACCTAGCTTACCTTTTTTTTCTATAAATAGATAACCTACCTTATCATTAATTGTTTTTTTAAGTAATCCTTCTCTTCTTGTAACACATATGTGCGATTCATGTCCTGCGATTTGCAATTCGTTTGCAATTTGCACCGCCATACGCTCAGATCCACCAGCATCGAGACTATCTATGATTTGAATGATTCTCATGAATGAAGTAATTTAACTATTTCATCTTCAAACTTCTCTAACGTATAATCCTGTGACCACTCTTGTGCGTTTTGAGATAATAAATTGATGTCTTCTTGTTGATTTAAAAATTGTTTTATAGTTGCAATGGTATTGTCTATATCTGTAAAAATAACACCTCTAGAACCTAAACTTTTATTATCACTTACACCTAACATCCATGGGACACAACTTACTGCTGTCGCAATAGGAATGCAACCATACCACATAGATTCTGCAACAGCCTTGGGCCAGCCTTCACTTTGTGAGGCAAGAAATGAAAAATGCGCTTTTTTGTAACCATTTTGAACTATTTCCTTAGGTTGATTACCATAAAAATAAAAAGCTTTTTCTGAGCCGCTTAAACTATTTACTTCAATTAATGAACTTTCATTTTTAAGCTTATCCATTAAAATACCATCTCCATAAAAATGAGCTTGAGATACTATTCCTTTATGATTCAATAGCTTAATAAGTTCGACTAATAATTGCGGATTCTTATTAGGAGAAAGTGTCCCTACAAAAATAAATTGTAGTGGTTCTTTAAACTCTTTTTTAAAGTGTTTCTTTTCCTTTTCTGAATAGGTTGCTGTAAAAAACGATTTGATATTTCTAGACTGACCACTCCATTTTCCATAAACTAATACATCGATATTTTTAGACAGACTAGTATTTGACAATATTCGCTTCTGCCATCTGTAAGAAAGAGGTTGAGATGCATTAGGACTAAAATTACCTGCGTACTTTATAGTTTTACGCTTTCGCGGAAGCGTAATTTGAACAACGCTGGCAAGTAAAGCCAAATTTCCTGGACATCTTACATGGATATGATCTGCTTTGCGCATGGCATTCCATAAAATAATAGTCTGATAAGGAATTGTGATTAACGAAATTAATGCCGAAATAATGTTATGAAACTCTAATCGCCTGAGGGAAGTTATTTTAAAATCTTGTTCTTGAAAAGGCTGTGTTAATAGTTTGCGTTGATATCGCGTAGGACATACAAATGAAATATCGCTAGCATGCTGCATCCATAAATCCATCTCACGAACATATGGTGCATATGCTTCTTTTTTATCTGAGAGACGCAAAATAGGAGCGTCTGATATAATGAGCAGTTTCATAAAATATAGTCGGCTGAGTCGTTATCACTAACTTTTATGGCTGGAACACCTAAAACAGTTGTGCCTTCTTCCACATCTTTAATAACTAAACTGTTAGCACCTATAACCGCTTTATTGCCTACAATGATATTGCCGGCAACAGTAGCATTGGCTCCTATATATACGTGATCGCCTATGACTGGCACACCTCGATTTTCTCCACGACCGCTGACTCCTATCGTTACTCCTTGAGAGACATTACAATTGACACCGATTACAGCATTAGCATTAATAATAATCCCTGAATGATGACCTATGTAAAAACCTTCTCCAATGGTTGCGCTATATGGAATGGTTATCCCTGTCAACACTTCAATACCTTTCAATTTAAGAACTCCTATACCTAATAAAGGCCATTTTACTACTTTAGGCCATTTAGAAGTATAAATCCAATTGAAGAAACGATACTGTAGTAATGCCCATAATCCTTGTTGAGTCAACAACATGAGAAAGGCAGACTTACCACTGTAGTCTGTATATCGTTTAATGTCTTTTGAAAACTTCATTAATTAGGTTTATTGAAAATCAAACTTAGGATCCCAACGATTCTACCCATCGCTTCTGTAAAAGCTTCTTTACGTTCACTAGTAGTAAAGATATTGAGAAATCTTATAGCAGTAAGCAAAATGGTGATTTGATACCATTTCACTTTGTTTTTAAATGACGGGTTGGGATGCTTAACACGCCACACATACCAGCCATTGCGCACTACCATTTTACCGTATCTATACTTATTAGGTCTTCCTGCTGCGTCGTGATGATGTTCTAATTGTGCTGCTGTATTCACATACAAATCTCCTATATTAGATAATCGCAATGTAAAATCTGCATCTTCATAAAGACCGTAACCTTCAAAATATTCTGAAAACTTATGTTCTTTTAAAACAGCAAGAGGAAAACTAGAAACACCACCCATTAACTGTTCTACTTTATAAATCTTACCAGAAGGTGGCAAAAAACTTATAGATCTACCATGGCCAAACTCTGGATAAACAGCAGGTTTTGTCGTTTGAGCCAGTCCTAATTTTCTTCTTAGTTTGTAACGACTACTCTCAACTCTCCTATAACCATCGTAATAATAGTAGTTTAAATCTGCTGGATTTTCTTTTGATGATTCTTCCCAAGAAACTTCGTTTGTGATATAACCACCTACTCCTACTGCTTTTGGATATTGAGCATAAGTAGATACTAAATTCTCAAAATAATCTGAACTTAAAATCGTGTCATCATCTAAGAAAGCGACAATATCCATATCACCTTGCACTCGTTCAATACCATAATTACGTTGTTTGGTAAGACCACGATGATCTGGAGGCACTTTGTAATATTTTATAATCTTGTTTCCGCTTTCGCGAAAGCGAGTTTCAGTCTCATCATCTGTAGAACCATCGATAATTAAAATCTCTTCAGGTACTTGAGTTTGTACCATAACCGATTCCATAAGTCTAGTTAGCGGTTCTGGACGCATGTAAGTGCATATGATGAGAGAAAGATTCAATTTATAAAAGTGCTTTTAATGAATCATGCAACTTACAAAAAAACGCATGTCTAACTAAGTAATTTTCATATAGCGCGCGATTTGATTTTTGTAAGTCCCGAAAACTTGCAGGTGTTTGAGTTTTGTGAAAGCCAATTAGTTTTTCGGCAAGATTTTCATTGGGCAACACACGACAGATATGTCGATCCCAATCTATTTGATCTTCTAATGGTAATTGCACATCTGTATCCACTAAAACTGGAATACGACCACAAGCTAATGATTCATAAAATCGCACTGAAAAATTACCAGCACCACGCAAGCAAAATGTATAAGGAGAGTTATTTAGGTTTTGGAAGAATTCAATTGTAGATTTTTCACGTTGTTCATTAGTAATAGCACCTGCACGATACTTATCTCGATAAATAAAATCGGTATGAATTGCTGGATGAGACTCTAGTTGTTTAAGGTAGGTAAATCTTTTGCCCGCTGCGTTATAAATAGATTGCCTATCGCTAGCATCCTTTTTTAAGAAACGATTTAAATTTGCCTTAAACGTTGAAAGTGTGACTCGCAAAAATTCTTTCAAACTGGAATTTGCAAAACCTGTAAAAGAGATTTGAGGTTTATCTTGATAATCAATAATTTTAAGATTTAAATCATCTCCTTGCAATGGATCATTAATAAAAGATGGGATGACAATCGTTTGGTGATCATTTGTCGATTTAAAACCAGCATTTCTCCATGTAATGATTTGATCATTATTTGAAGTGGTACCATAATCACCACCAGTGTATAACATCAACTTCTTCCCGTAACTAAATGCTTTGACATACAAATCTCTAAAATCATTGACATAGTTTTTCACACCTATTGAAAACGCATCTACGGGAAATATAAAAGCATCTGCCATTTCTGGTTCATTTACGAGCTCATAATGTTTGGACACAGATTTGTGAGCATTCTCATAATAATGCAAATCAAAAAGCAATGGGTGCACTTGCCTCCTATTTTTAGGGATTAATAATTCTCGATTTGTATAGAGTTTAATCATAACTCGTTTGCCCATTTTTCACTTTGATTCCAAGCTTGCAGGTACTTCTTGTAGTGTTTCCAAGGTAGTTTAGTCCCAAAAACACCAAATGTTTTAAATAGCTGCACCATTTTATATCCTGACAATTGTTTATGCGTATAATTTTTTTTGCGATAATACATAATTTGAGGTGAAGGCTTCGGCTTTACATCTTCGTTATCCCATGGAAACACATGTGATTTTCTAAATCCACCTATCGGTGCTTTTAAGTGTAAAATTTGAATCTGTGGTGCGTAAGTTACATCGTAACCTGCATTACGTATTTGCATTCCAAAATCGACATCTTCTCCATAGCCATGCTCGAGTGCCATATCAAAATTACATTGTTCTAATACATCTCTATGAACTATAGAACAACCTGAACCAAAAAACGGCCACTGTTTGAAAGTTTTTTGAGACTCAATTTCTCCCTTTTGAAGATACGCCATATTTAACACAGCTGTCTTAGTAATAGATAAACTATTAAAAATACGTTCGATTAAATTTTTATCAAATCTATTATCATCATCAAATAGTAATACCCATGGTGATCTTGTATGCGCTATCGCAATATTACGAGCATTACAAGCGCCCGTTTGATGTATAAATTTATGGATGATTTTAAAAGACCAATTCTCATTATTTAAAAAACCCAAATCAGAGCTAGAACTATGATCGCCATTTTGTTCAATTATTATTACTTGTTGAGGCTTTATAGTTTGTTGGTCAAGATCGAGCAGTACATCTTTAAGATAAGAAGCTCTTCCCATTGTTGGAATTATGACATCATAACGTTTCTCCATATCACTCTCTGGCACTGAATACTGTATGGGTTCTAATCTTAGTGTATAATTCAGTTGTCTTTTAAATAACGCTTTCGCGAAAGCAAGAATAGGAAACTTTTTTTCATAACATATCTGGCATAACAATAGAAAAAAGATCCATGTTTTCTTTTTAGTTTGAGAAATGAAAGAGAACACCTCTGAACTTGAAATTTGAATACGTTCTCTAGAAAGTTGAGAATAACAAAAAAGACCTTGAGACTGATAGATTCTGGTAAATAGATTTAAATCATAAATCCAATTACCAGTAGATTTAAATTCTGTTTCTTGTTGAAGAACGCTTGAATGAATTAAACCAATGTTATCACTCATCATCCAAGTAGGATACCATTGATCTTCTTTAAAGTTAATAAAAGGTGTATCATCTACATAATCTATAGAGTCCCTTAAAAAGCCAGGAGCTGAACCTTTACTTAGCACCATATAAGGGACAGTTGCTTTATTAAGTAAGTCATTCCAATCTGAAACTGGTCTTTCTATAGAAGTCCATCCTATCCATTGTTGAGGAAACTTGCGAGCCAATTCCTTTAAATGGTCGAAGGTTGTTCCAGCGTCTAATTTTAGTTCATTATTATTTAAATAAGCCTTATCAAAATCTGGATGTATATGTGATTTAAGGATGATCATAATCCTAAAACATATTGATAAAACTTCACATTTTCCTCAACTAAATGATTAATATCAAACTTAGAAGCTACGCTATTTATAGCATTTTGACCTATGCGATTCAATTCCTTGTCATCGGAAAAAAGTTTATTAATAGAGGTAACATAATTGTCTATATCATCCGGATAGTGCATATAACCATCTACTCTATCTTCAATCAGATCTTGAGCCCATCCTATATTTGTATTGACAACCGCCTTTCCCATAGCCATGGACTCTATAGTAACCATTCCTAGAGTTTCGGCGAGTGAGGGATATACACAGACATGTGCTTTTCTAATATGTTCTTGAACTTGAGAGTAAGGTACTTTTCCTAAATAATTGATATTCTCAAGAACAAGCGGTGGTGTTATATTCTGTATTAATTCCCATGTAGAGTGCGCACCTGTTTGAACATCATTACTATCTCCACCAATAAATGTAAGTTGGGATTGTGGGTATTTTTCTAGGACTTTTTCAAATACCTGAACAAGCTGAAAAACTCCTTTTTTGCGTATCAAAGTTCCAACGTTAAGAATAGTAAAGGGATTATAATTTGAAATATCTTCATTTATAAACTGACTTAAATCTAGTCCGTATGGAATTACCTTTAATAAATCCATAGGTAGATTAAATAATCGCATAGAAGTAGATCCAGCAAATTGTGTAGGTGCTATGTAGGCTTGCGCTTTGGAAACGGCATTACTTTCAAAGTATTTATTTTTTTTCTTTTGAGGCCTGTTTTCTACATGACAAAAATATGTATCACTTCCATGAAAACGTATAATTAACGGCATCTTTAATTTCATAAAAGCCGTAATACCTGTCCAGTCTGGTGCCTCTAGAAGATCAACGTTTTTTAAGTGTTTATTTATGTAATTTTCAATGTTCTTACGATAAAAGTAAAAGCCACCTATTTTATATTTTTTTTGTTTTATAAGATGAAAATGAATACCATTTTCATCAAATTTCTCTTGCTTTTTCTGACCATAAACCACTATAGTTATTTGGTGGCCTTTCACAACTAATCGAGACACCAAATTTTTGATACTCGTTCCCATGCCACCAGAGTGACCGGTTTTTTCATGAGGATATTCTGGTGTGAGGTAGGCGATGTGCATTATTTTATAATTCTTTTAATCCCATCCCATATACGTTCACTCGCTTTTTCTGGAAATTCAGGTTTATTAACTATTCCATACCACTTTTTAGTAATAGGTACTGGATATAAATCACCATCCAGCAATCCTTTAATTCCATCATATATTTCTGATTTATTCATCGCCCAAATGACCGATGTATCATAATCTGGCATAGAACGGAAGTGGACATACCTATAATTTTGTCCTATATCACGTATTCCTTTTTTGAGTTGCGGTTGCTCATAGTTAGGATAAATAGTGGGCTTACCGTGCGCCACAAAATCAAACACCATACTAGAGCAAATGTTAACCACAAGTTCAGTATGGTGACAAGTATTCACTAATAATGTAAAATCCTCTTTGGTAGGCATTATTTGATTCCACTGGCTTCCCATAGGTTTCCATAAAGGATCTATAGGTGTAATGACATCTTTATATTCTTCAAGTACCTTATCATAACGACCCGAAAAATCTATAGGTACTTTACGATAAATAATCGCCACATCTCGACCTTCTTCACGCAGCTTACGTATGGCAATAGCTGTATCTTCTAAATAATATTGGTCTAGCGGAGACGTCGTCTGATCATCTCCTGAAAAACAGATGTATTTAGTGTCTTCATTTAAACCATGACCTTCACAAAAACGCTTTCGCGAAAGCAATATAGAAGCATCATAATGAGGCTCAAATTGAGGTGTTCCTGTAACAAATATTTGTTTTTCTCTGGTTTTAGGGTAATATTCTAGCAGTTGCGATTTCATCAAATCTGACCAAACAAAATAATAATCAGTTTCAATGGTAGTCATTCCTTTAGGTAGATTATCCCAACTGTAAATCCAGCACGCAGTTTTAATCCCAAGATCTTTTGCAGCAAGTATAGGTGCTATAGCTTGTGTTGCTCGTTGAGTGGTGCAAAAAACCAGATCTGGTCGGTGTTCTTCCAGTTGTGCCTTAACTTCTTGATACCGTTGTGTAGAACGTTCGGCAGCATTCATGTCATCCATTAAGCGTTTCCAGCCTTTAGGTGTAGCGCTAAAGGTTTCATGAAACTTAACAAATGAACTTTTAGCTATATTCTTAATACTATTCCATCGCAGTGGAAATCTATAAGTAGGATAGACATTGTCCTTAGTCCGCTTTCGCGAAAGCGATAACTCCACTCTTTTACGAGCATGATTGATTACCGGTGTTTTAGGATGTATTCTAGTACTTTCTATCTTTAATTCTGGATAGCCCAACTCTTTTTCAAGAGAAAAAACAGTATTATTCCAATATGTAATATCAAAGCCTTGTTGCTCACCGATTTCTTTGAATTGAGTAAACGCAAAATTGCGTAGTCCTACTCCATCTGGGAAAAGAATGAATATTTTTGACTTTTTAGAATTATAAATTGACACAGTGCGGTTGTATTTTTCAAGTTCGAATTTAAATTCGAGTTCGATTTAAGCTTTACGGAATTTCAACTTATCACGTTGCACTTGCTCAATAGGTAAAATGTCTGTCGCTTTATAATCTAATGCTTGATAAACGGCTTTCAAATCACGAGCTAATTTTCTCATTCCTGCTGGTTCTAGAGATGCGCTATGATCGGTTCCTTTCCACGTTCTATCAAGTGTGTAGTGACGTTCTACCACATTTGCTCCTAGAGTATATGCAGCAACATCTACAGCAATTCCTAAATGATGACCAGAAAACCCAATTGTTTTAACGCGATCACCATATTTTTGAATCATGGTGGTGATATCTAGTAAACACACATCGGGAAATGGTACTGGATAACCTGATGTACAGTTGTAAAGTACAAGATCTTTTGCACGATGATGCTTTTCAAAAAACGCAACGAGTTCTTCCACCTCATCCTTAGTAGTCATTCCTGTAGAACAGTGAATTTCTCCTTTATAATTTTCACACAACCAGCCTAGCATTTCGTAGTGATTGTTGCATGCGCTTGGGATTTTAATAAATTCAGGGTTTAGACCTGCTATTTCTTTGGCACTGGTAACATCCCATACACTTGTAGAATAAGTAATACCAATCTCTTCACAATAGGCTTTCAATTCTGCATGCTGATTGACATCAAATTCTAAAAATTCTCTATGCGCTCCATAAGTATCTCCATATGAGTTTACTGGATTAGGATGTGGCGCCTCGTATTGTTCTTTAGTTAACAATTCTACGTTATGACGTTTTTGAAACTTTACCGCATCTACTTTACAAAAAATGGCAGCTACTTTGATCAACTCTTTTGCGATTTCCATATCGCCTTTATGGTTTCCACCTATCTCTGCAATGGTATATGGTTTTTTATAATGACTCATATCGGTTGTTATACTTTATGATAAATTCTGTAGCCTCACGGATGGCACCTTCGGCACTATTGTTTTGCAGAATCACATCTGCATGATTTTTTATGGGTTGGGTGGCGTTTGCTGGAGTAAATGACCAGCCAGCGGCACAAATATTTGCCATATCGTTAACGTCATCACCGATGTAGGCAATGTTGGAGAATGATAAGTTCCTGTCAGTTACTATCCTAGAGAGTAAACTGTATTTATCCTTTACACCTAGATAAACGTCTTTAATTTTTAATTTCTTCATACGGCTAGCGACTATCTGAGAATCCTCAGAAGTCATGACCATTACCTCTACTCCATACTGACGTAGAATTTCTAAGCCCATACCGTCACGCATATCAAACTTTTTCATCAACTCACCATCTGCACCATAATAGATACAACCATCTGTGAAAACACCGTCTACATCAAGAATTAAATGAGTGATGCGATTACTTTGTTTCTTTGATTTTAATCGAGCTGCTAGTAATTCTTCTACTATTTTCCAGTCGGTTAAAGAATCGATTTCAGTAAGACTGTCCTCAGGCATAGGGACTGTTGCTATATTACCGCTTATTCTATTTTGACTTTCGCGTAAAGCGGAATCAGTAGTCACATAACAAGCACCGTTTTCTATGAGAAGTCCTTCAAAATCTTGTCTTCTCGGTCTGTTGAAAATATCATAATTCTTAGGAGTACCGTCTGCATGCCATGTGAATCTGTGACTATTTACCACTGTTAACGCACTATCGTAATTTTCACCACTTGCTACGGCATCTAGACAGTTGTTGATATCAACAGCAGTTGTAAAAGGTGAAGTCGCTTGAAGTAAACAGAATAAATCAAATGCGGAATCAATGCTGTTTACAAATTCCATCATTGCTAGTTCTGTACTAGCCGTATCTGTAGCGCTGGCATCACTGCGTTTTATCGCTTTTACCTTAGTAGTCCAATGGTACTCTTTTTCTATAAAAGAAAGAATGTCGGCATCGTCTGTATAAACGTAAATCTCGTCGAGATTTGAAGCGATTGCTTCACCTAGCGTCCAACAAAAAAGAGGTCTTCCTAAAAGCTTTTTTTTATTCTTACCAGGTATGCCTTTTGAGCCTGCGCGTAATGGGATAAATCCTATGGATTTCATAGATATAGGGTTGTGAGCAAATTTAAGGAAAGAAGACGATAACCTTAATATAATTTAATATAATCAACAATTAATCGAAGTATAGGCTTTTAAGACTTGTTGTGTAATTTTATAACGACTAAGCATAGGTAAAACATGAGTTGTATTATGAGCTACTCCACCTTCTAAAAGAGTTTTATTAGAAATTGCTTGATGAATAATTTCTTGAATATGTTCTACATCTTCACATTCTTCTATAAGCAATCCATTTGTGCCATTTTCTATAAGCTCAGCTGTAGCTCCACCAGAATTAGATTGAATAGGGAAAGCCCCAGCACAAATAGCTTCTAGTAGCGTATTAGGCATTCCATCGCTGTTTGAATTTCCTATATAAATTAAGGACTCCCCAAAAAGCTCCAGTATTTGGTCGTGATTTAAAATCCCTTTTATAGTTAGGTTTTTAATCTGATCTGTCTCAAGATTTAAAATTAGAGAATTAGTAGCTCCAAAAACAATTACTTCTAAATGATCAATATGTTCTCCAAGTTGCTCTAATGCTTTTAATACCTGTAGGGCTCTTCCCGAGCGATTATGATTTCCTTTAATAGCAATGATTTTGCGATTTTCAAAAAGGATTTTATAGTTCTCAATTAATTCCAAATCAAATCCTCCACCACCAGGAAAAACTCCTAAATGGGTTCCATTAAAACCTAATTTATTTGCTATTTGTTGATCACGCTTACAGTCTGCAAACATATAATTTACTCGTGGCAACACGGCTTGAATATCTTTTAAATACTCTGGAATATTTTTATAATAAAATAAATCGCTACCCCATGATGAGTAAGCCCATGGAATATCCCGATGCTTATTCATAATGCTAAGAATAGGTGTGCAAGACACATAAAGAGCAAAACTATGTACGAGATCTGGTTGTATTTCTTGTAAGGCATTCGCAAAAGCATCTTCCACCTTATTATCGTATTTATGAGCGAGTGCGTTGAATAATTTAGGAAGTTTACTCTTTAAAAAGCTACGTCCACGTTTTTTAAGAAATCCTTTTTTCCATCCCGTGATTTGAGTCAGCCAGCTCATAGATGGCGCATACCCTTGATCCAACACATCAAACCAGTAAACGTCAAATTCACTATCTCGCAACTGGTCAGACCAACGACGGAAGTGAATAGAATTCATGGATACAAGAAGAATTTTCATCTTTTTATTATTGTTTTAAAATATCTTTTAAAAATTCTACCAGACTGATTTAGATTATTAAAAAATAACGAAATGAATAACTTAAAGGAATTTAAAAAATAATCATGTTTGTTATAATTACCCATTAAAAGATAGTTTCTCTCAAAAATCTGATTTATTATGACTGCATCACTATCGTGTTTCAAATGATTCTTCATCAGGTTTTCATAAATATACAAGTCTGCTTTTAAAAATTTAATATCACTTGTAGCTGTTTTTTTTGTGACTCCAATAGACTTTCTATAAACCGTTGTAACTTTATTTAGCACTCTTATATCTTGACCGTTTTCTACAGATAATAAATATAAAGGCCAGTCACCATAAGAACTCTTCATTAACCATTCAGGTAAATTAACGTGTTTATTTCTCATAACTACTGTAGATGCAAGAAGCATATTTGAAGCGATTAAGTCTTCATAGCTATAACTTTTAACTTGTTCTAGTTGTGGTGGTTCTTTCCACTTGTTATCAGGAAACAAAATTGAGGCTTGAGTTCCTAAAATATCTGTTGTTCGATGTGCTTTGAGGTAATCTATTTGAGTTGCTAATTTCCTTCTATCTATCCAGTAGTCGTCTCCATCGCAAAATGCAATAAATTCTTTATCGCATTTACTTATGGCATCTATAAAATTAGGTAATATTCCTATGTTCTTATCCCTTAAAATAAGATCAATAGCTGGATATTTTTCCTGATATTTTTTTAAGATATAATGTGTATCATCTTGTGAACCATCATCACAAACTAAAATCCTAAAACTAAAATCAGTTTCTTGATTCAAAATACCGTCCAAGGTTTGTTGAATAAACTGCTCTTGATTATAAGTAAGAACAACGACGGTAAGAAGCTCATCTTTAGAACATATCATTGCGCTACTTCTTTTTAATTAAGTTATGTATTCCAATAATAACTAAAACATACTTAAGAATAACCCTAGGTTTCAATTGAAATAGATTTTTTAAACTACCTAACTTAATCTCTTTCATTAATTCAACACGATCCCTATTATTTTTAACAAAATAAGCGCGATTAATAAATGAAGTGTTATGCCCCTTTAAATAATGTTGCAACCATGATTCAGGTAATTTATTTCTTTCTGCAAATTGCTCTCTACATAGTAAAGAATCTTTTTTGATTTTAATAAACTTCTCAGCCTTATTAGAATGGCTTGCACTATCTTCCAATATCCTGTATACCGACATAGGTTGATCAATGTAATGAAAATCACCTAATAAAGTTGCTTCAAGAAAAATTCTAGTATCTGCTATGATGGCATTTTTTAATTCATGTTTGATACAATCAATAATATTAAATAGTACCTGTGAAGGATACACTGAGGTAGCAAATTCTACAAATTTTGAATCAAGCATTTGTCTAGCGTTTGCTTTTTTGCTTGTTAAAGGTTTGCGAAGTGGATGATCTGATAGCGTACCACTAGAATTATTTAAAAATAAAGAATGAGTATATGATAAGCTGTACTGCGGGTTTTGAGCTAAAAAATTGACTTGTTTCTCTATTTTGGAGTTGTCCATCCAGTAGTCATCACCTTCACACATAGCGATAAAATCTCCTGTGCACTTTTTAATGGCAAATAATAAATTTTCCATCGCACCTACATTAGTAGCATGCCTATAATATTTGATATGGATTTGAGAAGTGTTATTTACTATAAATTGATTCACAATACTTTCAGTAGCATCAGGTGATGTATCATCTGCTATGATTAATTCTATCTCGTGACTAGTTTCTTGGGAAAGTATTCCTTCAATTGCTTGGCCTATATATGAAGCATGCCCATAAGTAATCATACATACAGATACCTTCATAATTCTTATTTATATTTAATAACTCGAGCAGGAACACCTACTGCAACTGCATTTGCAGGAATATTTTCTGTCACTACAGCACCAGCACCTATTGTGGCGTTATCTCCTATAGTAATGTCTGGTAAAACAATCGCTCCGGTCCCTAAGCTTACTAGGTCACCAATGGTACATCTACCAGAAACATTTACAGCTGGAGAAAGCTCACTAAAGGATCCTATTTTTGTATCATGCCCTATGGTACAATTAAGATTGATTAAACAACCATTACCTATCATTACACTGTTCGTAATAACAGTGCCTTGCATCACTTGAACACCATTACCAATAGTTGTGTCAAAGCTCCCTATTCTTGAGTATTTAGAAATAAAAGTTGTATTTAAACCACCTAAATCCTCAAAAACAGCAGTAAGTTTTTTTCTATTATGTGGATTTCCTATTCCCAATGTAAACCTTGTATCTGCATGAAGTTTAAAATATTCTTGCACTTCTTGAAAAGAAACTAAGATTTTAAATTTATCAAATAGAACATTGTTGTCGTAATTATTAATGTTATCAAAGAATAACAAACTGGAAGAAGAAAATTTTCCCTCCAGTATGACTTCCAGTATTTCTTTTGCAAACCCTTTAGAACCTATCACTATCATAGCATCTCTTTTATTATTATTTCAATAATTCTATCCACATCAGATCCTGAAATATTATGAGATAATGGCAAACATAGAATTCTATCAGCGATATCCTCAGCTACTGGCATAGTAACTAGATGATCTAAATATGGTAATTTATTTAAACTAGGATAAAAATAACGTCTAGGAAAAATTTTATTTTTTTCGAGAGCTTCTTTTACTTGAGTCATGATTTGATGACTCGGAAACAAGACCGGGAAATAAGAATAATTTCTAGTAGCTCCTTTTCTCCATCTTATGAAAGTTACATCCATATTTAAAAGAAGTTCTTCATATCGTTTGCTTGCTGCTTCTCGTTTTGATAAAATCATTTCCATGTGAGGCAATACGGTTAAACCCATAGCCGCTTGCAACTCACTCATCTTAGAGTTAATACCTAATCCATGAAACTCCTCAGCACCGTTATGTCCAAAATTATGATGGTAAAAAAGTTGATGTTTTAATTTTTCATCGTTACAGAAGGAAGCACCACCTTCGGCCGTGTGAAATAATTTAGTGGCATGAAAACTACAAGTACTTACATGTCCATAATTAAACAAGCTTTCACCTTTATAATTCACACCAAAACTATGTGCAGCGTCATAAATTACGATTAACCCATGTTTTAGTGCAATTTCTTCAATAGCTTCAATATCACATGGATTACCAAAAACATGAGTCGCAAGAATAGCCTGAGTGTTTTCAGTTATTTTCTCTTCTATTCTTTTAGGATCGATAGTCCAGTGTTCCTCGTCTATGTCTGCAAAAACGGGCTTTGCTCCTTCCCAAATTATGGCACTGGTTGTAGCGACGTAACTAAATGGAGTTGTAATTACTTCTTTATGAATACCGAGTGCTTTTAGGGCTATTTGAATAGGTAAAGTCCCATTAGTATGCAACGTAATTTGATTCACACCTAGATAATCCTGTAATTTATGTTCAAGCTCTAGAACTAGTTCACCTCGATTAGTCAACCACTCTTTTTTAAATGCTCGATCTACATTTTTTTGATACTCCTCGATGGGTGGAATAAATGATTTAGTAACATAGATTGGTTTTTGATCTGAACTACTCACAAAGCATAATTTTAAGAGATATAGACTCTTTTGAATAACTATAAAAATAAGGTAAGTTTCTATAACGATTTACTATTTCTAGAAGTATCATATCGTTTACGGCTGCGGCATCTAGAAAATATTGTTTGGGCTTTAAATAATTCTTGATTTTATCAGTCCATGAAACTTCCTCTTTTATAAAACGAATCTCAATCACTTTGTTAAGACCCATAATAGGTAAACTAGCTAGCGTGGCAATTACATTGTTCTTCTCAAAGTTTACAGATATTAATTCTTCAGTAGTCTCTAGTCTACCATAATCTTGCTCAACAGGCATGAGTCCAAAACTATGATGTAGGTTTGACTGGACAAGTTTGTGTTTTTTAACGATTTCGGTACGTTGATGATTGATTTTTTCAAGTTGAGTGTGAAATATAGACCCTTGATTTAAACTTCTATAAGCCTTTTCATGCCATTGATGTTTAAAGTAGATCTCGTTTTCGCGGAAGCGGACTTCATAACCAGCATTTCTCAATCGCAAATGAACATCTGTGTCCTCATTGCCCCAACCGTGATAAAACTCATCAAAACCATTAATTTCTAACAGCTGATGAACTGGAAAAATAGAGATTCCAGTAGCCTCTTCATTAGACATAAACTTGATGGTTCTTTGATCAAAACTCACATCCTTCACAGACTCTTCTTGAGACATAAAACCAACTGGAAAATAAGATGTACTCTTATTATCGAGCTGCGGCATCATTGTTTCTAAAAAATCAGGATGCCAAATTAAGTCCATGTCAGACACCATTAAATGTGTTGCTGTAGTGTTTTTTAATATCAAATTAATGCAGCGCGATTTATTCCATAGCTGACCTTGAACTGGGCAAGTAATCAATTCTATTCCTTTAAAACCATCAATAAGTTCCTTGAGCTGGCGCTGGTAAGAAAGAGCACTACCATAATCCACGAGAGTAACCGTTACATGATCTATTAGTTGAGGATGAATAGATTTTAACGATTGTTTTACGATTTTTAAATCCCGATTGCGATTAGGAATAACGATAGTGAGTTTTTCCATTTATTTTAAATAATGTTCTTTATAGATTCCGGGAACCTTGAATCTATTCATTGCATAATTGTAAAACCTTTTTCTGAAAAGAATTTTTTTAAAAAATTCAAATTTTAACCAATAGCTAAATTTCTTTTGAGATAATGTTTTATAAACAGACCATTCAACTAAAGATGGCGTGTTACTTTCTAAAGCCTCCAATTCCGTATCCATCCATGATTCCCAAGTATTACCCAAGTGATAGGCATGGTTTTTAAAACAGGATAGTCTATATCCATCGTTTTTAATAGTAGGTATGTCTAAATAAACACCTTCAGAATTCCCACTCAATAAAAACTCTGATGGTTCTTGTGGCGAAAATAACAAGGCCTCTCTTTTATAGGTAGTACAGAAGTGACTGCAACCTACAATCGCTTGAGAAGTTCCATTAGATATAGTAAGTATGGTGTTTTTTTGCTCATCATTAAGGTAAGACCATCCTATACTATTAGCAAACTTCTCTAATCCTTCAGGATCACCTGGCGTCTTAAATTTCACTCTACCAGTCCATAAATTTTCCAACCAAATATTACTCGTAAATTGATTGAAAGTTTTAAAAACAGGCACTGGAGAAACTGCCGTTGCTCGAGGAAAATTTTTAAAAACGGCAGCTACTTCTAGATCCCAATTTTTTAAAAACATCACATCACCATCTGTTATGGTAACGTAGGGTTCATCGCTAGCACCTATCACTCGACGTAAACTATTCACTTTACCTAATTGCTCTGTTTCTAAAAGTAATTCATCAATAAGTCCTTCATTTTGCAGGCCTAGCAACTTCTCATGAATAGTTGGTGAGCAGCCATTTGCAATAACGCTTATAGGTGTACCAGCACTAGTAGTTTTTCTTAAACTAAAAACACAGGCTTTAAATATCTTAAAAGAATCTTTATAATAATCTTCTTCATGCGGAATGTATAAAGGAACGATAACTCTATGTTGCGCTTTATTTCCTTCATACTTTTTATCATGGGTATTACTACGTCCTATGCGCATAAGAGCTTATTTTTTAAGATGCTCCATTAATTTAACGATTCCATTTTCTAGAGGTATTAATTCTCTATTTAAAACAGCTTTCATTTTTGAATTATCAGGCTGTCTGCGAGTCATATCACCTTCTTCTAGTGCAGGTAAGTGAATGATTTGTGAGTTGCTACCAGTGACTTTCAGAATAACATCTACGAGTTCTTTAATATTATAAACTAAATCACTTCCTATATTGAACACCTCGTTTTTTAAGGAATCATCACTAAAAATGCGATAACTAGCCTCAATATTATCATCTATATAACAAAAAGTTCTCGATTGTAATCCATCTCCATAGATCGTGATATCTTCATTATGAAGCGCTTGATGAAGTAATTTAGGAATCACAAAATCCTTACTTTGTTGTGGACCATAGGTGTTGAAAAATCTAAAAATAGTATAGTCTAATCCATATTCCTGATGATAGGATCTAAAATATGCCTCACCTAAATTCTTAACTACTGCATAGGGCAACTTAGAATTTAAAGGTGTTTCATCTTCAATTTGGGGTAAGCTCACTGGCTCTCCATAAACCTCACTACTCGAGGAGTATGCTACTTTTTGTACTCCTGTATTTTTACTTAATCGCAGTATATTTTTAATACCATCTATATCTTGAAGAACTTTAATAGGGTTATCAAGAGTGCGTTGCACTCCTACCATAGCAGCATAATGAAAGACATAATCAAATTTATGAGATAACATTACCTCTGCAAGTTCTTCATATATATTAACATCTAATTTTATAAAAGTAAAGTTGTTGTACTCAGGTAATTTTGAAATACTCCCAGTACTCAAATTATCTACACCTACTACTTGATGTCCTTTTTTTAAAAGGTAATGAGCAAGAGCACTTCCTACATTTCCAGCTACTCCAGTGATTAGTGTTTTATTCATAGTAACAAATATAGTTTATTGCATGGCTTGTAACCTAACCTTGAAGCACTCTCCACGATCTAAATACTTAAAACTAATTTTGAGACACCACAACAGTTCCTTTTCCTTATTTGAAGACAACTCATTTCTAAGCCTCTCATACATATTAGCTAAATCTTGTCTTTTAAATGATTTCCTATTTTTTAACGCGGTAGTATATAGTGCTATCAACTCTTTACATAAACTGGATCTAGCATTTAGGGAAAGGGCACTATTTCGATCATTAACAAAATAATATCTCGCATTAAAACTGGAAATAATTTTAGGACTTGTAACCTTACCGTATGTAATACTATCATCGTGTTTTCTTAAATATACAAGTGGCTTCTCAATTATAGAATAAGATAATTGATGATATAGCATTCTACCTATAAATTCAAATTCTTGAGATTGCTGTAGTTTCTCATTGAACTTGAGATTAAATTTATTCAAAGATTGCTTTTTTATCAATGGTGCTTGAGTGAGCCATTTGATTTTATGTGCTAAAAAATCATTCAGAGGATCATCACTTTTCAAAAAAGGAAATCTCAACTCTCCAACGGTATGCTCCTCACCGCTAAAAACGAGTGTTTGGCATACATTAAAATCGGCTTGATCTTTTTCCAACATAGTCATTTGAAGATCTAATTTATCTGCATGCATTAAATCATCGCTATCAAAAAAATTGATATAATCTCCTTTGGACATCTCATAACCAAAATTCCGGCATGCATTGGCACCTTTCTCTCGATTCTGCGGGCGTTTATAGTAAAATATCCTTCTATCAATAGCAATTAATTCGTTCACTTCCTTTTCAGTAAAATCAGAGCTACCATCATCAACCACTATACATTCCCAATTATTATAGGATTGGTTCATAATAGAAATAATGGTATCTATGATCAGATGATCTCTATTAAAAGTCGGTATAATAATGGAAATCAGAGGTCGCATTATTTATTTCTATTAAAATAAAGACCTAATATTCTAGCAAAAGAACTAGCAAAATCTACGATCAAACTTTGAATAAAGTAATTTTTATCTTTAGATAACATTTTAAATAATCTAGGCGTTTTATACAAAAAAATTCTTCCTACACTTTTTATAGAATACCAAGTATTATATTTCTCGTATACAGGATCTACAGTATTATAACTTGACTTATAAGTTTTTTTAATATGCCATAGCATCTTCTGTTTATAAACTGGCACTAAATGGTTCATGGCTAATGAAGGATCAAAATAGATAGAATATCCTGCGCTTCTTAACAGCATTTGGAAATGATCTTCTTCGGCATAACCTATCTTATTTCCTATCATTCCTCTGGAAGGATCAAAACCGCCTACCTCTTTCATTATAGCAAGTTTGCAAAACATTATACCACCTGAAAGGTATTTGTCTTTTATTAAAGAAAACTTAGAGGATAGCTTACTTTTTTGACCAAAGCTATTTGGAATCCATTTGGGTTTTTCATTTTCATAGTAAGGATAATACATCCCACCGAAACAATCTGGTTCGTGCTCATCAATGATACTTATCAAACGTTCAATGTAATTACTGTGAGGAATAGCATCATCATCTAAATAACCTAAATAAGGAGTTTGACAATTTTCAATTGCGCAATTACGAGCATGAGACAATCCTTGTTTCAACTCTTTAACATAGCTGATAGGCCATCCCAATTTTTCATATTTCACAAAAATATCGTGAGTATTATCTGTAGAGTTATTATCAACAATTAGAACATTTATAGTGCTGTCCATATTTGATAATTGCCCGGATAACCCATTTAGACACTTATCTAGATAAAATGACCTGTTGTAAGTGCAAATTGCTATAGTTACTTTCATGTAAGATTTAAAAAATTTCTAAGTTGAAACAAGCGATAAATAAACGGTTTGGATTTTAAATAATATACAATTATTTCTTTTTTACTTATAATATCATTTCTATACAAGGTCAATTCAATTTCCCTAGGTACATTGTTCAAAAATCCCTTGTTATTTACTATATATCTATCATATATTTTTTTATAAAATTTTGAAAGAAGTTTTATATGGTGCTTGTCAGATTTGCTTTTGAGAATAGGAATTAAGTCCAGAACTAAAATACTAAATGAGGTAACTATTTTTGAAATGAATAATTGATCGTTAAATTTCATTAAATTCTTCTCATCTTTTCGATAAAAGCAATCAGGCTCAACTTTACAAAATTTAATTTGTTCTTCTGCTGTATTTAGAAGTAATCGTATAGAAAAATCTACATCTTGAAACCTCTGCAGCTTTTCTGAAAACATAATACTAAGATTTGCTTTAGGTAATAGTAGTGAAGTTATAGGCCATGGTATTTGATAACTTAAAAACATGCTTAAATAACTTTCGTCAACACCTGCATATCTATTAATTATTTTGATGTTTGTGAAATCAGAATCTCTTAAAACACCCATTGGAAATATAAAAAACGCACTATTCTTATCTATTTGATTCAAGCGATTTTCTATACATGTATTTGCCAGTAAATCGTCAGCGTCTAAAAACATAAGAAAGGCGCCTTCAGCATTTTCTATCCCAATGTTGCGACAAGCGTTAGCACCTTTCAAGATATGTTGTGGTCTTTCATATGAATGAAATCGTTTGTCTTTTTTACGATAACTTTGTATGATTTCTTTTGTACCATCATCAGAACCATCATCAATTATTATGCATTCCCAGTTTTTAGATGTTTGGTTTAAAACTGACTCTAAGGTATTAAACAAATAGTTCTCATTATTATACGTTGGAATTATAATACTTATCATATAAAAGCTAATTTAACAATTTGCTTCACATCGTAAAACTTATGAACACACCATTTTGGTTGAAAAAATGCTAAATATAAGATTGATAAAAAACTTAATTTTAAATTCCCATTTAATATCATCGACCTGATAGCAGATGGAACCTTGTGACGGTAAAAGTCGTAGTCATAACCTGTAATTTCACAATATCGACGGATTTGTTTAAGACTCAATTGAAAATTGAATAAATAGTAAAATGGCAACTTGTGGCTCTTACCAATTTCACTTATTTGTATCATTGTTAAAAAAAACGATGAAGACTTATTAAACAAACCATGATCAAGACCTTCAAAACTCGATCTTAATGCTTTAACGAATAAACTATATCGTTCAGTATTATTACTAATACTACTTGTTAAGCTTTCTTCGTGTTTTCTAAAAAAATAGAGTTCTTCATTACAACGTGAAAATTTAAAGTTTAAACTTGCTCTGAGCCAAAAGTCATAATCTTCTACCAGAAACAAATTCTCATCATAACCGTTTAGAAATATAAAAACTTCTCGTTTATAAAGAAATGAGGCCTGTATAGGATTTCCTAATAAAATATTATCTAAGCTGGATAATTTTCTGGTTCCAGTAATTACTTCTTCCTTATCAATAATTTGAAAGTCAGAATAAACAATATCAGAACTTGTAGAGTTTAAATGATAGCGCATTCTTTCGAGAAAATTAATGTCAAAAATATTATCATGAGATATCCATGTCATCAATTCACCTTTTGCCATCTGATGGCCTACATTCAAACTCTTTGGTAGTTTTTGGTTTGTTTTATTATTTACAATAAGTATTCGTGGATCTTTTTTAGAGTACTCTTCAATTAATTCAAGTGTAGAATCTGTAGAACAATCGTTAACTACTATCAATTCCCAGTTTTCGTAAGATTGTTTTATACAACTCTCAATACATTCACGAACGTACTTTTGACCATTATAAACAGGAAGAATTATTGATATTAAATTGTTTAGATGCCTCATTAACTAGTTACAGTTTGCCTTAATTATCTTTTGATTTTATTAATAATTCTTTGTGAAAATGAAAAAAACTTCAATCTTAAAAACAAAAGCAAATTTGGCCTTGCAGCTCCAATATTTTCTAAAGCTCCAATTTCTTTTTGCCCAACAATCTCAAAACTAAATTTCTCTTTATGAATTCCTCTTAGTCTTATGGCATCTGATTTAACATCAATTTCGTTAGCTGTAAGTGCTTGATTTATTAATTTAGCTAAATCTTTTGGCGACTCAAAATTATCAACTAAAAAAACATTTTTATACTCACGAGGTAAAATATCACTCATAGGTTTTTTATTACTAGTGACGATTTTAGAACCTGCTGCTGCGGCTTCAATAAAAACAACACCAAAACCCTCATTTCTACTTGGAACACAGAATACTTCACATAAATTATACAAATTATTCAGTTCATGATTTGGTATAAACTGTTTTAGAACTAAGCGTTTTTCAACACCATATTCTTCTGCGATTTCTTGGTAAACACTGTCATCACCTCTTCCTATTGCAATCAAATTAACGTCTTTTGGCAGGAAAGTCAGCGCCTTTATAACATTGTCTAAATTTTTTTGATTTGTCTTTTTACCAATATGTAAAATATTTCTACCTTTTGGTAAAACAATTGAGTTATGAGAATTACCTTCTAAAGGCTTGAAAGTAGAATAATCAATTCTATTGCCTATCACGGTAATTTTATTCTTTTTAACTCCTTTTACTATCAAAATATCTTTTAAGACATCACTAACAGCTAGAATCCTATCAGCATATTTAATACTATCGTGAATAAAACTATCTCTATCATCATGTATACTTACAACAACAGGATATTTAAGAAGTCTTGCGTGAATAGCGAATGTGCAACTATGATATGAACCATATACTCTTACAAACAGAGGATTAATTCTTTTTAAATGCTTTTGAAACTCTACATAAGTTTTTGTTGGAATTACTTTTAAGCCTTCCCAAACAAATTCTTCATCCTCAAATGGTGACAGAATAATTACTTCATCAAAGTAATTATTAGGGTTATAGATTCTTTTAACTACTCCAGAAGTACCCTTTCTATCATAAGCTTTTACGGGATCTGTTGGTACAACTACTATAGTTTTATTCATTGAAACAAATTTTATTCTACTTAATTCAACTCCAACTAGACTTTAAAATAACATCTCCTTGACCATGTAAAAGATCTTCACCTGTTTTAAAGTAATCGTTGTTCAATATGGTGAGCTTTCCAGCAAACTCAATTATTTCAAAGTTTTGTCGAGGAGTTTTAGTTCCTACGGCTAATAGAACATCATAATCTCCTTGCTTAATGTTTACATTTAAGATAGTGCTTTTCAATGTTGAATTAGGCTCTATAAGTTTATTAAATGAACCGTCTTGATGAGTACCTACCGATAGAACTCGTCTTTCATTACTATCAGAAAAAGCAAGAAAGCAATAATTCAAATCTATATTTAATTTAAAATCATGAAAATCCACCTCAACATTAATATCATCGCCAATATAAAATGTATCACTCTCGACATTATCCTTAAAAAATTTTAAGCTATTAATAATATCACTTTTAATCCCTTTAGTCTTCTCTTTTTTATTGTCGGCCATATATAAATTCACAGCTTTTTCAGTTTTACCTTCAAAAGAAACAGAACCATTTTTAAGTAAAATAGCCTTAGTACATAATTGTCTTATCGATGTCATGTTATGACTCACAAAAAGCACTGTACGACCACCAGAACTAGAAATATCTTGCATTTTCCCTATGGCCTTTTTTTGAAACTCGGCATCACCTACGGCAAGTACTTCATCTACTACAAGAATATCGGGCTCTAAAAATGCGGCTACGGCAAATCCTAATCGCACGCGCATCCCACTGGAGTATCTTTTTACAGGCGTGTCTATATACATTTGACAACCCGAGAACTCCACGATTTCATCAATCTTACTTGCTATTTCGCTTTTAGTCATTCCTAGGATAGCACCATTGAGAAAAATGTTTTCTCTACCGGTAAGTTCTGGATGCATCCCAGTTCCTACTTCTAGCAAACTTGCGATGCGTCCTCGAGTTTTTATAGATCCTGTAGTAGGACTCGTAACTCGCGATAAAATTTTGAGTAAGGTCGATTTACCAGCACCATTTTTACCAATGATTCCTAATATCTCACCACGTTTTACCTCAAAGTTGATGTCTCTTAATGCCCATACATAGTCCGAACTAGCTGTTGCGCTGCGGTCGTTAACAGCTCCTATTTTTAAATAAGGATCTTCTTTTCCTCGTACTTTATGCCAGAAACGGTTTAAATCATGTCCTAACGTACCTGTTCCTACCAGACCTAGACGGTACTGCTTAGAAATATTCTCTGCTTTTAAAATGATATCATCATCGATCATAAGTCAGTAGGTTTAAAAGGACATACTTTCATTAAGTTATTTTGAATTTCTTGAATCATTTCAGCTTGTGGTAATCGTTGCTCGTGTTGCTTCACCTTTTCTATTCCCATTTCTATGTTATGCAATTCACTTATAAATTCTGGATCATATGGTTCTAGACCTACAGACATTAAATAATCATAGTACTTGACTCCATCACCATAAATACGGTCAGAAAACTGTATTTGCACTGCAGGAATTTGATATGCATGCGCTACTATAATTCCGTGTAATGAAGAAGATAAAATACGCTCACAAGAAATAATCTCGCTAGTCGTTTGCTCTACATCATTGGTCTTAAAGTTAATGATTTTTACCGCATCATTATCCTTAAACCACTCCTGAACCAGTTCATAATCATTAATATGTGGTACGATTCCTAATTGGTATTCTTTTTCTACTATAGGGTTATAATGCAGCGGTAAGAGCAATGCAGGATCACCATAAACGGCTGGACAATCGTAGCCCAGTTCTTGTATACGCTTTCGCGAAAGCGGACCTCTAACCGCCAAAAATGTTGCGCCAGCTATTTGAGCGTCTCTAGAAATAATACCACTACCCCAAACGGTACAATGCGTACCTATATGCTCTAAAATACTACCTATGGTCACGTATAATGGTTTCCAGAAGTTTTGCAGGTGAAACTTGTGAGCTCGTTGCCAGATTACTTTTTTGTGAGATATTTTTTCCACAAGGTATTTCCCCAACAGATCACCATAGTTTTCATAATCCTTTTTCTGGATTAAAACCTCACTCCACCAGTATAAACGTATCGATTTGCTCATTATACAGTATCTATAAAGGTTTTTTCTGTTTTATTAAAAACAATCAATCCTATAAAAAACAGTACCAATCCTAATCCCAAACCTACATAAATTCCAGTCCAGTGAATCTCTAGATTATCAAACCATAAACTGCGGTAACTCTCAATAATATGCGCTAGTGGATTCCACTCTACTGCCCAATAATATTCTCCTAATTTATCTCTTGCAGCTTCTAGAGAATACATCACGGCACTTAAATACATTAATAGATTTAAGCCAAATCCTATAAGGATGGTTAGATCTCTATACTTAGTAGTAAAGGCAGATAGAATCATACCTATTCCCATCGCCATAAGTATGACAATAAATATGACTAGTATGATCAAAGGTAAAAACACCGATGGCTGTATCGCGACATCTTTGTAGAATACATAATAACAATAAAAAATAACTAGGATTAAAATCTGTATTCCAAATTTAAAAAGTCCCGATAGCACCTTAGACGCCGGCGCTATAAAGCGTGGAAAATAAACCTTACCAAAGAGCCCTGCATTTGATTTAAAGGTATTACTCGTCGCATTAAGTGCTTCTTTAAAATAACTCCATAGCGTTAAACCGGTTAAGTTGAATAAAAAATTAGGAATGATTCCATTATCTATTCCTGCCACTTCATTAAATACGAGTGTAAAAACAACACTAGTAAAAAGCGGTTGTATTAAAAACCATAATGGTCCTAGGATGGTTTGTTTATAAACCGTAATAATATCGCGTTTAATAAATAGCACAAGCAAATCTCTATAACGCCAGATCTCTTTGAGATTAAGGTCGATTAACTTGCCCTTAGGCTTGATTTCATACAGCCATTCTTGTTGATTACTCATAGTTTGTTGTAATTCCACTTTCGCGAAAGCGATACCTTTAAATTATCCAGGTTTAAAAATGCCCTTGATTATTTTTTTGATTCTTGCAATAAAACCATCTTTCAGATCATTTTCATGATATCCGTTCCCATAAGCTCCATAACCATAGCCATAACCGTAGCCATAGCCATAGCCATATTTACCGCGTTCATTGAAATAGTTAAAGACAAAACTTAGGTTTTTAATTTCCTTACGGTCGTATTTTTCATTAACTACATCCAGCATTCCTTTTTTAGTATAACCTTGACGGACCATATATAGGGAAGCATCAGCATGTTTTGCGATTTCCATTGCATCTGCTACCAGTCCTAATGGTGGTGTATCGAGAATCACATAATCATAATCCATTTTGAACTGCTCTATCATTTCTCCAGCACGCTTGGACATAATTAATTCGCTTGGATTAGGTGGTACTGGTCCAGAAAGTGCAATATCTAGGTTCTCCATACCTGCCGATCTTATGATTTCATTAAGTGAACAATCGTTTACTAAATAATTAGAAACTCCTAAATCATTTTCGATACCAAAATCATCAAAAATCTTAGGCTTTCTTAAATCCATTCCCACCAATAAGGTACGTTTACCACTTAAGGCAAATACTGTTGCAAGATTGATACTGGTAAAAGTTTTACCTTCTCCACTTACACTGCTAGTTACCATTATGGTACGAGAACCATGCAAAGACTCTTGGTCATATATAAAATGTAAACTGGAGCGTATTCCCCTAAAGGACTCTGCAATGGTAGACTTAGGTTTATCCTTCACAATTAAATTAGTAGGATGTTCCATTTTCCCTACTACACCTATTAATGGTATTTTAGATAATTTTTCAATTTCCTTAGGAGAATGCACATAAAAATCAAGGAGTGTTAATATAAATGCTACCGCTACAGGTATGGAACAACCTATTAGCAACGCCATGATATAATTTAAATTAGAATCTCTACGAGTCCCTCCACCACCAGTATTTTTTGCCTCATCAATCACATATATATCTGAAACATTAGCTGCTTTAACGAGCTCTGCTTCGGCTCTTTTGTCAATGTAGACATTATAGGCATTATTATCGAGATCAAACTGTCGTTGTATGCGCAAAAATTCTTGTTGCTCCTTAGGTAACTTTTTAATTTGTGCTTCTACTTTATTAATTTGACCATAGAGCTGGTTCAACTCTTTATTGAGTAACGATTTAGAACTAGCAATATTTTCATAGATCACATCTTTAACCGCATTGATATCACGATCAATTTGTTGGAATACTGGGGCATCGGCACGCATAGCAAACTCTCTGCGCTTTCGCTCCTCAGATAAAGCCACCAGCCTAGACACCGCTCCAGAAATACTTCCTTCTTCAATTCCCACAACTGATGGTGCTTGAATAGCAGTGTAGTCAGACTTATTCTGAAGATAAGATTTCAGGCTGTTATAATAATTCAATTTATTTTGAATACCGCGTTTTTGGATTTCATACTCTGTAAGTTGTTGGTTATAGTCAGAGTTTTGAGAAACAGCATCAAGCATTTGTGATTTCTCTTTGAAATCTTCTAATTCTTGCTCAGACTTTCTAAGGGCTTTTTCTTGAGCAATTAAAGAACTGTCTATATATTTAATGGTACTTACCGCAAACTTATTTTTACGTTGTAACTCTCCTCGTTCAAGAATCACAGAGCTGGTGTTGATATAATCAATGAGTCGCTGCTTGTTTTTACCTTGTAAACTTAATTTTAAAATAGAAGATCCTTTAGGCTCTTGACTTATCGATATTCCTTTGTATCGATTTACCGTTCCCCAGTAACTTCCAAAGTTGAATAACCACTCACCGGTTTGAATAGTTTCTCCTCTTTTATCCACTACTATTTTTAAAAATGGCAAGTCTATCTTTTCACCAAATTGAAACTCTTGCTTCCATTCTCCTTGAGGTACTGGAACACTTTTACTTACTCGATTTGCATAATCATAGCCACCAGCGGTGGCGCTAGAAAAACTAGTAGATAGCTCAATGCGCTCTTGATCGAGCACTTTGATTCTTAAATTCTTTCCATACAACTGTGTGGCACTAGTGTCGGCATAAATGAAGAATGGTGTTTGTTTATAAGCATCGGTATTATAATACTCACCTTCTTTAATGTAATTGATGTAAAATTGTAACTCGTCCACTACTTGCTCTGCGTGTGTGCGAGATTTGAACTGTACAATTGCTGTCGTCACTTTATCAGTCGTTCCACCCCAATTAAAGGTCAAACTCTGATTGCTGGTAAATAAGGGATTTGAATTATCCTTGATACTGATCAAAGAACTTGCACTATAAACAGTCTGTATAAACTGATTTTTATAGTAGGCATAGCCTAATCCTATTCCTAGGCAAATCACAATCAACCACCACAGTTTAATCAGTTTTGTAAAAAACTGTCTTATATCAAATATTCCTGATAAGGAATTAATTTCTTTTTCCTCTTCCATATTATAAACGCGTAAAGAATAGTACTGTAGTCACAAGTGTGGTCAATACTGATATTATAGTCGTAAAAGAAGCCAAACCAGTAGTTCCTGTCCCTAATGATTTTTGTGGTAACGGATCTACAACAATCATATCATTAGGCTGTATATAATAGTAAGGCGAATAAACAACGTCTAATTGCGTTAGGTCTAAATGATGCACTTTTACACCATCAGGATACTGTCGTACAATTCTAACTTTAGTCAAATCACCTGTAATCGGAACACCACCACTATTTGCGATAGCTTCAATAATGGACACTTGATCTCTGAAAATAACTTGCTCACCTTGACCACTTACTTCACCTGCCATAACATAACGTAATCCACCTAATCTTACCGTCACAAATAATTCTGCATTTTCCTTAAAATATTCGGTAAGCAAACGTCTTTCAATCAACTCTCTTAATTCTTCTAAAGTCAACCCTAAAGCTTTAATTTCTCCTAATTGTGGAACTCGTATATCACCATGCTGATCTATAGTGTACCCAGAAAAATATAATCCGCCTGCTTGATTTGAAGTATTTGCATTACTCGTCGATCCTACATTAAACATAGAAACTAACTCTTGATCATATGGCGCCTTTATTTGAATGCTTAAGACATCATTAATTTGTAATCTATAGGGTGGCTGCACTTTTTGAATGGTAATAAGCGAGTCATTCTTTACAGTTGGAGACTCTTGCAAATAAGTAATATTACGTGTAGGAACGCAAGAACTTAACATTAAAATCAAACCTATAATTAATAAACCTAATACGGTACGCATAAATCTTCTCGGAATAAGCTGTAAATATAAAGTTATCTATTTAAAATGCCTATAAACACCATGCTATTATCACTACAGTTCTATGAACAACATTCCATGATTATTTTTATTTAGGCCATAAGAAAAAACGACTCTTTAATTTTTATATAAAATTGAGCCAATAACCCATAGAAAACCAGCAATCTTAAATATCAAACCCCTCAAAAAAACACGTATTATTGCAATCCATTAAAACATAGGATTTCATGAACTATATATCTGTTGAAAATGTCTCTCGTAGCTTTGGAGAACGCGTGTTGTTTGAAAATATCTCACTTGGGATTAATGAAGGTCAGAAAATAGGTTTTGTAGCAAAAAACGGTTTCGGTAAAACATCGCTACTTGATATCATTATAGGGAAAGAAATGCCTAATACTGGATCTGTAAACCGTCGTAATGATTTACGTATGGCATTCTTACTACAAGAACCAGATTTAGATCCCAATGCCACGATAGAAGAAATCATCTTAGATTCTGACATTCCTATTATAAAGATCATAGCAAATTATGAAAAGGCACTGCAAAACATGGAAGATGCAGATAAGTATCAAGCAGCCTTTGACGCCATGGACTCTTCAAATGCTTGGGATTTTGAAACTAAATACAAACAGATACTTTCTAAATTAAAACTAGATGATCTTTCTCAAAAAGTAGAAAATCTAAGTGGTGGACAAAAAAAGCGTATCGCTATGGCTATAGCTTTACTATCAGATCCACAGCTATTAATCATGGACGAACCTACTAACCACTTAGATCTTGAAATGATCGAATGGCTAGAAGAGTATTTCAAGCAAGAAAACTACACCATTCTTATGGTGACACACGATCGTTATTTCTTAGATCGTGTTTGTAACGAAATTATAGAGCTGGATAATGGGAAACTTTATACCTATAAAGGGAACTATTCTTATTATGTAGAGAAAAAAGAAGAACGTTTAGAAATTGAACAAACTACACAAGAAAAAGCGCAGCAACTTTATAAAAAAGAGCTACAATGGATGCGCCGCCAGCCTAAAGCACGTACAACAAAATCTAAATCGCGTATTGATGATTTTTACCAAATAAAAGAAGCTGCTCACAACCGTCGTAAAGACCATAAAGTAGAATTAGAAATTAACATGGAGCGTTTAGGCACAAAAGTGGTTGAACTTCATAAAATATCTAAATCATTCCCTGGTAAAAAGCTTATCGATAATTTCTCGTACAACTTTATTAAAGGAGAACGAGTAGGAATTATAGGGAAAAATGGAACTGGTAAATCAACATTCCTGAATATGATCACTGGGAATCTACTACCAGACTCTGGTAAAGTGGTGAAAGGTGAAACAGTAAAAATAGGCTACTATACTCAAGGTGGAATAGACATCAAGCCTGGCCAAAAGGTCATTGATGTGATTAAAGAATACGGTGAATACATTCCTCTTAATAAAGGAAAAATCATTAGTGCAAGTCAGCTGTTAGAACGATTTATGTTTGACAGTAAAAAGAAACATGACTTTGTAGAAAAACTAAGTGGTGGTGAACGCAAACGACTTTACTTATGTACAGTACTCATTCAAAACCCTAATTTTCTAATTCTTGATGAACCTACTAATGATCTAGATATCCCTACCTTAAATATCTTAGAAAACTTTTTAATGGATTTCCCTGGTTGTCTAATGGTTGTAAGTCACGACCGTTATTTTATGGATAAGATTGTAGATCATCTATTTGTTTTCAATCAGTCCGGAACCATCACAGATTTCCCTGGGAACTATAGTGATTTCCGTGCTTATGTAGGAAACACTGATCTCGCACTAGACAAGGATGATAGTGCTCAAGGCGAAAAAACAGTTGCTAAAAAACCTGCAGTTAAAGCCACTACCACGAGCACAGGTCCTACTCGTGAACAGCAAAAAGAACT
This sequence comes from Nonlabens sp. Asnod3-H03, assembly GCF_045063665.1. NCBI lineage: Bacteria > Pseudomonadati > Bacteroidota > Flavobacteriia > Flavobacteriales > Flavobacteriaceae > Nonlabens > Nonlabens sp. Asnod3-H03. The sequence continues at coordinate 2,366,313 of NZ_JBEFOD010000008.1, forward strand.
TTCCCGATTAGAAAACAGCATTAAAAAACTAGAAGAACAACGTGTGAAACTTCAGGAGTCTTTTCTAGACACTTCTCTTACACCAGAAGAACTAGCAGCTAATTCTATAAAACTAGATCAGGTAAAAGCAGACTTAGAAGAAAGAGAAATGGAATGGTTAGAACTTACGGAGTCGATTGGATAGTATTTTTATAAAATTAAAATTGGATTCAAATACTACTTTTAAATAAACAGAAAATAGTAACGCAGAAATAGCTTCCTCTTGCTACACCAACTCAAGAACTATATAAAACACAGCATTAAATCCTTTCATTTACATGGGATTCACTCGCCGTTTGTGTTTACACTCGAGAAAAAGTGCTTAAGAGATAAAGCCGTTTATGAGCAATATGATGTTATGAGACGCTTCCGCGAAAGCGTGAAAAATAACAACACCATTTTACACATAGAAGACTATGGAGCTGGAAGCAAAATCTTTAAAACTGATGAACGTCGTGTGAGCGATATTCTGAAATACAATTCCAGTGATAGAAAATCTGCCGAAATGTTATTCCGGTTGTGTAACTATTTTAAAGTAAACAATGTTCTAGAACTTGGCACTTCCATAGGTATAGCAACACATGCTATGGCTTTATCAGGTGCTCATATAACCACAATTGAAGGTAGTCCTGAAGTTCAAAAATTTGCACAATCGCAATTTGAAAAATTTAGCCTTGATAAGGTAAAAAGTGTTTGCAGTAAGTTTGATGAATTTCTTATAAATCAATTAGGTACAACATATGACTTGATTTACATTGATGGGCATCACGATGGAATGGCAACCATAGACTATTTTAATGCTTGTCTAAAACTATCTCACAAAGACACTATTTTTATACTGGACGACATATACTGGTCGCGAGATATGACAGATGCATGGAGTCAACTATGTCAACATGTAAACGTCACCGCTAGTATAGACCTATATGATGTAGGACTCTTATTTTTAAGAAAAGAACAATTACAAGAACGTTTTTACATCAAGTTGTAACGTTATCAGAATTTGAACGTCCTATGAGAAAGGCTAATAATTCCATACTTTTAACCTATGAGTGATAATGTAATAGATGTGCGTGGTATCGTGCGTAATTTTAAACTGGGACAAGAAGTTGTCAAGGTGCTTAAAGGAATAGATCTCGAGATTAAACGTGGTGATTATGTCGCACTTATGGGACCATCAGGTTCTGGAAAATCAACTTTAATGAATTTACTAGGCTGTCTAGACACTCCTACAGCTGGTTCTTATAAATTAAATGGCACAGACGTTTCTAGTTTGAGTGATGATCAACTAGCAGATATTAGAAACACAGAAATAGGTTTTGTATTTCAAACTTTCAATCTTTTACCTCGCACAACAGCATTAGATAATGTCGCATTACCTATGGTTTATGCCGGTAAGTCTAAGAAAGAACGTAATGCACGCGCCACTGAAGTACTTGAAAGTGTAGGATTAGGCGATCGTATGGATCACCAGCCTAATCAATTATCTGGTGGACAGCGACAGCGTGTTGCCGTAGGTAGAGCTTTAGTTAATAATCCATCGATTATTCTAGCAGATGAACCTACCGGAAATCTAGATTCTAAAACAGGTGTTGAAATAATGGCTCTTTTTGACAAGATTCATGCCGATGGAAATACAGTGATTCTAGTAACGCATGAAGAAGAAATTGCAGAGCATGCTCATAGAGTCATCAGACTACGTGATGGCGTTATTGAAACAGACATTAGAAATAAAGAATGGAAGGATTAAGCGACTACCAAGACTGGCTGTATATAGGTGCTGTTATCATTGCCTTTTTTGTATTCCTATTATGGAATCGCAAAACACATGGCCGCTCTAGAACAAAAAATAGACGCAGCTTTAAAGCCCGACTAGAAGATCGTAAAAAAGAACAACAGAAATAATATTACTCATTTACCATTTCTCTTAATGTTGCAGATAAGTTCAAATGCTCTGCAATAATATCTCCATAAACCTGAACAATTCTACCATCTTTATCTAATAGTAAGTTCATAGGAAAAGCTTGAACGTCATAAGCATCAATTGCAGGTCGCACATCTGTAAGATGTTCAAAATTGAATGCCTTTCTATCTAGAAAATGATTGACCACATAGTCTTTATCAAAAGTGATAGCTACAAAATTTACTTCGCCATTAAACTCTTCTTCTAATTGATTTAAATATGGGATTTCTATAATACAAGGTCCACATCTCGTAAACCAAAAATTAACAACCGTAGGCTTACCTGTATAATCCACATCATCAATTCCAGAACTATCACTAGCTATAAACTCCTCCATAGGAAAGCGATCACCTATCTTTTTGCGATGCACTAAAAAAGGATCATAATAATTGGAATCTGGATTACTGTCTACCACAGTAACTTTAACCGTTTGAATTACAGAATCCTGAGCCGTTCGCGTACTAACTGAATTATGTATCACTAAACCAGTAGATAATGTTTTTTTATACTTTTCAAACTGAAAAAAATCCATCACAGTACCATCCTCTATCTGATAGTAAGTAATTTGTGCCTGGGACAATGCAGCTGAACTGATCATTAAAATAATAAATAACAACTTTTTCATAAGTCAAAAATACGGATTTGTAGAACGTATCACAGTATTCAAAGAAGATGCCACGTTCTGATTGAATAACTTTTATAAATTGATAATATTGAAATAAACTATTTCAACAGCAAATAAAAAATGCTTCTTTAGTTCTCACCCAAAGAAGCATTGTTCATTATAAATTTAATAGTGTATTAAAATACAAACATTACTCTACCGGCGTACCATAAAGATCAAAATCTTCAGCCTCAGTTATAGTAACATTTACAAATGATCCTACAGACAGGTAATGCTTCTCTGCATCAATCAATACTTCATTATCCACATCAGGACTATCAAACTCTGTACGTCCTACAAAATAATTACCTCTTTTGCGATCTATAATAACTTTAAAAGTCTGACCTATTTTATGCTGATTCAATTCCCAAGAAATCTGTGATTGAATTTCCATGATCTCGTTTGCACGTTCTTGTTTTACTTCTTCTGGCACATCATCTTCTAACTTATAAGCATGTGTATTCTCCTCATGAGAGTATGTAAAACAACCCATACGCTCAAAACGTTGATCTTTTACCCATTGTTTTAAAATCTGATAATCCTCTTCTGTTTCTCCAGGATATCCTACAATTAAAGTAGTACGTATCGCCATTTCTGGAACCGTCGCTCTAAAATCTTCTAGAAGCGCATTAGTCTTCTCAAATGTAGTACCGCGACGCATCGATTTTAAAACAGGTGTTGAAATATGTTGTAATGGTATATCTAAGTAATTACACACTTTAGACTCTGATTTCATAACCTCAAGAACATCCATAGGGAAACCAGTTGGGAATGCATAGTGCATACGTATCCACTCTATTCCTTCTACTTTCACCAGTTCTTTTAAAAGATCTGCAAGACGTCTCTTTTTATATAAATCTAATCCATAATAAGTTAAATCTTGAGCGATAAGAATAAGCTCTTTAACACCATTTGCAGCCAGTTTTTCAGCTTCAATGACTAGATGTTCTATAGGTGTGCTTTTATGACCACCACGCATTAATGGTATTGCACAAAAAGAACATGGTCTATCACAACCTTCAGCGATTTTAAAATACGCATAATTTTTAGGAGTCGTAGTTACACGTTCACCTATCAACTCGTGCTTATAGTCAGCTCCTAATGCTTTTAATAATGACGGCAACTCTGTGGTACCAAAATACTGATCCACATCTGGAATTTCCTTTTGTAAATCTGGCTTATAACGCTCTGATAAACAACCCGACACAAATACCTGATCTACTTCTCCGTTATTTTTGCGCTCTACAAAATCTAGGATTGTATTTACAGATTCTTCCTTAGCATTATCGATAAAACCACAGGTATTTATCACAACGATATTTCCTTCTTCCTCATGGACTACATCTTTACCACTGGCCTTCAATTGTCCCATCAACACTTCACTATCATAGACGTTCTTTGAACATCCTAGAGTGATAACATTAATCTTATTCTTTTTTCTTGATTTTGTTCTCATAAGCGGCTGCAAATTTACGACTTAACTAGATGTAAATGTTGTTTTTGATCACGCTTTCGCGAAAGCGTATTCATAAAAATTAGTATTTTCAACAATCTCAAGTAAATCAAATGGTAATATTTAACGGAGCTGCTTTTTTTCAAGGACTATTATTGGCCTTATTTTTTGGTGTCATTTATTTTATATTATACCTATTTAACATAGATGACAGCATCTGGGAGATAGGGAATGCGCGACCTATGGCGGTTATATTTCAAGCACATTTATGTGCATGGATTTGCATGCTCACAGCAACTTTTGGTGTTAACGGAAGATTGTTTTTTATTCCTACGTGGATTTTATTCACAGCTTTGTGCATCATTTTATGTTTGAGCCCAGAAGCGCATTGGTCTCGCTACATATTTATGATGGTGTCATTTACGATTCCAATTGCATTTTTCCGTTTGAAACGTAGCTTTATGAAAACATCATGGGCTGAGGCTCACGAGGCTCTTACATTATTAAAATCTGGGAATGATACTTCTCAAATAGAATATTGGAAACTTGTGCAGGCTTCGGCTATTGTACCACAGTATACTTTTTTTACCGTTCATTTTTATTGGAAAGCTATGTATTACGGAATTTACAACGGTAACGACTGGCTTAACCATTATAAAGAATTACTCCCCATAATAGGTGATCGATATGTAGGTTTTAATCAAAAACAGCAACGTAAATATGTTGAATTACAGCAGGCTGTCACTAACGCTATGGACTGGAAACAATACAGTCACCCGATGCATGCATTAAGCACCTTACATTACTCGATAGAAGGAAAGATTAAAATGATAGAAAAAATACCGCAACCACAAGTTGCTCCTATCACTGGCCCATCTACTCCTGAACATAATTTAAAGCCAGAGAAAAAAGTGCGTGCTAATTTTGATCGATTGTAAAACGTCCTCAATACTTCTAATTTTAATGAAAATAAGTCTAGTTCTTTTTCTATCACTCTATTATATCACCTGCATCGCTCAAAGGACGATAACTGGGACTGTGACTGATAACAGTGGCATACCTGTTTTAGGAGCAACCGTTTTAATTAAAGGAACTGATAATGAAGTTAACACAGATTTTGATAGCAACTACTCTATTGAGGTAGAAGAAGATGATGTGTTGATATTTTCATCTGTAGGGTATGAAACTCAAGAGATATCCGCTGGTAAAAACAATGTTATCAATGTATCACTGGTTTCTGGAATTACCGGCTGTTATTTTTGGAACGACCCAACTCATAGTATAAAATCTATGTATGGTGTAAACTATAAAACTCTAGGCATAGAATTCAAAACGAGATGGCATCAGCTAAACCATTTAGAATTGAACGGAAGAATCACTACTAATCTTGAGTCTAATAAGGAAATCCAAGTAGAAACCATAAAACCTGTTAGAATCAATGGCATCTATATAAAACCTGGATTGAGTTTCCATCAAGCTGATTTTAAATCAAATAGATTACACAAATATGAGTTTTTTATAACAAAAGATTTTGGTTTAGGTGCTGATCCTCATCAGCATATAAAGATTAGTACAGGACTTATCAACTACTCTAGCTCCCAAAGGCTATATTATGAAGAAGTTGGTTACGGTATTGAAATTAGAAAAAGAGTCTTTAGGGGCTTCTTTTTCACAACTGGCTATACGTACTGGGAAGGAATTAATGAAGTTGAATTGAAAGGAGATTACAATATAAGATACAATTGGATAATAAATGTAAGATATCATCATATCAGTAATTATGAAGAAGTAAGCCTAGGTATATCTTATAATTTAAGAAATTGGTAAATCAGATATCACTAATCTAATTCACCCAGGTTACAATATCCTCAAAAAAGAATCGTGTATACAATGAGATCACTATGCAGGCTACGGTAACTAACCAATAATACTTTTTAGTCATTAGCATCGCACCACAAATAAGCAACATGATAAAATGTATACCAGCGACTATATATATAGGCAACTGGTAGGTATCCACAATTGTTGATTCTTCAGATAGGGAATCTACATAAGTTTTTCCTAACACAGTTATAATATGAAAGGCTGCATAGATTGCCATAAACTTCGTCAAAATAACGAGGCTTTTAGAGCTAAGCAACGACGGCTTTTGAGTTGAATCTTTCAATGACTGATGATTTTAATTGTAACCTTTAGGCATCTTACGGTGTTGGGTTGCTTTTTCATAAGCAGCTGCCCATTGATAAAGCATCTTCTCTTCTTCGGTAGGTGCAATAAAAGTTAATCCAAAAGGCTGACCATTCTCATCATATCCCATAGGTACAGTGATAGCAGGATAAAAAGCCACAGCAGCCTCTGCCGCATTATAATTATTAACTGATAAGAAACCATCCAGATTATGAGACTGAATGTAATAATCAAAATACTCTTGTGCTTGAGTTGTTAATCTAGTTTTAAGAGCCGCAGATTCTGCTGGAGAATAATCCTTTTCATCTGTTATACCTTGAAACAGTCGTTGACCATAAGGCATATAATTTAATGAATCTGCTTTATTTAATTCCATCACCTTAGCCACATCCCATCCTTGATACTCAGGCAATCCTAATCCCATGAAATATGCAGGCAAATCCTTTTTCATATCGACATTAAGTAAAGAAACAAATCCATCTAGTTGCGGTTGTTTTTCTTCTAATTCTACCACAGTTGCACCTAAAGCTATAATTTGTTCTACAGCACTGGCATATAATGGATTCTTCTTATAACCAGGAAAAACTCCAAAAACACGACCTTGAACCGTAGAGGTCCCCAAATTTGCTATAAATAAATCACTGAACATGCGTTTATCACTTAACATCCCACGCATTAAAATGACATTATCCACAACATTTTTAGACATAGGACCTGCTGTATCGAGATAAGTTGATATAGGAATAATACCTATCCCACTTAAAGTACCTACTGATGGTTTTAAACCTACTACACTATTTTGTGACGCTGGCGATAATATCGAACCTGCGGTTTCAGAACCTACAGCAGCTACCGCAAAATTAGCTGCTATTGCAACTCCACTACCACTACTAGATCCGCCAGTATCTATTTCCTTACGACCATATGGGTTTAAAGTCTGTCCACCCATAGCGCTATAACCACTAGGACAATCACCACAAAAGAAATAAGCCCATTCACTTAGATTTGCTTTTCCTAAAATAATAGCATCTGCTTCAATTAATCGCTGTACGATACGCGCATTTTGAGGTTCCAGATCTTTTAAAACAGCAGCGCCACCAGTTGTTTTCATACCTTCGGTATTGATATTATCTTTTAACAAAATAGGCATACCCATTAAACTATAAGGGTTAAACTTACCTTCTCCACGTCTGAATTCATCAATTCTCAAATCATAAGCATATGCATCTTCCATTGCCTGTGGATTTAGAGCTATTACAGAATTTAATGATTTCCTGTTCTCTCTATCATACTTTGCAATTCTATTGATATAGAATAAGGTTAATTGTTGGTAAGAAAGCTTACCATCATATACAGCTTGTTGAATTTCAGGGATGCTTTTTTCTAGTATTAAAGATTTTAGTTCCTCGCTTTCGCGAAAGCTGGATAAATCATCTTTAAAAGGAGCAATAATATCTTCTTTTTTCAAAAACCTAGAATCCAAGACTTTAAATTGCTCATCATCCTGATTAATAGATTGGGAGACTTCATTTACAGCTTTAGGAGAGTTACAACTCCATACTGTGAACGCTAAAAAAAGTAATATAAAACGCATAAAATATTTTTCTTAAAAATAGAAAAACTCTTAGACCTAACCGAAGCTAGGTATAAGAGTTATAAACTGTTTAATGAGCACTCTAATTAAAGAAACTGTCTACAAATTCTGATTTATTAAAAACTTGTAAATCATCCACTCCTTCTCCTACTCCTATATATCGAACAGGTATTTGAAATTGATCAGAAATCCCTATAACTACGCCACCTTTTGCAGTACCATCCAGTTTTGTAACTGCTAACGAACTCACTTCTGTCGCCGCAGTAAACTGTTTTGCTTGTTCAAAAGCATTTTGACCGGTAGAGCCATCAAGAACTAACATTACGTCATGTGGAGCATTAGGAATTATTTTTTGCATCACACGTTTCACCTTAGTAAGTTCATTCATTAAATTGACCTTATTATGTAAACGACCTGCAGTATCCAAAAGAACCACATCTGCATTCTGAGCGACGGCACTTTGTAAAGTATCAAATGCAACACTAGCTGGATCACTACCCATATCTTGTTTAACAATTTCTACACCTACACGATCTGCCCAAATTTGTAATTGGTCTACAGCTGCTGCTCTAAATGTATCTCCAGCACCTAGCACGACCTTAAGACCTTTTTGCTTAAATTGGTGAGCGAGCTTACCTATGGTAGTTGTTTTACCTACTCCATTAACTCCTACCACCATAACTACATAAGGGCCATCTTGCTGAGGAATGGTGAAATCAGTAGCGTCACCATTATTAACCTCACTTAATAAACCTGCGATTTCATCACGTAAAATACCATTGAGCTCGGTAGTGCCTAAATATTTATCTTTTGCTACACGTTCTTCAATACGATCAATGACTTTAATTGTGGTAGCCACACCTACATCACTAGATATTAAAACGTCTTCAAGATCATCAAGCACATCTGCATCGACTTTAGATTTACCGGCAACGGCTTTACCTAATTTATCTAAGAACGTTGTTTTGGTTTTTTCTAGTCCTTTATCTAGGGTTTCCTTTTTCTCTTTTGAAAATATCTTTTTAAAAAAACTCATTTTTGGCTGTTTCTGGTCGTTGCAAAGTTAATCATATATGTGATACTATAGAAGCATCATATTGTGTAGTCAATTTGCGAGCCACAGAAACATGACTGACAAATGGTCCATAAAAAAAGACCGCTCTGCAAGCAGAGCGGTCTTTTATCATCTTAACTAACCAACTTATTTCTTTTTCAAGAAATCGTTTACTAATTCAGGTGCCATAATAGCACTTACGAAAGTATATGCACCTGACTTAGGTGATTTAACCATCTTGATGGCTTTCGTTAATCTCTTTGACCCAGTTTGTAGGGTTGCTACTGATTTCTTTGCCATGTCGTATTATTTAATTTCTTTATGAACAGTCATACGCTTAAGGATCGGGTTGAATTTTTTAATCTCCAAACGATCTGGCGTATTTTTTTTATTCTTAGTCGTGATGTAACGAGAAGTTCCAGCTTTACCTGACTCCTTGTGCTCTGTACATTCAAGTATCACTTGAATTCTATTACCTTTCTTTGCCATCTTCTAGTATATTAATAGATTACTTGGTAAGAAGCCCTTTAGCGCGAGCTTGCTTCATTACCTCAGTAATACCTAATTTATTGATGTTTTTTATCGCCTTAGCAGATACTTTAAGTGAAATCCACTTATCCTCTTCAGGAAGGTAGAAACGCTTAGTAAAAAGATTCACGTTGAATCTACGTTTAGTCTTATTCATTGCGTGGGAAACATTGTTTCCTGACATCGCTCTCTTACCTGTAAGTTCACAAACTCGTGACATGATTATCTGTGTTTAAAATCGGACTGCAAAATAACGATTATTTATTCGTTCTCACAAGCCTAAATTGCACCCTTTTTTATAATTTTTTCTCAAACGCCTATTTTCCTACTATTCAAGCATTAAAATCAGCGTGTAATATTCTATTGTAACAGTAATTATTACTGAGCTATCAAATCTTTTTGCAATAATTCTAGTGATTTATTAATTGTTTTTTGAACCACTCTATCTCTATGATTACCCATCATAAACTGTAGCGCATATGTCTTTTCTGGTGTCGATATCCCTATAAAAACAGTTCCTACAGGAGCATCACTATCTCCTTGAGTAGGTCCTGCATTACCTGTAGTTGCAACGGCATAATCTGATTTAAACTTTAATCGTGCCTTATAAGCCATCTCATGAGCTACCTGCTCACTTACTACACTATATTTTTCAATAATTGCCGGATCCACACCTAGCATGTCAACTTTAGACTGGGTAGCATAAGTAACGGTGCTACCCATAAAAACTTTAGACGCTCCTGGAATTTCTGTAATAAGACTAGCTATTTTTCCTCCTGTACAACTCTCTGCAGTGGCGACCGTTTTGTTATTCTCTTTCAATAATTGAACCACAGCATGCACTATGCTTTCATCATTACTTTCACCTACAATGACATCTTCGATAATCGCATACAATTTCTGAATCTGATCATCTACCGTTTCAAGAATAAGATCTTTATCCATTCCACGAGAAGACAATCTTAAACGTACAGTTCCTAAACTAGGTAAATAAGCCAGTTTAATATGAGAAGGCAAATCATTTTCCCATTGCTCTATTCGAGTAGCTATTGTACTTTCTCCTTGACCTGCTGTAAGAATTGTACGATGATGTATAAATGGTAATTCACCTATATTAAGAATTTTAGGTATGACACCATCAGACATTAAGGCCTTCATTTCAAATGGTACACCTGGCATAGACACAAAAATAGTTCCTTCACTCTCAATCCACAATCCAGGTGCTGTCCCATACTGATTAGAGATTACCTGTGCTTTAGAAGGGACTAACGCTTGGTCTTTATTCATATCGACCATTGGTGCTTTTACAAATTTTTCAAAAAGCATAATCACGTGGTCTAAGACTTCTTGATCCAGTACGAGTTGATCATCAAAGAATTCACAAATCGTTTTCTTTGTAATATCATCTTTAGTTGGACCTAAACCACCTGTAACAAGCACAATATCTGATTCTTGTTTCGCTTTCGCGAAAGCGGAAAGGATATGTTCCCGATCATCACTAATAGAGATAATCTCATAAACGTTAACGCCTATCTTATTGAGTTCGCTTGCCATCCATGCAGAATTGGTATCTACAATTTGACCTATAAGGATTTCATCTCCTATAGTAATTATAGTTGCTTGCATTTAGAAATCTCTTTTAAGTTGAATTAAGGCCATATCCAATTCTTGGTTAACACGCATGAAATGTTCTTTAATCTCCATTTCATCATCTGATTTTCCCCATGCCTCAATTATCAATATGTCGGACAAGCACTCTAACCCAAACATATCAACACTGGGTTTCATTTTATGAGCGTACTCGTGAACACGTGCTCTATCGTCATCGATTATGGCGACCGCAAGATGCTCAAGATCTTTAGGTATTTCTGTAATAAACATCTCTACCATATCCTTAATAAAGTCTGCATCATTGTCTGAGAGCTCTATTAATTTTTGTAGATCGTATAGGTTTTGCTTCATTTTACTTTGATCTGGAACATTTCTTTACCAGCAAGAGTTCCTTTTAAAACATCATTCTCTTCTACTCTTGATACACCTGCTGGAGTTCCCGTAAATATAAGATCCCCTATTTTAAGTGTAAAGAATTGAGAGACGTGCTCTATGATTTCATCTATTTTCCAAAGCATATGACTGGTATCACCACTTTGCTGCAAGTTATCATTTTTAAACAATTCAAATGACAAGTTATTTAAATCACCTAATTCTTCTTTATTGATAAACTCTCTAGAAACTACACTTGCTCCATCAAAAGATTTTGCTTTCTCCCATGGCAATCCTTTTTCTTTACAACGTTGTTGCACATCTCTTGCTGTAAAATCAATTCCTAGGCCTATTTCATTATAATACTTGTGTGCAAATTTTTTATCGATATGCTTACCGATACGATTAATACGCACTACAACTTCTACCTCGTGATGGACATCATTTGAGAATGCAGGTATAAAAAACGGCTGTTTATGTAATAAAATAGAAGTGTCAGGCTTTAAAAAAACGACTGGCTCAGTAGGTCGCTCGTTTTGAAGCTCTGCAATATGTTCTGTATAATTGCGACCGATGCAAATAATTTTCATAATTATTTACGGCTATAATTAGGCGCTTCTTTAGTAATGGTCACATCATGTGGGTGACTTTCATTAACACCAGCTGCTGTAATTTTTACAAAACGGCCATTATTCTTGAGGGATTCAATATCACCAGCACCACAATAACCCATTCCGGCGCGTAATCCACCTATAAACTGAGTCATGCTTTCTACTAGATCTCCTTTATAAGGTACACGACCTACAATTCCCTCAGGAACTAGTTTTTTAATATCATCTTCTACATCTTGAAAATAACGATCTTTAGAACCGTGTTGCATCGCCTCAACAGATCCCATTCCACGATAAGATTTAAATTTACGACCATCATATATAATGGTTTCTCCCGGTGACTCTGTAGTACCAGCAAGCATAGAACCTAGCATTACACAGTCTGCTCCTGCCGCTATTGCCTTAGGTATATCACCCGTGTAACGTATTCCTCCATCTGCGATGACAGGCACTCCAGTACCTTTTAATGCATGAGACGCTTCCATTACAGCACTTAATTGAGGAAAACCAACACCAGCTACAACACGAGTTGTACATATTGAACCAGGACCAATTCCTACTTTTACAGCGTCTGCACCAGCATCTGCTAGATATTTTGCAGCTTCGGCAGTGGCAACATTTCCAACCACAACGTCCAGATCTGGATAAGCGGCCTTCACTTTTTTAAGAACATCAACAACACCTTTAGTATGACCATGTGCCGTATCGATTACTACAGCGTCTACACCAGCTTCCACTAATGCACCAGCTCTATCAACAGCATCACCTGTAACACCTATTGCAGCCGCTACTCGCAAACGACCATACTGATCCTTATTAGCGTTAGGTTTTAAAGTTAGCTTAGTGATATCTCTAAAGGTTATGAGTCCTACTAATTTATCTTGATCATCAACAACTAGTAATTTCTCTATTTTATATTCTTGCAAAATCGCTTCTGCATCATGTAAAGATGTCCCTGCTTTTGCTGTGATTAGATTCTCTGAAGTCATCACATCAGTAACTGAGCGACTATTATCTTTTTCAAATCGTAAATCTCTATTAGTTACGATACCTTTTATATAACCAGCATCATCCACTATAGGAATCCCACCTATACTGTGCTCACGCATACTAGCTTTTGCATCACCTATGGTAGCCTCAATAGTAAGAGTAACTGGATCGATGATCATACCACTTTCAGCTCGTTTTACACGTCTCACCTTCTGAGCTTGAGCTTCAATAGACATATTTTTATGCAAGATTCCTATTCCACCTTCTTGAGCCATAGCAATAGCCATGCGGCTTTCTGTAACGGTATCCATAGCAGCACTGATTACAGGTGCGTTAAGAGTAATATTTCTTGAAAATTTAGTCTTTATACTTACTTCTCGAGGCAGCACCTCACTGTAAGCAGGTACAAGTAGTACGTCATCATAGGTTAAACCTTCACCTAGAAATTTGGAATCATGGGAAATCATGCAATAGAATTTTATTGCATGCAAATATACATTATTTAATTGGTGAGTATTCATATGGATTAATACAATACTTAACTATTCAAACACTTACCAATTTAGAATCAATATGAATAATGAAAATCAATCCGAATATTATATAGTATCAGAAATATCAATAACGAATTTCCAACCTTATCTTTATTAAATCTAAATAAGGACTTAAATTTGCAGCCGAAATCAATTCAACTATTTATATCAAGTCTAAATAAAACCAAAATGACTCTAAAAAAAATATCTTTAATCGCCACTGCCGCTATAGCAACTTTCTTTACCACCTCATGTGATAATGATGATGATATAACCGTTAATAACGTTATAGCACCAGCAACATATTCTTTTAATAGAGGAACAGAAAGCACCGTTAGCTATTCTGGCCAGACTACTCGTATAGCAATGGCTGAAGAAATTAAGACCGCTTTTAAAGAAACATCTACTACCGAAACACAATTGACTAACATGTTTGCGCATGTAGCAGGAGCAAATGATTTTAGTGATGCAGCTTTAAATTCTTCTGACAAAAGTGTACGTAGTAAAGTAGCTGCTAGTGCAGACTATTTTTCTAGCAACGCAACAGATGCTGCTGCGATTAGAGCAGATTTTGATAATTATATATCATCTCAAGTAAATGATATTTTCCCAGCATGGAACAATACAGCTAGCGCTGGTGTACCAGGACAGATTCAACAAGCTGGTGGTGGAACTATTAGATATGTAAACGCAAAAGGTCTGGAGTATGACCAAGCGTTTGCTAAAGGGCTTTTAGGGGCTTTAATGACCGATCAAATTTTGAACAATTATTTAAGCACGTCTGTTCTTGATGAAAGTACTAATAGAGCAGATAATGATAACGAAGTATTAGTATCAGGTAAAAGTTATACCAACATGGAGCATAAATGGGATGAGGCTTTTGGCTATTTATACGGTGCAGAACCAGATGCTACAATGCCTATTCTAGATCAAGATAGTTTTTTAAGTGAATACATTGATCGTTTAGAAGGTGATGCAGATTTTGCTGGAATCGCAACTACAATTTATGATGCATTCAAATTAGGACGTGCAGCGATAGTTGAAAGAAACTACAGTGTTAGAGATGAACAAGCAGCAATTATAAGAGAGAACGTCTCTTTAATTCCAGCTGTAAGAGCGGTGTTTTATTTACAAAATGGTAAAGACAATTTAACAGCAGATCCAGCAAGAGCATTTCATGGATTATCTGAAGCTTATGGATTTATCTATAGCCTTCAATTTACACGTAATCCTGATACTGACGCACCATATTTTAGCAAAACTGAAGTAAACACCTATTTAAGTCAATTAATGACTGGTAATGGATTCTGGGATGTTACACCTACCACTTTAGATCAAATATCAGATGACATTGCGGCTAGATTTAATTTCACAACAGCACAAGCTAGCAATTAAATTATCATTTATTTAATGTAGTTAATAGGACATACTCTCGACTACAACGGTACATTTGCAAACTTTTAAAAAATTAATAATGAAAATCAAGCAATTAGCATTAGCACTGTTTTCTATCATACTGATCACCGCGTGTACAGAATCTAACGATGATTCTACTAGCGGATCATCTGATAACTTTGATAGAAAGGCTCTTTTAGAAAATGCAGCAGATAACATCATCATTCCTGCATTACAAGATTTGAATTCTGATTTAACAGCTTTAAAAGCGTCAAAAGAGACTTTTATAACAACACCTAATCAAACAAATCTTGATAACCTAAGAACTGACTGGTTAGCAGCTTATAAAACATGGCAGTACGTTGAGATGTTTAACATTGGTAAGGCTGAAGAAGTTTTATATAATTTCCAGATGAACATCTATCCTACTAACACGACAGATATCCAAAACAATATCGCGTCTGGATCTTATGACCTTACTAGTCCTAATAATAATGATGCCGTAGGTTTCCCTGCTTTAGATTACTTACTATATGGTCTAGGTAATGACGACAGTGCCATAATAGACTTTTATACTACTGACAGTAATGCGCTAGGTTACAAAAATTACCTCAGCGATGTGATAGACCAGATGGAAAATCTAACTACTACAGTATTAACAGACTGGACCAGTTCTTATAGAGATATTTTTATTAGCAGTACGGCAAACACAGCATCTAGCTCTGTAAATATGCTAGTGAACGATTTCATTTTTTATTATGAAAAGGGATTGCGTGCTAACAAAGTAGGCATACCTGCAGGAGTTTTTTCTACAACACCACTTGCAGATAAAGTGGAAGGATTATACAGTAAAGTTTACTCTAAAGAACTTGCCCTAACTGCTCTACAAGCAGTTCAAGACTTTTTTAACGGTAAAGCTTATAATAACTCAACAATTGGTATAAGTTATGCAAGTTATGTAACTCTTTTAAGGGATAATAGTGGATCTTCTGACCTAACAGCCTCTATAAACAGTCAGATAGAAGCCGCTAGAACTGAGCTTGATCAATTAGATAACAATCTGTATAATCAGGTGAACAATAATAATGTAGCTATGTTAATGACTTATGATGAGTTACAGCGCGTCACTGTTTTATTAAAAGTAGACATGTTGCAAACACTTAATATAAGCGTAGATTATGTTGATGCTGACGGTGATTAAACCATATCAATAAATTTTAAAAAAGGTTGTCCTCATATTAAAGTATGAGGCAACCTTTTTTTAGGTTATGAATAAAACGATACAATCATATCTAGATAAAAGCGCATCTGCTGCGCCATTAGCGGTTTTCCGCATTGGCTTTGGGTTGATGATGCTTTATAGCATCATTAGATTTGCTGCACATGGTTGGATCAATAGTCTTTATATAACACCTCAATTTCATTTCTCTTATTATGGATTTGATTGGGTAAAACCATTAGGGTCCTTCACTTATTTATTATTCACTATATGCGGTATAGCCGCATTTTTCATTGCCATAGGATTTAAGTATAGGTTGTCCATTATTCTATTTTTCTTAAGCTTTACTTATATAGAATTGATGGATAAAACCACCTATCTTAATCATTATTACTTCATCAGCCTACTTAGTTTTTTAATGATCTTTTTACCTGCAAATAGGCATTTCTCAATAGATCATCCTAAAGCAACTGATCTCATCTTAAAGACACCAACAATCCCGCAATGGAGTATCGACAGCATTAAATTGCTATTAAGTATCGTGTACTTCTATGCTGGATTAGCAAAAATTAATAGCGACTGGCTTTTAAAAGCCATGCCTTTAAAAATATGGTTGCCTTCTAAATATGATTTACCTTTTCTAGGCAACCTTATGCAACAAGAATGGGTACATTATGCATTCAGTTGGACTGGTATGCTCTATGATTTGCTCATTCCTTTTTTATTACTTTATAAAAAAACGCGGCTTTGGGCATTTATAGCTGTGGTTATATTCCATGTATTAACTCGTGTATTATTCCCGATAGGAATGTTTCCTTTTATAATGATTGTAAGTGCATTGGTGTTTTTTGACAGTTCACTACATGAAAAAATTATTGCTTATTTAAGAAGATTTTTAAGTCCTTTAAGCACTTTATTAGGTCCGCTTTCGCGAAAGCGTACCAACAACAAACCATTTGTAATTAAATATCAGAAAGTTATAATACCAGTACTAGTGATATTTTTCACAATTCAATTAGTATTACCATGGCGATACCTCGCGTATCCTGGAGAATTGTTCTGGACTGAGGAAGGCTATAGATTCTCGTGGCGTGTGATGTTGATGGAAAAAATGGGAAACACACAGTTTAAAATTGTTGACGGATCTGGACAGTCATTTTATGTTCAAAATGATGATTTTCTAACGTCGTTTCAAGAGAAGCAAATGAGCTTTCAACCTGACTTTATTTTAGAATACGCACACTTTTTAGGAGACCATTATAGCTCCCAAGGATATAAGGATGTAAAAGTTTATGTAGACTGTTATGCCGCGTTGAATGGTAGAACCAGTCGCAGACTAGTAGACCCCAAAGCAAACTTATATCAAATTAAAGATTCATTCCAGCATAAAGACTGGCTATTACCATTAGAAGATGAAATTAAAGGATTATAGTATTTTAATACTATTGATATTGACATGGTCTATATCATATGCGCAGTCATATCAAATATCAGGCACCGTTTCTGATAATATTACTGGTACTGCCATTGAAAACGTTGCTATTTATGATAAAAATGCTGGACAACTAGCCATTACAGATATAAATGGGAAATATCGATTTGAAACTACTCAAAAAGAATTAACGCTTATATGGTTCAGTTATGAATATGTTGTTCTAGAAGAATCTCTTACTATCAACAATGACCTTATTAAAAATGTACAATTACAACAATTAGGTGAAGAGTTAACAGCCATTGAATTAACAGTGCGCAAAGAAAAACTATTTCAACTAGAGCGTTTAAAAGATGTTGAAGGCACTTCTATTTATGCCGGTAAGAAAACTGAAGTGGTTCTTATTGAAAACTCTACCGCAAATCTAGCTGCAAATAATGCACGTCAAATTTTTAATCAAGTTGCTGGTCTTAATATCTATCAAAATGATGATGCTGGATTGCAATTAAACATCGGCGGACGTGGACTAGATCCTAATAGAACTGCAAATTTTAACACTAGACAAAATAGGTATGATATAAGCGCAGATGTGTTGGGTTATCCCGAAAGTTACTATGCTCCACCGGCAGAAGGTCTACAGAGTATTCAAGTAATACGTGGTGCAGCATCATTACAATATGGTACTCAATTCGGTGGCTTAGTGAATTTTGTTATGAAAGAACCTAATCAATCTAAACCTCTAGAGCTTATTACAAGAAACACTATAGGTTCTAATGGATTGTACACTAATTTCACAAGTCTAAGTGGTACTAGCGGTAAATGGAGTTATTATACTTTTTTTAATTATAAAAAAGGTGATGGCTTTAGACCTAATTCTCAATTTGAATCTAAGAATATTTATGCTCATGTAGGATATCAATTTAATGATCAGACTAAGGTCACAGGAGAAATCACTTACCTAAACTACCTAGCCCAACAAGCTGGTGGGCTTAATGATCGACAATTTGAGGAGAATCCTTTTCAAAGTAATCGAGAACGTAACTGGTTTGAAGTAGATTGGTTTTTATACAATCTTAATTTCTCTCATGATTTTACTGAAGACACAAAATTCACTTTTAACGCCTTTGGATTACAAGCACAGCGTAATGCACTAGGCTTTAGAACTAATCGTGTCGATCAAATTGATCCTGGTACAGAAAGAGATTTAATAAAAGGAGATTTTAATAATTATGGTGCCGAGGCGAGATTCTTAAGCACCTACAATCTTGCTGGAAAGAAAAATATTTTCTTAATCGGTTCTAAGTTTTATAAAGCAAACAACACAAGTACTCAAGGTCCTGGAAGTGATGGTAGCGATGCAGACTTTGACTTTCGATTTGATGAATATCCTAATTACTCAAATCAAAACGACTTTGTATATCCTAATTTAAATATCTCGCTATTCGGTGAGAACATCTTTTATGTAAACGATAAAATTTCATTTACTCCTGGTTTTAGACTAGAATATATCAAAACAGAAAGTGAAGGTTTTACTAGAGAAATAAGAACTGACGCTGCTGGTAATGTTATTTTTAACGAAGTAATTGATGAAAGTAGATCTAATGAAAGAACCTTTGCCTTACTAGGTTTAGGAACTAGTTATAAAGCAAATGATGCGATAGAATTATACGGTAATATCTCACAAAATTATAGGTCTGTAACATTTACCGATATAAGCACTATTAATCCTGCTTTTGAAATTGATCCCAACATTGACGACGAGAAAGGTTTTACTGCAGACATAGGTGCTCGTGGTAATTTTAACGATTTCATATCTTATGACGCTAGTGCATTTGCATTATTTTATAATGACCGAATAGGTTTTACACAAGTCGTTGCAGATGATGGTCGTGTAAAAAGTCAACGAGGTAATGTAGGAGACGCTGTTATCTATGGACTAGAAAGTCTAGTAGATCTTAATCTACAAAAGCTACTCATTAAAAACCGAGCTTATAAATTCAATCTATTTTTCAACACTTCTTTAGTAAGTTCTGAATACACAAATTCTGATGCCAACGGTATTGAAGGAAATAAAGTAGAGTTTATACCAGAATTAAATTTTAAAACAGGTTTTCAATTAGGATATAAAAACTTCATGTCTAGTATCCAATACTCATATCTATCTCAACAATTCACAGATGCTACAAACGCTACTGATGGGAATCTTAGTGGTGTAATAGGCGCTATACCAGCTTATGATGTTTTAGACTTTTCGGCCTCATATAAATACAACAGGTTTAAATTAGAAGCTGGAATTAATAACGTGCTAGACAACTCCTATTTTACAAGAAGAGCAACTGGTTATCCAGGACCTGGAATTATCACCTCTCCTAATCGTAATTATTACATAACTCTAGAGATTAAGATTTGAGAAAACAATCTTTAATATTATTATATTCTTAATACCTGCTATCCCAAATTACATATATTAGAATATTCTTACTAATAGTTAGGATATTTTCATTTTATTCTATTGTATCTAGAAAACTATTTTACTAAATTGCTAACGTTTTGTAAAGTTAATTCAAAATGCTTTCCCCTAAAATGCCCTAATTCATAAGTAGGGCATTTTTTTATGCCTTTACAGCACTAATTTCAAATAGCATCGGATATAATCCACCTTCTAAATAATACAACCCATCATCCCTCAATTTCATATTAGGAAACACATCGTATGGGCTACCATCATGCTCTGCCAGTAAGTTTACAGAGAGACCAGCATCAATAAGTGACTGTACGACTTCACTAAGACTGTGGTTCCAACCATACTCTTTACTAACCATTTTAGATTTATTATTTGCATAGGTGCCTTCATACTCATCATATATAGCTTCTTCTCTAGCATAGTGGTATTTCATAACTGGTGGTGTCACATTATAATCATACATCCATGCGATAGGATGAAAATCAACAATATAAAAAACACCGTTATCATTTAATCGCTCACTGATCATCTGTGCCCATGGCTTTAAATCTGGCAACCAGCCTATCGTACCATAACTAGTAAAAATGATATCAAACTTTTCTTTAATATAATCTGAGGTTTCAAGCACATTGCAGCACACAAATTGTGCAGGTACATCTAGCTCTTTACTTAATTTACGAGCTAGTTTTATAGCTTCATCACTTATATCTACTCCAGTTACCACAGCACCTTTATGTGCCCAACTTAAGGAGTCCTGACCAAAATGACATTGTAAATGCAGTAACTTTTTGTCTTTTACATTGCCTAGTGCGTTTAACTCGTAGGAGTTAAGTGAATTTTTCGCTTTCGCGAAAGCGTCCTTATCATAGAACTCACTCTCAAAATGTATAGCTGTTTTTTGATTCCAAGTGTTCTTATTTATTTCAAATGCTTCCTGTAAATCCATATCGCAATTTAGCAAAGTTTAAACATTTGAAAATGACGCTCATGAATAATTTGTTTTAACTTTGAGGTAAAATATTAAACAAATGAAGCATATTGATGCTATTGCTATTAAAACTATGGACCGTTTTTATCGCGGCAACCTTATTAATAGTGTTACCGGATTTAAGAGCGCAAACTTACTTGCCACTCGTTCCATAGATGAAATAGACAACGTAGCCATGTTTAGTAGTGTCACCCATTTAGGAAGTAATCCAGCCATGTTTAGTTTTGTACAACGACCACTAGGACATGGAGTCGGGCATACCTATGAGAACTTAAAAGCTACTGGTAAAATCACATTAAACCATGTGAATATGAACTTAGTAGATAGAGCACATCAATCAAGCGCAAAATATGCTGAACATATTTCAGAATTTGATGAGTTAGATATAGAATTACTTCGTCGTGATAATTTCAAAGTACCATTTGTAAATGAAGCGACCATACAAGTCGCGGCAGAATATGTAAACGAATATCCAATTAAGGAGAATAACTGTATTCTAGTCATTTGTAAAATCACTGACATTTTTATAAAAGCAGATATTTTACACAAAGACGGATGGGTAGACATAAGTAAAGCAGGTAGCGTTGCTATAAATGGTTTAGACGGTTATGCCATCGCCAAAACAAAGAAGCGATTGTCTTATGCGCAAGTTGATAAAGAGTTAGAAGAACTTTCAATTGACAATGATGCGTAATCAACACAACTTACCTACTAAAATATGTCCGGTATGCAATCGAGAATTTACCTGGCGTAAGAAATGGGAAAAGAATTGGGAAACTGTAAAGTATTGTAGTAAAAAGTGTAGCGCAAATAAATAGCATTAATTGATATATGAATAATCTCGTCTGGTTTAGAAATGATTTAAGAGTAACTGATAATCATAGCCTTAAAAAAGCATGCGATAATGACGGTAAAGTAATAGGTGTATATTGTTTT
Organism: Nonlabens sp. Asnod3-H03; assembly: GCF_045063665.1. Classification (NCBI taxonomy): domain Bacteria; kingdom Pseudomonadati; phylum Bacteroidota; class Flavobacteriia; order Flavobacteriales; family Flavobacteriaceae; genus Nonlabens; species Nonlabens sp. Asnod3-H03. The sequence continues at coordinate 2,388,346 of NZ_JBEFOD010000008.1, forward strand.
GACCCTATTTTTTATCAGAATAGTAATTTTGGTCTTGATATCGATATAGAATTACCTTTCGGTAAAACGGGAAAATTTAGAGCACAATTTATTATAGAAGCTATAGAAGATTTACGCAAACAATTAGATAAACACGGCATTCCTTTATTAGTCTATCATGATTCCCCAGTAAATGTATTTCCAGACATCATTAAGGAATACGACATCACAAATATCTATCTACAAAAAGAATGGACACGCGATGAAGTTGAGCAAGAAAAGCTATTGGGCACTGCACTCAAGCTGCTAGAAGTAAAACCTAAAGGACATCGGACTTATGATCAGTTCCTTTATCATCCAGATGACGTTCCCTACTCCAACTTTCAAGAAATCCCAACCGTTTTTACGCAATTCCGTAAAAAATGTGAGAAAGAATCTCACGTAAGAACACTAGTTGATATAAAAGATTATCAGCAAGAATTGCCCAGCATTGTGATGACTACTATTCCACAACTTGAAGATTTAGGCTTAGAAAGTTTTGAAAAGGACCATCGTAGCGCTTTCCCATGGAAAGGTGGCGCAACTGCAGCATGGGAAAGACTCAACCATTATTTCTGGGATACGGGCAAACTTCAATATTATAAAAAAACTAGAAACGGTTTAGTAGGTATAGACTACAGTAGCAAGTTAAGCACATGGTTGTCCATAGGATGCATAAGCGCTCGAGAAATCTATTGGGAAGTCCAACGATTTGAAAAAGAAGTGAAAAAAAATCAAGATACCTATTGGCTAATTTTTGAGCTTATATGGCGTGACTTCTTTAAATATGTTTCACTAAAAAATGGGAACGACATCTTCAAATTAGGTGGTATCCTACAAAAAGAATATGAGTGGAAAAGCAGTGAACGTGAATTATCAAAATGGATCAATGGTGAAACACATGAACGCTTTGTAAATGCAAACATGAAAGAACTAGCTACCACTGGATGGATGAGTAATCGTGGTAGACAGAACGTTGCCAGTTACTGGTCGATGCATAAAGAACAAGACTGGCGCATAGGCGCTGCATATTTTGAACATATTTTAATCGACTATGACGTGCATTCTAATTATGGCAACTGGATGTATAATAGCGGTGTAGGTAATGACCCTAGAAATAGAACCTTTAATATAGAATTACAAGCAAGTAGATATGATAGTGATGGTACATATCAAAGAATGTGGTTACAAGAGGAATTGTTTTAAATCTCACTTATAATAGTTCAAATCCTTAGGTAAAAAACCATTACAGACCCAATCTGAAATTTTAAAAAATGAAAACATTAAGACTCATACTAGGCGATCAACTTAACCACAAGCACTCGTGGTTTGATGATGATCAAGAAAATATCATTTATTTCATGGCCGAAATGCGTCAAGAAACAGATTATGTCACACATCATATACAGAAGGTAGTTGCCTTTTTTATGGCGATGCGTGGTTTTAATGAATGGATTAATGATCGCGGCTGGAACAGTATTTACTACCATCTCGATGATGATAAGAATAACCAAGATCTAGTAGAGAACCTCAACCAAATCATCAAGGAACAAAAGATTGAAAAGTTTGAATACTTAGCTCCAGATGAATACAGACTTGATCAACAGCTCAAAGAATTCTGTAAATCACTAGAAATCGAATGGCAAGGTTATGATACCGAACATTTTTTTACTAAAAGAAAGGACGTTGAGAAATTTTTTGAAGGTAAAAAGCGTATGACAATGGAGTACTTCTATCGGGACATGCGCAAGAAGCATCACATCATGATTGATGATGATCTAGAACCTGAAGGTGGGAAATGGAATTATGACCATAGCAATCGCAACCAGTGGAAAGGCGAGACTGATATACCACATGAGCGCGGTTTTAGAAAAGACGTTACTGCTATAGTGAAACTACTCCATAAAGCAGATGTCAAAACCATGGGACGCATCGATGAACACAACTTTAACTGGCCTACCACTAGACAAGATGGACTTGATGTATTAAATTATTTCTGTGAGAATCTTTTAATAGAATTTGGTACTTATCAAGATGCGATGCACACTGATCAGCACTACTTATATCACTCTAGGTTAAGCTTTGCCATGAATTGCAAACTATTAAGCCCACGAGAAGTCATAGATGCTGTTTTGTCTCGCTTTCGCGGAAGCGGGAAACCAAAAATTGACATTTCACAAGTAGAAGGTTTTATAAGACAAATACTAGGATGGCGAGAGTATATGCGAGGAATATACTGGAAGGAAATGCCTAGCTATCAAAGTCAAAACCAACTAGAAAATCATAATAAGCTACCAGATTTTTACTGGACTGGAGAGACTAAGATGAACTGTTTAAGTCACTCTATTAATAACTCACTAGATAATGCATATGCTCATCATATTCAACGATTAATGGTGACCGGCAATTATGCGTTACTCACCATGACTGAGCCTAGTTATGTAGACGAATGGTATCTAGGCGTCTATATAGACGCTATAGAATGGGTAGAAATTACTAATACACGCGGCATGTCTCAATGGGCAGATGGCGGAATAGTCGCTACTAAACCTTATGTTTCTAGTGGTAGTTATATTAATAAAATGAGCAACTACTGTAAAGGATGTCATTACAAAGTATCTAAGAAGAATGCTGAGGATAATGCCTGTCCATTCAATTCTTTGTACTGGAATTTCCTAGATGAAAAAAAGGAATACTTTAAAGGAAATCACCGCATGGCCATGATGATGAATTTGTTGAAAAAAATGGATACTGAGAAATTAGAAGCGCATAAATCAAGAGCAAATGACGTTATTAAAAATCCTTACAATTATTAACATAATTTAATGTGAATTCTGATTATATTAATAAATTCACAGAAGAATAGTTATAAATTAGTCTTGTAACCAATTAAACATTTAAATTATGAGAAGTATTTTATGGCTTGTAGCAGTAATTTGTATAATCATTTGGGTTTTAGGATTAGCCGGCATAGGTGGTGGAATGGGAATGGGTAACCTTATTCACGTTTTACTAGTAATCGCGGTAATCGTAATTCTTTACAATATTATATCAGGTAAGAAACCACTATAATTAATCACTAACTAAAAAAACAGAATCATGATTAAAAAATCAATCGTATTAGTAGCAGTTGCTTTATTTACCATATCAATATCTAGTTGTCGAGAAGAAAGCACTGGAGATAAAGTTGAAGACGCAGTTGAAAGCGTTGCAGATGACGTAGAAGATGCAGTAGACTAGTTGTACTGTATATCATAAACAAAAAGCCATTCTTTACAGAATGGCTTTTTTCTTAGGCTATATTCAAAGGTTCTTATTGAATATCTAAATCAAATTCAACTTGCACATCAGTTTCCCCACCGGCATTTAATAATGTACCATCGTTAGGCTTTAAAGGCTCGTGTCTTAACACGATTGTCAAAGTTCCTGTACCAGCTGCTCCGGTTGTGAAAGTAGTATCTAATCCTAGTGAATTACCATTTGCATCTGTGTCAACTTTTGCGACAGTAAGATCTGTTATAGAATCGATGTAAAAAACTTCATGCTCATCAGCTTCTTCTGCTACTTCCACAGTAATATCTTCTGCAGGTGATTCTAATTCATTTAAGAATTTTATACTTCCGTCATAAACAGTACTAGCCATTAAAGTTCCTGTCACTGTTTCTACAGGAGCTAATGGTCCTTCACCATCTGCGTCTACAGATGTAAATACCACTACGTTAGTAGCATCTGTAGTACTAGTTAATGTGTATTCTACAGTGGTTATCACTTCTTCTTCATTTTCAGCGCTAATATCATCGTCGTTATCACATGATGTAAATACTGCTGTTGCTGCTAGTAATCCTAGCACTTTAATTGCATTTGATCTCATTGTATTTGTGTTAATTGTTTTCATTGTTTTCATTGTTTACTTGCTTAATTAATTGTTATTATGGTTTACTATTAAATATTATAGATGAATTGAAGCTGAATATCACGACCTATATCATCGGCATAAAATCGTTGTCTATTGAGATAGTTGCGATAATTAGTATTAAATATGTTAAACACACTTAACTTTAATAAGGACCTTTTAACCTTGGGATTTTTCTTTGAGAAAAAACTATAACTCACGCCTGCATTCCATAAACTATAGGCTGATGGTGGTTGAGAAATATTAACTTCACGCATTTCAAAACCACCTGTTTCTAACGGAACATTCACCTCATAATCGTTATCTGGAAAACGTGTTTGTTCAAGAGTGGTTTGATTAGTCAAATGAAAGTCTAATCCAGTATTTATAGCATTAAACCAAGTTATTGTGTTACTAAACTGCGCTGGCGGCATATCTATAAGTGCCTCATTTGCATCCACATCTGTCCCATGTATATATGAAAATTGCGAGTTAAAATTTAAAAGCCTTTGTTGATTACGGTTTAGTCCACCTTCTTCGGTCACATCAGCTTCTTTTTTAGCAAACACATCGTAGCTAGCACTTACATCTATTCCTAATAAACGTGCATCCAACTGTTCATACTGATAAACTGGGAATGCTCCTCGTGTTGTTGTCTCAATAGATGTAGGTACTAATTGAATAAAATTATTTACTAAGTTCAAGTAAGGATTTAGTTCTAGATCTAGATTTTTGTGATTGACATGAAATGTAGTATTAAGTTTATAAGACTGTTCTTTCGCCAGGTCCAATCTTCCTAGTTCAATCGTTGCTAGCGCATGATGCAATCCATCACTAAATAACTCACTAGGATTAGGCGCACGATTTGCCGAACTTAAATTAACCGCGATATCATAATGGTCATTAAAGAAATATTTAGTCCCAGCTGTAAATGCATACAGACCGTAGTCTAAAACAGGATTTGTAAGCAGCTGATTTCCTTCTGTCCTTCTTTCAAATTGTGGAAATTGCTCATCATAGCCCAAACTTTCCCAACGAGTTTGAAAATAAAATTTATCAGCATCAATTTTATAGGAATCGAGTCTCAAACCAGCATCAATAATCCAATTATCCTTAAGCTGATGATTAATACTAATGTAAGCTCCAACTTTAGTAGCATCATAATCTGGAATTAAGCGTCGCACACCAGTATTAGCATCTGGAGTATTAACTTGATACATACCATCAAGACCTACATTAATCGTGGTAGTTTTATTTGAGTCAAACAACATGTTTAATGCGGCGATATGTGTCATCAAGTCCATATCTAGCGATGCTCTACCAGCATTACTTCCTCGCCTTATATCATATTCCTTTCGATTATTGAACTGTAAAGAATAATCTGCTTCTAGCTTTCCTAAACCTGCAAACCTTTTAAAAGCACTAAATCTTAAACTGTGATGTGCTACCTCTTGTCTAGGCACATCTATGTCATAGGTAAAATCATTAATCACTGTAGGAGTTCCTGAATTGATACTGCGCACTAAATCGGCAGCATTACCTATATGTGAAGCTCTTAAAATTCCTAAAGACGATTCATAATAAGAATATTTTAAATCTGCTCCATATTCAAATGTCTTGAATCCCAATCCCAAATTAAATGCTGCTGTCTCACTACCCGTATTACTTAGAACATAATCTGGCGCATCATAATCGCCTAACCGTTTATATGTCACAGTAGTTTGTTGATACCAGCCAGATTTACGATAATTATTGATGGATCCTGTAATAGAGCCACCTCGTCCATTTGTTTGTAATTGACTAATGATAGATCCTGATAAGGTATCTTTTGAAATAATTCTTGCTGGTTCTATAACTATTGTTCCACCTATCGCATCACCACCATATCTTAAAGCACTTGCTCCTTTAATAACTTGTATACTGTTTGCCGTATTAACATCAATATTAGGCGCGTGCTCGATTCCCCATTCTTGATCTTGTTGACGGATTCCATCATGCACAATTGCCACTCTACTTCCGTAAAGACCATGCACCACAGGCTTAACGACACTATTACCTGTTTTTAATGAACTGACTCCAGCAACACTAGTTAGAGCATCGCCTAAAGTTGCTCCACTAAAGTTTTGCAATATCTCTTTCTTAATGCGTGTTGTTGCTTGTGTATTTGAGTGATCATCATGTACATCTGCAATAACTTGAATGGTCTGCAGGTCCTCGACATGATGTTCTAGCAATATTTCAATTTTTTGCGAGCCTGTCAGGTCAACTGTAATTTTCTTAGGCTCACAATCGATATGAGCTATTGATAAATTATAAGTACCAGTACATAATCCCTTTAAAATGAAATAGCCATTTGCATCAGTACTTACTGTTTTTTGTAAGCTCTCAACATAAATAGTAGCTAGTTCAAGAGAACTATTGTCGTGATAATCTTTAACAGTACCTTCTAATATATAGGTACAGTCTTGTGCTGTTGCCCATGATGCTGAAGTAAGCATCACAAACAACCACAATGTTTGTAATTTCATTGTAATAATTTAACTGTTAATCGTAAGAGTAATAATAAGATTAAACAGCTGGCGGTGGCCTAATGGAAAGATGTGAAGGTGTGTAAGACGCTTTCGCGAAAGCGAAATAAACATCTATTTTTCTTTGAACAACAGGTATTTGAGTAACTGTAGAAACAGTCGTTGTTGTTGCTAATTGAAATGATTCTGATTGAAAATCATGAGAAATCATACAAATATCGCAATTGTGCGATGCATCATCGTGCTGCAATTCATGCAATACCGATAGCTGAACCATTACAAAAATGGTTAGCAAAAGACGCGATATGAATAATCTAGATTTCATCAACTCCAAATATAGACTACTAATTCTTAATTAATTCTAAATAAAGGCATAAAAAAAAGCTGCTATTGAAATAGCAGCTTTTAAATAATATTGGTGTTTCCCAATTAACTATTCATTATAAAAGTCGACAGAACTTGCAGAAGTCAACATATTATTTACACTAGGTGTCGCATCACCTGATACTGTTACTGGAAAACCTAAGATTCTACCGCCACCGTTAGCAATCTCTGCGATATAAACCACATTTGCATCTGTATCATATGTTACATCTACTGGATTACCTAATAAAGTATTAGATCCTGCAATTCTAGTTTGAGAAGCTACTGCTAGTGTACCACCATTAGTAACACCAGAAATTTGTGAACTTGCATTTTGTATTAGATGATAACCACCATCTGAGTCACTTCCTGCATCACCTATATCAGTCATGATTAATAAATCATCTGACGCATCGTAAGCGATACCATGTGTTCTAACTATTCCTTCTATTGTAATTCTTTTAGATGCTGCAAGCGCTCCATCTGTAGAGTTGCTAAGAAAATTATTAAATACAGCAAGATCACCTGTGGTATCTACTACTACATAAAGATCATTACCTACAAATTCAACACCCCAAACTGGAAATGAAATATCAAAGGTATTTGCTAATGATAAACCACTAGAAGTTCTGTTGTATACAAATAGCTGATTGTTTCCATTATCTGCTACTACTACTGAATTTCCATTTACCGCTAGAGCTCTAGGACTTGTGAAATCGATTGATCCATTCACACCTACAATTGCAGATGTAGTCCCTATAAGTTGAGCCTCAATATTAGAATATGCATTTAGATTAAAAGAACTTCTGGAAGCTACATAAAGCTCGTCTTGAGATGCACTGTATTGTATACCTTCATTAGAAGTAGATGCAGTTGTCAGTGTACTGGTAGTAGGGCTTGCACCACTAGCAAAATCATAAACGGTAATATCTCCGTTTGCTGTACTTGTTGCATAAAGTTCAGCTCTTTTTGTGTTGTTGCCTCCATTATCATCGTCATTAGAACATGAGAAAATGGTAAGACTTAATACTGCGATGGCAATAATTTGCTTTTTCATAGTTGTACTATTTATTGTTAGTTACAATATGTACGCTAGAACAGTTCTTATGGTTTTATCTAATTGTCGGTTTTAAATAGGTTTTAACACTTTAAACGAATTTACTGCATTCATAGCCCAAGTAAAATTCAAAAATTAACAGTGTTTAAGAAAACATTTAGAACCTGAGGAAGGTGATTTTATAAGAAGAAATTCCAAACGACACCAAAACGAACAGTAAAATCTCGATATGGTGTACGTGGTGCACTGAAGTAATCGTCACCACTAGCAAATAGCTGATTAAGATGTTCAAGTTTAAAAAAGATTCGAGTCTGTCTTACCTTAGCATTTACAAAAACATCTACCATAGGAAATGCTCCCAATTCTTGTTCTGTCTGTACAGTAAATTCACCTAATACAGGATCATAAGAGTCCATATAATAGCTGCTAAAGTATTTCAACGTAATACCTGTTTGTAATAGAAGAGCATTTTTAAAAAGACGATCTTTATAATACAGCGAGTTTCTAGTTGTAAATTCTGGAACATTAATAATATCGGATCCTTGTGAAACACTTTGAAACATGACGGTGTTATCAATTCCAAAATGCCTGAAAAACCTAATATCTTTATGTGCTTTTATTTTTAAATAAGTAATATCATCTAAAGCCTGAACTGGACTAGCATTATAACCAGTCACCTCATTATCTGTATCAAGCACTTGATTTTCTTCAAAATACACATAGTCTTGTAAAGTAGTGAAGCTTATATCTAAATCAAGATATTTTTCTGACTGAACATTAAATGATAGTTGTTGTTTTTCAATATTACTAAAACTATTTTGCCAGTTATAATTGACATAGTCACTCTGAAATAATTGATAATTAAAATCTGGCGCTCTAGAACTAATTGCTATTCCTGCATTGACCTCAACATCTTTAAATTTATAACTAGCACTTCCATTGAGGTACTGACCATCCAGATCACCTGCAACATTAATCCCAGTAGCCACATTTATATCAAATTTACCAATACGCTTTTCAAAGGCACCTTTAAACTGATACAGCTCACCTTTCAGTCGGTTTGTAATAAAGTTACCAGAGCCTAAATCTAATGTTCTATTGTAACCATAATTATACTCTTGCCTAACAATACCAGCTTTAAAATAACCTAGTATATAATGATCATAAGTTATTCCTGCTTCAATAGCGCCTTGCTCCAGATCAGTCTGATCTCTTAAACTGCTACTCACATAAGAATCACCTAAAAAGCTATTACTAGCGGTGCTCTCTTCAAAACGATAAAGTTTATCTTCATAAAACGCAGTATTATAAATGCGTGCACTATAGTATGATGTAGAGTCTTTATCTCCTATAATCTCATAATCATGATTGAGGTAATAACGTTTCCCTTCTAAAAAACTAGTAGCGACTGTTAAATTAGGTTCTAACCTACCGCGATCTTGTAAATCTTCATTACCTGTCACAAAACCTTCTAATGATTCGGGATCTAGACCACCGTTTTCTTGATTTGAGTTGTCTTGAAAAACAGTATGCAGCCTTAATCTATAACGTTGATTTTTTGACACATAATTTGTAGTAAACTTAAAGTTACCTGTGCTAGTCAATGTATTTACATAATTACCTGCACTTCTTAAACCCTTATATGATAGCGAGAAGTTCAATCCTGGCGACACATTTGTTGTAAAAAGGGCATCTAGTTGTTGACCTTGATTTACAACGGTTTTGAAGTATAATTCAGTTAACGGTGTCGGGACGTGGTAATCTAAAACATCGTCAATCTCGATATAATTAAAATGTCTTGCCCGTGCACCCATACGTGGTGACAGTAAATCAAAATCAAAGTTTCTTCCTAAACTATTATAAGGTCTACCTATGTTATGAAAAGGCATTAATTCAAAATCATCACGACGCAAGTAATTATATTTATAATCCTTGGCCATAGTAAGAGTTGTGTCTACAAAGGTCGTATCCCGATCTTGCGATATGATTAAATAATCCGTAATGGGCGGTTTTTCACCTTCAACCGTTAAATCTTTTTCATTACCGAATTGTGGGCGATTGTTACCGAGACCACTTGTTGTAGTTTGGGTAGGCAGTTGAGCCCAAGCCCAAAGCGGTAGTAGTAAAAAGAGTAAAATATTCTTATTCATGTGCATAGCTGCTCAAGGCATCAAAAGTAAACATTATAACGCTTTTAAAGTGGTCGTATTATGAAAAACGATTAACCCGTGTAATTGTATCAATCTGATAAGGCTTAAAATTAACAGTACTTCATATTCATAGAATTTGTCACTAAACATATTATGCGGTTTTAAAGCACCATCATAACAGTACTCCTAAAAAGATTATAACTATAATTCATATTTTAGCATATGCTTTTAAATCAAATACATCCTAACATTGTTGAATGCGGTACTGACGAGGCTGGACGAGGCTGTCTTTGTGGACCTGTAACTGCTGCCGCTGTAATATTACCACCAGATTTTAAAAGTGATTTATTGAATGACAGTAAGAAGCTTTCGCGAAAGCGTAGATATCAACTACGCAGTCTAATCGAAGAACATGCTATCGCTTATCATGTATCCCATGTTATGATGGAAACTATTGATAAAATCAATATTCTTAATGCTAGTATTCTAGCCATGCATCAAGCCATTGACGGTTTACAAACAAGACCAGAACATATTGCTGTGGATGGAAACCGATTTAAACCATATGCTGATATTGATGCCACTACAGTAATTAAAGGAGATGGTAAATATTTACATATTGCTGCAGCATCTATACTTGCTAAAACATATCGTGATGATTATATGGAAAAGATTTCTAAAGAATTTCCCGAATATGGTTGGAATCAAAATCAAGGATATCCTACTAAAAAACATCGAGAAGCAATTAGAGAATTTGGAACTACTCCTTACCATAGAATGACCTTTAAACTTTTACCAGAAGAATTAAAATCTACATTATAACTTATTGCAAACTGTGATGTTATCGTAAATTATCTTTCTATTTTTGTGCAAATACTTAAACTATGCGTGGCCTTATTGCCGTCTTTTTTATCAGTCTTTTTTTAATAGGTTGTAATGATAATGTGACCGTTAATCAACAGATTTTAAATCGCATCCCTACAGATTCAAAAATAATCATTGCTACTAATGATGTAAAGAACCTTAACGATGTTCTTTCCTCTAGCGCATTAATGGAAGAGGTTAAAGAATTGGAACGCATTCAGGAATTAAAAACAGCGAGCGCTTTTTTACTTGATTATGATTTAAAAGGGGAAAGTATCATCGCAATTAGTCCAGAAGGCAAGGACGATATTGCCATTACATTAATTACAGACATTTTAGAAAGCAAAATCATTAAAGCAGATAGCATGTCTGTTCATACCTATGACCAGATCACTTATGCCGAAGATACTACACATGAAATTCCTTATTATTATCTTAATCATAACGGCTTTCATATTGCGAGTACCTCACGTTTAGTCATTGAAAGTTTAATACGTCGCAATGTAGAAGATTATATCTTTGATTCTCAATTTGCGTCTATTTATGATCGTACTTCAAAATCAGACTTGAGTATATATATCCATGGTTCTCAAAAGGACTGGTTACAGCATTTTTTGTTGAAACAAAACTCTCGTACTTCTAAAGTTAGAGGCCACTGGTTTCAATTAGAACCACGTAAAACAGATCATGCATTTAATATTGATGGGATCTTCACTTATGCAGATTCTTCACAGCAGTTCCATGCTATTTTTAATGATTTGAAAGCACAACAAAATAGGGTTCCTGCCATCATTCCTAGTAATGTGGATCAAGCAGTAATTGTAACCTATAAAGATGCACATAAATTACACAGACAGGTCAATCATTACAATGGCACTACCTCAAAACTTAATAAAACCCTTCAATTAATACTGGACAACAGTACTGAGCTAGCACAAGTTGCTTTACCTAAAACAGACGCACTCGTATTTTCACTTAAACCATTTGAAGCCTTGTTCATGGATATGGACAGCGCCACCAGTGCAAAATTTGATTATCGCAATTTCACCATTTATGAATTAAGAGAACCTGTTAAGACTCAAGGTATGCAACCACTGCTGCCTGTCGATAACTATAAGTTCTTAACAGTAATAGAAGACTACTTAATTCTATCGACCACAGCTACTGCGCCAGAAGAATTTATCGTCAGTTACCAAAATAAATCTGCACTATCTCAGCAAGCTTGGTGGGAAGATTTATCTAACAACATAAGCGATTCTAGCACGCTCATGTATTTTACGAGCTTAAATATTATACAAGAGTCTGTAACAGATACAGGTGATTCTAAAATTATCAATAAAATATCAAGTAAAGATTTCCCTTTCATGGTCAGTCAGTACGTTCATGAAAAGGGCTATGCACATTACCACACCAGCATACCTCAAATAGATGCTAGCATACAGAATACAGGAATCGTTCAAACTGGTTCTTATAAATCACCACGCAAGATTATTGCAGGTCCATTTTTATTTCCCAATCATCTCACAGGGAAACATGATGTCGCTTTCCAAGATGAAGATTTTAAATTACATCTATTAACAGATACCGGTAAAAAACACTGGAGTAAGCAGTTAGACGCCATCATTATAGGTCAAATAAATGCTGTCGACGGTTATAAAAATGGCCGTAAACAACTTGCTTTTTCTACCAGTAAATCCGTTTACTATCTAGACCGCAATGGTAAAGATGTCAATAAATATCCTATTCAAATTAAAGGTGGCATCACCCAACCACTCAGTGTATTTGACTATGATAATAATCGCAATTATCGCTTTCTAGTAACACACGGTAAAACACTTACCATGTATGATATTAATGGTAAAGTAGTAAAAGGATTTAAGTATAAGAAGCAAGATGAAATCATAAGCCAGCCACAGCATTATAGAGTAGGAAGTCGTGATTACATCGCTTTCGCGAAAGCTGACAACACCATCTCACTACTCAACAGAACAGGTAAGGTAAGAACTAAGGTTAAAGAAAAAGTATCATTAACTGGAGCGATGAGTTTTCAAAAAAACCTTATAAAGATGCTAGATGGCAATCAACTGATTTATCTAAATCCAGTTACTGGTAAAATTACAAATTCTGGTAAAACGGTTTCTGCAACCGAGTATTATATCGCTCTAGATGGTATTGAAATCATTCAAAACAATAATAAGTTATTAATTAATGGTAAGTCGATAGAGCTACCTTACGGCACATACAACAATGTTAAAGTTGATAAGCTGTTAAGAGAAGAGTATATACACCTAATAGATTCTGGTGAAAATCAAGTTTACTTACTTGATAAAAAGGGTGCGATTTTGAACTCGTTTCCAGTATATGGTAAAGAAAATACTGCTATCGCAAGATCTAAGAGTAATTTCCTAACGACTCTAGATGGTGATGACATTATTATTTATAAGTGGTAAATTGTGATTTAGACATCAAACTCAATTTCAAAATCTGCTATAATTTCTTGAACGCATTTCTCACTTGATTCAAAGTACTCACTATCTTTTGAAGCATGATACCTAGCCCTATACTTTTCAAAAGAACCATTCCTATAAGATTCTGGTAATTGTGGATGCACATAATACTTTTTACATACCGTTCTCGTGTTTCCTAGAGCATCTGCAGCTGCGTCCAATGATTTAAGAATATTTTTCTCACAGCCCTTTTCATCATCATAAAGATCTAATTCTATAAGACTTTTAAAAAACTCACGTGTCGCGCCCCAAGTTCTGAAATCTTTTGCACTAAAAATATCACCTGCAACGTCATGAATATAGTCATTAATCATTCCACTATCTATAGATTGATGTTGTCCATGCTCATCATAGTATTGAAATAATTCCCATCCTGGTATTTCCTCACATTGATGGATATGATCTACCAAATCTGGATCCTCGATACTGCTTTCTTGCGACACACCTTTTTTCCCAACAAATGAAAACAGTACACCTTGATCAGTATCCTTAACATGTCTGGTGCGCATGGTTGATAAGCCATAAGTATCATTCTTATCTGCATAGTGTTGATTACCTACTCTTATGTAAGTTTGATCCATGATGCTTAAAACTAGGGCGAGACACTTAGATTGTGGCATTCCATCTTGATCAAGATCTTTTTCCAGTCGCTTTCTTATTTTAGGTAACACCTTTGCAAAAGCAGACATCTTAAAAAACTTAGTCTGGTTGCGCAACAGCGACCACATATTATGATATAAATAGACTTTTCTACCTTTATCATCGCGACCTACTACTTGTAAATGCCCATTAGGCAGTTCACTAATCCTAACCTCACTCCATGCCGGTGGAATCACTAAAGATTTAATTCTTTTAAGCTGTTTTTTATCAACTAGACGCTCTTTATTATGAATTAAGTAAGTGAATCCTCTACCATACTTCTTGCGGTAAATATTTAAATGATCGTTATGTATATACACTAGATCTGCCAGTTGAGCCGCTGCTTCTGGTTGAGTAAGGCATTCTTTTATTTGATCTGGTGATAAAGTCATGACTTAAAAATAGAACAGAAACCTACTTTCAAAACATAAAAAAAGGCTAATTCTGAAACAATTAGCGTAGTAGACTCAGGTTTTTAAACGAGTTCTGCTTCAAATAATTCTGAAAAATAAAGTTTGATTTTCTCTTTTACTTCATCTTCATTCACTGGTCGCTTTAACTCTGCAGCAAGTGAAGTGACTGCTTTGTCTTCTATACCACATGGGATAATATGATCAAAGTAGCCTAAGTTAGTATTTACATTAAATGCAAATCCATGCATGGTCACCCAGCGACTAGCACGCACGCCCATTGCACAAATCTTGCGAGCAAATGGTGTTCCTACATCCAGCCACACACCTGTTTCTCCATCGCTACGCTCTCCTTTAAGACCATAATCAGCAAGGATTTTAATAAAGATCTCTTCTAGGAAACGTAAATATTTATGAATGTCTGTAAAAAAGTTTTCTAGATCTAGTATAGGGTAACCTACAATCTGTCCTGGCCCATGGTAGGTAATATCACCACCACGATTGATTTTATAAAAAGTAGCGCCTATGTTTTTAAGCAAACTTTCGTTAGCGAGTAAATTTTCAAGATCACCACTTTTACCTAATGTATATACGTGATCATGCTCTACAAATAGTAAATGATTATCAGTTTCTAGACCTGCATCTTCTCTCCTATTCTTAATTTTTACATCAATAATATCTTTGAAAAGTTGTTCTTGATGATCCCAAGTTTCTTTATAATCCTTGCGACCCAAATCTTTAAACTGCACTTGTTTATTCATATGGCAAAGGTAAAACTTGCAGTCTTAAAACTATCAGACTAGTATCTTAAAAAAGCAATAAGACCTATCTAATTATATACAATCTCATTATTTATTTCTCTTAATTCACTCAAGGTTAAATCATATCGCTCATCAAATAGATTATCATTCACAATATCTTGCCATGAATTTGTATCATAGACATCTTTAGTGATAATAATAAGCGTTAATTCTTTATTCCCGGAAAAGACACTTTCATCCACAGAAAACAGATTGCTGCTCATAGATTGAATTATTCTTGAAGATTCAAGACTAGAATCTTCAAAGGAAGAAATTACAGAATTATCAAAATCAAAGGCGATATAAATCTCTTCACTAGAGTTGTTAGTTACATTAAACGTGTTATAATCTTCTTCAATCGAACAAGAAACAATAGTAACTACAGCGATAAATAAAAAAATAAGACGTTTCATAAAACTGGACGATTATATAAAAGGTAAAGCTTTTACAGTATTATAGATGCGTGTTTAACTTATAGGTTGCTTAAAAAAGCTAGTTATTTTTATTTAAAATAATCAGCGCAGCAATCACACCTGTTTCTCGATCGCTACGCTTTTCTTTAAGACCATAGTCTGCAAGAATTTTAATAAAATTTTCTTCTAGAAAACTCAAGTATTTATGAATATCTGTAAAAAAAATTCGAGGTCTAGTATAGGATAACATAGAATTTGTCGAGGACCAAGAATAGGTAATATCACCACCACAATTGATTTTATAAAAAGTAGCGCCTATGTTTTTAAGCAAACTTTCGTTAGCGAGTAAGTTTTCAAGATCACCACTTTCACCTAATGTATACACATGATCATGCTCTACAAATAGTAAATGATTATCAGTTTCTAGACCTGCATCTTCTCTCCTATTCTTAATTTTTATATCAATTATATCTTTGAAAAGTTGTACTTGATGATCCTAAGTATCTTTATAATCCTTGAGGCCTAAAATCTTTAAACCGCACTTGTTTATTCATATGGCAATGGTAAGATTTATCACGTCTAAATTATAAGAGCCATCTCAGAATACATTAAGGTTCAATTTCATGGATTATATTTTGTAGATGCTCTCTATGTTCTTTCAATTGATCTCTAAATTGATATAATTCAAATTGATAAGCGTCAAACACAATTAAATTAAAATAAGTTACTCTATTACGATAATCATAGCTTTCATTAAAGTAAGTCATACAGTCATCATTGCATTCTCCTTGAGATATAAATGCTGTAAACCAACTATTATTATCTTTCAAATAATTCATATTTTCATGTAGAACATTTTGAGCAGATTTTATATAAATATCAGATATTTTGGAATAAGCATTATAGTCTGCCGTTATTTTTTGAGAAAGCAATGATAAAGAGTCATTATCTGATCTAATCATATCTGATCTGACTGCAGCGCGATTATCTATTTCAGGATACAAAAACCCAAAAAGCATTTGATTACAATTTTCACAGTTTGAAATGGGTTCGTCCGTTGGTGTGTAAATAATTTTTGAAATAATGGGCTCAAAAGCTTCATATTGCTCCATAACCATGTCTAATTCTTGAATATGCTGATCCATATAAGTAAGAACCGTTTGAGCATGCTTGAGATTGTCTTGCTCAATTTTTGCTTGTGCATTTTTATTATTAAGCCATAATGCAATTAAAATTCCAGCAACCACAAGAACTATTTCACCAATAGCATATAGCAGGTATTTTCTAAATGAACGTGCACGAATAATATTAAATCTTAATTTATTGAAGATCTTCATCAAAAAGTAATTTTATTAAAAGTAATAAAAGAACTCTAATTCACTAATCGTTACTTTTATTAAGTATAATCAGTGCAGCAATCACTCCAGGAACCCAACCTAGACAGGTCAGTATAAAAACAATTAAAATAGAACCACATCCTTTTCCTATCACAGATAATGGAGGAAAAATAATTGCAAGTAATACACGCCAGAAACTCATATATTTATTCAGTAATTAGTTGGGAAAAAAATTAAAACTATACTTAAATAGTAAATGATTTAAGGAACAAAATGTCCCATAACTAAAAATAGGACTCTATAAAAACAATTTTGTTACACCATGTAAGCAAGTTATCTTTGCAAGCTTAATAAATTAAGACATGAATCCACTTTCTGAACAAGAAATCATACGCCGCGAGAAACTAGGCAAATTGCGTGAGATGGGAATTGATCCTTATCCAGCAGCTTTATATCCTGTAGATAACACATCTACATCCATAAAAGCAGATTTCAAAGAAGGTAAACAGGTAAACGTTGCAGGACGTTTAATGTCTAGACGTATCGCTGGAGCAGCCTCATTTGCAGAACTTCAAGATAGTGAAGGCCGCATTCAAGTTTATTTTAATCGCGATGAAATCTGTCCTGGCGACGATAAATCACAATATAATGATGTTTATAAAAAGCTTCTAGATATAGGAGATATTATAGGTATAGAAGGAGAATTATTTAAAACACAGGTGGGCGAAATGACCATCATGGTTAAAAAATTCACACTTCTTACTAAAGCATTAAAACCATTACCATTACCTAAAGTTGATGCAGAAGGTAAAGTACATGACGGATTTGTAGATCCAGAAATGCGTTATCGCCAGCGTTATGCAGACCTAGTGGTAAATCCACAGGTGAAAGAAGTTTTTGTAAAACGTACAAAGTTATTTAACGCCATGCGCAACTTCTTTAATGAGCGCGAGTACTTTGAAGTAGAAACTCCTATCCTACAACCTATCCCAGGTGGAGCTGCTGCACGTCCTTTTATTACACATCACAATTCATTAGACATACCGCTTTACATGCGTATTGCAAATGAGTTGTATTTAAAAAGATTAATCGTAGGTGGTTTTGATGGTGTGTATGAGTTCAGTAAAAACTTCCGTAATGAAGGTATGGATCGTACTCATAATCCAGAGTTTACCGCAATGGAGATCTATGTAGCATATAAGGACTACAACTGGATGATGGATTTTACAGAGCGTCTTTTAGAACATTGTGCTGTTTCTGTTAATGGAAAAACAAATAGTCAATTTGGAGATCAAACAATTGAGTGGAAAGCTCCTTATCCTAGAATCACCATGCGTCAATCGATCATTGATTTTACAGGATTTGATATTGATGGAAAAAGTGAGGCTGAGTTATACGCTTTCGCGAAAGCGGAAGGAATAGACGTAGATGCCACAATGGGTAAAGGAAAGCTTATCGATGAAATCTTTGGAGAGAAGTGTGAAGGAAACTATATCCAACCTACCTTCATCACAGATTACCCTAAAGAGATGTCACCGTTATGTAAAGCACATAGAGATAACCCAGAACTTACAGAACGTTTTGAACTTATGGTGTGTGGTAAAGAGATTGCAAACGCTTACTCTGAGTTGAATGACCCTATTGATCAACGCGAGCGTTTTGAAGCTCAAGTTGCACTAGCAGACCGTGGTGATGATGAGGCGATGTTCATCGACCAAGACTTTTTAAGAGCACTAGAATACGGTATGCCACCTACCAGTGGACTAGGAATAGGAATGGATCGTTTAATCATGTTCTTAACCAATAACCCATCTATACAAGAAGTATTATTCTTCCCTCAAATGAAACCTGAGAAGAAAGCACTAGACCTTACTGAAGATGAAAAAACCGTTTTTGATATTCTTAAAAAACAAACAGAAATGGATTTAAATGAACTTAAAGGACAAGTTGGTTTAAGTAATAAAAAATGGGACAAAGCCGTAAAAGGATTGAACGCAAAAAAGATCACTAAAGTTGAAAAGACTGATGAATCTTTAATTATCAAGACTATTTAATACGTAATCAGTCGTTTTTAAAAATATAAAAAAATATACATGAAAAATATTATATCCTTAGTTGCCATTCTAATAATTGCAGCATCTTGTCAAGAAACTCAAAAAGTTGTTTTTATTGATAATGCTAAAGTTTATGAAGAATATCAAGAAAAAATAGATCTAGAAGCGTCTATAACTAAAAGACAAGAGGACTTTAAAAAGAGAACAGATAGCCTAGCGATGGCTTACCAAATGGAAGCCGCACCTCTTCAAGCCAAATTTAATAACCTGAGTCAACAACAACAGCAAACAAATCCAGAAATCGTAGCTTTTGGTAAAAAATGGCAGATGATAGAATCACAAATCAAAACTCAAGAACAAAGCATGCAAGAGCAACTTGAAAATGATTTGAAAGAACTCGATACTCATGTAGAGGAATTTATTGCTGCTCATGCAAAAAAGAACAATTATGCGTTTGTTTTAGGTAAAAATAAATCTGGTGGATTAATCTACGGGAATGAATCTAGCAATATTACTGAAACTGTTATTAAAGAAATAAACGCTTCTTATAAAGGTAAAAACAGTTCTACTGAAACGTCTTCAGAAACCGAAGAAGTAACTAAAGAAGTGACTGAAGAATAAGACATTACAAATATTTTATCTTTATTAAAATTAAAAAGTCAAGCCATGTGCTTGACTTTTTTTTTGAGTTGTGATTAAACCTTTTTATCTATACACTAGTCATAGAAGTGTAACAAATAATATAAATAACATGAAAAAGATAATCGTTTTAATTGCCTTAATGGCAATGACAGTTGCTCAAGCACAACAAGGTAGAAAAGGAGATCGAGGAGAAAAAATGAAAGATGTTACTCCTCAAGAAATGGCAACAGTTCAATCTAAAAAATTAACACTAGCATTAGACCTTTCTGATCAACAAGAAAAAGAAGTATTTCAAGTACTTTTTAAACAAGCAGAGAAAAGAGAGGCTAATAA
Source organism: Nonlabens sp. Asnod3-H03 (assembly GCF_045063665.1). NCBI lineage: Bacteria > Pseudomonadati > Bacteroidota > Flavobacteriia > Flavobacteriales > Flavobacteriaceae > Nonlabens > Nonlabens sp. Asnod3-H03. Next base: position 2,408,353 of record NZ_JBEFOD010000008.1, read on the forward strand.
AATTTCACGTGAAGATCGTGAGAAATTATCTGATGATCAGAAGAAAGAAGCTCGATTAAAAATTCTAGATGAAAAAATAGCCGTCAAAAGAAAAATGAAAAAGATTCTTAACAACGACCAGTATGCAGAATGGGAGAAAATGATGCAACAAAGAGCAAAAAAACGCGGTAAAGGCGATAAAAAAAGAAGAAATAGAGATTAGTTTGATTTAGTTTAGTTTGGTTTAAAAGTCCTTATCATGAGAATGTTAAGGGCTTTTATTTTGTTTAACTATTTTATTTCTTATTTTTAAAATCTTGAAAAACAACAATCATGAAAAAATTACTTTTTATTATAGCAGTATCAGTTGCAGGTCTAGGCTATGCACAAACACCTCAAATAACTGACGCTCAATTAGAAAACAGTCGTGTGATCTCAGAGAAGAACGATAAGCTTAATGCAATTGTAGATCAAAAAGTAGATCAAATCATGACATTAGGGAATGTAGATGCTAAAAGAAGAGGTGAATTACTTGAGCTAGTTCACGAAAAAGAGACTCAAACATTAAGTGTTAAAAGAGAGAATCTTTCTGATATCGCAATGCAGTCGAAAATTAATGACATACGTGATTCATTTGAAACAAAATTAAAAGCATTCTTAGGAGAAGAAAAATACGCAATGGTAAAAAATGCGATCAGTCCTAAGTAAAAATTTAATTCATATATATAAAAGCCGTTTCAAATGAAACGGCTTTTATATATATGATTTTTCAAACTACCAATCTGCTACTACTTCTCTAGTCGCTTCAATAGTTTTGTCTATATCCTCATTACTCAAGGCATTGTTTAAGAAATAACTTTCAAATGCACTCGGTGGTAAATAAACACCACGCTTTAAAAGTCCGTGGAAAAATTTCTTAAACCATTCATTATTTCCAGTGGCTGCACTAGCAAAGTCGATTACAGGCTGATCTGTAAAATGCACAGACATCATTGAGCCATATCTATTAATTTGATACGGCATTCCTTTCTCTGTTAAAACAGTATCAATTCCTTTATGAAGTCGTTCTGTTTTTTGGGCTAGACTTGAAAAAATATCTGGGTTGTTATTTAAATGAGATAGCATTGTTATACCAGCACTCATCGCCAGCGGATTTCCACTTAAGGTTCCTGCTTGATATACTGGACCTAGAGGTGCTAGATGATTCATGATTTCTTGTCTCGCAGCAAATGCTCCTACTGGCAATCCACCACCTATCACTTTTCCATAAGTAACAATATCTGCTTTAACGCCAGTTGTTTCTTGCGCGCCACCTGCAGCAAGTCTGAAACCTGTCATTACCTCATCAAAAATGAACAAGGAATCGTTCTCATCACACAAAGACCTTATACCTTCTAGAAAACCTTCTTGCGGTACAATACATCCCATATTACCAGCGATAGGCTCTATGATTACGCAAGCTATTTCCCCTTCATTTTGCTTGAAAATCTCAGCAACTTGTTCGAGATTATTGTACTGTGCTAGCAGAGTATCCTTTGCAGTACCTTGAGTTACACCAGGACTATTAGGACTACCAAAGGTAACCGCACCACTACCTGCTTGAATTAAGAATGAATCACTATGCCCGTGATAACATCCTGCAAATTTGATGATTTTATCTCGCCCTGTAAATCCTCGAGCTAGTCTTACAGCACTCATACAGGCCTCAGTACCAGAATTAACCATACGTATTTGATCCACATTAGGCGCCATAGAAACGGCAAGCTCTGCAATTTTTGTTTCTAATTCTGTAGGCATTCCGTACGAGGTACCTTTATCTGCGGCTGCTTTTACTGCATCTACAACAGGATCAAAGGCATGACCTAAAATCATAGGTCCCCATGAAGCTATATAATCAATAATTTTATTGCCATCGACATCATATAAATATGCGCCTTTAGCATGATCTACAAAAACAGGAGAACCACCTACAGCATTAAATGCACGAACAGGAGAATTGACTCCACCAGGAATTACTTTTTGCGCTTCTTTAAAAAGCGCACTACTACGTTGGTAACTAAATGACATTAAAAATCTTTAGAAATTGGTTTAACAATTAGGACTTGTCCTATACTTAAGGTTGTAGACTTCAAACTATTATAAGTTTTTAATTGTGCTACAGTAATATTATATTTTTTGGCGATACCATAAAGTGTATCTCCAGACTTAACGATATGATTTTCAGCTTTATCTGTTGATGTGGTCGTTTCTGTATAGGTTTTCACAGGATTCCCTAAAACAATGGCATCATATTGATATAACTCATACCTCTCAATAAGGCTTATTAATTTTTGTGGATATTTTTTATCTGTGGCATATCCTGCTTTGCGCAAACCATAGGCCCAACCCTTATAATCATCTTTATCTAGCTTAAATAAGCTTGCGTACCTTTTACGCTGTGTTAAGAATAAGGAATGATCACGGTATGAATAATCTGGCGAAACGTATTTTCTAAAACATTCTTGATCTTCATCATCATCGTGATAGATACGCTCACCTGTCCATGCAGTGTGACACTTAATTCCAAAATGGTTATTTGCCTCTACCGACAATCTGCCAAATCCAGATCCACTTTCTAAAATCCCTTGGGCTAGAGTTATACTTGCTGGAATTTTATAGAGATGCATTTCTTTCATAGCAACACCCTTAAATTCGTTGACATAGTTAGCTACCTTATCACCACTACGTGGCTTAATGGTTTCTGTTACCTTTTCTTCATCTTTTGTAACAACCGTTTTTTGCGGTTCATCAGCTTGGTTGTCATTACGTGTTTTGGATGTTTTGTCACGCTTTTTAGTAGTAACTACCTTTTTATTAGAGCCACAAGAAGCTATAAATAAACTAATAAGTGCGATGTAGAGTATGGACTTAAATTTCATTGATATAATCTAAGGTAATTTTGCCTTTCTTTTCAAGCATGGCGTTGTATCCTGCGACACTTTGTAAACCACCAGTATGAATGGCTAAAATACGAGTTTCTCCAGATATAACGCCAGTCTTAACAAGATGTTCTAATCGATACATCATTTTTCCGGTATAAATAGGTTCAAGTGGTATTCCCTTAGGATTTTGCTCAGTTACGCTTTCGCGAAAGCGTCCATTCATAAACTTAATCAATCTATCACTAGACTTTGCATATCCACCAAATCTATTCTCATCAAAAACCATAAAATTCGCTCTATCTGTATACTGTGCAATTTCATCAAACATAAAATCACCTTTCAATGCAGAAAACACCAACACTTTCTGGTGTGGTGCAGCACTATTTATAATTCCAGCAGCAGTACCGCCAGTTCCTGCGGCAACACATATATAATCATAGTAATCTTTATCTTTAATTGTTAAGATTTCTTCAGTTCCTTTAACTGCAAAATCATTAGTTCCACCTTCAGGAATATTGTAAAATGAATTAAATTCCTTTTTCAAGGCAAATTGAAAAAAATCTTCATACTTATCTCTGTAAGCAGAACGAGAGACAAATTTAAATTGCATGCCTAATGCGTGTGCGGTATTTAAAGTCTTGTTTCCAGCAAGTGTTTTCTCTAGGTCATGTCCCAATTCTTCACCTCTAATAACACCTATCGTCTTAAACCCACAAATATACCCAGCTGCGGCTGTTGCTGCTATATGATTGGAAAAAGCACCACCATATGTGAGTAACGTGTCTAAACCTAGTCGTTGCGCTGCTAGAATATTGTATTTCAATTTGCGCAGTTTATTTCCAGATACTCGAGTATGTAATAAATCTTCGCGTTTTATATCCACTATAATCGCTCCATCATTAAATTCACGATATCGCTGATTCACCGCATTTTTTACATTAAAAAGCTTCATACCCTATATTTTTGAGAGTAAAACTTTATAAAACTCCATGTTTTACGGAATTTTAAGTAATCCAGATCACATTCCATAGCATAAGCTTCTCTTTCAAAAACAATATTGCGATAAGCTCTACCATGACTATACTTTAGTCTTAAGACACAATACTCTATTAAATACCAAATAAAAAAAAGTATTAATATCAACTCTAATTGTTGTCTAGCATGGATGCGCTCATGATTCATAAAAACTGGATCTTTTATGGACTTTTTATCTTGAACTAATAAAAATGGCCATATCACCATTCCATTTACCCATTTAAATAATGTAACGCGTCTTATAAACATGGAACAAAAATACCACTTCTAGGATTCTGCTACTACAATACTTTATAGACCGCCAACAGAATCGTATTTTTATACAATGAAAAAAATCATTCCCGTAGAAGAAGGAGATTACTACCTGACACCTCAAGGTTACAGATGCTTTACTGAGCAGTACCACCTTAAAAGAGGCTATTGTTGTAAAAGTGGTTGTCGCCACTGCCCTTACGGATATGATAAATCATCAGACAGTATTAAAAAAAAACAATAATGCAAACAGCCGTAGATAATTCCTTAGTTCGCTTCCGCGAAAGCATAAAACAAGGAATTCCTGATACATTACCAGCACCTCATGTTTATAACAAAAATGTAAATCACGCACCTAAACGTAAAAAGATTCTTTCTACAGAAGAGGAAGAACTAGCCCTACGTAATGCCTTACGCTATTTTGAACCACATCATCATGCTATTTTACTTCCAGAGTTTAAGAAAGAGCTTGATGATTATGGGCGTATCTATATGTATCGTTTCATGCCAGAGTATGAAATCAAGGCTCGCAATATTGAGGAGTATCCACATCGCTCAAAACAAGCTGCTGCAATAATGTTAATGATTCAAAACAACTTAGATCACGCTGTAGCACAACATCCACATGAGTTGATTACTTATGGTGGTAATGGTGGTGTTTTTTCTAATTGGGCACAGTACCTACTGACCATGAAGTACCTAAGTGAGATGACAGATGAGCAAACACTGGCTATGTACAGTGGTCATCCCATGGGACTGTTCCCTTCTCATAAAGGCGCACCTCGTTGTGTGGTAACTAACGGTATGATGATCCCTAATTACTCGCAACCTGATGACTGGGAAAAATTTAATGCACTAGGTGTTACTCAATATGGACAAATGACCGCTGGATCTTATATGTATATAGGACCACAAGGAATTGTACATGGAACAACTATTACGGTACTCAACGCATTTAGAAAAATCAAACAAAAACCTACTGGTAATATTTTTGTTACCTCAGGTCTTGGTGGTATGAGCGGTGCACAACCTAAAGCCGGTAACATCGCTGGATGTATCACAATTTGTGCAGAGATGAATCCTAAAGCGGTTCACACAAGACATTCACAAGGCTGGGTTGATGTTGTAATTAATAATCCTACAGACTTAATTTCCAGAGTTCAAAAAGCACAAGTAAATCAAGAAACCGTTTCTATTGCATATGAAGGTAATGTAGTACATGTTTGGGAAACTCTTTTTGAAGCAAATATTCATGTCTCGATAGGAAGCGATCAGACTAGTTTACACAATCCGTGGGCAGGTGGCTATTATCCCGTCGACTTATCATTTGAAGAATCTAATGAGATGATGAGTAATCGTCCAGATGAATTTAAAAAAGAAGTACAACGATCTTTGCGCAGGCATGTTAAAGCCATAAATAATCATACTGCAAAAGGCACCTATTTCTTCGACTATGGTAACGCATTTTTACTAGAATCTAGCCGTGCAGATGCTGATATCGCTGGTGAAGACACAGAGTTCAGATATCCATCTTATGTACAAGACATTATGGGACCGATGTGTTTTGATTACGGCTTTGGTCCATTTAGATGGGTTTGCGCATCTAATGATCCAGAAGATCTTAAGAAAACAGATCAAATTGCGACAGATGTATTAGAGCAATTATCACAAGATGCACCTGAACGTATCCAACAGCAAATGCAGGATAATATAAAATGGATAAAAGGCGCTCAAGAGAATAAACTTGTAGTAGGTTCTCAAGCACGCATCCTTTATGCAGATGCGCAAGGACGTATAGAAATAGCAAGAGCATTTAACAAAGCCATTGCCGATGGTTACATAGGGCCAGTTATTCTGGGTCGTGATCATCACGATGTCTCTGGAACAGATTCTCCTTATCGAGAAACCTCTAATATATACGATGGCTCTCGTTTCACAGCAGATATGGCGATACAGAATGTAATAGGAGACAGTTTTAGAGGTGCAACTTGGGTTTCTATACATAATGGCGGTGGCGTTGGCTGGGGCGAAGTCATTAACGGTGGTTTTGGCATGTTTATTGATGGTACTATTGAAGCAGAAGCTAGACTTGAGTCTATGCTTTTTTGGGATGTTAATAATGGTATTGCTAGACGTAACTGGGCTAGAAATGACAATGCTGTTTTTGCTATTAAAAGAGCTATGGAATTGAATCCACAGCTGCAAGTTACCTTACCGCATAGCGTGAGTGATGATTTATTGAATAAAGTTTAATTGCTTTTGAGAAAGTTGATTAGTAATCACGCTTTCGCGAAAGCGCAATCTATAAAGCCATGATAAAAAAAGCTACTTTACTAATCGCAGCAATCGTATTGCTAGTAGGATGTCAAACCGTGAGAGTTTCTCAAGACTATGCAGTAGGAACTGATTTTAATCAATTTAAGACCTATGGTTATTTTAAACAAGGTATCGATGAGGCCGACATTAACGACTTAGATAAAAAACGTATTTTAAAAGCAATTGATGAACAAATGCTAGCGAGCGGCTGGGCAAAATCACAAACTCCAGACGTCATGATTAATATCTTTACTAAAACTCAACAGCGTGTAGATGTGTACAATAATTGGGGCTGGAATGCTGGCTTTGGTTGGGGCTGGGGTGGATTAGGTTGGAATAACGGTTTTGGCGGTAATAATGTTAATACAGTAAACGAAGGTGTATTACATATTGACTTTATAGATGCACAGAAAAAAGAATTGATATGGCAAGGTGTAGGAACTGCACCAATACGTAGTAATGATCCAGTTAAAAAAACAGAACGAATCAATAAGATTGTTCAAGAAATTTTAATGCAATATCCACCGCAGTAAGGTTAATTCTAAAACTAGAAAAGATTTAAATATCTCGTATCATTTTGTTTGAAACGAGATATTTTTTTGCTTTAAAACTTACGAATTACAGTTTAAAAGCACCTTACACCATACGTTTTACCGACGCTAAACGCATTATCATCGATTAAACACACGATTATTAGATTTTCAGAATATCAATGGGTAACAAAACTTAAATTTGAAAACAATAATGTTTATATGAAGTTTTTTACACTCATTCTAGTTTTCTTGACATGCCAAGTGATTTTGGGACAAGTAGGGATCAATACCGCTACACCTGCCGATGGAACTGCATTGGATATTAATGAAAGTGATAAGGGTATATTAATTCCTAAAGTTGCTTTAAGTGCAAGTAACAATCTAACAGGAATTTCGCTTTCTGGTACCACGTTAGAAGAAGGTGTTTTAGTTTACAATACACAAGTTGTTACAGGATCAAATCCTTTAAATAAAGGTTTTTATTATTGGAATGGTACAGATCAATGGATAGCATTAGGGAATGATACTGACTGGTCCTTAAATGGTAATACCATTGATACTACAAACCGATTGGGAAGTAACAATGCATTTCCTCTGATCGTGAAAACCAATAATAACGATAGATTTAGATTTGAAACAAATGGTGCGTTAAGAAGTTTATCTAACGGTACAGAAACCTCACCTAGCTATTCTTTTACAAACTCAACAAATTCTGGAATGTATCTGGCCACTAATAACACAGATTTGACCTTTACTAGTAATGGTGACGTTTTTCTATCACATCGATCTTTTGGTAGTTCAAGTCAGGTTACCTTTAATCCTGATGGTGATCCAGATATGAATCTACAAATACGTGGAGATTCTGGAGTGATACTCAATGCAAATCCAGAGAGAGAAAACATTCAAATAGGAGCAAATAGTAATCCTGATTATGCTTCATTATCTTTAGCTCACAATACCAAAGGTTTTCTACCTAACCGTATTAATATTGCAGATTTATCAACCTTTGCTCCATTAGTAAGTGATCCATTAAATGGACTAATTGCTTATAATTCGAGAACAAGTTCCGGTACTGAAGGCTTATATGTCTGGCAAGAGAGATGGAATAGAATTATAACATCTGCTGACAAGGATTATGACTGGCATGTAGAATCTACTACTAACGCTGCTACTGATATTACTGATAACATTTACACTAATGGTAGTGTAGGAATAGGTACTACTTCTATAGAAGATGCAGCTAGTCTAGAGCTAGGAGCGACAGATAAAGGACTATTAATTAATAGAGTTGCTCTTACTGACGCATCACTAGCAGCACCGGTTACTGGTGTAGTAAAAGGAACGATTGTTTATAATACTAATGAGGATCTAACTCCATCAGGTTATCGCAACGATGTTAGAGAAGGATTATATTCATGGAACGGAAGTAGATGGGTTCCTCAATTTAGAGAAGATCGTTCAGCTCGTTTTGGTAATGCGGCTAGTAGAGGTAAAAATTTAAATAATGGGACTAGTCAAGAACTAGAACTTTTTGCTTTTAATGATTGGAACGATGATAATATGTTATTTTCAACCACAGAAAGTGATAATCAAACTAGACTGACCGTAAATGAAGATGGACGCTATAGAATTGTAGTTGCAATGGCAATTTTTGCTCCTAATACAGCAGGTAGCGCTAATAATTTTAACTTACAATTAGATGCAGAATTGAGGTACTTTAGACCTAGTGATTCAAGTACAGGTTACCCAGCAACACCTACAGCAAATAACATAATCCTTAATAATAATTCTGCAGGTAACTCATCTAGTGTTAACATCACAGAAGTAATTGAATTACAAGCTGGTGATGAAGTATACATTCATACTGAAAGAGCTGGTAATAGTGGTGTTATAAGAATGCGTCCAGACGCTGGTAGCAACTTTTTTACGATTGAGAAAATAAAATAATTTCAATATCATCTTCAAATAAACAAGCCTTCTTAGTTAAGAAGGCTTGTTTATTTGAATACTATATGTGATCTCTACACACTTATCAAAACTCTTTGAAACAGAGCAGTATTTATCAAAACTCAAATCGGCTGCTTTTTGAGCTTTATCTGGATTGATGTCTCCTTCTAATTTCACAAGAACATGCATAGATTTAAATGGCTTAGAATCATCTAACTCATAACGCTCTCCAGTGACCTCAACCTTATAACTAGTAATATTCTGGCGTTGTTTTTTTAAAATCGCGATAATATCTATCGCACTACAAGAGCCTACACCCATAAGAAGTAACTCCATAGGACTTACTCCTTGAACAGTTTCCATACCGCTATGGTCTATCATCACGGTGTTTCCAGAAACACCTTTTGCTTCTAGTAGATATTCTGTATTCTTTCTTTCTAGGGTTATTTTCATGAGATATTATTTAATAGGGTTATAAATAGTACAAATTTTGATAAGTGAGTCCTGCAACTTTAAATGTTCACCTTCATAATGATGAAAACGCTTTAGCTTCCATAATTCAGCTTTAGAAATTTTATTCTTAGGATGTGCTTTTTTGTAATTATCTAATTCTATAGTTAGCCAACCTTGTTGAGTTGACTCAGGAAATCGATTTTGGTAAAATTTATAATATACTCCAAAGGTAAACTCTGCGCCGAAATAAGAATGCGACGGTAATGGATTTATTTCTATCGTATCATCACTTTCACTAATAGTTAATTCGGTCCCAGTTCTTAATTCTATAGCTTTCCCAGACGCATTATAACCGATGAATATAAAATCACCTAAATCATCATATATATTATTAGGGAAAAACTTCCACGATTGGTGCCAAAAGCCACTAAATATTCCCGGATCTGGTAACTGTCTACCTATGGTGTAATGATAGAAAGGAAGTTTTAATAAAGTTGGGCTCAAATAACTATTCTTACTCCAGTGATGTAAATTACCATGTAGTATAAAAGCCATAAATACCAGTATACCAATAGTTTTTAATTGATTTAGCTTCTCCTTTTGAGAAACATCAATCATACCAGTCGGACTGTACAGTCTATTTATTATTCTATGATCCCAGAATCCTGCAGGTAAAAACAAAATAGAAAAAGCAAAACCTATAATAAAAAACGTTCCTACATGAAGATAAAGCGCCATAGTCGCATGTAAGATAAGTATAGAAATAAAGACCCACTTACGTGAATTTTTGAAAAAGAAAGCGCTGAGTATTAATAATGAAATAATCACCTCTAGATAAAAACCACTATAGGTTAAGATTTCTAAAACTTCTGGTTGGTTGCTTATTCCTTGTAATAGAGGTTTAGAATGTATTAAGTCCTTAGATACTATTTCAAGAATCTTTCCTGACTGCCATAGCTCTCCATTTTTAAAAATCCAACTAGAAAAATAGATAAGAAACAATTGAAAATGTAAACCTAGATGTGCAAAATTACCTGAGTTTTGTGTTCTAACATCTGTAATTTTAGTAATGATAAACCTTTTATCTAATGGTAAAAAAATAGCCCAAAACAGCGCTGTTTCCTCTAGATATTCTACACCATGCGCGACATAAGGATTAGTAGTGATCATACTACCGAACAATACAAATAGAGCTGGAATCACCCATTTTAATTGATAACCTACCGTCAATAAAATACTCAACAAAAGCATTATTAGAAATAGAGAATTATACCACAAATCAGAATCTATCCAATTAAATAATTGCAATGGAGTCCCATAATAATTAGCAATAGTAGATGGAGGAATTAAATCAGGAGTATTATAAAACACACCTACAGCAGGAAATCTATAAAAAACAAGATTATAAATTATTGCAAGCCCTAGAATTATCCTAAAAATCCCTAATGACCTTAGGTCAAAAGGGATAATTTTAGAATTTAATCTCGCAATTAATTTAGTTAACATGCAACAATTAATAATTAAGAATTTCCTCAATCTTAGTTTTTACTTTCTCTGTACTAGGAATCATCGTTTCCTCAAGAACAGAATTTAATGGAATCGCTGGCATATTTTCAGATCCTATGACCATTACCGGAGCGTCGATGTATTTGAAACATTCTTCTTGAATGCGTCCTTGTAAAGCACGTGAGAAACTATTCTCACTAGGTTCTTCAGTAACGACTAGGCATTTACCACATTTCTTTACACTCGCAAAAACCGTTTCATAATCTAGTGGATGCAGCGTTCTTAAATCCACAACCTCTACTCTATCTTGCAAACCAAGTTCTTCAGTTGCATTCATTGCCCAATGCACACCCATTCCATAAGTAATAATACTCAAGGTTTCTTCTTCTTCTTTTTTCCAGATTTCTTGTAGTACCCATGCTTTTCCAAACGGCAACACATAGTCCTCACTAGGTTCTATACTTGTAGCGCCTTTAGTTCCTTTTACTTTAGACCAGTACAATCCTTTATGCTCAAAAATCACCACCGGATTAGGATCATAATAAGCAGCTTTCATCAGTCCTTTTAAATCGGCACCATTTGATGGATAGGCAATCTTTAAACCTCTTATATTAGAAACCACGCTTTCCATAGAACTAGAATGGTAAGGACCACCAGAACCGTAAGCTCCTATCGGCACTCTCAAGACCATAGAAACAGGCCATTTTCCATTACTTAAGTAATTAGATCGAGAAACCTCTGTAAACAATTGATTTAGTCCAGGCCAGATATAATCTGCAAATTGCACCTCTACGATAGGTTTCAAACCTGCAGCACTCATTCCTACCGTACTACCTACTATAAATGCTTCTTGAATAGGCGTGTTGAAAACTCTATTATCGCCAAATTTTTGTGCCAGTGTCGCCGCTTCTCTAAAAACACCACCTAATCTACCACCTACATCTTGCCCATACAACAAGCATTCTGGATGTTTTTTCATTAATTCTTCAATGGCAAATAGTGCACAATCTACCATCACGACTTTATCAGCACCTTCTGGAGATCGCTCTCCTTTTTCTTCTGTTATCGGTGTTGGTGCAAAATCGTGTGTGTATAAATCTGATGGCTCAGGATCGGGCATTTTCATTGCTTGCTCTAGAGCTTTTTTAGATTCCGCTTTCGCGAAAGCGTCATAACCATCTACATCTTGCTCACTAAATCCATTATCGAGCAATAACTGTCTCATACGCGGATATGGATCACGGCTTCTCGCCTCTTCCAAATCATCGCGATAAAACTCCATTCTTACACCACTGGTGTGGTGATTTAATAATGGTACTTTAGCGTGAACCAAAAACGGTCTGCGCTCTGTTCTTATTTTTTCAATCACCTCGTTTAAGGTGTTGTAACTTTCTTCAAAATCAGTCCCGTCGATAGAAATAGCTTCTATACCGTGGAATCCTGCAGCATATTCAGCAGCATTTTGTGCACGAGTTTCTGCAGCATTTGCGCTGATATCCCAACCGTTATCTTGCACTAGATATAAAATAGGCAATTGCTTTAAAGCTGCCATTTGAAAAGCTTCAGCAATCTCACCTTCAGTCACAGATGCATCACCTAGAGAACAAACTACAATGGAATCAGAACTTGAACTTGAACTCGAATTTGAATCAATAGCAGCTCTTTGTTCTTCTGTTAAACTCTCGCGATAATGAAATCCTAACGCTACACCAGTAGCAGGAATAGCCTGCATTCCTGTAGCACTAGATTGATGTGGTATTTTAGGCTTATCGATATCTTTCAGAGATGGATGCGAGTAATAGGTACGTCCACCAGAGAAAGGATCATCTTTTTTAGCCAGCAATTGCAACATTAGATCATAAGGTTTCATACCTATAGAAAGTAACATCGCGTCATCACGGTAATATGGAAAAGCATAATCTTGCGGTAACAACTGCATTCCTAGCGCCGTCTGAATCACCTCATGACCACGACTAGTTGCATGCACATACTTAGAAACTGTTTTAAAGTTCTCTTCGTAGAGCTCTGCCATGGCTTTGGCAGTGATTAGGTTTTTATATCCGAATTCTAAAATTTCTTTACTTATTTTCATAATATCTTGAATTTCCGCACTTGATGCGGAATCTGATTATACTTACTCCATACTAATTAATAATTCTCATCATCCCACCAAGCCTCTGCAAGATCTAGCCATTCTGGATTATCCTTTTCAATAAGGTCTATTTTCCATTGCCGTTTCCACTTCTTCAGCTTCTTCTCTCTTGCTTGTGCCTCTTGAACCCATTGAAATTCTTCAAAATAGACCAGTTTTTTAGTCTGGTATCGTTTTGAGAACGCTTTCTTATACCTTTCTTCTTTATGTTGTCCAGTTCTATGCTTCACATCATCTGTCATTCCAAGGTACAAAACACCATCTTTCTTATTAGAAAGTAAATAGACATAATATTTGTGCTCGTAACTGGCCATTAAATAAAACTAGCAGTTTCCGCATCGAGTGCGGAAATTCAATTCTTTTTAATAATCTTTATCAGGCGCTGCCTCAAGATTCAAAGCCACTTGCTTTAAAAAACTACCTCCTAAAAATCCATCTACTACTCTATGGTCAAATGATAATGATAACATCATCATACTACGTATTTCTATAGAATCTACTCCATCGCGTGTCATTACCTCAGCACGTTTTTTTATAATTCCTGTTGCAAGAATTGCTACCTCTGGCTGATTGATAATAGGTGTTCCCATTAATGATCCAAATGTTCCCACATTTGATATCGTAAATGTTCCTCCTTTAATATCGTCGCCACCTAATTTATTTTCACGTGCTAGGTTTGCCATGCGATTCACATCTGCAGCGATTTCTTGTAAAGATTTCTGGTCGGCATTTTTTACCACAGGTACTATTAAATTACCTGATGGTAATGCCGTCGCCATACCTACGTTGATATTTTCTTTAACGATGATATTGGAACCATCTACACTAGCGTTGATATTAGGATATTCCTTAATCGCTCTCGCTACCGCATCTACAAAAAGCGGTGTAAACGTTAATCGCTCACCGTATTTTTCTTGAAAAGGTGCTTTATTTTTATTACGCCAGTTCACTAAATCTGTAAGATCTGCCTCCACATAAGCAGTCACGTGCGGACTGGTATGTTTAGAATACACCATATGATCTGCAATCATAGAGCGCATGCGGTCCATTTTTATAATGGTTCCTGTTCCTTTATCCAGTTTTAATTGTGGTATACGATATGCCGTAGGATCTGGTTCATTATTTACTGCTTGTGCAAATTGAAAAGGCCTACCTTCATTGATATAATTTACCACATCGCTCTTGCGCAATCTACCTTCATGACCAGTTGCTGGTATGCGAGCTAGTTCTTCATAAGATAAATGATGCTTGCGAGCCATACTATCTATGAGTGGACTCACAAAAAGATCTTGATTTACATAAGAATTAGAAACCGCAGTAGCTTTTGAACTTGCTTTTACCATCTTAGGCGGCTTACTCACAGAAGATCCACTCTTAACTACCTTATTAGACTCAGCAGATTTTGGAGCGGCTACCGTCTTTACAGAACCATCTGATTCTTCAAATTGAGCAATCACGCTACCTATTTCTACCACATCACCGTTTGCACATAAATGCTTAAACATAATACCTGCTGCTGGCGCTGGTACTTCATTATCTACTTTATCGGTACCTACTTCAACAAGGATATCACCTTCTTCAAAAGCTTCTCCTTCTTGAACCAGCCAGTTAAGTATTGTTCCTTCTGTTATTGATTCTCCCATTTTTGGGAGCAAAAAATCCATAGTCTTTGCCATGGTATAAAAATACAAAACTAACAGTTGTTAGTTGTAAATTTTATGTTGTAATTCCGCTTTCGCGAAAGCGATAAAAAATCATTTCATTTATGAAATCAACTGAACTGATAACTAGAAGATAAGAGTACAAACCATTTATGACTTATGTTTCTTCTACAACTGAGTGATTCAATTAAAAAAGGCCAGCAAAATTAAACACAAAAAAAAGTGATAATAACGACTGGGCTATTATCACTTTCAAGGCTCGATTTTCATAATTGTATACTTTATAGTTTTTTTATTAATAAAGCATTTTATCTATGAATTGCATAGTTTGCGGAACGTGCTATGTCACTTAATTGAACAAATAATTTTCTTGTTGTTGGGACGAATACTTTCAATAAATTTTTCATAGTACATAGGTTTTAAATGGTTTGTTTTATATACTAATAGGACTTAATCGAAGTAAATAGGTTTAATTAAATACGTGACTTTTTAATACATAGTGTTAAAACCATAAAGGATTAAATCTTTTATATTAAGCTATCATTTAATGATCAGCTCTTTTTGATTTCCTGTAAGGTCTTATAAAAATCTTCTTGAACTGGTCTATTTTCAGGGATTTCACGCAGCGGCTCTACTTCTCTCATAGTTTCATGACAGTCTGCAGGTAATTGTTGGTACAATTTAGTTCCAGCAGTTTTCCAAGCGATCATTTGATCAGAAACCTCTTTGATTTTTTTGGCTGGATTCCCTACAATTAAAGAACGTGGTTCAAAAACAGCTTCAGCTTTTACAAATGTCATCGCTCCTACTATGCATTCGTCTCCTATAGTCGCATCATCCATTATGACACTATTCATACCTATCATGCAGTTGCGACCTAGGTTTGCACCGTGAATAATTGCTCCATGACCTACGTGCGCTCCTTCTTTAAGCGTGATGCTTTTTCCAGGGAACATATGTATGGTACAATTCTCTTGCACATTAACACCATCTTCCAGAATTATCTCGCCCCAATCGCCTCGTATTACAGCCGATGGTCCTATGTAACAATTCTTACCAATAATTACATTACCGATAACGGTCGCCTGTGGATGAACGAAACTGGACTCGTGAATTACTGGAATGTGTGATTTGAAGGAGTAGATCATGTGGTATGTGGTATGTGGTATGTGGTATGTGGTATGTGGTATGTGGTATGTGGTATGTGGTATGTGGTATGTGGTATGTGGTATGTGGTATGTGGTATGTGGTATGTGGTATGTGGTATGTGGTA